>JAUZRK010000020.1 GCA_030950485.1 Candidatus Dojkabacteria bacterium | reverse complement strand
GATCCAGTAGCGCCAACTGATACAACAACGACAATAATAGATCCAGTAGCGCCAACTGATACAACAACGACAATAATAGATCCAGTAGTGCCAACAGACACGACTGCAACACCAACAGATATAACTACGGTTTAGAATAATTTATCTCCAGTTTTATATTTAATAGCTCTTTAGGCTTTTACTTTATAAGCATTTAGGGTTATAATTTTGACGATAAACCAGCACCTAGACATTTTTCCTTCCCTTATTTAGGGTGTCTAGGGAAGTATTTTAATTATTAATAAAGGAATCATATGGCTGATAAAAAGGCTACAAATACACCTTCTGTAGATCCAGAAGATAAAAAAGCAGCTGACGAGGCTGTAAAAAAACAGATAAAAAAGATCGAAGAAAAAAAGGCTTCAGATAAATCTTCACAAAAAGTAATTAAGGTACCAGTACCTAAATTAGAAGATCATGTGACAAAAGTAACTGCTCCTACTGTAAAAGAAATGTTTGAGGCAGGTGTACATTTTGGTCACGAGTCTAAAAGATGGAATCCTAAGATGAATAAATTTATTTATTCTCAAGCAGGAAGCGTTCATATTATTAACCTAGAGAAGACAAAAGAGTACTTAGAAAGAGCAATAAAATTTTTAAGCTTTAAATCTAAAAGTGGTTATGTGATTTTTGTTGGTACAAAAAAACAATCTGCAAGAATCGTTGAAGAAGAAGCGATCAGATCAGGAAGTTACTTCGTTTCAGCAAGATGGGCAGGAGGATTACTAACTAACTTTAGCGAGATTAAAAAAAGTTTAAGAAAATTAACTAGTATTGAAAAATCATTCGAAGAGGGAGTTCAAGGAAGAACTAAATATGAGATTTCTAGAATGAAAAAAGAATGGCAAAGACTAGACAGATTATATCGAGGAGTAAAATCTATGAATAATCTTCCAGTAGCTGCTGTAATTATCGACGCAAAGTTCCATAAAGGAATTGTACGAGAATGTAAAAATTTAAATATTCCAGTTGTTGGATTAGTAGATACTAATACAGATCCCGATATTGCTGAATATATAATTCCATCTAATGATGATGCAATTAAATCTATAAGACTAATTGTTAAAACATTAGCTGACGCAGTAAAAGAAGGTAATAAAGGTAAGGAAATAATCCATAGATTGAAAGATTATTCAAATGAAGAAATTAAAATAATTAAGGGAAGAGATGAAGAAGATGAAAGTGAAGCATCAAGCGCTATTAGCGTTGGAAGTTCGGATTCATCTGCTCCAGTTTCTAATTCTACAACTAGTAAACTAAAGACAAAGAGAAGTAAGTCAAAAGGAATTCTAGAGCAAGTACAAAAGGATAAAGAAAAGAAGTAAAACAGTTGAAAATTAGATATTTTAAATTTTAAATTATTGGAAAATGGAAATTACTATCGACCAAATTAAAAAACTAAGAGAAATGTCTGGAGCAGGAGTTGGCGCTGTAAGAGAATCATTAACAGTATCAAATGGTGACGAAGAAGCAGCAATGAAGTTTCTTCGAGAAAAAGGTGTTGCTAAAGCAGACAAAAGAAAAGGAAGAGCGGCTCTTAATGGAGTATTAGGCGTTTACGTACACTCTAATAATAAAGTAGTAGTAGTAGTGGAAGTTAACTGTGAGACAGACTTTGCAGCTAAAAGTCCAGAACTATTGAAATTTGCAAATGATATAGCTTTACAAGTTGCTGCAGCAAATCCTACATTTATTTCAAGAGAAAGTGTAGATGCAGATCTTTTAGCTCAAGAGAAAGACACATTCCTAAAAGAATTAGAAGGTAAACCAGAAGGAGTAAAAGAAAAGATTCTTGAAGGTAAACTTGAAAAATTCTATACAGCGAATGCATTATTAGAACAAACTCTGTTTACTGATGAAACAAGAACTGTAAAAGACTATATTAGTGAATTGGTAGCTAAAATTGGAGAGAAAGTTGAAATTAAACAATTCTCTAAATTTGAAGTTGCTCAAGATGTAGTTGCTTGTAAATTAGAAAATACAGTAACTGAATCTGACGAAGATTAATATAGGTTTTTAGTTTAAATATAAGTACAACAATTGTAATTACTAATGTAATTCAATTGTTGTACTTTTTTTTATTAATTGACCAAAACTCTATTACCCTTTATCATTATGTTAAGTACATTAAATTATTAAGAAAATATTATGTTATACGAAAAAGAAAAATTCTTGAAAGAGATTGAGGAGAGAATGAATTATTTTAAAGATGAACTTAAAAAAGTTGTTACTGGAAAACCAGATGCTAACATGATCGGTACAGTTGATGTTGAAGCTTACGGAACAAATTCAAAGCTAAACACTGTTGGACAAATTGTAGTAGAGGATGCAGTAAGTGTAAAAGTAAATGTTTGGGATAAATCTATTTTAGGATCAGTAGATAAGGCTCTGAGAGAAGCAAATTTAGGCGCTAGCGTCATTATGGAAGCAGATTCAATCAGACTTAGATTTAATGCTATTACAGAAGAAGATCGAAAAGAAAAGACAAAAT
Source organism: Candidatus Dojkabacteria bacterium (assembly GCA_030950485.1). Lineage (GTDB taxonomy): Bacteria > Patescibacteriota > Dojkabacteria > J137 > J137 > JAUZRK01. Next base: position 11,276 of record JAUZRK010000020.1, on the reverse strand, counting down.
CTGTAGGTAAGCTTTTGGAAGATGCCAAAGTTAAAATTAGACAAATAAGACAAGATTTCAGAAAAAAATTAGATGCTTTAGATGGAGTATCTGAAGATGATGTTAAAAGAGATGAAGAAGATATTCAAAAAGAAACAGATAATGCAATTGAAAAAGCAGAGGAGATTGCAGCTAAGAAAGAAAAAGAGTTGATGAGTATGTAAAAATAGTTTTTGGATTTTTGTGTCTAGTTTTTTGAAAGGCAAAAAAATAGAATATACATTAATTCTAAAAAGTATTTTTTTTATTTGAATATTATTAACAATAGCCATGTATCATGGGATTTTATTAAATAAATCATTTAAAGATAATACTTTCCTATTAACATATAAATCATTTTCAACAAAAGTGTTTGAGAATAGTGATTGGATAGTTTATGGAATTGAGATTAATGATAAAGAGATTGAGAATCAAATAAAACTTATACAAAAGAACATGATTAGAGGTAAATACTTTAATCATGTTTATAATGATGAAAGATTAGTAATAATATATAAAGATAAAATCTTTGACGTTACTTCACATATTTCTTCATGGAAAAATGCAATTGAATATGGGAAATCTTTAGGAATTAATGAAGATCAATTGAACTTCTGGCCAAATAGATTCCAAGACGAAGTACACTACTTTAACTAAAATGGTTGCTAATTAATCTTATCAATCTTATACTTATCCTTGATAAATAAACATATATGGATTTTTTACTAACAATTTTTTTCTTTTTATTAATACTTAGTTTCTTAGTATTAGTTCATGAATTTGGTCATTTTGCGGCTGCAAAGCTAATGAAAGTAGATGTTCATGAATTTGCTATTGGATTTGGACCAATATTAATACAAAAGGAATTTAAAGGAACAAAATATCAATTAAGAGCAATTCCTCTTGGAGGCTTCGTACAATTAGAAGGAGAGGCGGAATCAAAGTCACCAAATGGTTTTAGAAATAAATCTCTCTTACCAAAAGTTTTTATACTTTCGGCAGGAATAATGATGAATATACTTACAGCAATAGTTCTTTTGTTTATTAATTTTCAGATTCAGGAGTATACATTTGTAATACCAGCTTTTTCAGAATATGAGTTTAATAATGTCGAAAGACAAAATGAATTATTTCCAATTAGAATTACAGGAGTAAAAGAAGACGGGGATTCTGCAGAATGGTTAAAGCGAGGTGATTATATAGTTGGATTTAATGATGAATATATAAAAAGTGAATCTGAGTTTTTAAAAAAGTTAGGTGAACTAGCAGGTAAAGATGTAACTGTAAATTTATTGAATATTAATGATTTTAGTATTGAATCTCTTGAAGTTAAATTAGGGGACAAGAATGAAGAAGGATTTGTTCTAGATGCGGCGTATGATTTGCCTTTTGAATCTGATTTTGGAAATACTAAAACAAGTTATTTTGTAAAATATAAAGAGAACTTATTATCTCCAATTGCTCATACTTATGACTTAACTATATTTCAAGTAAAAGCACTGGGATCTATAATTTCAGACTCTATAAAAGAAAATGACTACGAAACCTTAAGCAACAGTGTAGGTGGTCCAGTTGCGGTCGGTGGGACAGTTAATGATGTTGTCGAAGAGCAAGTTTATGAAGCATTTTTCTTTTTAGCAGCATTAATAAGTATATCTTTAGCAATGGTTAATATTTTGCCATTTCCAGCTTTAGATGGAGGACAAATTGCCGTTGCAGTAGCTGAAAGCTTAAGAGGGAAGAAATTTAAGGATTCAACATTGGAAAAAATAAACTTAGCAGGATTTAGTTTCTTAATTTTACTATCTATTTTGATAACTATAAAAGACGTTGTAAATCTAGGCATAATAGGTAATATAGGAGATTTTATAAAATCAGCTTTAGGTAAATAGGGGAGCATTTAAGTTTAAATATTTGGTAAAGAGTAGTAAAATCTGTTAAAATTCATAGCGTTAATTAATTTATAAATAAAAAGATATGTCAGTAATCGTTAATGATGAGATGTCAATTGATCTAGCACTTAGACTTTTATGGAGAGAGGCTACTAGAGAAGGTGTTATCAAAAAGCTGCAAGAGAACAGATTCTTTGTTCCTAAAACAGCTAAAGAGCACGATAAAAGAAAGGTCTACGTGAAAATGAAGAAGAGAAGAAGAGCATTTGCTAGAAGACACAGTAACTAAAAGTATTAAATTGAATCGAATTAAAAGCGACACTAAGATGTCGCTTTTTTCACAAGTTTACGAAACTTACCCTTATCTTTCTGGTAAAATATTTAAGTTTAAAATATTGTAAATGTCAGAAGTACTTTATAGAAAATATAGGTCCAAAACTTTTTCTGAGCTTATTGGTCAAGACCATATAAAGAATTTATTAGTCTCATCTATAAAATCAGATAAAATTCAGCACGCGTATTTATTTTCAGGACCAAGAGGTACTGGTAAAACTTCAACTGCAAGATTATTTGCAAAAGCAATAAACTCTGATTCATTTAAGGAAAGAGGAGATATAGATCCAGAAGATGAAACAATTCTTTTGATAGAAAAAGGACAAGTTCTAGATATTGTAGAATTAGACGCAGCTTCAAACAGAGGGATAGAAGAAATTAGACAATTAAAAGAAAGTATAAATTATTTGCCAACTAGGCTTAAATATAAAGTTTATATTATTGATGAGGCTCACATGCTTACCAAGGAGGCATTTAATGCCCTTTTAAAGACTCTAGAAGAGCCCCCAGCTCACGTAGTAATTATATTAGCTACTACAGAGCCACATAAAATTCCTATCACAATTTTATCAAGGGTACAGAGGTATGATTTTAATTTAGTAAATAGAGAAAGTTTATTAAAAAAACTAGAGTTTATACTTAAAAGTGAAGAAATCAAATATGAAGAAAGTGCATTAGAGTTAATTTATGATGCAAGTGGAGGAAGCTTTAGAGATGCTGAAAGTATATTAAATAAAATAATTAACGAGAGAGGTGAAGAAATAACTTATGAAATTGTAAAATCAATTCTTGGATTGATTGATTCTAAAGTTCTTGCAGAGATAACAGATAGTATTGTTAGTGGTAACATTAATGAAACATTAAATATTTTTACAAGAATTAGAAACGAAGTAGCCGACTTAGGCGCTTTCTTAGATCAGTATATAAGAGCACTGAAAGACATGATGGTTCAAGGAATTACTTCCGGAGATAACATAATTAATTATCAGAAAATTATAGCGGAGTTACTAAAAGCTAAGTCAGATTTAAGAAGCTTTGATGATGCTTCAACGTTAGTTCAGATTTCTTTTATAAAACTTTGTAATGAATTTTCTGGAAATAAGCTTTCATCTCCTAATAACTTAAGAGAGAAGAGTAGTATAGCTAATAATAGCAAAGAGACTGAAAATTCTATAAGTGAACCCGAAATTAAAATAATGGATAATGAGAATAGTAAGAGTAATCCTATAAAAAATGATGATGAAGTAAACCAACCAATTAGCAAAGGTAATGTAAATGAGGTCGAAATAAAAAAGAATTCAGACACTACAAATGATTCAATAGATATGAAGAAACTAGGTGATTTTGCCGGAGAAATTTCTAACAGACTAAAAGCAATAATAATTAGTTCTGATATTAGTCTGAATGAAAGTTACTTAATTATAAAAAATAGGTATAACTTTAATATTAAATTTTTAAATGATCCTGAAACTAAGAAGAATATTATAAATATCATCCAAAAAATGGGTCTTGGCAGTAAAGAAATTAAAATTGAACTTGGTGAAGTATCAGAAAAAGAAAGTAATACACAGTCAAAAGTTGATTCTAAAATAGATCTAACTGAAGAATCAGCAACAGTTACAAAGAAAGATAATTCAGATTTAGTTGAATCAATTTTACTTTAGGTTGTTTTATAAGATTTATAGTTTATAATATTAAGATAATTAAGAAAATTAGTTTTTATTAAAAAGAATATGGGAGTTTTAGGAGTACCAAAAGCAATTTACAAGGCACAACAAGCTAAAAAGAAAATGAGTCAAATTCAGGCTGCCGGAAAAGAAGGTATGGTTGGAGTCTTATTAAATGGATTAAACGACATTGAAGAAGATGAAATTGATAGAATAGAACTTAAATCTGAACTTGAGAACCTAGGAGTTAAGACTACTGAAGATCAAGTAGATAAGCTTGCAGACTTACTAGAAAAGCAAATTAAGAAAGCTTTTGCTGCTGCAAAGAAAAATCTTGAAAAAGAACTTATTAGTTCTACAAGTCTTGAAGACCTTAAAGGACTACTAGGGTAATAATGTCATTACCAAAGAGTATTCATAATCTAAGTAATTCATTATCATCTTTGCCTGGAGTTGGTCCAAAGTTATCAAACAGGTTGGCAGTATTTCTTGCTATAAATGGAAGATCTGTTTCAAAACAATTATCGGAATCTCTAAAGGAAGTTGAGGAAAACATTACTCAATGTAGAGAATGTGGGCATATATCAGAGTCTGATGTTTGTTCTATATGTTTAGACTCAAATAGAGACTCTAGTTTAATGATTGTAGTAGAAGATTCTTTAGATCTTGAAAATATGAATTCTACTGGAAGTTATAATGGATTATTCCATGTTCTTAATGGTTGTATTTCTCCGGTAAATGGAATTGGTCCTGACGATTTAAATATTGAAAGTCTATTTCCAAGAATTGAAAGTAGGGGAGTAAAAGAGTTGATTTTTGCACTAAATCCTGACGTTGAAGGTGACGCAACATCGATATTTATTAAAAATGAGCTAAAAAATAGAGTAAATGATCAAGATATTGAAATAACAAGATTAGCAAAGGGAATCCCTACAGGCAGCGATATCGAGTTTATGTCAGCACAAACTTTATCTGATTCTTTAAGAAGTAGAGTTGTTTTTGAATAAAAGTGTTAAAAAATTTCCGTTTTTATTATATAATTGGTAGCTTTACATATAGATATTACATAAAAAGACATGCAAAAATATGAATTAGTATTGTTATTCAAACCTCTTCTTTTTGAAGATATTAAGAATAATGCACTTAAGAAAATAGAAACTTTCATAAAAGATTTCGGAGGAACATTAACTGAGACTGATAATATCGGTAAAAGATTACTAGCGTATCCAATTAAAAACTTTAAAGAAGGATATTATGTAGAGTATGAACTAGCTTTAGACCCTGCAAAAATTAAAGAATTTAAAACAGATTTAAACCTAGTACAAGATGTTTTAAGATACTTATTGATTAAAAGATAAGTTATATTGATATTTAAAATTTTATTATTGTTATAGATGTCGAAGTCAAGGTCATTAAACAAAGTAATGTTAATTGGTAATTTAACAAGAGATCCTATTATTAGAGAATCATCAAATGACGTTGTCGTATGTACATTCGGAGTAGCTACTAATACAAGCTGGAGAGACTCAAATGGAGATGTTAAAGAAAGAGCTGAATACCATAATATTGTTGCATTTAATAAACTAGCAGAAATATGTGCTCAAGTTTTAGCAAAAGGAATGTTAGTTTATCTAGAAGGTGAATTAAGAACAAGAGCTAAAGAAGATGACAATGGTAACAAGTACTATAAAACTGAAATCAAGCTAAACGATATGGTATTACTAAACTCAAAGGACAGAGCTCCAGTGGGAATAGATGCTGCAAAGGAAGCTGGAACAGAAGTTATGGATAAAACTGGTGCAGAACCACCACAAGAGAATATAGACAAAGAATCTGATACAAAAACTGTAGAGAATGCATCTGATGAAGAATCAGCAGATGACATAGATGGTGAAGATTTATTTTAATAAGACTTAAGTTTTCTTAAATGGCTAAAAAAAAGACACATAAAAGATTTATAAGAAAAAGAATAGAGTCATGCCCTTTAAAAGGTAAAGAGGATAAAATTACTTACAAGAATGTACATCTTCTAAAGAAGTACATTACTACTAGAGGTAGAATTCTACCAACATCTAGAACAGGTATTTGTCCTAAGAATCAAAAGAAGCTAACAATAGCTATCAAAAGAGCAAGACAACTAGCATTCTTACCGTACACTCAATACGTATAAAAAGAGAAACATTTTAATAATTAGGGGGAAATTAAAGATGGTATCAGAAAAAAATGATGTTAATTATGAACTATCATTAAAAGACGCAATACCGTATTTAATTTCCCTTGCTTTCATAGTAGGAATCTTCATTGGTGTTATAACCGTTGGCTTAATTTCAAAAATGGGTAAGGACAAAGAGTCAGAGACAGTATATGTTGACTCTGGCCCAAGGTATTTAATTGATACTTCTAGCGTTGACGAAGGTGATCTTTACTACAGCAACGACTATCTAAACTCAGTAATTGCAATTCTTGAAGAAAAATATATTACAGATCTTCCAAACTCTGATTCAGTAAATTATGAGCTAGTTAAAGGCTACATAAATGCATTAGATGATAAATATACTAACTTTTTAGATCCAGAAGAATCTCAGATCTATATGGAAAATAGAAGTGCAGACTTTGAAGGTGTTGGAATTGCACTTGAATATGATGGTACTTACACTTATGTAGAAACAGTTCTAAAAGGGTTTCCTGCAGAATCAGCTGGAATGATAGCAAATGATTATATTGTTGAAGTAGATGGTCAAAGTATGATCGAGAAACTTCCTATTGAAGTAGCAAGAGCTATAAGAGGTGAAAAAGATACTAATGTAAATATAAAAGTTTTAAGAGAAAACACAGATGGAACTATAGAAGAAGTTTCATTTGATATAAAAAGAGAGAAAATAGATATTGATAATGTTATGTGGAGAGACTTAGGTAATGGAATAATAAAGATAGATATAGTTCAGTTTAGTGATGTAAGTGTACAAACATTCTTAAATAGTTGGGATGTATTAGTTGAAGATATTCTTAGAGAAAACAAAGATATAAATGGAATAGTGATTGATGTTAGAGGGAATCCGGGAGGATTTGTAGTTGGTGTAAGATATATATTAGAAGAGTTCCTTTCTTCTGGAGATATTTTAATGAAAGAGAAAAGTAATAGAGGTGTAGTTAAAGAATATAAAGATGAGAGAAAAGGAGTTTTTGAAGATGTACCGGTAGTTGTTTTAGTAAGTCAAGGGAGTGCTTCAGCTTCTGAGATTCTAGCTGCTGGAATTTCTGAAAATGATAGAGGAGAAATAGTAGGAATGGAAACAGTAGGTAAGGGAGTAGAGCAAGAACTAGTAAACTTTGATGATGGAAGTTTATTATTTGTAGTGTTTCAACAGTGGTTAACTCCAGATGGAAATAATATTTCTGCTGATTCACCAATAATTCCAAAATATATAGTTGAAAATACAACTGAAGACTATAAAAATGGAAAAGATCCTCAAATGGATAAAGCTCTAGAGCTTTTGAAGTAATAAGCAATTCTTATTCTAAAATCAATTCATAAAAAAATATCGTAAACAGGCGAGTCAATTAAAGATTTTCGCTTAATTCTTCCAATAAGATAAATATATATTAGGTTTATTGTGACCGTAGATAATCAGATCGTTGTAAAACTATAATACAGAGCTCCAGAAATAAACTTATGCTTAAGCAAGAAAATGAATTTAAAATAGAAGAATTACTTAGAGATCATTGATCTAATTTCTCTTGAAACAGTTTTTACAATATCATCGATTTCTCCGTTCATTATTTCATCAATGTTAAACCAACTTTCTTTTATTCTATGATCTGTAACTCTAGATTGTTGAAAGTTATAAGTTCTTATCTTTGCTGATCTATCTCCATCTTGAAGCATTTCTGTTCTTAAATCTTTCTCTTCACTCTCTCTTTTCTGATCTTCAATCTCTTGAAGCTTACTTGCTAAAATCGACATAGCCATGTCTTTATTTTTATGTTGTGACTTTCCATTTTGACTACTAATCACAATGCCTGTTGGGATATGTGTAATTCTAACTGCAGAATCAGTCGTATTTACTGATTGTCCTCCTGGTCCGCTAGATCTGAAAACATCAATTCTTAAATCATCTTCCTTAATCTGAATATTTTTCTTATCAAAGAAAGGCATTACTGCAATACTTGCTGTAGAAGTATGGATTCTACCGGATGATTCAGTCGAAGGAATCCTTTGTACTCTATGTATTCCACCTTCAAATCTTAATTTACCATATGCTCCATCTGTCTTAATTAAAAACGAAGCTTCTTTTATTCCACCTTCAGTTGCATAATCAATCGAGATAGTCTCTAGCTTAAGCCCTAAACTATTACAATATCTGGTATACATTCTAAACAAACTCTCGGCAAATAGGGACGCCTCAACACCTCCTACGCCTGGTCTGAACTCTAGTATTGCTTTAAGTTCGTCATTTTTTAAAGGTTCGAAAAGAAATTCGGTTAGTTCAGATTGTAAACTATCTAATTCTTTTGTAGAGTTTTCAATTTCTTCATTTGCTAAAGCTTTAAAATCTTCATCATCAAGAAGTTCTTCAGCTTCTTCAACTTTTGTTATTAATTCTTTAAACGATTTTATTTTTTGAATCACTTCTTCTGTTCTTGCAAGCATTTGTGTAGCAGAAACATAATCATCACTAGCAAAATCATTAATGTCTGTTAAAGATTTAATTTGTCTAGAAAGTTCTTCCTTTTTTGAAACAAAAGAGTCTAAGTTTAAATTTTTATTAGATATGAAATCTATATAATCTTTTATCATTTTTGTTTTTTGAACAGTGAATTATACAATGTATATTATAAAAAATAAAAAAGCTCAGTTTTTTTTAAACTGAGCTTTTATTTAATTTATTGATTTTTTATTGAAGTGACTTCATCATGTCTTTTAGAGAAACTGATTCTGTTCTAACTCCTGAAGTAGATTTTCTAGCTCTTTTAGCTTTCTTACTTCTTACTTTTCCTGTAAAGCTCTTAGAAGCTTCGATTTTTTTATTAAATTTGTCTACAAGATTATCAGTGTCTACTAACATCTCTTTTCCTGTATAGAATGGGTGATTTCCAGACCAAATTTCTACACTTAATTCGTCTCTAGTAGATCCTATTGACATTATTTCTTTACCGTTTAAGATCACTTTTGCGTTCTTATTCCATTTTGGATGTATTCCTTTTTTCATTTTCAAAATTTAATAAAAATTGTGATACAATTATAACACTATCTTGCTTTAAGTAAAGTTTTTCTAAGTGTATTATAATTAAGATCTTATTATATTATATAAATTGTATATGGATATCAAGAGACTAAATGACAAAACAGTTGAAATTAAGCTTTCTGGAGAGAAGACATCAATTAATTATGATCCAACTAAAAATATTTTTACAATTGATGTAGCGAATGAAGTTTTTTCTACACTAGACAAACCTGGAGAATATGAATTTCATGGGTTTAGTTTTTTTACACGGGAACAGACAGAGGATAAGCATGATGGGAATATAAATTATTTTGCATTAAATACAGATGAAAATATTAACATTTTCTTTTTCTCATCTGATTTTAAATTTGAGAAAGAAGTTTTAGAAGATTTTGATTCAATCAATATTTTGATTTGTAATTCTTATAATAAGGCTTTAATCGAATCTTTAAGTAAAAGATTTACGCCTGAAGTTATAATATTGCTTGCAAATGACAACGATGAGGAAAAAACTAAAGTAGCACAAATAAGTAATATTATTTACGAGAAGACCACTGTTAAGTTCAAAGAGGAAGAATTTTCTTCTGACGATGACTCTGTAACTAGATATATTTCTCTAAGTGTATAATAAATAAATGTCTAATTTAAAAGTACCACCACAAAATATTGAGGCGGAAAAGGCTGTAATTGGGTCTGTCTTAATTGATAATTCTGTCTTACCAAAGATTGCAGATCTTATAACTCATGACGACTTTTATGATCCAAAGCATCAATTAATATTTGAACATATAATGATGCTTTATGGATCTAGCAAAGCTGTTGATTCTTTAACACTAACTGGTGAATTAAAAAAATCTAAAAAATTAAGTCAGAGTGGAGGCGCAGTATATCTTTCTGAGATCATTTCAGAAGTTCCTACTGCTGCGAACGTCGTTGAATATGCAGACATTGTAAAAGAGACTTCAATGAGAAGAAGGTTAATTACATTTGGAGCAGAGTTAACTGAAAAGGCTCGTGAAGAAGATAAGAAAATTGACGATATAATTGATGAACTTGAAGGAAATATTCTAAAAGTTTCTAGAAATTCTACTAAAACGGATTATTATGATGCCCCGACACTTCTTGAATTACAAATGAAGAAGGCAGATGAATATGCTAAGAATCCTAATGCTATGAGGGGAATTGCTACTGGACTAAAAGATTTAAATTATTATTTAGGTGGTCTACATAAATCAGATTTGATTATCTTGGCTGCTAGGCCTAGTGTTGGTAAAAGTGCTCTTGCAATTCATCTTGCAAGATATGCAGCTGTAAATGAGGCGAAATCTATATTGTTCTTCTCACTAGAAATGCCTGCTGTACAGATTATTGAGAGAATGCTTGCACAAGAGATGAAGGTTAACTTATGGAATTTAAGAATGGGTAAATTAAGTGATGATGATTATAGAAAATACTCTGAGGCGTCTGGAAAACTTTCAGAATCTAGAGTTTATGTTGATGAGACCGCTGGTATTAGTCTTATGCAGTTAAGAAGTAAGGCTAGAAAAGTAGCTATGGAAAAAGGTTTAGATTTAGTAGTTGTAGATTATCTTCAACTTATGCAAACTCGAGATATAGAAAACAGATCTCAAGCGGTAGGAGAAATTTCAAGATCGCTAAAAATAATGGCAAGAGAACTAGAGATTCCTGTAATTGCACTTTCTCAGCTTAATCGTGCTGTTGAAAATAGATCAGATAGAGTTCCTCAACTTTCAGATCTTAGAGAATCTGGATCCATTGAGCAGGATGCTGATATTGTTTTATTTTTAAGTAGAGATTATTCGGAGGATGATGAGGCAGATGATGAGATAAAGACTGTAGATTTAACAATTGCAAAGCACAGAAATGGTGCTACTGGAGGATTTAAACTTAGGTTTGTTGGAGCACAACAGATATTTCTTGATGTAGAGAGAGAGTAGTGTTAAATAGAAATAATGCTTTTAATTATAAGGTGAGAAGTATATAATCCTGTAGGTAGTAGGTAGTAGGTAGTAGGTAGTAGGTAGTAGGTAGTAGGTAGTAGGTAGTAGGTAGTAGGTAGTAGGTAGTAGGTAGTAGGTAGTAGGTAGTAGGTAGTAGGTAGTAGGTAGTTTAAAATGTGT
>JAUZRK010000002.1 GCA_030950485.1 Candidatus Dojkabacteria bacterium | reverse complement strand
TAAAGACTAAAATTATCAAGATTTATTATTCCGTTAATTTAACCATTTTCTTCATCCTCTTTCAAATAGTGAAAACCCAGATTTAGGAATATATCAATTAACGCAAACAAAACCTTAGGCGTGTCTCCAACTTTTAAATCCAAGCTCTCCGCCAAAGAAGAATAATAACTAGCTTCAGCCTTAGGATTATATTTAAGCAAAGGTTCAGACAGGTCTTTTACCTTGGCTTTATAACCAAATGGCCTTTCATAGTAATCCTTTGATAAGTTCTCCAGTAATCGTATAACTATACGTGCATCTGAAGAATTCTGAGTATCTGCCTCCCATCCTCTGATTGCAGAAAATACATTATTAATAAGAGTATCTCAGAAGAGGACAAATTATCATCTTCTCCGTAGTCTATAGATTCTAATTGTATAACGATTTCTTCATACCCACTTACAAAACCATCAATCATTTCCTCAACCGTATCCTTATAATTTGTTCGGAGAAAATCGATTAGGCTAGGTTTCATTGCTCTAAAACTTTCTAATTCAAACCTTTGATATAGCTTAAAGTCATCCGGCTTTACAGTATTTTCATATTTCTTCTCTTGTACAAATAATTCCATAACTTCATCAGAAAGAGCAGTTGGAAGTCCCTGCATGAAAACGTTAGCCTTAGTTTCCAAATCTGATTCTTGACGAATAGACTCAGCCTTTTTATTAGTTAACCTTGAACCTCCTGTTAAAGTATTGTCTTCTGTAGCGGATTTAATAATCCTTCTAAAGCCCCTGAAATTATCGGCTAAATTCTCATGTTCTTCCCTAACTGTAGGATTTTGGAACACTCTCTCAAAATCAAAAACAGTAACTTGTATTTTTCCTTCAGGATTTATAGCCAGTGAATATCCATCTGCATCTGAATTTACAAGATCATCTTTACTTAATATCGATCCTAGTAAGTCGCCTTTCATTATAATTCCTAAGCCTACATGTACCCTAAATAACTCCTCAAGCATAACAGCCTTCAGCTTAGAATAGTCAGAAAGTTCCAAAGACTCAATTAGAAATTCTTCACATTTTTGACGGTATTGCTCATACTTTCTTAACATCTCGTTATCAGTAGGATTATCCAAATATTCTATCTGCTCTGGAGGAAAACTCGACTGAATCCCTTCTTCGAATTCATATATAGCAAACTTCAAATACTCATCTCCAGCCTTTGGATCAGAAGAGTAAGGTAGAGTACAGGCTATTATTGGCTTCTCTGCTTGAACTACATAATCTTCTGTAACAATTTCAGGATATTGTTTTGCTAGAGAAGCTTCATTTTCTGAATCTTGAGAGTAATTAAATCCAGTGCCTTCAACATGGTCAAAGTGAAATGAAGATTTTTGCTCTCTTAAAATATATTTATTACCCATTTTAGTTTCTATTATCCAAACCCTATCTTTCAAATTACGTCTTAATCTCCAATTTTGAGGGTCCTTTAAATCTTCTGGTATTTCTTCTACAAAAGAGGTCATTTCTACTTGAGTGATATCTTGAGCTATTTGTATTCCTAAGTGCATAAACCTTAGGTCCTTCGCTATATTGTGTAGTAAATAAGACTGCCACCGATCCCTTTCTTTAACACTAAATAGTCTTGAGTCATCTTTCTCATTTATTATTTTCTCCTATGACTCTGTAATTCCTTGTAAAGATTTAACTGCTGAACTTTGATTAGGATGAATCTTTTTGTATTGTTCTGGTAAATTATCTTGATTTAAAGCTCTTAAAACTCGATGGCTGAGTAAACACCTTAGTTCTCGCTAACAGACTTTGAGATTAAGCTCAGTAATTCGTTGTCACATTGAAAGTCAGATTTTGCAAGATCTTTCCAAATAGACGTTGCTAGCAAACCCCATTCATCTCTTTGTTCCATATACTCTTTACCAAGCTCATACTGTCTATACTGTGACTCCCAATCTGTGGGTTCTTGATGATAAAACGCCTCTTCTTTGGTATCCATAATTTCAAAGTATTACTTATATTATTCTTAAGTTAATTCATTCTTTGTGATTGGAATAATACCTTGTTTAGTATGCTGTAAAGTACCAGCTTTTATAGCAAGTTTAGAAGCCATCTCAATACCTAAACCTATTTCTAAACCATAAATAAAACCAGCCATAGTCTGATCTCCACAACTAACAGAGCTACCCATTGAGACATCTATATCTGGGATAGGGAGATGTATAAATTTATCTTGATACGAAAGATAAGCTCCTTTTTCTCCGTGAGTTAATAAACATATCTCATATCCCAATTTCCTTAAACTATCACAAGCTAATTTTGCGTCATCTTTTGAATTAACTTTGATTCCAGTTATTACCTCAGCCTCATGCTCATTAGGCTTTATTAAATATCCACCCATTTTAACAACATCAATTAGTTCTTTTCTTCCTTCAACTCCTCCAGGATCTATAAACAATCTTGAATCATTTTTCAAACTCAGTTCAACACTTCTCATCGCTGCATTAACCGGCATTTCTAAAGTTAGTACAACATCTTTTGCCTCTTTAAATAAAATCTCTTTCTTATCTATATCATTTCTAGAAAAGTCTTCTCTAACGCCTGGAACTAGATAAATCTGATTTTGTCCCTTCTTATCAATCGGGATAATTGCAAGACCAGGCATGTTATATTTTGGATGTGAATCTAAAATATCTATATTTGAAGTATCAATATCTAGATCTTTCATTGAATCAATCGGGTATTTCCAGAATCCAAATTCATCTTTAATTGTTTTTCCAATAAATGCGATTGATTGCCCGTTAGAATTTAGAGTAGCCAACATAGCGACAATATTTCTAGATTTTCCTCCAGCTGCTATTGTAAAACTATCGCTTAAAGTAGATTCTCCAGGCCCCAGTAATTTTTCTGCTCCATTAATTATTAGATCTGTGTTGAGTGAGCCTATTACTATTGTTTTTATCATAAATTATTATCACCATTTGAGCTTTAAAAAGCAAATACCAAGAATTTACTTAAAGACAGTAAACGCGGGGTTCTAGCTTATATAAATTGTCCCTTAGTTCAGATTGTTAGAAAAATACAGCTTTCTACATACTAATAGTTATTACTAGTTTAACTCTTTAAATCAGTAAAACTATTTTTATATCAATCCAACAATATACTGCCAAACTGGAATACTTAATAATGATAATATTGCTGTAACTAAAACTCCTAAAGCTGCTGTTTGTTCTTTCTTTGTAAATTCCGTTGCAAGAATTACTGAGTTAGTAGCTACAGGAACTGATCCAATAAGCATTAATATTTCATAATAACTTTCTTCTAAAATGTTGAAGGTAACTCTATCTAGGAGTATCAATAATAAAATAATTAATGGGTTAATTACTACTTTTATTAGAGAGATTGAGAATAAGTAAGACTTATTCATTTTTACGTTTAAGTTAGAAACTGCAAGACCAATTAGAAATATCCCTAAAGTTGCCATTGTAGACTGAGAGTTTTCAACTATAAAGCTATAAGTCTCATTACTTGAGTAATCTTGATAAAGTGTTAGTGCAACCAATCCCAATATAACCTATAGAACTATCATAAATAATATAACCTATCATACTTATAAGTATTATCGGTAAATATTCATCTCCAAAAAGTATTAAGACAGCTGGGACTCCATAAAAAGCTACATTTCCAGAACCTGAACTATATGAAAGTGTATTAATAAGAGCTAAATCCCATTTTGTAAATTTTGCTAATACAACCTTAGTTACTAAGGCTAAAATTGTTGTAGTAAAAAAGAAAAGAAATGGAAGTACTAATAAACTTGCTTTTACAGGAGCTGTGATAATTGCATTAAAAGCAATAATTGGTGTGAAAACAAATATTATTAATTTTGAAATAACAGAGTAGTCAGTTATCTTTAATGCTTTTCCACTAACAAATCCTATTAGTATTAGTAAGAAGAGAGGTAGCATATTTAAAACTTGTTCCGTTAATAGGTTCATAAAGGGTTTATATTTTTACTAGGTGATTTTAACAAAAATTACCTTATACTCAAAAGCATTGATGCAGCACTAGAAATTACTAAAGGTTGCCCGACTTATGAGTTAGATTGAAGCGTTGAGGTTAGAGAGGTTATGGTATTAAAGCAAGATAAATAAATATTTTAATAAAGAAGGCGACAATGATGATTGTTGCCTTCTTTATTATCTTGAAATTTTTAGACTATAGTTGTGTTACTACAAATTCTCCTATCATTCCCTGCGCTCTGTGATTCCCGACTCCACAATAAAATTCATATGTTCCTGGCGCCATATCTTCTGGAATTGTTATAGACAATTCTTTTCTTTCTCCAGCAGTTAATATTCCTGTATCTACATTTAACTCATCTATAACAAAACTATGTGACCCTTGCTCTGATATTACAAGTACGTTAATTGTATCCCCAGGCTCTGCAGCAATCATTGGGATATCAAATTCGTTGTTAGACATTGTTACTGCAAAGTCAAAGATTGTTCCATCAAATTCGCCTTCTAAAGGACTTGGTAAATTTGTTTCTCCAGGAGTAACTGTAGTTGTCACTTCATCATTTCTTTCATCAACTTGGGCAGTGTCACTATCTTCTTTTTCTTCTTCGTCGTTAAAAGCTTGATAGCCTAAATAACCTCCGATTACTATTATTGCAAGGGCTAAAATGTAGATTAATGGATTTTTATTCATATGTCGTTTTTAAAATTTAAATAATATATTAGATTACTATTTTTCTACTTTGAGGGCAAACAAATGGCTATAGACAGGAAATAAACTTCATTAAACGTTTTCTTAGGTTACTTGTTACAAAAAACTTCTCTTGCATTATTTAAAAATTGGGAGTAATATATCCCCTATAGAGGGATTAAAATATTTCAAACAATATACTTATGGAACATAACCACAAACATCAAAAAGATGTAAAAACAAGAGCAATTCACAGAATAAAGATAGTCCAAGGTCATCTAAAAAAAATTCAACAAATGCTTGAAGACGATAAATACTGCGTAGATATAGTTCACCAATCTAGAGCAGTACAAAGTGCCTTAAAAAAGATAGATCTTTTAATTATAGAAGATCATCTTAATCACTGCGTAATTGATCAAGTTAAAAATGGTGAAGAAAAGAAAACAACTGAGGAATTGTTAAAATTATTCGATTATAAATAAATAAAATGAGCAAAAAAAATAAACCAAATAACCAAGTTACAAATTGCACTCTTTACGTAGAAGGAATGCATTGCGCTTCTTGCGAAATATTAATTGAAAGAAAACTTTTAAAGCAAGACGGGATTGATTCAGTTGATGCTTCTCTAAAAGGGGGGAGAGTAGACATAAAATATGTTGGAACAGAAAAACCTAATTTAGAAGGACTTAATAAAGATTTTAAGAGTCTAGGATATAAATTTAGCGACAAACAGTTTAAGAGAGATATAACTCCAGCAATAAGTTTTAAAAATGGAGGGCTAAGTATAAACCCAAAAAAGTTCAAGAATTACTTAAGGCTTATTATTATTAGTGTCTCATTATTAGTAGCCTTTTACTTTTTCCAAGAGCTAAAATTAGGTCAGTACGTTAGTGTAGATTCAAAATCAGCCTTACCTGCGTTCCTATTCCTAGGATTAGCAGCTGGGTTTTCAAGCTGCGCGGCACTTGTTGGAGGATTGCTTCTATCTATGAGTAAGCAATGGAATGAGATTTATATTGATAAGGATTCAAATAGAGAAAAAGCAGAGCCGCATATGCTTTTTCATCTGGGAAGAATTACATCTTTTACAATCTTAGGAGGAGTTCTTGGATTATTAGGTGAAAAAATATCGTTAGATAACTTAGCTGTATTTGCAACTATCACAATTATTGTCTCAATAATAATGTTTATACTAGCAATGCAGATGCT
Source organism: Candidatus Dojkabacteria bacterium (assembly GCA_030950485.1). Lineage (GTDB taxonomy): Bacteria > Patescibacteriota > Dojkabacteria > J137 > J137 > JAUZRK01. The sequence goes on along the minus strand of JAUZRK010000002.1, from coordinate 58,384 downwards.
TGGAGTAGATAAATTCCAAAGATTTAAATTCACCGCGCCAAAATCTTTAACAAGATTTGCATCTGATGAAACAAATTTTAAAGGTAGATATATGCCTTTTCTACTTGGATCATTAACATTTTTACTTCCTTGTGGATTTACTTTAATAGCTCAAGCTATAGCATTAACAAGTGGTGACTTTATAAGAGGTGCTGCAATAATGTTGATGTTCGCTCTTGGTACTTTTGTACCACTTATGATGATAAGTTTTAGTGGAGTTGCATTTAATTCAAAGCCTCACTTAACTGCAAAATTCAATATAGTAGCAGGATTAGTCATTATATTCTTTGCTATTTACAATATAAATGGGCAGTTGAATGTTTTAGGACTAGATAGTTTGAATGATATTTTCAGCAGCTCTGAACAAGGAGAGGTAGTTACAGCAAATGAAGAAGGAGTACAAATAATCAATATAACAGCAAAAGGATTTGAATATATTCCAACTAGCTCTACTACAATCAAAGCAGGAGTACCTACAAAAATCATAGTAGATAATCAAGGTATTCAAGGATGCGCTTACTTTATGGCTGCAAATGGTTTAATTGATAATTATGTATCATTAAACAAAGGTATAACTGAGATTGATTTAGGAGAGCCTAATAAAGGTCAGTATAAACTTACTTGTTCAATGGGAATGGTTAAGCCTGTAGATATTTTTGTAATTTAATTATTTTAATAATTTCAGAATGAATACAACTTTTACAATCGATGGAATGCACTGCCAAGCTTGTGTATCTCTTATCAGAATGGAGCTTGAGGATAATGGCTTTGAAGATAAGGTAGTTAGCTTAGAATTAAAAGATGATAATAAAGGAGAGCTAGTTTTAGAAGGAATCGAGGAGAATGATGTTCAAATAGTAAGTGATTTAATTAATTAGATTGATAATTACACAGTAATAAATGCAAGTAATAATTAAGAAAACAAATTTAAAGAAAGCGACTAACTTGATGACAATTGGCCTATTTGTAGTTGGAGTATTAGTTGTTGGATCTAGCTTGCTCACGAACAATGTTAGCTCGCCAGCTCTTAGAGGAGAATTTGGTAATGCTTATTCAAATGTTGTTAATGATTCAGGAGAAGTAGTTGAAGTTGGTATTAGAGCTTATGAGGATGAGGTAGAGATAGTTAATGGTTATAAGACTAAAGTTTGGAGCTATAACGGAGAAATCCCTGGACCTGAAATTAGAATAAATCTAGGAGATACATTAAAGGTTAACTTTACTAATAATCTCCCAGATGAAACTACAATACACTGGCATGGGGTTAGAGTTCCAAACGCAATGGATGGTGTTCCTGGAGTGAATCAAGAACCAATAGCGCCTGGAGATTCATTTGTTTACGAATTTACACCTAAAGATGCAGGCACATTTTGGTTTCACCCTCACGTAAGAGGAGCAGAGCAAGTAGAAAGAGGATTATTTGGAACTTTAATAGTAGAAGATAAAATCTCAAAAGAATATTCACAGGATGTAGTTTGGATATTAGATGATATTAGAATGACAGATACTTATCAAATAGATCCGAATTTTGTAACTGGCGGAGATCTAATGCATGATGGTAGATGGGGAAATGTAATTACTGTTAATGGCACTATTAATGAGCAATTAGAGGTAAGACCTGGAGAGAGAATTAGACTACGATTAGTTAACACTTCTAATGGAAGAGTATATCTGCCTTCTTTTGGGAGTCTAGATTCTAAAATAATTGCGGTTGACGGAATGTATGTAAAAGAAGCTTTTGATTTAGACAATTTTGAAATAGCACCTGGAAATAGAGTAGATCTAGATATAAAGATTCCTAAAGATTCAAGTGGAAAGACTTTTAAGGTTTACGATTACTATACTAGAAATAACTACCAGCTAGCTGAAATCATAGTTACTGGCAGTACAATAGAGACACCTGACTTTGATTACCCAGTTAATATTAATATTCCAGATTGGACAGATGCTATTAATAATGATGTTGATATTAGCTTTAAGTTAAATACATTTAGTGGTAATGGAGGAATGGGAATGATGGGGGGAATAAATTGGGCTATAAATAATGAAGTATTTCCAGATAATTCAGATTATATATTGAAATATAATGAAGTAAATATTCTTGAATATAAGAATGAATCATTTAGATTACATCCTATGCACCTTCATGGACAATTCTTTAAAGTGATTAGTAGAAATGGAGTAGCTTCAAATGAGAACTATTTTAGAGACACTGTATTAGTTCATCCAAATGAAACAGTCAGAGTAGCAATAGTCCCTCTAGATAAAGGAGAGTGGGCACACCATTGCCATATCCTAGAACATGCAGAATCAGGAATGATGAATACTATAGTTGTTAAATAATTTATTTTTTACTTTATAAAAGTGAGAACTATTAATAAACGATCATTAATTATTGTCATTTTAAGAATTTCAATTGGATTTATATTTTTATATTCGGGTATTGATAAATTATTAAACGACTTTAGCTCAGAAGGATACTTAGCCTACGCAACTTCAGGACCATTCAAAGATTTCTTTAGTGAAATGGCGGGCAATAGTATTATTGATTTCTTAGTTGTATACGGCCAAATAGGAATTGGACTATCTCTATTACTAGGTGTTTTAACTAGGTTTGGGAGCATTTGCGGAGTTATTATGATGGTTCTATTTTATATATCGGCCTTACCAGCTGAACACGGTCCTATTGATGATCATATAATCTACGCACTAGTTTTTATTCAATTAGGAATTTTTGGGGCCGGCAGATATTTAGGTGTGGATAAATATATCGGAAATTCTGATTTTGTTAAAAATCACTTTAAATATTTTAGATTTATATTAGGTTAAATAAATGATGAAACAAACATATCCAATAATCGGAATGCACTGTGCTTCTTGTAAGATGCTGATTGAAAAAATGATTAGTAAAGTAGAAGGAGTAGAATCAGTAAAAGTAAATTACGCAACAGAAATAATGACTGTTGAATTAAATGAATCATTAAACTCAGAAGAAATTCTTAAAAATTTAAGTAAAGCTGTCGAATCGGCAGGCTCGTATAAATTAATCAATAATGAACAAGGAGAAACAGTTCTTGCGGATCCAATGAATACTAAAAAAATTGAGAGTTCTAATAATTCAGGAAAGAATCAAGACAATTCTCATAATCACGCAGCAAGTCTTAAAAAGAAGGAGTATCAAAAACTTGTTAGAAAAGTAAAAATAGTAGCATTTTTAGCAATTCCATTTATTTTCATAATGATGTGGATGATGCTTTCAATGGCAGGTATTGTCGAAATGTCACATGCTCCTTTAGGACATACTGATATAAATAGTGGCAACACTAACTTAATGATTAATAATTTCTTTTTATTTCAATTCTTGCTTTCTACTCCGATTTTATTTTGGGGAGGTAGCCAATTTTTCCAAAGTGCTTGGAGCGCTTTAAAAGTAAAAGCTACAAACATGGATACGCTGGTAGCTTTAGGAACATTCACTGCATGGTTATTTTCAACAGTAGTGACTTTTTTTCCAAAAGTATTTAATAATATCGATGTAGATGTATTTTTTGAGGCTTCAGTATTTATAGTACTATTCATTTTACTAGGAAGACTTCTCGAAGCCAGGGCAAAAGGACAGGCTAATGATGCAATAAAAAAATTATTAGAGTTACAAGCAAAGCACGCAACTGTAATTAGAAATGGAGAAGAAATAAAATTACCAATAGAAGAAGTGATTTTAAACGATATTATAATAGTTAGGCCTGGAGAAAAAATACCTGTTGATGGAGAAATAATTGATGGAAAAACTACGATTGACGAATCAATGGTAACAGGAGAGTCTTTACCTATAACTAAAACGCAAGGAGATGAAGTAATAGGTTCTACAATTAATAAAACCTCAACATTTAAATTCAGCGCAAAGAAAGTTGGAAATGAAACAATGTTGGCTCAAATTATAAAAATGGTTGAAGAAGCTTCAGGAACTGAGGCACCTATTCAAAAACTAGCAGACAAGATCTCAAGCGTCTTTGTTCCAATTGTTATTATAATTGCAGTTATATCATTTACATTCTGGAGCTTAATAGCAGATAGACTAGGTCTAGTTGAAGATGGAACTAGTATAATTCAGCTTGCAACATACATAACAACTTCTGTATTAATAATTGCTTGTCCTTGTGCTCTTGGACTAGCTACGCCAACTGCTGCAATGGTAGGTACAGGAATTGCTGCGCGAAATGGAATTTTAATTAAAGATGCAAAAGCTCTTGAATTAGCGCATAAGATAGACACTATTGTTTTCGATAAAACCGGTACCTTAACTAAAGGTCAACCAGAGGTAACAGACTTTTATATTTCTGATAAAGAGAAAAGAGAAACTATTTTAAGTTATTCTTACTCGATTGAGCATTTATCTGAGCATCCTCTTTCAAGCACGATATCTCAATACGCTTTAAATGAATTAGGAGAAGTAAGTCTAAAAGTAGAAAAATTTAATAACATAGAGGGAATGGGTGTAGAAGGTGAAATTGATAAATTAGAGGTAATGCTTGGAAATCAAAGATTAATGGATAGTAAGAAAATAAACATTGATAAGAAAACTTCAGAAGAAGCGGCTAGATTAATAAATGAGGGGAAGACAACTATATTTGTAAGCATTGATAATTTAGTTGTAGCTCTTTTTGCGCTAGCAGATACTATTAAAGAAGATTCTAAGAACGCTATTGAAAAACTTCATAGATTAGGGATTAAAGTAGTAATGTTAACTGGAGATAATCAAAAAACAGCAGAAGCTATAGCCTCTCAGTTAGGAATTGACGAAGTAGTTGCTGAAGTACTGCCATCTGACAAAGCTAATAAAATTAAAGAGTTAAAGACTAGTGAGGATCTTGTTATAGCTATGGTAGGTGATGGAATTAACGATGCTCCTGCGTTAGCAACTGCTGATATTGGTATTGCAATGGGGACTGGAACTGATGTAGCTATTGAATCTGGAGATGTTGTCTTAGTAAAGGGAACTTTAGATAAAGTTATTGAAACAATAGAGCTATCTAATAAAACTCTATCTATAATAAAGCAAAATCTATTCTGGGCATTTGGATACAATGTTATAGCTATTCCTATAGCTGCTGGTTTATTCTATCCAATTTTTGGAAGTTTATTATCGCCAGTAATTGCAAGTGCGGCAATGGCGTTTAGTTCAGTTTCTGTTGTAATGAATTCATTGAGGATTAAGAGGGGACAATAAGTATCTATATTTTTAATTTTGTGTAAATCTATGATAGATTGAATTATATCTATTTAGAATCATTTCACTATGAAAATTGGAATAACTTTAACATCTTCAATGAATGTAGGACAGGAATATATTGATTTAACTAATAATCTATTAATTCAAATAGCTACATTAAATCATGGAGTAGTTTACGGAGGAACTGACTATGGAATGATGGCGGAGCTAGCCAAAGCTTATAAATCTGCTGGCGGTAATGATCTAACTGGTGTAATGGCTAAAGATTTAATGAAAGTAACTAAAGGTTACAAGGCATTTGACGGTCTTGATAAATCATTCTTAATGGATACTATGGAAGAGAGAAAGCGAAAAATAATAGATCTTTCAGATGGGTTTATAGTACTTCCAGGAGGATATGGAACCTTCGAGGAAATAGGTACTATTATTGGTGGGAAAGCTAATAAGTTGTTTGATAAACCTATAGTTTTGTACAATCATAATGGCTTTTATAATACATTTATAGAATTTTTTAAAGAAAACTTTGTAAAACAATTTACAAAAGTCCCACTAGAATCTATTGTTTTTATTTCTGACAGTATAAATGATTCATTAGAATACTTGGAAACTCACTCTAAAGGACAAGATATAGTTCCAGATAAATTTGTAAGTTAAGGTATCTATTTTTTTAGTAGTAAAACAAATATTACCCAAAAACTTTTCACTAGATATTTTTAGTTAGTATTGTTAAATTCAATACAGATAATAAATATACTATGAACAAATACCTGCCATACCAAGATCAAATACTTAGAAAACTAATGTATTCTGAAAATGGTTTAAAATTTTCCGAGCTTCAAATAAAAAACATTACATCAAACCATTTTAACTACTACATTAAAAAATTACTTGATGATGAATTAGTAGAAAAAGCTGGTGATCTATATAAACTTAATTCAAAAGGAAAAGAATATATAGGTAGAGTAGACGAAGAGAATATGAAATTGGAGAAGTTGCCAAAAGTATCAGTAGCAATTTTCGTTTCTAGAAGCAAAGATGGTAATAAAGAATTCTTAGTTAATAGAAGACTTAAACACCCATACTTTGGAAAAGTAGGAGGATATACGGGAAAAGTAAGATTTGGAGAAACATACGAAGAAGCTGCAAGGAGAGAACTTATAGAAGAAACTGGATTAAGTGGTGAATTCAAATTTAGAAGAATTGAGAGAAAATTTGCTTACGATAAAACGAATAGAATCGTCCAAGATCAAATTATGGTCATATTTTCAGTACACAACACTGAGGGTGAATTAAAAGAGAAAATGCCAGAACACGAAAGCTTTTGGATAGAAGAAAGTGCATTAATGAAAAGAAATGATCTATATAATACATTCAAATCAATATTGGAAATTTCACAAACAGCAAATGATACAGCTCACGATATATTTGTTGAAGCTGAGGGCTTTTGATATCCCTAATGAATATGTATTATTTATGTTATAATCCTTGGCAACACTCTTTCAAATACTCTGGAAAGACCCTGTAAAGAAATTTAATCGTTAACATGAAACAACACCTATGGACAAGAAACGAATACTGATAGTACCTGGTTTACAAAATCTAAGTACAATTTTAGAACATTTTCAAGGTAACGCAGAATACGAATTTGTAAATAGTCGAATGCGGAATATTGAATTTATTTTTGAAAATGATGAAATAAGAGTACTTTGCAAGGGTGAGGATATAAGGAATTATGATTTCGTTTGGTTAACTTCATATTGGTCTAATAGAGATCTTTCATACGCAATTTCACTATATCTAGATTCAGTAGGGATTGAACATACAAAGGTAGAAAAAACTACTTCTAAAATAACTGATCAAGTTAGCTTTGCATTAAATAAACTACCCATTCCGGCTACCTATTTTATGGGCGGTACTAAAAGTAACTATACAGTTAAAGCTGTTTTAAAACATTTAAACTTTCCAATTCTAGTAAAGAGTCTAAAAGGATCTCAAGGAAATGACATAGATGTAGCTTATAATAAGAAAGAATTAAAAAAAATTATTGATGGGTTAGCGAATAGAAAAAAATTCATGTTTCAACAGTTCGTTAAAAACGAGTATGATTGGGGTATTCTAACTGCAGAAGGAAATATTCTCTCAGCAGAAAAAAGTTATGGAAAAGATGGAGAACATGTAAATAATGCTTCAAAAGGAGCAAAAGAAGTATTTGTAGATATTAAAGAGATACCTGAACATATTCAAAATATTGCAAAGTTGTCTGTAAAAGCACTAGATTTAAAATGGGCAAGACCAGATATTCTAATATCACATCCTGATAATAAACCATACTTATTAGAAGTAAATAGACATCCAGGAATATCAAAAGGAACTCCAGAAATTCAAGCTGGATTAAATAAACTGGAATCAATAGTTGATAGAATTGAAGAATAGTTAACTTCTTAGCTCTTAGTATATCTATATACTGATAGAGGAATAAAAATTGATAATAGTACTAGGACCCAAATTAAAGTCTTTGTTATATTATCAGTAAATTGCTCATATATTAACATTTTCCTCATTGCATCAATAGTTGTAGTAGCAGGACTTATTTCTGCAAAGTTTCTTAACGGAGCTGGCATACTCTCAACTCTTGCAAAAGCAGAACTTGCAAAAACCATTGGAAAAACTATTACAAAACCTGCAACCTGAGCTGTTTCTTGATCTTTGACAAGCATACCTAAAGTTGCAAATATCCAAGTAAAAGCGTATCCAATTGAAGTAATCAGTCCTATTGCTGATAAGAAATACACAGGATTAGTTGTAGGAGAAAACCCATTTAAGACACCAACACCAATTACTAAAAGTACAACAAAAGTATTTCTAATGATATCGGAAATAGTTCTACCTGTTAGGACTGCAGCCCTAGACATTGGTAAAGTCTTAAATCTACTAATAAGACCTTTTGATAAATCTTCAGCTAAACTTATTCCTGTTTGAGTAGCTCCAAAAAATACTGTCTGAACCATTATTCCAGGTAATAGGTAATCAATATAGTCTAATCCAGGAATATTAATCTCACCTCCAAATACATATGTAAAAAGCATTACAAAGATTATTGGTTGAATTGTAGAGAATACAAGTAATTGAGGAACTCTCTTATACTTTAAAAGATTTCTCCAAGTAATAATTTTAATATCACTAAATTGCCAGTAGATTTTATTTAATATACCCTGTTTCATTATAAGAACTTTCTAATTATTCGTTAATCTTAAGAATACATCGTCTAGACTTGGCCTTCTCACTGTTATATCTTTTATTTCTAGATCAATATTGTCTATAGCCTTTAATACCTTTATTAAATATCTTGGGTCACCATTTACTGGGACCTCAATTTTCATAAGATCTAAATCAATATTTGCTTTAGTATTATTCATATCTAAAATTACCTTCTCAGCAGCCTTTACTCCTTCTTTAGATGCAAATACTACTTCTAGTACCTCTTCTCCTATTGTCTTCTTCAAAGCATCGGGGCTTCCCTGTGCCACTATTGAACCATTATTTATAACTACAATATTATTTGCTAAAAAGTCAGCTTCTTCTAAGTATTGTGTTGTTAAAAGCAGAGTAGTACCGTCATCAACTAAATCTTTGATAATTCCCCATAGTTCTGACCTACTTTTTGGATCAAGGCCAGTAGTAGGCTCATCCATGAATAAAATTTCAGGATTACCTATTAAACTTGCAGCTAAATCTAATCTTCTTCTCATACCTCCAGAATAATTTTTAGCAACTCTGTCTTTAGCATAATCTAAGTCTAGTTTCTTTAATAATTCATTAGTTCTAAGTTTTGATTCTTTTGAATCAAGATGATAAAGCCTTGCTATCATGTATAAGTTTTCATACCCCGTAAGATTATCATCAATAGCTGCGAACTGACCTGCAAGTCCAATTATAGATCTAACCTTTGATGACTCATTAACTACATCAAAATCTTTTACGAATGCGCTTCCGGAATCAGGTCTCATTAAAGTAGTTAGAATATTCACTAAAGTTGTCTTACCAGCGCCGTTTGGTCCTAAAAGTCCTAAAATCTGACCTTTATTAACCTCTAGAGATACATTATCAAGTGCTACTACTTCATTAAATTTTTTTGATATGTTTGAAACTTTAATCATTTTGTTTTTTAAACCATTCGTAAATATCGTCAGAAATTGTAGAGAATCCTTCATAAAAGTATTCTTTTTCTAATTTCTTTGGAGAATGAGGCATATTAGTATTTATAATATGATGATCTTCAACATTCTCTTTAATCCAACGTTCGACAAAATTATAATTAATAATATTATCTTCTTTATTCATAATAACAAGATGTGGAATTTCTTTTCTTGTAAATTCTTCATTTTTAATACTTATACAATTAAAAAATGATGAAATTGCAATACTAGGATGAAAAATATCTATAACATGCTGTAAATAATCTTCTCTATCTCCAGAAAAATGTTTAACTACAGATGGTCTCCAAAATGCCTTCTCCATTTTCAAACTAGTTATTAGTTTAAGAGCCCCAGTTATTTTATTAAGCCTCTCCTTTGGTACATTTATTGATTCTTTACCTAAAAATGGAGATATTGCCATTATAAATTTGGGATCTCTCTTTAAATCACGAAGTAAATTTAATACTGAATACCCCATACTTATAGGTACAATAAAGTAATCCTCGTCATCCTCTAGTTCATTCTCAATTTTAGCTTGCACATCAGCTGCAAATTTATTAATAATTTGACTCGGTCTAAAATCACTATTATCAACTTCATAGTTTAAAGGAATAAATTCATACTCATTTCCAAATAATTCATTAAAAGCATCTGTACCACCAACCATCATCTGTTTTGAAGTCATTAATGGTGGGAGTACAAATCCTTTCATATTACTTTAAAAAATCAGTCTTAATAAAATCTACACCTTCTTCTATAAATCTAGTAATTTCTTTACTTACTTTACTTTCAAAGTCATCTTCCATTATATTTATTGTTACTCCTCCTATTAAACCGCCATTCTCATGAACAGTCTTTACAGCTTCTTTAGTTATAACTTTATGATACAAAGTTATAAATGGATATTTCTCATTTTTATAAAATCCGTTTATAGTTTTAGAGATTCTTTTTCTCATCAATTTCAGTATAAGCTTAACAAATGGTTGAGTCCATTTTTTATGCGCGAGATCTTTACATCGGTCTCTTAGATAACCATACATCACAGCGACCTCTTCATCTACAGACTTAATCTCGTTATATATTTCATCGTAAACAGTAGAAAACACAGAGCTTTTTATAAGGTCGTTTTCTTTAAGTAACTCCCAAACTTTTTTAATAATACCGCTATCTTTTATCTCTATATCTAATATTTTATCTGAGGACTTTAAAGCTTCTAAAACTTTTATAAACTCAGGAGCATCATTCTTACTATATATACTCCGAAAATCTTTTTATTCTATATTTCTAACCCATTCAGTTTTACCATTAATTTCAACTGCATTATTATGAAATACAATTAAGTAATTATCTTTAGTTTTTCTAACATCAAATTCAACACCATCTGCGTTTGATTTAGAAGCTGATATTAAACCTTCTAAACTATTATCATTAAATTCTCCTGAATTTCCTCTATGAGCTATAGTAGGAATCTGATTAGAATCTTTTTTATTTTGAATTATTTTTTTAAACTCATTTACGGTCATATTTTTTCTTGGTTATACATTATTTCTTGATAGTTTTTATTAATCTTTTCCAAATCGACTTTCTCGTCCATGTGCTCAGTAAGTTCTTCAGATATTTGGATCGTTACACTCCCTTTTTTCATAGGACCTAATTCTCTAATTCTTGCTTCTTCCCAATGTTTATCTACAGGTACTGGCCATAGTTCATGATACCCGTTAACAGTTACTATATTTACAGGCTTTCCAAGTAGTTTTAACATATATGCAGCTCCTGGCATAAATGGATGTTCTGAATTTCCACCAACTGTTTTCATCTTTCCCTGTGGAGCAATTACCAAATAATATCCATTATCTAAAAGGTCAGAGCATATCTGTAAAACTTTATTAGTCCCTGTACCATCTCTGAAGAGTGGTAATGCACCTAAAGAGCCTTCAAAAAGTCTTGCTCTAAACTTCTTCGGGTACAGATTTGGAGGATAAATCAATGTAGCAATTTTCTTAACACCTCTTCTGTTTAGATACCTCATAATTGCAACCAGATCTAAAAGTCCTGGATGATTTATTAAAATTATTCTGCCTCCGCTTAATTTTATATTATTAATATTACTATTTTTATTATCAATTTTTATACCTGCGTATCTATGTAGTGGAAAGAGTAATAACCTATTAAAGAACCATCCAAAAACTCTACCAAAAAATTTAAACTGCCAGTTAGCCAAAACCAGTTCTTTTTGCTTATCTCCATCCTTTACCATTTTTTCTAGTTCATGAACAGTAGTCTCAGGTAAAACCTTAGCCTCCTCAATTCTAACTCCCATATATTCTTCAATTGAAGCTAGTAATTCAATTCTCTTTAGTGAATCTAATCTTAAAGTTTTAAATAATGTATCATTTTTATTAATGTTCTTAGGATCCATCTTTGCAGCCGCCGATATTACATCTAGTAGGCTAGAAACTTTACTAGCTCCTCCATATCCACTTTCCAACTTACTCACTGAATCACCAGTATCCAAGGCTTTAAGAATTGCTCTTCTATTAATTCTCAGGGTATGAGTTCTTGGGAAATCTTCCCCTGGCCAGGTTTCGATTTTAGATATTTGTTGTTTTGATTCAAGTTCAGAGTTTATTTCATTGAGTAACTTTTCAAGATTTAAAGTTTTGGTTCTATCTGTTTGAATAATAAAAGAACCAATTCTTACTTCATCATTCTCTTTATAATCATAAACAAAAGAGTCAAATATCAAATTACTTTTATTTATTTTTTGCTCAATATCCTCTACATATATATTTTCACCATTTCCTAAAACTATCTTAAAAGCGTCTCTTCCTTCTATATATAAATAACCATCTTTGTCTAAATGACCAATATCTCCAGTCTTATACCATCCATCTTTAAAGACCTCATCTGTTTTTTCCTTATTTTTATAATAGCCAAGAGTAACACTAGGAGATTTAACGAGTATCTCTTTATCTTCAAATTTAATTTCCACACCTTTTAAAGGTTTTCCAACTGATCCTAGTCTTTTGTCTTCGAAATTATTGAAAGTAGCAGCAGCCACAATTTCAGTTGCTCCGTAACCTTCTAATATCTTGAAACCAAAATTTTCCCAAATATTCGCTACCCTATAGTTAAGTGGTGCTCCGGCTGATCCAAAAAATTTGAAATTTGAACCGAATCTCTTATGTATCTTCTTGAATATTAATTTCCTTACAAATCTTGGTAAATAAGGTGCAAACTTTAACCCTTTTTCTAATTTAGAATAAGTACCTTCCGTTTTTGCTTTTAGAAATATTTTATCTAGAAAAACAGAATACAGCTGGGGGACAAATAATAAATGTGTTGGATTATATTCCCCAATTGCTTCTAGCAATCTAAAACTATTAATTTGAGGTAAATATAAAACTTCAGCACCTTTCTTTAAAATCATCAGCATTCCTACTATCTGCTCATAAACATGACTAAGAGGAAGGATTGAAATAGTTTTATATTCTTTCAATTTAGGAATTGAGTTATCTATCATATCTAGATTACTCAGTATATTTTTTTGCGACATCATAACTCCCTTTGGAGTACCCGTTGAACCTGAAGTAAATACTATTTGTATAAGATTGTCTTCATCTTTATATTCATCTTTTATTTCATTTGATTCATCAAAATCTGCAATCAGATCTAATATATCTTCTATAAAGTAAACTTTCTCAACTCTGTTATAGATAAAGTCAGCATTAAGATATTTAGATACAAACGCAATTTTTGGTTGCACTTGATCTATAATTTTTTCTACTGTTTCTACTGTAGTTTTAAAGTCGACCGGAACTGAAACTCTTCCGAAAGTAAAACAAGACAATAATAAAGTAGAGTATTCAGGACAGTTTAGTCCCCAGATTAAAATTTTATCTCCGAATTCTATGTTATTTTTATTATAGAAACTTAGTAATTTATAAACATTAGATTTAATGTCTGAGTAAGTTGTCTTCTCCATTACAACTTGCCTTCTAATCTGCATAGCTAACTTATCGTTATTCTCAGAAGCTATTTTATCTATAAATTCTATAAAGTTACTCATAATTTTATTGCAACAGCAACACAGGTTTCCTTTGAATGGGAAATACTAAATTCAATATTGCTTATATTTTTAATTAAATTTGATGTGATAAATGGCTTACCATTTTCATCTTTTAAAACTTCTACTTTTAGCCACTCACCTGGAATTATTATTCCAATTTTTACAAGGCATTCTTTTACACTAAACACACCGCATCTACTTTCAGAAGTCTTATGAATAGAGAGTTCTCTAGCTGTCAAAATTTTGTTTATCTGAATTTCATTGCTAAAACTGTTCTTAAATTCTTCAAGATCCTGAATATCAATACCTATCATATGAGTTTGAAAACTTTTTTAGTTTATCATTTATTTTTAATAAATATAAGAAAATTATCTCTGATATACTAGTAAGATATAAGTAATCGAATTAAATTTTATGTTAAAAGAAAAATTAAATAAAAAGATCTTATCAATAGCATCTATTGTACTATTAATCGGAGTTATTAGCGTCAGTGCATTTTCCTACTTTAACAACAATTCGAATAATAATGAATCTGATCATTCTGATTCCGATGAAGGTTTTCATTTACACGCAGGATTCCTAGTTTATAAGGATGGAGAGCTAGTAGACTTTAGTGGGGAAGATTATATGCAAATAGCTACTTGTAATACACCTGGTTATAAACCAACAACTATAAAGGAGAAAGTACATTTACATGATAATGTTGGAATAGTTACTCATGTTCATTCTGAAGACGTCAGCTGGAGTAATTTATTTGAAAGTTTAGAATATCACATTACCCCATCAGAAATTACTGCAGCCTTTGTTAATAATCAACCAGTTGAAAATATTCTAGATTTAAAGCCTTCTAATAATGATTCAATTATTATAGTAATAGGTGAATTAGAAGATTTAGATTCTATTACAGAGCAATCTGTACCAGTTGAGTTTATAGAAGAAATTGCAAGTAGAGTAGAGAGCTGTGGAATTTAATAAGCATTTGAATTCAAAAAAATAACTCAGATAGTTGAGAAAAATTCTATTAATGATATTATAAATAATCCAAAAATATAGGTTATATTTTTAAGCCCTAGGATATAAAACCATTATGTATTAATTAGATACTATAATTAATTCTACAAACACTTATTCTCCGCTTCAAACACAGCTAAGTTAGTGATATAATCGCTAGTTTTAGGCAACTTATCGTATATTTAAATTTACTGTATGTCATCAAAGCCTCATAAAAAATTAGGCGGATTTTATTCAACATCAATATCAGGAAATGATATTTTAAGTTCAGTACTTTATGTTTCAGGAATAGCAGCTTTATTCGCTGGAGTTTATGCTCCTTTAGTTTTGCTTGCTGTAGTGCTTGTATTATTTTTCTATAAATCTGTTTATAGAGAGGAGAGGCCCTACCAATTAACGGAGGTGCTTATAACGCTCTTTTAAATGGTACATCAAAAACTTTAGCAGCAACAGCTGGAGTAATGACTATTTTATCCTATGTAGCAACAGCTGTAATCTCAGCAACTATTGCAGTAGAGTACTTATTCAGTTTTCTAGAACATGCACTTGGTGAAAGCGTCAGTTTCAGCTTCAGTGATTTCGTAATACCAGCAGCAATTCTGATTCTGTTTCTATTCGCAATCCTAGTTATTTCAGGAGTCAAAGACTCGGCAAAAGTAGCCTCATCTATATTCGTAGCTCACATACTAACTTTAGCAGGATTTATAATTTTCAGTATTGTTTATTTGATAATGAATCATGATGCTTCATTTTTTTCTCATAATAGCGACGTGACAAGTAATCTTATAATTGAGAACGGAGGGATTGCAAAGACTTTATTCTTAGCTTTCTCAGCCTCACTTTTAGGAGTTTCTGGATTTAAAAGTTCTTCAAATTTTGTAGAAGAACAGGAAAAAGGAGTATTTAAAAAAACTTTAAGAAACATGCTAATTGGGGTGTTGATATTTAACCCGCTAATAGCATTCTTAGTTCTAAACATACTTCCATTTGATCAAATAGTAGCAGCAAAAGATTTTCTTTTAGCAGATGCTGCATTCGAAATAGGTGGTGGTAGTTTATTAGGATTAATAGCAATTGATGCCTTTCTAGTACTTTGTGGAGCTGTATTAACAAGTTATGTAGGTCTTACAGGTTTAGTAAATAGAATGGCTTTAGATGAATGCCTTCCTAATTTCTTATTAAAAGAAAATAAAAAAGGTTCTCATCCAAGAATTATAATCAGTTTCTTCTTATTAAGTACATCAATTTTACTTATAACAGGAGGTAAACTTCTATCATTAGCAGGAGTTTATACAATTAGTTTTTTAGGAGTTATGACCTTGTTTGCTTTAGGAAATCTAATTTTAAGACAAACTAGAACTGAACTTAAAAGACCGTTCTCAGCACCAATTCTTTATGTAATATTAGCGTTTACTGCTACATTTGTCGGATTGATTGGAAACATTATTATCGACGTAAATAATATTTACTATTTCTTAATATACTTTTTACCTTCGATTTTCTTTGTTTATGCAATTGTGTATAAAAAAGATATTTTAAGATCATTGATCAAGGTATTCAGTGGATACGAGCCAGTTAGGAAAGAATTAGAATTGATGTATAACCATTCAACTCAGTCAGAGTTTTTTGTATTTATCCATCATGTAAATAGAATATATCCAATTTTGAATTACATAAATAGAAATGAGAATGGGTGGAATATAACTATAGTTACGTGTAAAGGAAAGAGTGGAGAAGACTCAGATAAGATTAAAGAATATATTCCAAAAATACAAAACGCTGGGGTATTTCCTCATTTTAATATCAATTTCGAATACATTGATAAAAATTTTCCCCTGAAACAATTGATTGGTTTGCGAAAGAAAAGAACGTAAACAAGAACAGAATATTTGTAGGATCAATTCATGGAAATTGTGAATTCAATTATGAAGATCTAGGAGGGGTAAGAATTATATTTTTATATTCTGTAGGGGCAAATAATTATTTGCCCTAGAAATTTATTTTAATCGCTTTAATACCTCATCCTTCCCAAGAATTTGAATAGTCTCAAATAATGGTGGAGAGAATGGTTCGCCAACTACACCAATTCTTAAAACCATAAACACATCTCCATGTTTCTCGCCTAATTCATCTCCAATCTTTCTCATACCTTCTTCCCAAGCCTCATGAGTCCATTCACTTGAATCATCACTCATAGATTTAATTAGGTCAATAACGTTTTCCTTAACTACTGAGACTTTATTATTTAGTTTTTTTAATTGTTTAATATCCCAGTCAATTGGTTTAGATAGAGTATAGAAGAATCTAATAGAATCAAGTGCCTCTACTAGAGTAGATGCTCTTCCCTTCACTATCTCTAGTTTTTCTTCCAATTTTGTATCATTAATAACAGAATTATATAATTCATCATCAGATCTAAATTTTTCAAGCCAAGTTATAAAGATTGACTTAAACTCTTCAATCTCAGTCGAGTTCATGTACTGTTTGTTAAACCAATTCAGTTTATTAATATCAAATCTTTGGTTACTTTTATTTAAATCATTCGGATCGAAAAGTTCAACAAACTCTTCTAGTGAAAAAATCTCTCTTTCTTTTTCCCCATGCTCTACCTTTAGTGGAGAAGACCAACCTAATAACATTAAGAAATTCAACATAGCATTTGGTAAATAACCATCTTCAATGAATTTAACTGCATTAGTTGTTCCTTTTCTTTTTGATAATTTTCCTTTTCCATCTGGATTTAAAATTACAGATAGATGATAGTGCTTAGGCATTTCCCATTCTAAAGCTTCGTAAGTTAGTATTTGAACTGGAATACTAGGAATCCATTCAAATCCCCTGAATACATGCGAAATTCTCATAAAATGATCATCAATAGCTACCGCCATATGGTATGTAGGAAAGCCATCTTGTTTCATTAAAACTACATCGCTAGTTTCATTAGTATTAAGCTTCATTTTTCCTTGAACACCATCTTCATAAGTTATCTCTCTATCTAAAGGAACCTTTAACCTGATTACATAGCTTTCCCCAGAAACAACTTTCTGTTTAGACTCTGATAGAGACATATCTCTATATGGAGATCTGAATCTAGTATTTTCAAGTCTAAATTGTTCTTGTAAGTTCTTAGTTTCTTCTGGAGTTAGAAAACAATAGTAAGCAGCTCCTTTTTCAACAAGTAAATGTGCATACTCGCTATACATATCTAATCTTTCAGATTGTATATAAGGACCATAGTCACCTCCATGTTTAGTACTTTCATCAATATCTAGTCCGTATAATTCAAAAGATTCATAAATTTCATCAGTTGCACCTTCAACAAATCTGCTTCGATCTGTATCTTCAAGACGTAAAACAAATTGTCCTCCGTTCTTTTTAGATAATGCATAACAATATAATCCAGTTCTAATCAGCCCTATATGGGGATATCCCGTTGGGCTTGGTGCCACTCTAGTTCTTACACTCATTTTAAAAAGTTTTCAAATATTTAAGTACTAAAATTATAGCAGCTTACTAGAAAAATTCACTCTAACTTCATTTAAACTGCAAAATTATCAATCATTCTTGACATTCTGTGCCTAACAAATATAATGATAGTATATTACGTAAAAAAGCTTATGGACCAAAACACAGCAAATACATCTAATACTCAAGTTCCAATGCAAAATCCTGTGACGAATAATAACGGTGAGGTGAGAATGTATAAGATACTAGTAGTTGATGATGAAGAAAGCGCAAGAGAAATGTTTGGAGAAATCTTAGGTGATTTATCAAACAAAACTGACTGGGAAGTGTCACTTGCAGTTGATGGAATTGATGCTCTATCAAAAGCAGAAGCAACTAAATTTGATATTATTCTTCTAGATATAATGATGCCTAAGAAAGATGGTATTCAGACTTTAAACGAAATCAAAGCAGATCCAGTAAAATATGGTAATCCTAGAATATTAATGCTTACTAACATTGGTGGAGATCTTGCTATCGAAGAAGCTTTGAGAAGAGGAGCTGTTGGATACAGACTTAAAAATGATACAGAAGCTGCTGCACTTATAAAGACAGTCGAAGAAGAGATAATAAAATTAAATAGTGGAGAGCCAGATAATTCTGCGCAAGAAGCTTTGCAAAGATTACAAGTTAATCCTTAAATAAAGATTAATTTAAATAAACTAATTAAATCAGCCTACTAGTTAGGTACTTTATATACTCCATGTTTGAAAGTTTCTTCAGGTTGAATAAATATAAATTCAACATTTGAATAAGAAAAATCTGACACCCATTTGTCAAATTCACTTCTGCTGTCTTCATTTTTAAGTCTAACTATTATTTTAGGCTCAGCATTTTCTTCAAGAGGTAAAAAATCAGCATCAAAGTAACCGTTTATTTCTGGCAAAGCAGAAAGTAAATCTTCATCTTGACTGAATGATTCAATAGGTAAGAAGCTCTCTTCGTTTGCAGTAACTCCACTTTCAATTTCTCTTCCTTCAGATTCACCAACAGATAAATATTCAGTTGAGTTAATATTCGAAACAGTTTCGTCTTTATTCTGAGAGCCTCCCAAAATAGCATTAATTAAAATAAGCAATATAATAACACCCACTAATATTCCAATAGCATTATTAAAACCTTTTATTTTTTCTATTAATTTTTTCATAACTTAAAATAGTATTTTTCTAGATTACTCCATAATCATAATATTTACATACATTTCCTGGGAAATTAGGATTAGTTGTAAAATTCTCTGTATTACATTCTCTTGTATAAACTGTTATACCTCCTGATTCTACAGCCTTACTCTGAGTTCCTTCAATAGCCGGCTCTCCAGAATATGTGCACATAAACTCAGTAAAATTATTAGTAGAATTAATAAATTGGCCAACACATTCTATTTGCTCTGTAAGGTGCGCTTTAACTTGACCAACTAAAACATTCTCAATAGATGACACGTCTATCCTTGGGATACTACTTAAAGCACCAGGTCTACAACCTAATGATACACTTCCTACTGCACTAAAACCTGTTTCTTCAATCCAAAGTGTATAAGCAAGTCTTGGATTTATTCCAACTCTATTTACTTCACTAAAGAAGTGTCTTGTTACTTCCTCTCTATATCCTAAAACCCTTTGATAATTTTCTTCACTTCCATAGAATTCAATTTGAGATAATCTAAGGCTTAGACTTTCAGTCAAATTTTCTCCTCCAGGTATTCCTGAAAGAGCAATCCACGCGAATGATCGATTGTCTCCTTCTCCAGTTAGAATATTAGTATCTAAGTTATATGCTCTTACCCTAGATTCGATTGCAGCTCTAGCTCTCTCTGGATTTAGCGCATCTGAACTATCTGTTCCATCAATACTACAACTTAAACTACTTGAATTAAGATCGTCATCCCAAGGATCTGTGGCGCTACAAAGTTGAGCATAAACATTATCATCAGAATCGAATGTCTCAAAACTTTCGATTCCTAACTCGTTTTCTAAATAAACTCTTAAATAAGGTTGACCATCAGATTGATTTTTTTGTGATAAGAATTCATTAGCAGTATCTCCTAGTAGCCATCTCCAATGCCAAACTTCTGCAATATAATCTGGATTTCCTTGAGTATATGACTGAACAAACCCATAAGTAGCTGCATTAGATTGTAACCAGTCGTAACAACCAGTTGAACCAAAGCTATTTACTGAGGCTCCACTAGCTGGTCTAAAGTCTACTGTTGTACCTAATTGATGTTCGCTATGACAAGCACATGCGGTAGCTACTGTACACTCGTCAGAGAAACTAGCTTGTACAACTGCACTTCTATATCCCCAATTAAACCCGCAAGTAGAGTAGGCCTCTGGATCTTTATCTTCCATTTCAGTTAGCATAGTGATCAATGCGTTACTTGCCTCAGGTGTTAATTTAAAATTACTTGTATTATCTAATGGTGTTGCACCTTCTTGAAAGTAAGGAGGTGTAGGAGATGGAAGACTTGATAAAGGAACAGCGATAGTTGATTCAGGTTCTCTACAGTCTAAAATTTGTCTTTCACGACTTACTGGAAATAAATTCATATCTGTATTAATAAATGATTCAGGCTCTGAATCCCCTCCCTGGCTCTCATTAGATCCTCCACCAGAATAAGTATTTTCAGTTCTATTAGTACATGAACTTGATGAATTTGAAGTTATCTTACAACCGAAAGTGTCTAAAAACAGAGAAGTTATATCTCCAGCAGCATTAGTATCTCCAGGACCATTAGCAAGTTCTACATGTATATGTATAGGCGAACCTATACAATCAGTATTTGTAACATCTCTATCTCCAATTTTTGACATCTTAGCTATTGTTTCGCCAGATTTAAATTTTCTCAATAAGCTACTTGGATCGATACTAGTATTATTTTCAGCGTCTGTAAATGTATTTACGTGAAGAACAAACAAAGTAACAGTCTGACCATTAACATTTCCGCTATACCAAATAGCACCTCCTGCAGCACCTCCTTCGTCACAATAAGGAAATTTCTCTTGAACTTTTATTACCTCTCCATCAAATGGTGCTATAAATACATTTCCAGCTACATCATAAGCATTTAAAGAATTCGTAGCGTGACTATAACTTCCATAAGGGCCCTGAAGACAGTATGCTAGATCTGTTGGACAAATGTAGTCTCCAGTTCCAAAAGCAGGGTCAACTGGTTCATAGTCTGAAGGACAGTAAGATGCATCATCGCAAAGTCCTGGTATTACATATCCTTGTTCACATAAAAAATTTCCAAGGTCATCTTTTTCCTTAAATCTAGGATCATCCCAGAATGTCAAACATGTATAGTCTAAATCAGGATTAGATCTTCTATCAGCACCCGCATCATATTTTGAAGCAAGAAGTTCATCACAAGTCATTAAAGGAAAACTAATCAATTGATTAGCTGCACCACTATAAAGAAAGAACTCATTTTCGTATAATAGCCTTGATTCTTGTAACCTTTCTTCCGAAACACCTTCTTCAATCGTCTCAGATAAACCTAAGTAAAACGGATTGCCTTTAATTTCAAACATAGGTAGAGGAGAACCTATATATACAACATTAAACTCTTGTAAAATATCTAGGTAACCTAACCAATCGAAGTATTGATTTGTTGTATAAACAGGATTTGATTTACCTAGATAATATTTATTGCCTATAAGTTTTGGAACGCTGCACTGCGCTTCACCGTTATTATCAGTTACAACCTGGTCATAATAATATGGGGTCAAGTCATATTTTCTATTCATGTCTCGAATTTTTGTTGAAACTTCGAGTTTCATTCCAATATTCTCTCTAAATATAATCTGTTGACCAGTTCTTGCTAATTCAGTTCTTAATCTCATATATTGAGAATAGAGAGCGTCATACATACCAGGAATTTCTATCTCTGGTACAGATGCAAAACTAGCAGTACCATCAGGTATTCTTCTATATATTTCATGCTTTGAGCCTGGAGCTAATCCATAACAAGCTTGATAAGGTGCTTGAACCTGACAATCTCCTCTATTAAACGCCTCGACATCTGCTATCTCGCCATTTGTACATCTTATTAGTCCAGCCTCTATTAAACTACAATCAGCTTCTTTTTCAGTACCTGGATCTCTTATATAAATCTCTGGACTATCTGGATAAACATAATATAAGTTAATACAAACTGATTCGTCTTCTTCAGGATCTTCAGTTAAAATTAAAGAATTCTCATCAATATTTCTAGTACTAAAGTCTAAACAAACCCTATTTTCTGTCCCTTCCCATACCTTATCATTCTCCCCCAAAACTACCTCAGGTCCAATTACGTAGTTAGCAGGTTCATCTCTATATCTCATTACTTTAGCACCTTCGTTTGTCATATAATCAGGCATTGTTTCTTTTTCGCACTGATCAACTCTAACGTAAGTATTACTTGTTTGTGATGGAAGATATTCTCTCAATTGCTTTATAGCCCATGTATCTGATTCTTTATCAAAACAATCTCCATCTAAACACAATGCTCTTTCATCTAAAAGTTTACCTTTTGTATCTTCAAAATAATTTAATGGCCACATTTCATGATTTGGATCTACATGATCTTGAATTAGATATTCCTCAGAATACTGTTCATATAAAGATTGTATTGCTGAGCTTCCTGGATTGAAGTTAATTTCATAACCAGGCGTTACGTAATCTGTAACTTTCAAATCTAAGGCTAAAAGTGCAGCAGAGCAGTTTATAGCGTTACCTAACCAAGGCATTGGATATTTACTTGGGTTAGTTGAGCTCCCGTAAGTAATCTCACCTGCAAATTGGTTAAATGGATCATATGAATCATATTCACCTTGCGCTCCATAAATAGTTGAAATTGCTTGTACGCAAGCAGGAATATAGGGGAGATTTTCAGTACCAACAGAAGCGTTTGAACCAAACTGCTTTATTGGAGCTTTAATTTCTAAAGTATCAACCTTTCCTGTAGTACACAATCCACCACTACAATTAATTAATAAAGCTGGTCCATTTGATTCTGAAATCTCTTCTCGTTCATATTCTATTCCACAAGTAGATGCAACAGATCTATCATCATAAGTCTGTTCATAAAGACATGAATCCAAATTACAAGCTTGCCATGCATAATCTCTATTTCCTGAGTTTTTCTCACAATCACCGATAATATCAATAATTCCTTGAATTGATGCATTTAAATCGCCAGGAAATAACTGATGTTCTTCTTGCTGTGAGCCGACACCTGGTAATGGCCTGAAGAAAAGTACGCCCTCTACCATTGGATCATTACAAAATTCTTCAAAAGCTTGTTTAGCTTCTGCCGTTTGTACAATTGGAGAGATACCATTTTTTAAAATACCAAATTCAGTAATTATTACAGGCATGTTATTTTCTTCAGACCAATCACCAAGTCCAGTTACACCATCAGCACCATTTCTATACCAGTCGTATGCTTTCGCAATTTCTCCAAGCTCTGGATCTTGAGCTGGCGGATAACCAAGAGCATAAGTATTCCCCATCATATAATCAAATAATTTAGGAAATTGACTTGAACTAGGATGATTTAGATATTCCGCAGCATCGTTTGCTTGAGCATTAGTTAAATTGAAAGCTGCTGGAGATAAATACATATTACCTCCATTAATAACCCTCAGCCTTTGTAAACTCTTCGCAGCCTCTAAAGTAAAATTTATCATATTATCGTAATTTTCTGAACCAATAAATCCAGACATTTCAGAAGGAGTTCCAGTTCCAGGTTCATTTGGTCCTACAATAGCGATAAAGTCATTGCCTGGTCCTGATAAAACAGATACTTGTTCAAAAAAACTTACAACTTGACCCGGAGATTTAAAATTACAATTTCCCACATAGCAAATTCTAACTATCGGAACTACTTCATTTTCATTAGCAGTCTTAACATATTCAGCTGCACTACTAGCAGAACCTGGATCAACGAACACAGAAAGATTGTAACTCATACCCATTTGAAACATGTATTCATAATATTCTTCAGAAAAACCTTTATCACCTAGATTTAACCCCGCCATGCTTTCAACAGCAATAGGATTAGACTGGTTGTAGTCTTTGACCGACATGACTTGAGGGTTCCCACTAGCGTCCTTTCTATTAGGATCTATTATCTCGCATCTATCTAGACTTTCCTCGAGCGAGTCACCTGTCTGTAAATTTGCTAATAGCTCACCCACATTAGGAGCTGGTCTCCCAACAAACTGTGCAAATACATCATTAAATTGTCCAAAAGGATTTATACCGTTATTACGTAGTTGTGAATAGATACTAGAAAATATCAGCAAGAATAGAAACCCAAATACTATCAATATTATTTTCGGTGGTCTGGAAGTTTTATTTATCTTTATTTCGACTCGATTATCCATACTAAATCATTCTACAAGGAGCTGAGATAAAAGTAAAAATTATGAGAGAAAATGGGGTTAAAATAGTTTTTATCTCTAGAAATTTTAAAATAATTTCTGGAAGAAGGGTTCTAATGATATAAAAAATTCAAAGCGTTTAGATTCAGTATTAATTGTTATGTCCGCCTCTCGATAAAATTTATTTCGCTCCGCTCGTAAATCACTCGAGACTACACCTTCAAAACCATACTATTCACTACTTACTAGCTACTATCCAATCATACTAAAAACCAATCCTAATGATTTCATTTAAATTCCATTAGCACACACTCCGCTTGTTTGCTAAAATATAGATATAGTTATTAAATCGATTCATGAATATTCAAGAGCTATTTTCTAACAGAACCAATGAAGCAATATCTAAAGCTATTGAAGTAGCAGTTAATAAAAAACAACGAGCCGTAGACACTGAACACTTATTATATTCACTTACACAAGACAAGGTTGTAATGAGTAGAGTATTTAAAGAGCTTGGAATTAAGATTGAAGAATTAGAAAAACAAATAAACAACCAGCTATCGGAAGGATCTTACTTTGGAGGGCAACCTACTTTCAGCCCAAGAGCTAGACAAGTAATTCAGCTAGCTTATCAAGAAGCACTAGATCTAAATCATAACTATATAGGTACAGAGCATCTATTCCTGGGATTAATTCTTGAAAGAGAAGGTTTAGCAGCTCAACTGCTAAAGAAATATGCAATTACTCATGAGGGTGCAAGACAAGCAGTTGTAAAAGTTGTTGGTGAAGGAGATAAAGAAGGTAAATCAGTAAATGGAGTAGAGACACCAACTTTAGATGAATTTACAAAAGACCTTACAGATCTTGCAAGAGAAAATAAAATTGACCCCGTTATAGGTAGAGATAAAGAGATAAACAGAGTTATCGAGATTTTAGCAAGAAGAAAGAAAAATAATCCTGTACTAATTGGTGAGCCTGGAGTTGGTAAAACTGCAATTGCGGAGGGATTAGCACATAGGATAGTAAATGGTTCTGTTCCTGACGTATTACGAGGTAAGAAACTAAAAGCTTTAGACCTTACTGGACTCGTAGCAGGTTCAAAATTCAGAGGAGAATTTGAAGAAAGAGCAAAGAAGTTAATTGATGAATTAGGTAAAGTTGAAAGAGACATAGTTCTTTTTATTGATGAACTTCATACAATTGTAGGCTCTGGAGCAAAAGAAGGTGAATTAGATTTTTCCAATATAATTAAACCTGCTCTTGCAAGAGGAGAATTACAAGTTATTGGCGCAACCACTTTAAATGAATATCAAAAATATATCGAAAAAGATGCAGCACTTGAAAGGCGTTTTCAAACTGTTTATGTTGAAGAACCTACTGTAGAACAAACTATTAGAATATTGAAAGGAGTAAAAGATCGATATGAAGCCCATCATAAACTAAAAATTACAGACAAAGCTTTAGAGTCAGCCGCAAAATTATCAGATAGATATATAAAGAATAGATTTCTACCAGATAAAGCTATTGATATTATTGACGAGGCATCTAGTAGAGTTAGAATTCATTATTCTAATGAACCAAGTGAGATAAGAGAGTTAAAATCTCAAGTAGATAAATTAGAAAGAGAAAGAGACTCGCTTACAAGAGGAAATCAGCTAAAAGAAGCTGCTGAAGTTAAAGTTCAGATAGAAAAAATTAAAGAGGATATTAAGCCATTAGAAGAAGATTGGTTAAGAGAAAGAGGAACCGGAACTGCCGAAGTTAAAGTCTCAGATATACATCAAGTCATTTCAAATATGACTGGTATACCAATTACTGAACTGAACCAAGAAGAGAAAGATATATTACTAAATCTTGAAAATGAGCTTCATAAAAGAGTTATAGGACAGGATGAAGCAGTGACACTTGTTGCTAACTCAATTAAAAGATCAAGAACAGGACTTAAAAATCCTAATAGACCAATAGCAAGTTTTATATTCTTAGGTCCTACAGGCGTTGGAAAAACTGAGCTAGCAAAAACATTAGCAGAATTTATGTTTGGAGATGAAGATGCAATTATTAGGTTAGACATGAGCGAGTATATGGAGAAATTTGCAGTGACTAGATTGATTGGATCACCTCCTGGTTACGTTGGTTATGAAGAAGGAGGACAACTTACAGAAAAAATCAGAAGAAAACCATATAGCGTAATACTTTTGGATGAGATCGAAAAAGCACATCCTGATGTTTTCAATATACTACTTCAAGTATTAGACGATGGTAAATTAACTGATGGTAAGGGACGAACTGTTGACTTTAAGAATACTGTAATCATTGCTACAAGCAATATCGGTTCAGATTTGATTCTAACAACTCTTGGAGCAAATGAAATGGGTAAAATGCTTGACGCTCTGAACCCAACGACAAATAGAGACAGTATAATAAAAATGAAAAAGGCTAAAGATATATTGCCAAAATGGGATGAGTTAAAGGAGAAAATAATGGGAGAACTTCTAAAGAAATTTAGGCCAGAATTTATAAATAGACTGGATGAAATAATATTGTTTAAAGCATTGAATCTCGAGGGAATAATTAAGATTGTTGAGCTAGTATTAAATGAAACTAAGAAGAATTTAGCGGAACAAGGAATTGATGCCACGTTTGACAAAGCAGCTATAGCAGAACTTGCAAGGATTGGTTTTGATCCTAAATTTGGTGCTAGGCCAATTAAAAGAGTTGTCCAAAGAGAAATTGAAAATCTTCTATCTCAAATGCTTCTAGAGAATAGAATTGTTAAAGGAGATCAACTAAAAGTAGTATTCAAAAACGGTAAATTTGATATTACAAAATAGTTATAGTTAACTTATGCATGGAGATGTTAAAATCTCTGTACATAAGACTATGAAATGAAATTTTATACAGGACCCCTAAAATTATGGACTAGACTAACTTCATCTAAATCTAATGACGCTCAAGTTCAAAACGCAGAGAAATTAACTAAAAGTGTATTACTTTTCTTTAGTCTAATAAATTTGCTTGCATTCTTTCTATATACAATAGGTTACATAGAAGGGTTTGCTCCCATAAATTATCCTTTTATTACGCTGTTTTTATGTCTTATTAATTTCATAGGTTGGACTATAACTTCTGAAGATACACTAGAATCAGGTGGAATTCTTGCTCCTATTTCAATTCTCATTGCAGCCTTTGTAGAAGCATATTTCAATGGATTAAGTATTATCTTTTTAATCGGAATATCTACAGCTATAGCATTTTCAGTTCTTCTTGTTAGAAGTAGGATAATCTATCTAGTTTTAATACTTATTATTATAGTAACGAATATAACTAGTATTCTTCTTTTTGAAGATAGTTACTTAGAGTCAGAACATCTTAATCTTTTTTCATGGTTAGTTACTGTAAACTTATACTCAGCGGTAGTAATAGGATTTTTAAGATTCTATGCTCTTCAATTTATTAGGACTATTGAAGATTCAAAACAACTAACAGATTTTTTATCTAAAGAAGTTGAAGAAAGAAAATCTGTTGAAAAAGAGTTACCGAACGCGAATGAAATGACAAATAAGTTAATGAAAAGTAAGCAAGTAAAATATATAAATACTTTAAGACAGTCTTCTAATAACTTATTAATATTAGTAAATGACTTTTTAGATCTTTCTAAGGCAGAAAGTGGAGTAATAGACTTTGAGCAAATCCCTTTCAATATAAGAGATCTAATAGATACAATTTCAAGTAGTTATCTTCATATAATTCAGAAGAGTAATATTGATTTACTTGTAAATGTAGATGAAAGGATTGATATGTTGCTTTTGGGTGACCCTACTAGGCTTAAACAAATACTTTATAACTTAATAAGTAATTCAGTAAAATTCACAAAAGAGGGTTTTATAAAAATTGAAGTACAATTAATTCAAAAAAACAAATATTTTTCTGAAATATATTTTAATATTACAGACACTGGGATTGGAATTTCAGAAGAACATCAGGAACAAATATTCGAACAGTTCAAGCAAGCAGATAGCAGCATTACAAGAGAATATGGAGGTCCAGGATTAGGATTAGGATTATCGATTGTAAAAAAATTAGTAGAAACTTGGGGTGGAAAAATTATACTTAAAAGTAAACTTGGTGAGGGTAGTAGTTTTATATTTACACTTCGATTTTTAAATTCAAATAATCAATCTGAAATAGCGGATGAGTATCCGATAGAAGCAGGGTCTTTAAAAGATGTCAAAGTTCTTATTGTAGAAGATAATGAAGTAAATAAAATGGTGGCATCAAGAATTCTGCTAAATGAAATGGCTAATGTAATTACCGCAAGTGATGGATACGAAGCTATAGATAAATTAAAATCTAATACTTTCGATATAATACTAATGGATATACAGATGCCTAGGTTAGATGGTTATTCTGTTATTAAATTTATTAGAACAGAATTGATCCTATCTACAGAAAAGCTACCCGTTATTGCAGTCACAGCTCATGCTAGTAAAGGTGAAAAGGATAAAGCTATAGCTTCTGGCTTTAATGAAGTCGTAACTAAGCCTTTTAAAAAGAGTGAAATAATTAGGGCAATATTAAGATATATAAATGAAAAATAGATGTAATTGGGTACCTTTGGATAAAGAATACTATGTTAAATATCATGATGATGAATGGGGTGTTCAAGTAACAGATGATGCAATATTTTTCGAGTTCTTGAGACTCGAAGGTGCCCAAGCTGGTTTAAGCTGGGATACTATTTTGAAAAAATGTGAAGGTTATAGAAACTCATTTCTAAATTTTGATTATAAAAAATTATCTAAAGTATCTGATAAATTTTTAGAAGAGCAGAGAGAGAATTCTGAAATTATTAGAAATAGATTAAAAATATATTCTGTAAGAACAAATGCGATAAAATTTATTGAAGTTCAGCAAGAGTTTGGAAGTTTCTATAATTATCTCTATTCATTTTTGCCTAATCAAAAAAGAATAGTTAATAAACGAAAATCTATAAAGGAAGTTCCAGCTACAAGTATAGAATCAGATTTAATTTCAAAAGATATGAAAAAAAGAGGCTTTAAGTTTGTTGGATCAACAATAATTTATTCATTCATGCAAGCTACTGGAATAGTTAATGATCATGAAGTGGGGTGTTTTAGATATAACATTAGTAATTAGTTATCTCTTTCAGTAATGACTAATGAAATAGTTGAAAAAGGAAAACCTGAAACTCCGCTCCTTCTATCTCCCAGAATATCAACTCCTAAATTATTAAAGTTACCTCCAGAAACACCAGTGTATTTAACATCAGGAGCAAAAGCTTTATCTATTCTCATCTCTCGACCATACTGAATCGAGTAAGCTTCTTCAATTGCAGTAAAGAAACTATTCCTTGCTTGATCATCAATTAAAGAAAGTACAGGGAGCTCTGCTACAAACACTTCATCTGATCCTTCGAAGTTAAAAATTACTGCTAAACCTAATGGTAAAGTGCTTCGATCTTCCATTGTTAAAAATGCCCTTTGAGTTCCTCCTACTAGTTCTCTCCAGAATCTATTATCATCATTCATTAAGTTTCTACCATTAGAATATAGAGGGAAAGTTCCATGTACTGCATGAACTAAACTACTTTGATTTTCAATTACTTCTCTCCCATTCAACATTACGTAATTTACACCATCGTATGAAGCTAGGAATGGAGTATCATAATTTATCTCACCATTAATAATTTGTTCTCCAATGTTTCCATTATAGATAATACTCTCTGGAGATTCCCCCTCATTAAAAGCTATCAAGGGATAGAGGCTGTTAATTGGAAGTTCAGTATTTATCTCTTCTCTGGCATATTCAATCGATTTGTAAGATTGATATGAATCAATTAAGAGAGGAGTCTGTAATCTCCTTACACTTATTCCTAACACCTTTTCTCTTGGAAATTCTTCAGTTCCTAGTGAATTAAGTGCGAAGCCCAAATTCTGTACTAAGTAATTTTGTACTTCAGGAATATGACTCCCAGGTATAATTATATAAGTTATATCTCCCTCAACAACTACCCCATAACCAGAATCTGTGGTTACATTTTCTTCACCATAAGTAGCGGGCAAGAAACCTCTAACTACACCTCCAACAAATGATCTAGTCTCAGTTAAATTCACTTCAAAGCCACTTGGTGGCATTTCATAATTAAAAATATCATTGAAATTTATAGTAGCAATGGTATTTTCTTGAATAGCAGTATTAAGAATAGCTTCACAATACTCAGAAGTATTTTCAACGCCAAGTGATATACCCCAGTAAGCAATATAAGATTGAAATAATCTTTCAATTGCGGCTTACTTGTTCCCACTTTCCCAAAGATCTTCAGCAGCGCTTCCGATTGCAAAACAAGCTGGAACTCTAGATAAGAGAGCTTTAGTACCTTGTTTGTCAAGAATAGGTCTCACTCCTGTTGAAATTGTCAAAATGGAAATTAATGCAATTGTTGCAATTTTTCGATTTATAAAGTTCCAACTGTGTGCAGGTATTTCTGGAGGAATTTCATCATCAATAACTTCAGTTTTTGATAGTTGACCACTCTCATTATTTTCTAAATCGTCATCTATATTATTTGAAGGTTCTTTAATTGTTATAACTTCAAATAAAGATGAAAATCCCTGTAATCCAAATTCCTCAACTGCTATTCTCTCTAATTCTCTCATAGTCTCTGCAGAAGTAACTCTATGACCGTCAACAAACCACTTTTCAAGATCTAATGAAACTCTTACATTACTTTTATCACCTATAACACCTAAATTTATTCTTTCAAGCACTTCCGTATACCTCTCAATAAATGTTTCATCGGTATATTCATCAGTGGGCCTCATATTAAAACTTATAGTTATACCCGGATACTCTTCCCTTAATCTATTCGTAACTTCAATACTAGAACTTACATAATCTGTATTCATTTTTGTCGGAGCTAGAATTAGCAAGTCTACATTAAGAAGTTGGTCGGTTTCAAAATACTTTTGAAACTGATTTAGTTTTTTTTCATAAGCTTCAATAATTCCATCTATTGTTTGAATTAACAAACCAGTATCCTGATTCAGTCCTAGCCCTCCATAAACATTTAATCCGCCAAAAAGCCAAAACTCTTTTTCAAACTCGTTTTGATCTTGAGCTAATGCAGTTCCAGGAGATGGTGTAAAACCTCCACCATTACCACCATTTTTAAAAGAAGGCATTAATACTAAACAACCTGCTAGTGCTAAAATTGCGAGATTTTTGCAATGCATAATATATTATCAATATATTAACTATTTTGCCTTAGGTGCCATTTATAAGCAACATCTACATTTCCAATAAGTGCTTAATATCCGCATTTATTATGTCTTTTATCTGTTATTTCAGCAGAAAAGAGCTTAAATAATATATCTATCATTAAATAAATAATAAATTCAAACACTTACTTTATTAAAGATCATTTATAAAAGCTGAGTAATTCCAATATATAATGTATAATTAAGGTATAAGTTTTATTAGAACTTTAAATGAATAGAGTAAAAAACCTTAGATTAGAAAAATTAATATATATTGGACTCTTTGTAGCTCTTGGAGCAATAATTGGTTTTACTATTTTAAGCAACGAAATTCAAAACGAAGAAAAAGAAGATGAAAAGTTAGATTTAGTAATTCCAGAAAGTAGAGTTGCGTATCTTAAATTATATTTCAGTAATTCAGAGGGTGAAATTGTAGCTGTTGAGAGATCGACTACAAGGGAAGACGTTGCAACATTTTTAGTTGAAGAATACATGAAAGGTCCGAATACTTTAGAACCTGAAAAAGGCTATAGCAATAGTTTGTTTTATGATAAGGGTGAGCTAGATAATTGTGGAAATGATGACGAGAGGTTTTTTAATTTATCTTTAGAAAATCAAGTTGCTACTATTGATTTCTGTGGTAATTCAATAGTTATCTCTGAGTCTGTAGAAAAAGAATTAGACAAAACTCTTACTCAGTTCTCAACAATTGACGAAGTAATAATAAAATATTAAATTACTTTATTTTTATCTTCATCATTAAATTCTATATGTATTTTGCCTCTTTTAAGATCTGAAAGATTTATATATTTTGCAGGTTTATCTAACTTCAAATCTAATAAAAAGTTTCTTACAATCTTACTCATTTCTTTTAATCCTTTCGTATCATTTACAATATCGAAGTCATAATTTTCATATTCTCTGGTCTGCGATAGATGATCTACTCCTGAGTTAAATGATTCAATAGATTCATCTAATCTCATATAATGAAGTGTATATAGCTTAACTCCAAGCTCTTTTTTAAAAATCTCAACAGCATGTTTAATTTCTGCAGCTTCTCTAATATGAAAGAAAATTATCCCTGGATTACTTGAGTTAAATGATTCTAATAAATATTTAGTAGGCAAGTCTCCATTTAGACTCATTTCCTTTTTCAAATTAACCATATACGTTCTCCTTTCCTCAGTCTTTTTTGATTTACCATCCCAAATTCCATCCTCTAGCATTCTCATCTTTATTGGTAGAATTGAAGAGTATGAGTAAACTGGAATATTAAGAGGAAGTAAGAACAACCTACACATCTTTATAAATGTATCTTTACCAGATCTAGCTGGCCCATTAATAATAATGGGTATTTTATTCATTTAAAGAAATTGACTAAGTTATCTTAACAACTTTATATTTTATATTCATCTTAAATAGTCCCTAAACATTCTTATATTTGTCCTATATAATATTATAATTAGTAAATAAATTGTTTATGAATAATAAAAATAAGTATATTCCAATCATTTTAATAACTGCATCTATTTCAATTATTTTAACTTTAGATTTTACAATACTTTTAGATCAAAATGAATCCAAGGATAATGATAATAGTCAACTGGAGATGGATATTGAAGAGAGTAATGATCAAATAATTAATGAAGATAATTCAGATTCAGATTCAGATTCAAATTCAGAAGAGCAAAGTAACGATACTGATAGTACAGAAGTACCTTCTACTTTTAAAATTTTATCTGATAAATTAGTGTTTAATTCTGCTGTGGAGAATATGACGGGAGTTAGAACTAATAAAACTGGTTATCAGTGCTTAGACTATGGAATAGATTTTCAATTTAATGGAATGAAATTTGTCAGCTATAGTTCACATGTTCAATATACTGATGAAGAGTTAAGTTCAGAAAATCCTGTACCTCTAGTTCCTGGTATTGATTATTCTATGTTAGTTGAAGCATTACCAGAACTTGGTTATAAAGTAAATTGTAGAACTTCAGCTGGCGCTCATAGCCAGGGAACAATTTACTATAATACAGAGACGAATGCTTATGTATATATATTTGTAAGTGCAAGTGCAGTTTCAGGATTAGATATTGTTGTAGAAATTTCAAAATAGTTTAAAAAAGGCAGCCTAATGGCTGCCTTTTTTTTATTTAATAGAATTACTATTTATATCAAGCTTAAAGGGTTTTCCTCAACCTCTTCACTTATTATATCCATTTTTTCCCCAGTAATATTCATAAAATCTTTATCGATTTTACCTAGTTCTTTATGTGCCTTGTTGTATGTATTAACAGTTGTTCCCAGATGTTTTCCAACTTTTTCAAAATTCTCTTCATATGCATTCATATGATTTTTAAGTTTTCTTACATTTTCTAGAATAACTTTAGCAGACTCTTCAATCTTTAAAGCTCTTAATCCTTGTAATACTGTTTGTAGATAAGCTAGGAATGAAGTAGGAGACACTATAATTACGTTCTTCTCCGCGAAAGCGTATTGAATTAGATCTCTTGTATTTACCTTTACAGCTCCTACTTGATTTACCAATAGATCATAATAAATTCCTTCACTTGGAATAAACATAAAAGCAAAATCCATAGTTCCTTCGTCAGGTCTAATGTATTTAGATGTTTCTTCAATTCTATTTTTCAAGTCAGTTTTAAACTGTTTTTCAAGCTTTTCTTTTTCTAATGGATCATTTTCAGCGACGATTTTATTATAGTTTTCTAGCGAAAATTTAGAGTCAACTGGTATTATCTTTCTATCTGCATCTTTACCTATAAATATTGCAGCATCGACTATCTCACCGTTTTTAAATTTGTATTGCATTTCAAATGATCCAGGAGGCATAACGTTTTTTAGCACGCTTTCTAAAAAATATTCTCCTAGAATTCCTCTTTGTTTAGGATTTTTTAAAATATTTTCTAAACTTTGAAGTTGTTCAGCAAAACCAACTACTTGTTTATTAGTATCGTCTAGCTTTGTTAATTTTTCTGTTACTTCTTTTACAATATCAGATGTTAATTTGTTAGTCTCAGACATTGATTTCTGAGATATCGCAAACTGCTGCTGAATAGTTTTTTGTGAATTATTAAGTTGATCTTGAAGTAGTTTACTTAGCTCTATTCTTGTTTTATCAATTTTATCTCCTTGCGACTCTGATAAATTTCTAAGTTGTTCTTTAATAATTGCTAATTCTTTATCTGAATCATTATTATCTTGTTTTTTATTTAGGATTTTGTTTCCAAAATATATAAGTGCTAAAAATTGCACGCTTACGACTGCTATTAAAATGATTTCCATAAAATTTACTAATATTTGAATTCATTTAAAGTATACAGTGTTTAGTAAGCATGAGACAAGGAAAGAATCGAATAGTTGTAAGAGTTCGTAAGAATGATAAAAGATTTGCGAAAAATAAGTTTCAAAAGTAAAATTCAGCGTTAATAATAAATAAAATGGATATATACGCAGAGATTAATGGTAATGGTTTTCTAATTAATACAGAAGAATCTTTGGAAGTAGAACGATTGGAAGGAATTTCCCAATCTGAATTTGTTGAACTTGCAGTTCGACATTCAATGGAAGGTAATATAAATACTGCTAATCTAATAAAAGAATCAGCTAAAAATCCCAGGACATACCTACTTATAGATCTAAATGAGAGACCCGAGGATTTGTTGGAGATTGAGAGACTTTATAAGAGTTTAGTAACAAAAGTTCTAGATCAGATCTTATTAACTCAAAACTTATTAGATTTAGATTTATCTAACGAAGCTGCATGTCTTGAAAGAGGAAACAAAATTAAAGCCAAGAGGCAGACAGTTAATAGCGTTGCTGATTCAGTCTTAATAATTTTAGATAATTGTATTAATTTTAGCGATGACTATCAAAAATTAGATTTTATAAAAATAGGTATTGAATTATTCAATGGGGATGACGGCGAATTATTTATCTTGCCAACTTTTGAATTAATCCATGATTACCAAGATGATCCTGATGCTTTGGCTGATATGGAAGCCGACATTTTTGGAGGGTTAGATTTTGATGATGAGAATTAGAATAAAAAGAGGCAGTCTGCTGATTACCTCTTTTTATTTATTTAACTACTAAACTTTCATTTTTAAATATAAGTTAAAACTCTAATCTTATATTTATAGCTATAGATTCCTCCTTTAATATAGGAATTAAAACTTAGTTCATTATTCTTTCTGCATTTTCCTCAGCCATTCTAATACTTTCTCCTCCAAAAGTTGAGACTTCATAGACATCTATTTTCACCTTTACTTTTGTGTCTTTTTTCAAAGCTTCTTCATCTATGGAAATAACGTATTCAGCTCTACCCATTGTATTTCCGCCTACTATAGATTTCCATATAGGAGCCGATATAACTACATTTTATATTGATGATTAATTATAAAATTTTGGAGCTGACTTAGAACTTCAGATACTTCAGCTAAAGATATTTCATCAAGAGCTAAATTTAGTCTTTTTGGAGTATATCCTCCTTCTTCATCAATACAATTTTCAGTAAAGTCGATTTCTTGATATAAAGCTCCATCTTCCGGCTCTTCTCCTCCTGGAAATCCTGGATCACTAAAATCTATAACACCCATACTATTGACTTAAAATATTAAGTCTCCAATTATAGTTAACAATATCCATTTAGGCATTTTTTAACTACAGAATTACAGAACTATCTATTTTGAAGGGTTTAATTCGTTAACCAAACAATTAATAAGATTAGCCAGCTTTATCTTTATTTCAAAATTGGCTTTACCACTACTCCCATCCTCATATATTGGTAATACCCTTGTATTGCCTGAAATTGATTCAAAATCTGCACTATCTCCAGAGTTAGAACCCTTTAAATTAAAGACTTGATTGTAAACTAGTCCTGAATCATCATTTTCAGAATCAAGTAAATCTATTTCGACTTCAGATTTGTTAGTATAAAATGAAAAATTTAATTTAACAGTGCTCTCTAAATCTTGTAGTAGCGAATTATCAAGAATTAACCCAGTAATATGAACAGTTAGTTTTAGAACTTCATCTTGGTTTTTGTCCTCACACCTCCCTGCAAAAATCTTAATAGTTCCCTCTGAAGGTACATGCCCTAAATTCAAGTCTGAAAAGATTTCATCCAGAATACTAAAAAATTTATAAGACATATCAAGAGAAGTAGCTCCATATTCCAAATTAATACTTCTCGAACTACTAAGGTTTATATCAAGTTTTGATAGTTCAAATAAACTTCTTACTGTCTGTAGTTGCTCGGGTGAAGATTCAGAAGCAATCATTAAGTGCAATTTATTCGACTGCTCCTCCAGCAAGTCTGCTGAAGGTTCTTCAAATGAATTATCATACCAATCATCAAACGAATTATTCTGATCTAAATCTGACATATCTATATATCAAATATATCATCATGCTAGAGTTATCTGTTTTAGGCAACAGAATCAGTTTATAATAAAGAGAGAAAATTGCGATACTTTTTAGTGCGAATTTCTAAATTCCAAATACCTCAATACATCAAAAACCCTTAACTTTACAGCCTCATATTTCTGACGATCCGTTTCCCTTAATTTCCTTAAAACATTAGTAGTTTCAACCCTACTAGCAAAATTAACTCCAGATTGGAATAATCCTTCTAACAAAGTATTTACTTTTAAATGTGAATCGGGACTTAAATTTACAATAGTCATCCCTTCTCTTGAGTTAATTAAATCAGCATAAGTCTGCCCGCCATTCACCCTAAGAGCACTAATTGAAATAGCTCTTTTCATACTATCTATTATCGCATCTGGCATAGCTGCCACCCCATCTAAAGTATAGCTATCAACAGTCTTATGATATAAATATATAAAAACTGCTAAGTTTGGATTTTTCTCTACTGCTACTACGTTTGTATTTACCCATTCCCAATATTTTTTATTATAAGATTATGAGTACCTCATTCCTTTAACACCTTCGAAAGTCTCAATCAATCCGTTGTCCATTTCTTCAAAAAATGAATCAGAATTAAATTTATTATAGTTAGCGCCCTAATCTTTTGATATATCGTATAGAAAATCAATTTGGTCTAAGAAATGCTCTCTAATCTCTACAAGTCTCATTAAATAAAGACCTAGCGATAGAACGAAATGTTCAGCGCTTTCAAACATATGTTCAGACTCTTCTCCAAATAATCTATCTACTTTTGGAAATCCAAAAACTGCTGCAAGCTTAATAGCACTAGTCATAGCTAGCTGATCATCTTGGGCAAGTTGGTTAAGAATGTTATCTAGTCTATTTCTCCCATTATTATCATCAATAGGATCGAATAAATTCAAAGCATCTTCTAATTTATTTTCAATACCCTCAGCATCATCACTTATAATATTATAGTCCCCATCTTTTAGCACCATATTTTTTCTTTATTTTAAACTTTGAATTTTAACACTAAGTATAGCTAAGGCAAAAGCGTTTAGTTTAATCGATTCCATTTAGAATTTTCACTATTACCTTAATACCAGACTTACTGCTATAATATCCCCGATATGACAGACAAAGAGCACTTAGCAACAATTAGAAACTTTTGTATTATTGCCCATATAGATCACGGTAAATCTACCTTAGCCGATAGATTAATCGAATTTACAGGAACAATGCAAAAAAGAGAGATAAAGGATAGAGTAATGGATACTCTAGAACTTGAACAAGAACGTGGTATAACCATTAAACTACAGACAGCAAGATTAGATTACAAATACGATAGTTCAACTTCAAAAACACCAAATCTAGAGCATACAACCCAAAATTACATACTGAATTTAATCGATACGCCAGGACACGTAGACTTTAGTTACGAAGTTTCAAGATCAGTAGCGGCTTCTGAAGGAGCTTTACTTTTAATTGACGCATCGCAAGGAATACAAGCGCAAACTCTTACTACTATATATAAAGCAATGGAATATGACTTAAAGATTATTCCAGTTTTAAATAAAGTAGATCTTCCAAACGCAGAAGTAGAAAGAGTAAAAGCAGAAGTTATGGAGGCTTTTGGATTTACAGAAGATGAAATTATACTAGCATCAGGTAAAACTGGAATAGGTACAAAAGATATATTAGATGCAATAGTTGAGCGAGTACCAGCGCCTGATAAAGAAAATTCATTAATATATTTAGATATTCCTGAACCTGAAAGAGAGGAAACTAGAGCTTTAATTTTTGATGCTTTTTATCATGAATATAAAGGAGTAATAGCATTAGTAAAAGTGGTCTCAGGAGAGATTAAAAAGAAAGATAAGCTCTATATGGTAGGTGTCAAAAATAGTATAGACCCTATCGAGATTGGTTATTTAAAGCCAAAAATGATTCCTCAAGAAAACTTAATGGAAGGAGAAGTGGGCTATCTTGCAACTGGGTTAAAAGATATTAGTAAAGTACATAGTGGAGATACTGTAACTGAAGTTCTTCCAGGTGATAGACAGAGAAGTTTCAAACAACTTATGGGTTATCAAAAACCTCAATCTATGGTTTTCGCAAGTTTATATCCTGTTGAAGCTTCAGATTATGAAGATTTTAAAACTGCATTAGAAAAACTTTCTATTAACGATGCAGCTTTAAGTTATCAAAAAGAATATTCTCAAGCACTTGGTACAGGATTTGTTTGTGGATTTTTAGGACTACTGCATTTAGAAATTACACAAGAAAGACTAGAGAGAGAGTTTGATATAAATCTAATTAGTACAACTCCAACGGTAGAGTTTAAAGTTAAATTAACAACTAAGGATTACTCAAAAGTACCTTATATTAAAACAAGTAGCATTGATGCTGAAACTAACATCGCTACAATTAGAACAGCTGCAGAATTTCCTGATGGAAGTTTATTCGAAGAGGTTTACGAGCCTTGGGTAAAAGTTGAAATATTCACTCCTGAAGAATATATTGGAGAAGTAATGGAGCTTTCACAAAAGAGTAGAGGAGTTTATAAGGGAATGAATTATATTTCCAAAGGGACTGGTTCAAATAAACACGCTGTAATTACCTATGAAATGCCAACAGTAGAAATAATAGTAAACTTTTTTGACAAATTAAAATCTGTCAGTCATGGATATGCTTCAATGGACTATAGTTTCTTAGAGTATAGAGCTGGTGATATAACTAAGGTATTTGTTTTAATTAATGAAGAAGAAGTAGAACCTTTATCATTTTTAGCGCATAGAGATATGGCTACTTATAGAGGTAAAGAGCTTGTTTCTAAATTAAAAGATATTATTCCAAAACAACAATTCAAAGTTCCAATTCAAGCAGCTATTGGAGCACCTTCAAATGTTGTAGCAAGAGAAACAATTGCAGCCTATAAAAAAGATGTAACTGCAAAATTATATGGTGGTGATGAGACTAGAAAGAAGAAGCTAAGAGAAAAACAAAAGAAAGGAAAGCAGAAATTAAAGATGTTTGGAAAAGTAGAAATTCCAAAAGAAGCATTTTTAGCTGCGTTGAAGATTGATTAAGCTACATTTCTATCTCTTCGAATATTAGAACTGGAGCTTGAGATACATTATCTTTTCTTCTCATGCAAACAGAATCAAATACTTGATTGGCTGATCCAAAAATAAATTTACTAACTTCAGATTCAAAATGTTTTCTAGATAGAACATGTACAGGACCATTTCCATTAGAATCTGTTGGTTTAAACAT
The DNA here is from genome assembly GCA_030950485.1 of Candidatus Dojkabacteria bacterium. Lineage (GTDB taxonomy): Bacteria > Patescibacteriota > Dojkabacteria > J137 > J137 > JAUZRK01. The sequence continues at coordinate 18,005 of JAUZRK010000002.1, read as the reverse complement.
TACATACTCTTTAAATTCAGGTCTCCATGACTTTGAATCTGTATTATAAATCTGTAGTGTTATTACCGGAAAGATAGAATCAGCTTGTTCTAATGATTCTCCAGTATAATAAACTATAATATCTCCTCTTACAGAGCATTTTTGAAATTTTTCTTGAATATACTCGAAAGTTTCCTTGTTCGAACTAGAGATTTTATTGGATTTACCTGATTAAGATTCTTGTTCTAAATTAATCTTAACTTCAAAAGTACTATTATTTGTTCTCCAATCTGATTTATTGGTAATACTTATAAGCCTATCACCAAGAGCGCCACGAACAACCTTTTTAATAGCACTTGCTGCTACCGTTGGGATTACACTAATTGCTGCAAGTTCTTTCATAGGTACTGTAAAATTTATAGAAATTACACCAGGAACAATTTCCTCTATATTTAAATCATTCAAAGCAAGATCTATCGTAGCCTGTAAGTTATAGAATCCTTGAATACTAATAGGACTAAATAACGTAGCTAAAAAACTATTAAAAGAATCTCCTTTTTCAATTACTTCGATAGTTTTATACATATACCTTCTGGCAGCATTTTTAAAGTGGCCCAACTGTATTCTAGTTTGGTTAATTGACTCTAGTTCAGCGATATTCCCCCTCTCATCTAAATCATCTGGTTCATCAGTTTCTCCTGTTTTTATAAGTTCATCTATCATTTTTACTTTATAATCAAGTGGAGTATACCAATTGATATAACATTTACAAAATTGTTAATGATATAATCTTTCTATGACTTTTATAGAACTACAAAACAAAGCTAAAGAGCTAAAACTTAAATTAGAAAATCTTATCGAAAAGAAAGATATAACTAATTTGAAAGTTGAACTTGAGGCTTTAACTGAAAAATCAAAGGCTACGGATTTCTGGAATGATAATGATACTGCTCAGAATGTGATGAGAAATATAGGAGATCTTACAAATGAGTTTGAAGAGATTGAAACACTTAACATGACTTCAGAAAGTATTAGCGAGATGTTAGAAGAGTCGTCTGAAGATGATCTAGAAGTTATTGAAATGCTTCAAGAAGAAATTAAAAGCTTTGAAAAAAGTATTGATAAAACTGAAATTTCAACTTATCTTTCTGGAAAGTTTGATTCTAGCGATTGTATTTTAAGTATTCATGCTGGACAAGGAGGTACTGAGGCTATGGATTGGACAGAGATGCTTTTAAGAATGTATACAAGATATTGTAATTCTATTGGTTGGAAGGTTACTATAATTGATCAAGTACCTGGAACTGAAGCAGGTCTTTCAAGTGTTAATCTAGAAATTAAAGGCAGGTTTGCATACGGTTATTTAAAACATGAACATGGAACTCACAGATTAGTTAGAAATTCTCCATTTAATTCTCAAGGACTAAGGCAAACAAGTTTTTCGGGAGTAGAAGTGATACCTGTAGTTGAGGTAGATATCGATATTGAACTTGATGAAAGTGAATTAGATTTTACAGCTATGAGAAGTGGAGGACCTGGAGGTCAAAATGTAAATAAAGTAGCTTCAAAAGTTCGAATTGTTCATAAACCAACAGGAATTGTGGTAGAGTCATCTGCACATAGAACTCAACATCAAAATAGAGAAACAGCTATGCGAATGCTTAAAGCAAAACTTTATGAAATTGAAGAGCAAAAGCAGAAAGCTATAATGGCTCAAGAAAAAGGAGAATATAAAATTGCAGGTTGGGGAAATCAAATTAGAAATTATGTTCTACAACCTTATAAACTAGTTAAAGATGTTCGAACTGGAGTAGAAACTTCACAGTCTGATTCGGTTTTAGATGGTAATATTCAGGCATTTATAGATGCGGAGGTTAGGATGTTGTAGTTATCAGTAAATGGCACGCAGATTTACGCGGATTTGAATTACTCCATATCTTTCTTTTAAGTTGGGGTCTCTTACCAAAATTAAGTAATAATCCCACTTCAATATCCGTTTCCCTTAAGTAATTTACTAGCTGTGCTTCATGTGCAGGATGTAAAATCTCATCTGCTTTTAACTCTAAAATCACTTTGTCGTTTACTACTAAATCAGCAAAGTAACTCCCAACTTGATAGTTTTCATAGAATACCTTTAAGGGTTGTTGTGATTCTACGATCAAGTTTGATTTAATCAGTTCTATCTTTAAAGCATTCTCATATACTTTCTCTAGAAAACCAAAGCCTAAATTATTATATACTTTATAAAAGCTTCTTATAATTACTTCAGTAAGCTCCTTCTCTTTAAATGCATCCATTCATACTTAATATTTATACATATCTAAATTTATCATTTTTAAGCAAGTATATTAGTCTAAAAGTATTTATATGAAAGAATCTCGAAAGATTTTTAATCTGCGAGAATCTGCTAAATCTGCCTAATCTGCGTGCTATTATTTAAAGTATATAATTCAATAAATGAACAATTTAAACCCTACAAGAGAAAACATGCTCAGAAGCCTTATTAGTTATCCCACCGGGAAGCTATTCTCCGAACTACAACCTTACAAAATGGGTTCAGATCTTTTCAATTATCATTTAAAGCATTTACTAAAAGATAACCTAATTGAAAAAATTAACGATCTTTACAAGCTAACAATTCAAGGACAGAAATTTACAGAGGAAATTTACCCAGTCAGTATAATCAGACCAATAGCAGATAAATATAAACTTTACTCTCATGGAATAATCTTCAAGAAAGACTCAGATGAATTAATGATTATAAATAGAAGAAGAAAGAAACAACCTTTTTATGGAGATTTAGGTATTCTTGGAGCTAGTGTTAGAAAAGGAGAAACTTCTGAAATAGTTTTAAGAAGAAGGTTACGAGATCAACCTGAGATTGAAGTATTAGAACAGAATATGAAATATGCTGGAACAATAAGAAAAATTAACCTTGATAATAATAAAGATCTTTTCTCAGACGTTATAATGAATATCTATTTTTGCTCAACCTACGAGGGTGAGATCGTTTATGATAAATGGCCACATCAAGATGTCCTCTGGGTTAGCATTGATGAAGCAATTAAAAATGAAGAAACTTCACAAAATTCAATGGACTATCTAGTTGAAATACTAAAACAACTTAAAACTAAACAATACACAGAAATAATTCCTTCTTACTCTGAACAAATTCAAGTTCATGATTTTTCTGGAGATTCAATTCCTTCTGAAGATTAGCTTAGGTTAATACCTATTCACTAGAATAAAATCTTAATTAAATTCATACTCATGTAACCGATTTACATATTAAGAATTTAACTAATGAAGCCTTCAACTATCTTAGAATTAGTTTCAAAAAACCAATTTCTAGCTGAGCGACTGGAAAGATATAAAGATAATCCATACGTTAAAGGGGATACTACTGCAGAACATATTTCAAGAGGAATTAGATTAATAAGCTACATAGCGAAAGATCTTGAAGAAGAATTTCCTAAAGAAGAAAATTTAATACAAGATTTATATGCAACATTCTCAATTCATGATGATGATGAGATTTTACATGGTAGTGATGTTGATGCTTACAATAAAGGTAACGATAAGATAACTACTGCTCAAAAAATAAGTTTAGTAAGTAAAAGCCTTAGCAATCTCGATTCAGAGGCCTCACTATACCTAGAAAAGCTCTATACAGGATATAAAAATCGAAGTACTAAATCTGGTCAGATAGCAGTTCAGATAGATAGGCTTGTTGGTAATCAATTAGTTATTGAACAAAGAGTTAGATTAATCTCACCACTAATTGCTAAGTTTTGTATTGAATATGTTGAAAAAGAAAAAGCTATATCTGGATCAGTTATTATGGATCATTTAATAAATGAGCAGATTGCTTCAATTATAAAAATTAGGGAGGAAATGTTAAATAAAAAGTTTCAAGATGCAGTAAATTTAACTCTTAAACTTTTAGCTTGTCCGTGGAGTAGAGTGGAGGCGGAGGCAAATGTTCAAATGCTGCTTGAAAAAGATTTGGCAGAGGTTAGCTTAGGTGATCTGAGAGTTAATAGGTTGTTATGGGAGATGGATGAGGCTATCCCCTACTTTCCTTTAAAACTTGATATTCCATTAAGACATCTAATTGTTCAAATTCAGTTTTTACTTCTAGTAGTCTCCTTCTGAAAACTTTTATTTCATTTATAGCTAAACCATTTGGAGGATTACTCAGATCCTTAAATAGATCTTGAGCATAGTAAGTTATTTCAGACAACCTTTCCTTATTTTTTGTAATTAATTCAGTGTACCCAAGCCAACTTTCTTTAAATTCTTCATCAATATCAATATCCTGGTCATGGATAGTTGCGACAGCTGCTTTCGCTATAAGTTCAGCTAAAAGCGACATCTTGTCTTTAATCTGACTTACTTCGTTACTTATTCGAATATAGTCAATAGATTTACCCGCCAGTTCATTTCTCACCTCATCCTCAGTTAGATTCCTGTTTTGCTCATTTTTTTGTTTAATCATATAGTCATGAACTATTTTTCGTTCTCTCCGTTCTAAATCTAAATCATTAGTTCCACCTAAGCTAGTTTGATAAGCAGCTTGTCCTGCTAAATTATAAACTAAAGCTCTAACTGATTGATTATCAATCTCAAACTCATTTCCTTCAGTTATCGCTCCACTTAAAAATTGTTCAGTAACTTCTATTGCGTAGTCTGGATTCTCTATGAATCTGTTCATATCAGCATTAGTAGCTACAATAGGATTGTATTGTTCAGGATATTCTGCTAAAACTTCTGCAGTTAATTGCATCATTTCAGGCAGAGCTCTGTATCTCCTCATCACTTCCTCATCTTCAGATATAGGATCTAGGTCTGGCATAGCTAGCACTAAACCTGCCTGAATCTCATTAACTCTATCTGCCCTATATTCTTCTAATGTAGCTTCTCCTACCCTAATTCTTCGCATCATCCCTCTAAAAGTCTCATTAGATTGAGCATGTACTAAGTGGAAATATTCTTCAGTTCTTGAACTAGAACTATTCACATTGTCTGATGTTAAATGTTCGCTTTCTCTTAAAGAAATTACACCTACCTCTCGTCCCTTTTCCTCTATTACTTCCATTGAACCCTCTGCGTACATTGTAGATCTCTTACTAACATTTGCTAAAGGAATATTTTCCGATAAGACTCTTGCTTCTTGATTATCAATACCTAATACTCTATTTACTTCAGCAATACTTTTTTCTAGAGCACTAGTATCTGTATTGTTGTCAAATCCTTCAACTATTACAGGACTTTGCTGAAAATCTAAATTAAGTTCTGTAATTTTCTCAGTTTGCTCATCAGCCATTATGTATTATTTGTAAAGTAATTAAATTTAATATTTAAGCAACTCCCTCCTTCCCAGTATCAAACATAAACCCAGGAGTTATCTCTTCTTCAAAATGATCCTCTTCTAATCTAGTAATTACACGAAGGTTATAATCCGTTGTTGGACCAACTAATTTAGCTCCAATTTTTAATTGCATCTTTATCTCGTTTGGAATTTCTTCAAATGCAAATGAAATATGAATTCCATCAAAAGGTGCTTGATTAAGTAGTCCTTCGGATCCATCTCTAAATAAAAACTTTAAATTCATTTTACCTTTATATTTATCTGCATTTTTTCTAGCTTCTTCCCAAAGCCATTGAACTCTTTCGATACTATAAACAATCCCTTCACTTCCAGCAATAAATCCTAATAAGCATGCAAAATATCCAGTTCCCGTTCCAATATCTAAATATTTACCTCCAAGCTTAGGTTCTAACAACGTAACCATTTGAGCTACAACAGTTGGACGTGTAAATTTTTCCCCATAACCTATTTCTAAATCTAAATCTTGATATGCATCAGATCTGAATCTTTCTGGAGTAAAGTTAATTCTATCAATCTGTCTAAAAGCAGCCGCGATATTTGAATCTTTTATAGGAGCATTCTTACCTTCAGTTAATACTCTAAAAAGATAATTCTTATCCCATTTAAAAACTCCAGCTCCGCCGTATTGTTGTATGTTTATCATATTTAATCATTTTACAATACAAATATGATGATTCAAATTGATTAAAATGTCAAAAAAGAAGACAACAATGATAATTATCGATTGTCCTTCAACAATTATTTAGCTCAAATTCCCAACATACTCACCCTTAATTCCTTCAAATCCATTCTTAAAGCCTTCAACAATTCTCTTAGTTAAATCTTGAGGATATAACTCTACTGGGAGTTCCTCTATATTTATAAATCTAAAAATATGTTCATTATTATATTCTGGATCTGTCCTTTCTTCTAAGTCATCATAATTATTTAGTTTTCCCAATATAAATAATTCTAAGCTATGTTCATTTTTTTCGGGTAAAATAAAATCTCGAATAAATAAGATTTTATCCATTTTAAATTCTCTATCCTCACCTAATTCTTCCACAATCTCTCTCTTTATAGCTCTTTCAATGCTTTCACCATACTCAACCTTACCACCTGGATAAAACCAAAACTTATTTTTAGTATCTTCAACTAATAGTAATTTATTTTTGAATGGAATTATAAGCCGTACTCGGAGTTTTATTTTCATACTGATAAGTTAAAAGTAAAAGGTCAAAAGTAAAACCTTATTCTTGTGTTTTACATTTGACTTTTCACTCTTTATTTTTTACTTTTTACTTAGTACTTATTACTTAATAATCCCTCCCCCTAAACAAACATCTCCATCAAACAATACCAAACTCTGACCACTAGCTATTGCTCTTATTTTTTGGTCAAATTTAAATCTCCATGAATCATTTTCGAAGTACAAAACCCCTGGCTGTGGCTCCTGCCTATACCTCACCATAGCCTGCATTTTTCCTCCCTTGAGGGAGGGCAGGGTGGGTGATTCCCCCTCGGAATTCTGTAAACTATGGTTTATATTTACCGAATTTATCAAATGCAAATCTTCTAACTCAACACTATCCGAATACAAATTCACATTCTCCGTCCCGTGACAGACATACATTATATTTTCATCAACATTTTTATCACAGTAAAAATATGCATCACTCTGATTTGCTATTTTGGCTCTTTGACCAATTGTATAAAAATATATCCCTTCGTGGTCACCAACTTCTTTGTTAGTCTCAATATCAACAACCTTCCCAGGCTTCTTTGGAATTCTACTCATTAAAAAGTTCAAAACGTTTATCTTTCCTATAAAACAAATACCCTGACTATCAGGCCTGTCTGCGTTTGGAAGACCGGCACTTTTAGCAATACTCCTAACTTCAGCTTTCTCAATGTCTCCAATAGGAAAAAGAACATGCTTTAATTGCTCTTGAGTAATATTGTAAAGAAAGTAAACTTGGTTTTTTGTAGGATCCACACCTTTGAGTAACGAGTGGCGGGTTTCGAGTTCTGGGTTTTGAGAGGTAGCTTTTTTATTTCTTAATGTATTACCCGTAACTCGTAACTCGCTACTCGTTACTTTCCTAGCATAGTGCCCCGTTGCAATAAAATCTGCTCCCTCTTCTAAAGCCCTATCTAAAAACAATTTAAATTTTATTTCTTTATTACACATTACGTCAGGGTTTGGAGTTCTCCCTGATTTATATTCATCAAAAAAGTATTCAACTACTTTATCTCTATATTCTTTTTCAAAATTAAAAGACATAAATGGAATATCTAAGTACTCTGCAACTTCGATTGCAGAAGCTTGATCTTCCTCCCAAGGGCATTCATCCTGTATTCCAAAATCATCGCCGGACCAGTTTTTCATAAAAACTCCAGTTACGTCATATCCTTGTTCTTTCAGTAGATAAGCAGAAACAGCTGAGTCAACTCCGCCAGAGAGTCCTACAAATACTTTTTTACTTGAATTACTTTTATTCATAGATAAATTATATCATTAACTCTATCTTTTAGCCCTGGTTCATAAATACCATAGTCAATAAACGTAAGATGATACCAGCTACCACAATATGTCCCTTAATTATGGCATCAGATTCATGGTCATAGCATAATATATAACTATTCAATACATAATATAGGTAAAACGCCGAATTATAGTTGCGTTCATGTTTACAATTTAGCATACTTAACTTAATAGTATATGGACGAACAATTTATAAAAGAGATAGATTTTTTAATAGAAGAGGATAAAGCAGCCTTAATAGAGACACCAAACGGCAAGCAAATATTATTAGTCGACTGGGATTATGAGGATTCTGCATATGGATTCTATAAAAATCTTCCTCGCTTACTATCAAACCTACTTGATACTGAGAATCCTCCGGCTATAATTGCTGAATACTTTCCAGAAGAAGTAGCCAGATCTCTTGATAGCTTTGATTCAGTTTATAAATTACTTATTAACCTTGGTATAAGACATTATAAAGCTGACGGTGAAGAATCAGTATTAATGAAGTCAGAAGAAAATGAACCATATTGGAAATCTTTGAGAGCTAGATGGGAAGAATCTAATGGATTATTTATAAAGTTAAGGCGAGCCGCCTTCACTGACCTAATTAATGAAGCAAAAGAAGCAGATACAGATATACTGGTTACGGATATTGCTAATAGATTTTATTACATTATTAGGCAGACACTTGAAGAGTTTGGTGTAAACACTTTAAATATATTTACAGCATTTATGCTTGGACTAAATCTTATAGTTAAAGATATCAACCCTGAAATTTCAAATGTTACATCATTTCTAATATTACCTTTTGCTTTAGCAAGCGTAACTCAATTTGGCCTGTCGCTATTTAAAATCGTAAACAGAAAAATATTAAATAATGAAGTTGGGTTAATTGATAAAGATAAAATAAATATTTGCGACTTCTTATCATTAAGATTAGAGGATATGAGAAGAGTAGACGTAGCAGTAAAACTATTACAATATCTTGAATCTGATGACAGTAAGAATCTAATAGTTGTACCAATTCCAAGAGCCCATAGACTTAGATATGAATTTTACTTAAAGAATGGTCTTTTAAGAGAATTAAAATACTTTCTTTATAGAATACTCAATCCAGATTTTATAGAAGACGGAAGAGTCTATAAAAGTCCTCTATATACTAAAACTAATTTAGAAGCTTAAAGAATCCATTTTACTAAAACTCAATATCTCTCTCTTTATCATCTAACCCACTATCAAATTCTAATTGACTAATGTGGTCTTCAAAGCTACTCATAGTTTGTAATTCTTCCAATGAAATCTCATCATCTAATTTAACAATCCTAGTTGCTATATCAACTAAAGGTCTTATCTTAGTAAATATTTGTAGTGCTGTTGTAATAGTAGGTAAGAAATTTGTTGTGTCTCCTTCATCGAATGAGTCTTCTGCAGATTCAAGCAAGCTCATAGCGTATTCCCCGAACTCTGTAACTCTCTCCGCTATAATCTTAGCCCTCTCTAACAAGGCTTCTTTATCTGCAGTTATTTCAGCTTGAGGTCTATATTCTTCGCTATTGTCATCTGGTTGTTCGAAATCCGCTGACATCTAATTAATTATTTACATATATTATTCATTTGATCTTTATTCATCAATGAATTATATCACTCGGAATAGAAGAACAAAATACAAAGTAAAAAGCAAAGAAGAAGGCCGTAGCAAGAGTGACTGTGTATTATTTAAAATTCTAAATGAATAATTAAAGGAAGATACTATAGATCTAACAATAGTAATATCTGGAGCAACTCAATTGTTAGAAATATGATCAGCAATATACTATAAACTTTCTACATATTTTAATGCCTCCATGATCATTCTTAATTCTGCACTCATTGTGCTCTTCACCTGCTATCTTTTACTTTTTACTTGTTGTTTTTTGTTTTTTGTTTTTTGTTTTTTGTTTTTTGCTTTTTGCTTTGAGCTTTTTACTTGTTACTTTTTACTTGTTACTTTTTACTTTTTACTTTTTACTTTTTACTTCTTTAATTCATTAAGTAAATCTCTCATCTCCGCAGCCTTCTCAAATTCCATTAGATCAGCATATAACAACATCTGAAATTCAAGTTCTTTTAAGAACTTCTTCCTATCTTTCTTAGTCATAATTTTAAAACTTTCCGCTCGACTGATTATATTCGCCTCATTCTCATCTTCTTTATCATCTTTGTCATCTTGAAATCGCTCTAGCTGGTTCCCTATAGCTTTTTGAATACTTTTTGGAGTAATGCCATGATCAATGTTATATTTCGCCTGGATCTCTCTTCTTCTGATTGTTTCATCTATAGCTCTTTGCATAGAGCCTGTAACTTTATCCGCATACATTATAACTTTACCATTTAGGTTTCTAGCTGCTCTTCCAATTGTTTGAAGGAGAGAAGTATCTGATCTTAAAAAACCCTCTTTATCAGCATCTAGTATTGCTACTAGTGATACTTCTGGCAAATCTAATCCTTCTCTTAGCAGGTTAATTCCAACAACTACATCATATTTCCCCATTCTTAAATCTCTTAAAATTTCAACTCTCTCAACTGTATCGATGTCTGAGTGAAGGTATTTAGCTTTAATATCTTTTTCTATCAAATAGTTTGCTAGCTCTTCTGACATTTTTTTAGTTAGCGTAGTAACTAAAACTCTCTCGTTATTATGAATTCTTTTTTTTATTTCCTTCAATAAATCTGGAATTTGAGGATCCTCCCATTCAGTTGCTTTATAACTGTCAAACATAGTGTAATTACATCTTTCCAATTCTATTTTCAGTTTTTCAAAGTTTTCAGGTAATGAAGGTCTTATATCTAGAACTGGATCTAAAAGACCAGTAGGTCTAATGATCTGATATACAATTCCTTGATAATCTTTTGGTAAGTTGTTTGTCTTACTCATATTGATAATTAATCACTAAGATTTTAACATTAAAGAGTCATATTTTCTTTTAGACTGATTTTATAATCATTACAAGAATCTTACACTTAATATATAATACCTTTGTAAAGTTTATAGTTTATAGAGTATTATCTTGTATAGGTTAATTAGATTAATTAATTAAAAATAGATTTTATTTAGTTATTCTAATTATTATTTGCTAATTCTTAATTGTTAAATATATTTTATGTTCGGAGATATCAATAAAATCGAGTTAATGGGAAATGTTGTAAGAGACCCAGAACTTAGATTCACACCAAGTGGAGCAGCAGTATTAAACTTTTCACTTGCAACAAATAGAAGTTATAGAGTTGGTGAAGAGTGGAAAGACGAAGTTAGTTTCCATAATATAGTAGTTTGGAGAAATGCTGAATCTTTAGCAAAAAGACTACAAAAAGGAACTAGAGTTTTCTTAGAAGGAAGATCTCATACTAGAAGTTGGGATTCTGACGATGGTAAGAAAAACTATAGAACTGAAGTGATAGTAGATAAAGTAATCCTAATCTCTAGATACACTGGAGGAGAAGGAGACAACAGCGGATCTGACTTTCAACAGTCATCTGGAAACAGTTCACAAGGGGCATCTTCTGATGAAACAATAAATCCTGACGATCTTCCATTTTAATAGATCGTAGAGTAATACTGATAGGGTGTAGTTTAACTACACCCTATTTAAGTCACTATTTTCTTACGCGAGTGTCTTCTATCTGTAATATAATAGAGAAATGAATCAATTATTTAAAAAGATTAGGAACAATTTAATATTTACAGCCAGTTTATTTTGGCTTTCATATCTTCTTAGTCATCATTTTCTAATTGGTAAATTTTGGTTTTGGAACTTAACTTCAGTAATTCCTCCAATGACTTATGTTTTAATTTCTCTATCATTTACATTTCTCTTCTTAGCCTATAAAGCACTGGCTAACAAGGATAGTAAAGTAAAGGATTTTAAAAATGTAAACCGGAAAACTTTTGTTATTATAGTATTGCTCCTGATTTCAGTTTTCCTTAGTCTTCCAATATCTGATATAAATTTAAATTACATTGAAAATAAGCTCGCTAAATATGATGATTTTAGTAGGGACGAGGTTTTAGTGTTATTTAACTGGAATACACTTTATTGGGAGCCTGATAATAATATTGACCATTTTATAAGTCATATAAAATCCCAAGAAGCTGATATATATACTCTTCAAGAGTTTGGAGTCTTAAGTCCTTCAGAGACTTTTGACTATTTTTACTATAATAATGAGAAGAATAGAGTAGGGAATGAATTTCAAGACTATTATGTAGATGCTTATGAAGACATGCTAACAATTAGTAAGTATCCATTTGTAGACGAAAATACAGTAAGAAAAAAATATTGGACGAGATTAGATGTTGATCTTGGCAATAATGAAATTTTAACTGTTTATAATGTCCATATGCCAGTCCAGTTTTATGGACAAGGAACTGTTATTGAAAACATTAAAAGTAAGTTTGAGATTAGAAAGTATTATTTTGATACCTTATTAGATGATGTTAAAGACAACAATAATCAATATATCATCGCAGGTGATTTTAATTCAACGAAGGCAATGGGGAGTATGAATAACCTTTTAAAACTAACAAAAGATTCTTATACAAAATCAAGAGTTTTATTTCCCGCTACTTGGGAAGATAATGGTTTAAAACTATGGAGGATTGATTATAGTTTAATTAGTAGTGGCCTAGATTTTATAAGACATGATGACGTCGACCCAATATATTTTTCAGATCACTGGGGGCAGAGGAGTATAATTAAAGGCTTAAAGTTGCCAAAGAATGATTCCTAGACTTAGAGCAACGTTAATACTCTTACCAGCTCCATACATTGGTATATGTACTGATAAATCACACGACTCTAATGTTGCTTTAGTAACACCATGAACCTCGCTACCAACAACTAAACAAATTTTATCGTGTTCATCTGCTATCTCTGGCAATTCACTCATATCAATTGATCTATCTGTTAATTCAACAGCGATTGTAAAAAAACCTTCTCTTCTAAGTAGGTCAATAGTTTTATTTGCCACCTTTCTACTCATCCATGCGACATTTCTTTCTTTGCTTCTTGAGACTTTTACTAGTTCTTTACCAAAAGGAGGTGTATGTGAAATTCCAGTTAGATAAATTCTTCGAACTCCAGCAGCATCTGCTGTTCTAAACATACTAGCTACATTTCTAGCGTATTGAATATTCTCAGCTATAACATAGACAGTCTTTTCTCTTTTAGTTCGCTTAAATTTCTTTTTTATTTCTTTTGGTCTTAATTGTTTCATATAATACATTATACCTCTTTTAGTTCTGTATAAATAGATGTTAATAATGTATAATTTCACTATGAAGAATTTATTTAAATCAACAGCTGGTCTTATATTAATAATATTATTTCTAATATCTTGCTTTATATCAGTATTTCTAATATTTATAGCTAGTTGGCTACATACATATAAAGTGTTTACTGAGGACAAGGATGTTGCAGAAGTTGTAATTAGTGAAATTCAGGAAGATGATTTAGGTAAATATTTTGAAGTAACTATAACTCCAATAGAATCAGATCAGTCAGCTTTATCAAGACTATTTGTTGGAGAGGATAATCCAAACCCAGATTTAATAGAGGAAGAGTCTGAAACTTATAAATTATATGGGGATACATTTGAATTTGGAGGAGAGATTATTAAATTTAAGGATGAATTTATACTGTTAAACTTTGAGACTGCTTATAAATTTAATACTATAAGTGCTGAATATTCGGACGATGATGTTGAAAATGATCGAAAAAGTGGAATGACTTCAAAAATAACAGTTGGAGGTAATGATGATACATATAGAGATATTGCCTCTACAATAAGAGGTAAGGGTAGTTTTAAAAAATCTTTCTATAAGGTATTTATAGACAGTGTACCTCAACCTAGTAAAGGAGGATCTTATGTTGAGTATGATATGGAAGTTAGAGGTAAGATAGTTGTAACTAATGATGGGTTTTTCTGGCAAGAAGAGAGATAAAATAGAATTATTCTAATTTCTAATTTATCTAATTGTTCTAGTAAGTTAAACTCTTATAAGTAGCTATTAACTATTTTTCTCTGCTATAATAATTTCGACCAAGGTACTTCTAGTACAATTAGAATAATTAGTATAATCATAAAGTTATTTATTCACTCTTTAAAAATAATGTTGAATTTTGAGCTAGCTCTAAACTCGCTACTCAAAACTCATAATTCTGTGGTGTAGTACCCAAGCTCAAGAGATTGCATTCGAGTGAAACGAGAATAGCAAGATCTTAGTCCCGATTTACTATCGGGATGGTAAAAAGCTTGTAAAATAAGTATTATTAAAATTGCACACATCAAGGTGTAGTAGCCAAGTGGTAAGGCGTCGGTCTGCAAAACCGTTATTCGCGGGTTCGATCCCCGCCTACACCTTTCAAATAAATTTCAATCTTCAATTGTCAAATTGCAAATAAATACTCTAGTTAATAATCTTCCTAGAATCTCTAAATAAAAATGGGTAAAAAAATTACATATTGTATAGTTAATTGACTTGCTAAACTTCCTCAAATTCTGTGGTACACTTATAAAAAAGAAGTAACTAATGGATATATCTAAATTCGAATTTTTTAATGATAAAAAAGTAATAAATACAAGCGAACTCCCCAATGGACTTAGAAGCAGTAATCTTAAAATTGTCACAAACACAGGGGATTATGTTTTAAAAATATCTAGCCATCATGAATGAAATTATTCTGAACAGAATAGAATATATAAAAATCTAGAAAGTACAGGCGTAACTCCTAAATCATATGAAGTAGGGGTGTTAGAAAATGGGTCAACATACATATTAATTGATTACATAGATCGATACCATCCAAAACAAGAACTAGTTTATAAAGAGATTGCTTCACTGATTAAAAGTCTTAAAAAATTTCATTCGGTAGAGCAAAATGGAAAAGATAATTTTTATAAAAATGGGATTGATTATATAAATATAGTTTATAGTCGTATCAAAGATAAGCTTGAGAAAAATGATATAGAATTTATAAATAATACACTTAGATATTTAAAAAAGAATACCGTTGAACCTCTTAAAATTGTGTTATCACACGGAGACTTGAATCCACAAAACATAATATTCAGAAATGATAAAGCCTATCTAATAGACTTTGATTTTCAGAACCTTGAGGAAGAGTTTGACAATAATGTTGAAGATTTTATTATAGAGTATGGATTAGAAACTGAAATAGTATTAGCAAAGATAAAAGAATACAGTAGCCTTAGAGGGTTAACTCAGTTTTTATGGGGTAGCGAGGGATATATATTATATCCCGACAAGAAAGAATTCTATATTCAACAAATTATACAAGGAAAGAAAATCGTTGAAAATTAAGTTAAAAAAAGAACCCCATAAATGGGGTTCTTTTAAAATCCTTATAAACTAAATATTAGTATAGTTCACCATAATATTTAGTATAGATTTCTTAATGTATTCTTCATCAGAAACATCACCATTTATCCACTTATCAGTTAGAGAGTCAATCTCATCTCCATAAGCCTCATAATCTACATCACCATAATCTGAAGTACTAGAATCATAAGAATCACCATAGTATTTCATGTCTAATTCTTCAATTAAAGCATCATACTCTGAATCAGTAATGTCTCCATCTAACCATTGCTTAAATATTACATCAAATTCTTCGTAGTAAGCATCATAGCTTGAATCAGAACTTCCATAGTCATAAGAATCAAATGGGTCAGCAGGAACTAGTGGAGATGTTCCTCCAGTAAATCCAGACTGCTCTAAAGCTGGAATAACAAATTCTGTTAAGTCCATATCTACTTTAGGAGCTTTAATATCCATACTTGAATCAAAATCAACAATCAGATAATTAACAGACATTTCAATATCTTGTCCATCTGAATTAACTCCCATTTTCATACCCATTCCACTCATGTATTCTTCATCTCTATTAGTACAGAAAGTAAATCCAAATCTTAGATCTGATTTTTTTAATTCAGATCTAGCTTCATCAAAAGAATCATTTACATCTCTTTCTATAGAGTCATAATCATCTCCCTCGTAAGCCTCGTCAGCTGAAATTACTTTAGCTAAGTCTAGAATACCCATTTCAGTAGTATCTAAAATACCTGCAAAGTCTAGATCTGCATTTTGACATTTTGAATCAGAACCTGATCTTATAGGATCAGGAGATTTAACATTTGTAAACATAGTGTATTCATCAATAGTTGTTTCAAGAGAATCAACAATTTTTGGACCTATTCTTCTTAATGTAGCTGCATCTTCCTCGCTCATATCTGCTTGCATCTCATCAAACATCATAGTTAGTAATTCCTCAGGATCTTGCATTAATAATTCAGCTGCTGGATTTACATCTCCTGTGTAAGAATTCAACATCATTAAATATTGTCCCAACATTTCTTCGATTTGATCAGATAGATCAACTGCTAAAACCTGTCCTTTAATTTCATTTACTTCAGCTGCAGAAACTCCTGCTAACTCTAAATCATTGATCTTTAGATATCCAACAAAATCTACAACAGTTAATTCAAAGTCACCTCTTCCTTTCTGACCTGGAATGTCAACATTAAATTCACCCTTAATAAAGAAATCAGGATACATATCCATAATTTCACTTGCATCTAATTCAGCAAAGTATTCATTAAGATTTTCAATACTATCTAAACCAAGTTCATTGTAGTTTTCAGGATATTGAACATAAACATCCATTGATAATTCTACTTTTCTATCGTCTGATCCGCCATTAGCTTCGATAGCCATATCCATAGCCATCTCTACTGTTTTACCAGAAAGATCCATTTCAGAACCTCCTAATAGAACATTGCCTGAAATAGATGAATCTAGCTCTCTAGCTTTATCATAATCAACTAGTGAAGAAAGATTGTTTTCATCAAAGTTTTCAAAGTCAATAATTTCTAAAGCTGATTTTGCATTTACTTTAACAGATTCCTCAATTCCGGAAATTCCAGAATCTTCAGAAAACGTATCATCAGAGTCTGATTCGCCACTAAAGAATACAAATGCACCTGCAATTGCTGCTGCAACTAATGCAACTACTCCAACTACTGCAAACATCATATTGTTTGAAGAAGTTTTCGCTACTGGAGCATCAGAGTCTGCAGAACCTGTCTGAGGTTTAGTTTCCTCTACAGTTTTTGGTTCCTGTTCACTCATAAGAAAAAATAATAATAAAAATTAAGTACTCTAAGTAATCGATTATACTATATTTAAAATCATTTAAAAATGATGACTCATTTTTTAGGTATTAATGATCTACCTGTCATATCAGGTGGTATTTCAATACCAAACAACTTCAAAATAGTTGGCGCAATATCTTTCAATTCACCATTTGGGAGATCTATATTATCTAAATCCTTTGCTGCTATTACAAGCGGTACATCATTAGTTGAATTTTTCATCATTTTGTCTCCAGTTAAAACATTTAACATTTCTTCAGCACCTGCATGATCAGACATAACTATAAAGAGGGCGTCTTTAAAATGTTCGCTATTCATTAAAACCCCAATACTCTTATCAACTTCTTCTACAGCTTTTATAGTTGCTTCAATATTTCCTGTTTTAGTAACTTCAGAAATAGCAACAAAATTTACGAGGACAAACTTTGTTTCCGGTTTCTCTTTAATATAATCAACAACTTCTTCTGCCAACCATTCTTCATTCATACCTGGTAATTGATCGAAAGATGAGACACTTAAGGGAGTAGGGATATCTACCCATTCTTCATTTTCGCCTTTAAAACCATTGTCACCATTAAAATATTTTACTAATTTATCAATACCTATTTTTTCAGAGTACTTCACTTGCTTTATACCCAGTGAATCTAAATAGCTAGTAATTGTTAGTTGAACTTCTTCTTTACTAAATGCAACTTTGTTTGGATATTTTTCTGAATATTTTGTAAAGCCAACATAATAAATATTTTCTAACTGTTTTCTATTCCAATAATTAAAGTCATCATCTTCCAATGCTCTTGAAATTGGATAAAAGCCATTGTCTCCGAAGTTAAAACATATGATTGAATCATTATCTTTAAAGACTGCAGGATTAGGATCTGTTTTACTTATAAGAAGAGCAGGCATAGTAAAGTCTCC
>JAUZRK010000019.1 GCA_030950485.1 Candidatus Dojkabacteria bacterium | reverse complement strand
TTCCGATCTTGAGAAAAATACTCTACAAGAATTTACAAAAGATTCTCAGCAAATAGAGAGACTGCTCTCAAATGGATTTAGCGAATAAGAACTTATTATCATATAAAAAGTCTTGACCAAGATACCCCCCAGGGGTATACTAAGTTATATGAGTACAACTTGCTTAGAGCTAAATAAAAACATAAAGAATCGAGTAGCCAGACTGAAAGGTCAAATAGCTGGCGTTGAAAAAATGGTTAATGATGGCAGAGGTGCAATAGATATAGTGACTCAAATTGCAGCGATTAAATCTAGCCTTTCTTCACTAGCAGTAGAGATACTAAAAGAAGAATCAAAAGAATGTCTTAATGTTAAAGATAAAAAAAACAGAGAAGAAAGTTTTGAAGCAATTGTTACTAATCTATTTAAAATAAACTAGATTATAAGTGCAAAGTCAAAAGTAAAAAAATTTACTTTCTACTTTTGACTTTTTACTTTTTATTTAGAACTAAATGTCAGACGACAGTAAATTAGTTAAGTTATCATCAGCAGATTTTGATTCTGCAATTTCAGAAGGATATACATTTGTAGATTTTTGGGCTGAATGGTGTGGACCTTGTAGGATGATTGCACCTGTTTTTGAGGATTTATCAGAAAAATGGGATGGAAAGATTAAATTCGCTAAACTCAATGTAGATGAAAATCCAGAAGTTGCTGATACTTACGGAGTTCAAGGTATTCCTACTCTAATTTTATATAAGGATGGAGAAATAGTAAAAAGATTAGTTGGTGCAGTACCTGAAGCTGCAATGCACGAGTTTTTAAACGACTTTTATGATGAAGGAGAATAAGTTTACAGGTTTTAGTTTTAGGTTTTAGTAGTGGGTACTACTAATAATACTATCAAATCATACAGAGACCTGATAGTCTGGAACAAAAGTATGAATTTAGTTGTCGATATTTATGAGATTTCTAAATCTTTTCCAAAAGATGAGCTTTTCGCTTTAACATCTCAGATTAGAAGATCTAGCGTGTCAATTCCGTCTAATATAGCAGAAGGGAGTAAAAGAGGTACAAGAAAAGACTATAGAAACTTTATCAGAATAGCAAACGGCTCTACAGCTGAACTACTTACACAATTAGAAATAGACTATAAGTTAAAATATATAGATCAAGATCAGTTCTCAGAAATATTTAAAAAGGCTGAAGAGATAGTGAAAATGTTGACAGTTCTAATTACTAGATTGTGATTTTTATTACTATAAACTAAAAACTATTACCTATAACCTTTAAATACTTAAAAATATAATACATTTAATATATGGATAAGAACAATAATAACAAACAAGACATCCAAGATATAATAATTGCTGGTAGTGGACCTGCGGGTTTAACGGCTGCAATTTATGCAGCAAGAGGTAATCTAAAACCTATTCTTCTAGCAGGAGAGATCTGGGGAGGTCAGTTAATGAATACGACTGAAGTAGAGAATTTCCCTGGATTTCCTGAAGGAATAATGGGACCTGATCTTATGCAAAATATGATAGATCAAGCTAAAAGATTTGGAACTGAATTTAAGTATGAAAATGTGACTGAAGTTGATTTAAAAGGAGAAATAAAAGTAATAAAAACTGCAAAAGCTGAGTACAAAGCTAAAACAGTTATTTTGGCAACTGGTTCTGAACCTAGAAGACTTAAAATTCCAGGTGAAGATAAATTTTATGGAAGAGGTGTTTCGACTTGTGCAACATGTGATGGAGCATTTTATAGAGAAAAATTAGTAGCAATTGTTGGAGGAGGAGATTCTGCAATGGAGGAAGCCACTTTCCTTTCTAGATTTGCTAAAAAAGTTTATCTTATTCATAGAAAGAATGAATTTAGAGCTAGTAAAATAATGGCTGATAGAGTTTTAGCAAATGATAAAATAGAAGTTATTTGGAATACAGAAGTAAAAGAAGTTTTAGGTGAAGAAACAGTTAAAGGTATTAAAATCTACAATAATAAAGATGATAGCGAAAGTGAGTTAGAAATTAATGGATTTTTCCTAGCAATTGGGCATATACCTGTAACTGGATATTTAAATAAACAATTGCCTTTAAATGATGAAGGGTATGTTCAGCCATTAAGTTTTGGGACTCCTAAAACTAACATTGATGGCGTTTTTGTTGCAGGCGAGATACAAGATGTAACATATAAACAAGCAATAACTACAGCAGGAGATGGATGTAAAGCAGCTATCGAAGCTATTAGATTTTTGGACGAAATAGAATAAATTCCATTAAGTATAAAAAAAGGGTGAGTTCAAAACTCACCCTTTTTTTATTGTTACTAACTAAATACTCTACTTCAATGTAATACTTTCAACAATCTCATTAAATAGTCTCTCTTCTTCTTCAGGTAATACTACTCCATCTACAGACATATATTCTTCTGCTAAGTCACCAGCAGCATAACCAAATTCACCAACTTGTAATCTTGTAATTATCAAAGTATTATTTTCATCAATTGGGAATAAGTAAGTATATTCTCCGCATCCCTCTGCACCAGTATAAATTGAATATCCTGTCATAGTTCCAGTTGAATATTCTTCGATAAATCCAGGTACTAGAGTTACTTCTCCAGCTTCACTTATATAATTATTATCAGTTAAGATTGGAGCGTATAATTCAGCTGATGCATAAATTTCATATCTACTTCTTATAATATCAAATCTAACATCTACGATATTTTCTATCTCTCGGTAATCATAATCTCTCATCTCACAAACATTTTGGTGAGGGTAATAAACTGAGTGCATTATTGTTGCATTATCCATACTTCCTACTGACAATTCTAGATTCGAAGTATAAGTTACATTAAAAGACAAATCCTCGGCTGTTAGGCTAGTTAAAGAAGTGCCTTCATAAATAGGTTCTTCTATAACAACTAATTTCTCATCCCCTTTCATTTCAGTACTTTTTATATAGCTTGCTACTTTATAAATATCTTTTTCAAGTCTGTCTATCTCGTCACTTTGATTTCTTATCTCCTTTGCATTATCAATTATTACAAAAATAAATGATGCAAGTAGAATAATTCCTACAGATATTACTGCAGATACACCTATAGTGATATATTTGTCTTTTTTATTTTTGTACATATCATTAATAATAAACAATTAAATTACTTTCATATTACAAATAGTATAAGCTAATAAAAAACAGATAACAATATTAATTAATAAGTTCTTCAAAGTTATCACTAATTGTGATAAATTTATCCCATGATAAATAGATTATTCCGTTCAAAATATTTCTTTTATAGAGCTTTAGCAATAATGGTTATACTTTCATTATTGGCAGCTGTTCTGACATTCTTTTTCGAAAGAAAAGTTAATGAAGATATGAATGAAATTAGCGAAATAGCATTTTGGTGGGTTGCATCTATAACGACTGTTGGATCAGGAGGTCATCCAATTACTGATATGGGAAGATTCTTCGGTATATTTACAATGTTATTTGGATCTTTATTTTATCTAGGTGCTTTTACTGAACTTATTATTTGGTTAAAAAATATAGCTAAAGAAAGATTTAGTGGAGTAAAAGAATATAGAGGAACAAACCATATATTGGTATTAGGTTACAATAGTTTAGCAATTGGATTAATTACATTTTTAAAAAAGGCATTAAAAGATGAGATAGATATTGTCTTAATTACTAGCACTATTCATTCAAACCCATATCCAGATAGAGTTAAATTCATTAAACAAAGCCCCATTTCTTCAAGTACTTTAGAAATCGCTAATGCAAATCAGGCTAGTGTTGCGTTTGTTTTAAGTCAAGATGATGTATCAGATCAGAAAAGTGATCTTAATGCATTGTTAATCGGAGGAATGATTGAAGAAATGCAAAAGAATGTTTTTACACTAGTAGAAATAAGTGATTCTAAGAATAAAGAACAAATGGATAAATTTAAAATTGATGATGAATTTACTTTTCTGGAACTTTTAGAAGATTCAAGAAATGAACCATCTCATTCAAAGATCTTAAAGAAAATACCTCATGCTCTAAAAGAATCTATAATTAAACAAGAATATCTAAAGAGTACAGTTTCCAAAATAGCTGATGCTCTAAAATAATTCTAAATAATCTCTCTATTTACAAACACCATCATTATATTTTGAAACTATAGCTACAAGATCTATTAACCCAATTTTATTATCATCATTAGTATCTATATAACCACATTTACCTCCATCTGTAGCTCCTTCTATAGTACATCTAGAATTATACTTCTGTTTCAGTTAGATCTATCTTTAAATTTGAATTTTTATCAATTGGATCACACTTTAAAATTTCAGTTTTTGAAACAGAAGGAAATGCTCTAAATTCACAATTGTCTATAGGATTTCTTGTTACAACTGAACCATCCTCACATTCTTTAATATCACCTTCACAAACTTCAATTAAAACATTCTTTTCCTCAGGGCAAAGATCAAATTTACAATTATTGCCAGGATTTCTTGTTACATAGCCGTTACCATCTAGACATTTTTTAATGTCTGTAGTGCAGGCACCATCTACAAGTAGAAATCTAAGTTGACAATCTTCTATACAACTCCCTTCTATAGTATTACATTCAGTATCATCAATAATTTGCACATTTAAACAAGCTTTATCATTACAGCCTACATTACATGAGTCTTTATAACCTTCACCAGCTTCACAAATTTTATTACCGCAAGTAGCTGATTAATTAGTATTTTCTTTGTCAGATGGGTAATTACAAATACAGTTATTAGTACAAGTACCTACCGCATTTAAGCTAGGATCTGTCCCAGCGCCACACATACCTGTTAATTTAGAGTTAGGATCACATTCTTCCCCTTTTTCTACTATTCCATTCCCACAAGTATTTCCTGAAGAGTGAACGCATCCTTTGCAATCTGATGAACATTTGTCTAATCCTCCTATGCAACTTGAACTCAATAATTCTCCATCACATAGCTCTCCAGTGTCTAATACACCGTTACCACATAAATTTACTGATGCGCTACTATCTTCAGAAGACAAATCATCTTTAGATGTTGTGTAAGCTATAAATGCTACAGCTGATAGAAATATAATTAAAATTAATATTCTAAATATGTTTTTCGATGATTTCATTTATTTATCTTAAAGGTTCTAATTATTATAAGGTTACAAAATATAAATATATATAGCAACATCTTTTTAATTTCTGTATTATAAATATATAGGAATTAAACTAATGGAAAAAGACGAAACTACAAATATTGAATCAGGACCTCCTTCTATAGAAATGAATGAGTCAAAAAGTGATGAGAAAGTAGAAGTTGATAGTAATAGTCAGATTATCAAAGGATTCAATATTACCTCAACAGACATGCCTTCTAGGTTTGGAGCTACAGAAGATAAAAATGATGATGGTAGTATTACTGATGATTTTGGAAGTACAGATAATTTCTTTAAATATGTAATCATTGGTTTTGCAGTAATAAACCTTATCTTTATTTTTTTTCTTGCTTACTTATTTATAAGTGGAAAAGATAATGGTGTCTTGGATCCTATTAGAGAAATTTTCGGTATTGAAGTAATAAAAAAAGAAAAGATACAGAATACTAATGATGGAACTGTTGTTACTTTAAATGAACCAATGGATACATTTAGAGAATCATTCAATTCAGATCTCCTTAGATTTAGTATAGAGGTAAATAATGGCTTATACTCTGACCTTGTTAATTATAATAATGTAAGTTTAATCTACAATGCAGGGGAGCTTATTAATCTTGTTGATATGGACTCTAATATTACTGCTATTGTCTCAAATCCAACAACTCAAATATTAAATACTGTGGATAAGACATGCTATTCTCAAAATACAATTGAAATCACTGAAGACATGTTAATAAAAGCAATTGATGCACTGACAAGAGGAGCTTATTCAGCCTCAAGTTCAACTACATATACTGTAGGGTTAAATGCCTCTACAATTGATAATTTAGATTCAAACACACCAAAGATAATGTAAGTTTATGATCAGCAAGATCAATTATTACTTTCTTTAAATTTAAATGTTGAGGTAATTGGAGCAAGTGAAATATTACGTGAGATTCCTAGTGGTTTTACTGAAGAAGTTTCAATTCCCACTAACTCAGCATCTAGTTCTGATTCTGCACTATAAATAATTATTTATTCAAATCATTTCTTACTAGGTTTCTTATATACTCTGCCTTACTTACTCCCTCAAAAAGAGATTTTTGATCAAGATATTCTTTTTCTTCATCTGAAATCATTAAGTTAAATCTATGTCTTAATGCTTTTTTCTTTGCTTCATTCAAAAAATTAGTAACTATCTCAGAAATTGTATATTTTGTATAAATAGCTCCGTAAAGATAGGGGGCATTTATTAAGTCTGAATAGTCTTTCGTCTTTGAGACTACTAGTGTTGGTTTCTTATGCTGAGTAGCTATTGTGGCTTCATATCCTAATCTAAAGCTAGGATGTGTCCCATCAATAATTACAGCATCAGCTATCATAATACACATTCTTATTGCGTCATGATGTACATATTTGTTTTCTGTAGAATCGTACTTTAAATCATCAATGTTCTTAATTATATTTTTTCTTCTCTTCTTATAAACTTCAAGATAATTAACCCCATTAGTCAACCTATAGCCAGCAGTATCACCTCCTTCAGGTGTATATAACTTTACCTCTTTATGTTTTTCGATTGCTTTAAGAACAGTCCTGAAATCGTCAATATGCTTTTCTCTGCCTGATTTGGCACAAGTAAAAAAAACTTTGAATTCATCTTTCATAATACAATTTAACTTATACAATTATACCATAGATATACTTTTATAAACCAATACAGCAAAGGTATAATTGGAATAATTAAGTTATACCATTAATGGATCTACTGGAAAACAAAATAATAAATATATTTAGTAAGCAAGACGAAATATTTGCTATAGATATCTATGGGAAAGGTGCCCTTAGTCCTAAAGATAAATTTTCAGATATAGACTTATTCTTCTACTCTACTGATCTACATAAAAGCTATGATAATTATTTAAAATTATTGGAGAACAATGGATTAAATATCTTGTTTAATTTTCAATATCCATCTGAACAAATCAATTATATAAGTGGCTATATTGTTTTTAAAAATCAATGCTTTTATCAGAAGTTAGATTACAATTTTGTTCACTCCAGGAGATCTATCCCTACTATGTATATTGATATGCCTATCAAAAACATTTACATGAGCAAAAACTCATATGTTCATAGCTCAAACCCTAGCTTCTATCTACCAAAACCAAGTCCTTGTTCAGTCCAAACGCAAGAGTCTATCTATTTAAATTCAATTGCATTTTGTAAATGCCATCACAGATCCGATCTAAATGTGTGGACTTACTGGAATTCATTAATAGAAATATATTTAGAACTACTAATTCAGAAATATTCAGGATGGGACAACTTTTCAAGAGGTATCAATAAAAGTTCTAGAAAAAATTTAAGAGAGAAACTAAGTACAGAAGATAAGTTAGATTATGTAAAAATACTAAATGTTAAGAACTTCAATATCAAGAAACAATACATCCTATGTGTTGAGTCAATTAATAAACTACTCAGCCTAAAGGCTTACGACTTATTTGAGTTTTATAGCAAAGAGATTGAGAAAGAGCTGCTCAAAAATTTAGCGAATGAGCTCTACTAGTTCATTAATAACAAATACTTTTTCATCAAGTTTAAAACTCTTTCTATTAATACCGGTAAAGTCAATGCCACATTGACTTGAAGCAAGATAGTCGTTCATATCGCTCCCTACATACAAAAGTTCTTCTTTACTTATACCTATAGATTCGTAGAGGCTGATCATATTTTCAAATACCCTAGGATCTGGTTTATGAAAATCTGTATCTTCAGATGTTTGTATATAACTAAAGCTATCAACAGAAAAACCTAGCTTTATTAGATCTTCAATAACTACCTTCCTTTCAGAAGAAGTAAGAATAGAAACTTTAAAATTCTTAAGCAAACTATTAACTGTTTCTATTGCATCAGTATACGCTTGCATTAGATACTTTCTTGCAATTTTCTCGAGGTTAAATCTTATATTGTTTAAGTCATCAATATCTCCAAATATATTCTGTATCATTTCTAAATACGGACCATGCCATCTAGATATGATTTCCTGTTTTGATAATTTAAGATTATATATTTCAGCAGTTTCAACTAATGAACCTAATTTTGATTCTCTAGTTTTAACTAAAGTATCATCATAATCAAAAATTATTACTTTTTTATCTTTTAATATTTTATACATACTTATATATAGGATTAATTAGAAGCAATTTATATACATACATATACACCTATATAATGATATAATTAGTTATGAAAGTATTTTTTACATACTCGTTCAGTGGAAAGGAAAAGTTCAGAGAACAGTTTGGTCTAATTATCAAAGTTCTAAATGAACAAGATATTTCTCTGATAACAACAGAAGCTAAAACTTATTTGAATGAAGTTGAGAAAAAGAAAGTAAGAAAGCAGATCTCATCTAAAATTACAGATTTTTCTCCAAGCAATCCTAAATTAAAAGGATTACACTACGAAGCAATGCTTAGAACTATTAAATCTTCTGATGTTTTTATAGTAGATATAAGTAAGCCTAGTTTTAGAATAGGTATGGAAGTATAATACGCTATCAGTAATAATATTCCAACGTTAGTGATTTCTTCAGAGGAAAACTATGAACCATTTATAAATCATAAATATTTCTACGGAGCGAAATATACTAAGTACACAGTTAGAGAAATAATCACTGATTTTCTTAAAAAAGCCCAAAATCGATTATTAAGTAAAAGATTCAATATGTATATTTCAAATGAGCATGAAGATTATCTAGAAATGAAATCTAAAGATGAGAACTTGAACAAATCAGCTTATCTTAGAAAATTATTAGATGAAGATATGAGAATTACTAATGCTCAATAACTCTTAATAAAACTTCAGGCAGATTTACAATTCTTAAAGGATCATGCGTTATTTTGTCAAATAAATCTTGTAGCTTTGCTTCACGCATAAGCCTTTTCGTATTTCGTATAATAGCAATCGCTACTTCTTCCCCTCTACACCAGGTTTGTCCCTCGCGAATTTCATCATTCTTACTATATATATAAGAACCTGTGAAGTGCTCCTTTTTTAGTCCTAATGATCTATTTAAATATAATTCTTTGGCACAATCTATTGCAGTTGATATCCCTGAAAATCCATGAGAATTGGTATCTTCATCTAGAAATCTAGTTTTGTACATACTTAATAAATACGGGTTCTTATGTAAAACACTTGTTAGACAACTAATTACTCCTTCATGAATTAGATCCATAATCTCCGCCTTCTCTCCAAAGCTTTTTAGATGATTAATACAAATATCAACAAAACTAGCATCTAATTCAGATTCCAGAAGCTTATTAAACTCTAAAAAATTTTCAAAATCATCATCTAGAATCGTAAAAACGGTGTCTACATTGTCGTCAGCATTCCCTCTAGGTTCTTCGCCTGTAGGTTCATACTTAATATCTTTCATAACTCTAGTCTTTAAATTTTGAAATTAGTTTAGTTCCAGAGATAATACTAAGGTTTATAATTAATTACAAAGCTTACTGAGTTCTTTACAGAAGAACTAAAGAAATAATTCAAGTTTATAATCGCTACAAATTTTATTTCTGCCTACATTCATTGATAAAAAAAAATCATTGTTTAGTACCATATCCTCTTTTTCTAAAGAAAATATATCCTAAATTAAGACTATCAAAAAGCACTATATAGAAGTAGTCAATTTTCTGTAAAAAACTGCAAAATCAAGTCTCCGCAGGTAAAATTATGAGCTAATGACATCATAATATGGAGACAATAAAAAGCAGTAGTTCACAATTCAATCCCTTAGAGATGACTCCTGGAGTGCCAGTGTCTGCTATGGAAATATTGGAAGACGAGTTTCAGGAAGTAGGTCTACAAAATGGATATCGACTTTTTGCCGAAAGAATTTTAAATAGCCTATTTCTAGTTAGAGAAGAAGGAGAAATAGAAACTTCACATTTTAATATAGAAAAAGATAAACCCGTAACTTACGAACTTACAGAAGATTTAATACTAGATCTCAAAGCTGAGTACGCTAGAGATAAAGGAATACCTATTGATTTTGTTAAAGAATTTAATGTTGTTCAAACAGATTTAGACTTCGAACTTACTGGTAAAGTTATTCAAAGTAGGCTCTTTCTTCAAGATAGTAGAGATAGAAAGATAGACTTGACTAAGATAGCAGATAGGATTGAAGAAATTGATAAATTAGTTGGGTCTGAATTTAATGAACATGAAGTTCTTGAAGAGGGTACGATGAAGCCAAGTCTTAATGGAGGAAAATAGTTTTATCCGCACTAAGAAATGCAACTTTTTTTAATGTAGAAAGCTTTATCGAGCGAGTTCTAAAGGGAAAAGCGACTTGTATTGAAAATGTTATTGCAGTAAAGATTCTTTACGAAGCCTTTCCAAGAAAATATAAAGCATTAAATAAATAATTAAGATTTGTAGTATACACTGCTGCTTCTTTAGGTATCAAAAATAAGAGCTTTATCATTGGTGGTGGAGCTGAACACGTAGGTTTAGTTTCAATTGGGAAATTCTTTGAACATATTACAATTATGCCATCGGGTGGCCCAGGTATTTCTAGTCATGAAATGATCACTACTAGCGAAAAACTATGGATAGCAGATTATCATGAGAAAAACATTTACACTGCGCAAGTTTTAGCTATGCTAAAACAAATTAGAACTCAATATCCAAAACAATGTGTTGCAATTATGAATAAAATTCGAAGTGTAAACTTTGAACAGTAGTAGTTATTTAGGAGTTACAGCTATAACCCTTTTCTATAAGACACAATTTCGTCACCCTCTTCAATATCCTCGATCTTTTTCTCAAATAAAATTCCACAATCTGAATTCTTTGTAACTTCCTTAACAACTGATTTATTGATTCTCAATTCTTTTACTTTAGATCTTCCAATCTCTAAAATTTCATCTTTTCCACCGTCTCTTTCAACATAAATTTGATGACCTCTCTTAAATGTTCCACTTAGAACTGTACAACCAGCTACAATATCACCGTTTGAAAGAACAAATATCTTTTTAACTTTTGCTCTAGCAATTTCTACATCTTCTGCAGTTGGATCATCCATCCCATCTAATACATCCGCTAGTTCATCAACCAAAGCATATATAACATCATAGTCTCTTACTAATACCTTTTCAGTTCTAGCTCTACCTAAAATCTTATTTGGAGTTTTGAGTTGAAATGCAATAACGATTGCTTTTGAAACTTTAGCCATCATAATGTCGTCATCAGTTACGTTCCCAGTACCACTTTGAACAACATTAACTTTAGAATCATCAGTCTCTAACTCATGAATTTTTGTTAATACTACTTCTAATGTTCCTTGACTTGAGGTTCTAACAACAACATTTAATTGTTTCTGCTCTACTCCTTCTTCTTTCTCTTTTCTATCTACAAGCATTTTTGCAAACATATCTTCTGCTGAGATTTCTTCTTGTTCTACTACATCTTCAGATACTTCACCGCTTTTTAGCTTCTCTTGAAGTTCAGGGATAGTTTTTTCGTCTTTAACAAAATTTATTATTTCACCAGTAGAAAGATCTTCATTCAATCCTATAACTACAAAAGATTGTGATTCTCTTACTGTTTTAATTGGTTTCAGCTCTTCATTTAAATATGATCTTACCTTAAACTCTGAATCTGCAGTAAAACCAGTATATCTATCAGAAATACTTCCTGACTTTAAAATACATACAGCAAGATTTCCAAGATGTTTATCTTTTCTTGATTCAAGTACGAATGCTTCTGCTATTACTCCTTCTTTAGGCTCATTAGCTTTAAGTTCTTGAATTTCTGCAAGTAATGAAATACCTTCTAAAACCTCATCTAAACCTGTTTTATTTTTAGCTGAAATTTCAAAACACATTACATCTCCTCCGTATTCTTCAATATTTACTTTAAAACTAGAAAGTTCTTGTTTAATTTTCTGAGTCTTTACACCTTCTATATCAATTTTATTTATTGCTACTACTATTGGAACATTATTTTGATGAGCGAATTTGATTGATTCTTTAGTTTGAGGTTGAACTCCATCATCAGCAGCTACTATCAATAGTACAAAATCAGTAACTCTAGCACCTCTTTCTCTCATTTTACTAAATGCCTCGTGACCTGGAGTATCTATAAAAGTAATTTTCCCATTTTTAGTTTCTACTTCGTGAACTCTAGTGTTTTGAGTAATACCACCAGCTTCCTTATCAGTTACTTTTGTACCTCTAATTGAATCTAGAAAAGATGTCTTTCCATGATCAACATGGCCCATAACCGCAACTATAGGTTGTCTAATTTCAGTGTTTGTTTTTTGGATTTCTGTTTTCTTCTTTGCCATTCTTTAATTTGCTCGCGATAGATTTTAGCAGAAAATAGTACTTATTGTAAGTAGTTTCGCTCTAATAGTATTATTAAATCTCATCTTTGCGTTAGCTATATAACTTCCCCTAACAAGTAATTCAGGATTCCCTACTATTTAATTCAGCTGACTTATCAAGTGCTGCGCGGTGTATTGCGAAGAAGTCTTGCTCTGAAATTTCATCAGGGAATTTCCCCAAACTCATGAACACTTCGACTTTATTTCTTTTTGATGGGATTGGTGGGGCTTTTCCACCTTCAAGAGTTCCAATAACTGGAATCTGATAGTAGCCCTCTGGAGTTAATACTGCTTGATCTGAATAGCTTCTACAAACAACAATAGGTTTAATAGATTCGTAACCTAAAGATTCTGCTTTATTTAAAGAAGCAGCGCTGAACTCCTTTACTAATCTTATCTGCTGTCTAATTCCCGAAATATGCGCCCCATTACCAAATCTTTCTTGTAATAGTAAATCTAGAACTGCATCATTCTCAGAAACATCTTCAATTCCTATAATAAAAAATTGTTCATCATCTAAATACATCTGATCTATATTTTCATTGTAAGCAGATGCATCAAATCCCCCATCTTCACTAATAGGAAATGTATCAGGAATATTATTGACTAGCTGACTCATGTATAAATTATAAATAATAATTTATACTCACTATGTTCGACTTATCCTTCGCCTATTACTATTTAGATAAAGTAATAATCCAACTAAAATTAGAATCACCCCAAAAGCAAAGCTCAAAACAGGAGCAATAGCTATATCAGTAAATGCCGAATTTGGTAAATCGCCTGGATTTGAAGTTGGTATAGGATTTGGATTCGGATTGGGGTTCGGATTTGGATTAGGGTTTGGATTAGGATTTGGGTTAGGGTTTGGATTCGGGTTTGGATTCGGGTTTGGATTAGTCGCAGCATCAAAAACCTCAATTTCAACTGAATTATCATTAAAGAATAAATCTATACCTGGCTGTCTAGTAAGTCTAGTCCCTTCTGTACCTCTAGCAAGCTGTAATTTAGTATTCCCAAGCTGCCTTGCTTGAAATGTTATGTTAATTACTTCTTTATTTAATGATAATGCATTTGAAGGTGCAACTAATTTAACCCTAATATCACCACCTGTCGTTATTGAATTATCAGCACTAGGATTTTCTAATTGAAAAACAGTATCTAGAATCTCTACTTGTGTACCTGCAACACTACTATTTTGGTCTATTGGAGTTAAAACATTGTTGTCATAACTCAATACAATAGTATATGAGCTTAATGTAAATTCATTAGTATTTACTTCTACTTGGACAGTAAAAGTATCGCCTTCAGCTACTGAAGTTTTATCAGTTTTTATTAGGACTGTACCCGTAGAACCATTACCATTATTATTTGAAACAATGGGTCCAAATGTTGGTTGTGATATAGCATCAACAGAATCAGAGCTCTGTGCATCTACAGTCGGAATTATTAATTCTAATAAACTAGCCATAATGTTATGATAATGGGAAAGTAGTTTAACAGCAAGCTATATTTATATATTTAAAGTCTAAGTAATGAGCAGAAATAAGCATGTTTCAGTAGTTATAGTTACTTGGAATAACGAGGATGATATCAAAGAGTGTTTAGATACAATCTTGAAGCAAGATTATAAAAATTATAAAGTCATAGTTTTTGATAATGCTTCAAATGATAAAACCTTAGAAATAGTTAAATCATATAAAGACTCAAAACTTGCTTTACTTACCTCCAAAAAAAACCTATATCTAACTGGAGGTAATAATTTTGGAATAAAAATTGCCCTTGAAAATTATAATTCAGATTTCATTATGGTTTTAAACCCTGATACAAAGGTTGAAGAAAATCTAATATCTGAATTAGTAAAAACTATTGAGAGTGATGAACAAATTGGAGCAGTTGGACCGCTAGTAAAATTTTATCAAACAGAAAATGAAGGTAATATAAATTCTGCAGGTTTAATATACGATGGTTTCATGCAAGCTTACGATATAGGGTTCGATGAGAAGGACAACGGTCAATATAACAGAATTGAAGAAAGATGGGGCGTTAGTGGCACATGTATCTTATACCGGACAGAAATGCTAAAACAGATAGGACTATATTGGAAACAAATTAAACTACATCTAGATGAAGTTGAACTTTTTATAAGAGCAAATAAAAAAGGATGGAAAGTAATCTTTAATCCAAATACAGTTGTTCATCATAGATATGGAATATCAACAAAGCAAAATCCGGACTATAAAATGAGTAAAGCAAAAAGAAAGGCATGGTTAAAAATAGCGCTAAAGCATTACCGAATAAAAAGTAAGATTGCAATGATTAAAAAATACCTTTTTCACTAACTCATATATCGCTATGGTATAATTATTCCATACAAACACTAGGAGATATAGTAGCTACAATAGAAATGGCAACAGCAGAGAAAGCTTTTAATGAATTAGAAGAAGACAAACTTTCTTTAATAGAATCATTTGCTTTAGATAAGGATGGACAACATCTAGAAATATTAGAAATTATTTCTAGATGTAGACCTAGAAAAAACTTAACCCAGTGTCCTATGCAAGATATTGTTAATACCGTTATCACTGAATTGCCTATTGCAGTAAGCCAGCTAGTGAAATCGATTCCAAAACACATAGGTAGACTAATCGAATATGATCTTGAGGGAGAATTATTTAAATTCTCTACTGATAATCATGTCCTTAAATCCGATAGTTTAGAATGGGCGATATTTACGCAGCTATGTATAAAGCATGTATATCCTAGTGCTACTATTAGGATTATTTCCACTGAAGAAGGACCTGGAATAGGACCGTTTGTACTTACAGTCGAAGATGATTCATTACAAGCTCCAGCAATTGCACTATTTGGAGATCGAATGAATTCTAATAGAACTATTCTGTTAACAGAGGGTTTAGATACTAGAGTTATAAATGCTATCAATAACTCTCACCCAAAGCTTTTCTCAAAGTTAAGCAGACTAAAAATTTACATTTCTGAGCATTAATCTCAAGTCAATAATAAATGACTACTAGAACACTGATGTCCTTGCGTATTTAGCAATACACATAGTGTAATTCGGTATGTGCAAGCCTACCTACATAAAAGACAAGTTATTATTGTCAGAAGAATATATCAAAGAGCTTTTGCCGTATATAAATAGAGGTCGAAGTTTTACAATATTCAGGCCTCCAGGCTCTGGAGCATCTACGCTTGGAAAGCTTTTACCGTTTGTACCAAAATACTTTTATAAAAAAATTCCTAAAAAACGAGTAATTGTATATTTTGATATGGATGATCTAACTATCAGTCAAAATAAGTATGGTGAAATAAACCTTCCCAATAATCTTGTCTTTGAATCATACAAGGATCTCGTACTAAAGAAACTAACAGCAGCAACTCATGGCTCTGCTATGCTTATGGGGCTTACAATCTTTCCAATGCAATATTCCACAGATAATGATTTATGGGATTGCCTGAATAGATTATTCAATAAATATAATACTCTTAGTATTTTTATTTACTTAGATAACATTGAAAGTGTTCTGCATAAAGATTATGAAAATGAATTAAAAGTATTTGAGTTTATTCGTAATAAATATAGAGAAAGAATACATTTTATTTTTCCAATTTCAAAAGTTAAAACACAAAAAGAAATAATATTTGAAGGCCAGCTACCTCTTGCTAAACAAATGTCACACAACCTTATATACCTTAAACCTCTACCAAAACTTGTAGAAATAATCTATATAGAGCAATTTGTAAGATATCGATTGTGGCATACCCTTGTTACAAGAAGAACTATAAAGTTTAGAAATAAGTTAAAGAAAGTTAAATATTTAAGTGGAGGATATATGCTTTATGCTAAGGCATTATGGGATATGGATAACATCTCTCTTCCTGAATCATTCAGATCAGAAAGTCTAGTCGCGGCTACGAGAAGACTGACACAAGCTTTCACCAAAACCCAATTATCAGAACTAATTTCTTTTAGCAAAAATAGTAAAACACTAATTCCTAAAAATGATTATTTCCTCTTCAGAGATATGGGTATTATAAATAAAAAAGAAATTTTCTCGCCAATTTTAAAAAAACACCTTAGTGGAGTAAGATAAGTAGTAAACTTTTACTTTAAATTATTTGCTTGCACTACTGCTACTTAACTAATAAAATTGAACTATGATAATAATTAGAATACTAGCCGGAGCGATAGCTGCAATTTTCGGATCTTGGATTCTACCTGGAGTAGAAATCAATGGGTTTAAAACAGCTATTATTTTTGCCTTAATTTTAATAATATTAAATGCAACATTAAGGCCACTATTAAGACTAATTGCCTTACCTATAACGCTTATAACTCTTGGTTTATTCCTCTTTGTAATCAATGGAGCTATAATTTTATTTATAGATTGGCTATTAGATGGCTTTGCAGTACAGAATCTTCTTTGGGCAATGGCATTAAGTTTATTCATATCAATTTTCACCTCACTTTTTGGACTCGATAAATATGAAAGAGAGCATTAAAAATATTATCTTTGATTTTGATCTAACCATTGCTGATACGTTTGATGTGGGAATTAAAGTATTAAGAAAAGTATGCGCTGAGAATGGTATAGACATTGGTGATGATAATAAGCTAAAAGAATTTAGGAATATGACAAATAGAGAGATAGTCAAAGAGTTAGATATCCCTATCTGGAAAGTTCCGCATTTGCTTAAAATTCATGAAGAAACTATGTTTAATGAGATAGGACAATCTAAATTCATTAAAGGCATGAGAGAGCTTATTGATGATCTAAAAGAAAATTACAACCTCTATATTTTGACTTCAAACTCAAAAGTTAATGTACTTAAATTCTTTGAAGCCAATAATTATATACACCCCTTTAAATCAATTTACTCAGAAAGAAATTTATTTGGTAAACATAAAGAACTATCAAAGCTTATAAAAGAAGAGGAACTAAAAAAAAGAAGAAACTATTTATATAGGTGATGAAGTTAAAGATATAAAATCTTCTAGAAAAGTAGGTATACAAATCATATCAGTAGGCTGGGGATTAAACTCAGTAGATTTTCTAGAATCTAAAAACCCCGACTATTTAGTCATCAAGCCCTTGGACCTCGAAAAGCTTTTGCTATAAAAGTTGAAGTTTAAATAGAATACCCTCTATAATAAATTATATGAAAAAAATACTTAACTCACTTATATTTTTATTCGGATTTATAATCATTTGGGGGATTACAAACACTAACCTAGTAGCTGCTGAAAATAATGTTCTAGTTAAAGAAACTGCTTTCAATGAAACTAAATATGGTGTTTCTTTCTCAGGCGATAATATAGATTCATTTTCATATTCAGTTAAATATAGTGATGGCACTAATTCAAGTATAAATAGAATTAATTCAGAAGAAGAAGAATTCGGAATTCATACTTCTACTCTACCTAGAAATGAAAATAAAAATTCTGAGTTATATTTATTTAACCCAGGTATTACCTCAGTAAAAATTTATTCTGAAACTAATATTGCTTCTGATGAAATAATAATAAGAACATATGGTTTTGATTACTCTGATACAAATATCAAAAAAGCTGGATTAGAGTCTGACTATTCAAATTATAAAAAAGCATTATTTTCTAAAGCTGGTATTAACTTAATTACAAGAGAAGATTGGGGAGCGTCAACTGAAAGCGGGTGGACACCAGAGATTTCAAAACCAAACAAAATCATAGTTCACCATACTGCTACAACTGAAGATATAAATAATCCTTCAAACTCAGTAAGAGCTATTTTTGAATTTCATAAGTATAGATGTTCAGATGGATCAGGGAGTTTTAATCCAAGCCCTGGTGCTTCTAATCCAGCAAACTGTGATGAAGCTTCAGAAACATGGCAAGATATAGGATATAACTACATAATAGATTCTAAGGGTAATATTTATGAGGGAAGAGCTGGTGGTAATGGCTCAATTGGAGCGCATTCATACCCTAATTCAGGAACTATTGGAATTTCAATTATAGGAGATTATTCAACAACAAACCCTTCAACTGCATCTTTAGAATCATTAGAGAAATTAACTGCATTTTTAAGTGATTTAAATAATATTGACCTAATAATGGGCTCTACTATGCTTGGTCATAAGGATAGAAGTAATACAATATGTCCTGGTAATGTTTATAACTTTCTACCGAATATAGTCACAAAGATTAAAGCTAGACCAAAATCAAATGTTTTAATTAAAAACTTAGCAGCAAAAACATTAGTAGATGGACAGGATTTAATAGTAGTAAATGGGAAAAATCAAATATTATTAGTTAAATCAAATATAAGTGCAAAAACTTTAAATGTTTTAAAGAATAATTATTATGGGATAGATAGCTTCAATGAGCTTAATAAATATATAGTAATAGAAGTCTCAGCAGAAATACTTATAAATAAGTTAACTGAGATTTCATTAATAGAGGATAAATCCTCTCCACAGCCAAATTATGAATATAATATTAAAGGGTGGGATATAGATACAGAATTAAATAGAGAGAATCCAGATACATATAGTTCAATCTATCAATGGAATCTAGATAAAATTCACTTACCAGAATATTGGGCAAAAATTGGAAACTGTGAAAATAATCCTAAATGTGGAGGAGATGAAAATATTGTTGTCGCAGTTTTAGATACTGGAGTGGCTTATGAAGATTATAACTTTGATGCTGGTTCAGATTATATAGAACAACCACCTGAGAAAATTTTAAACTTTTTCTTTGAAATCGCGCGAGATCCTACAGCAAATGGCGTAATCTTTAATACAACATCAAATCATTTTGAAGGTTTTGAAAGAGCTTATAAAAAGTCTCCAGAATTTTCTCATATGGATAAAAATAAATTTATATCACCTTATGATGCGGCATGGGATTATCTCTGTAACTATAGGGAACTAAACTCTGATTCAGAGTTCCATTGTAATGATCTAGAATTGGAAAAAATTAATCATGCAAATGACGACTATGGACATGGAACTGCTGTAGCATCAATAATTGTAGGTAATCCAGAGAATAATGTAGGAACTGCGGGTATTGCTTATAATGTAAGTGTAATGCCAATAAAAGTATTTACCCCAAATGATACTTCACTTTGTAAAGACTCGAATGGTGGTTGGGATGGTACTTGTTCAAATCCTTCTTCTGATTTTCAATCTAGTGCAAATACATTAACGCTAGCTTTAGGAATTGATCATGCAGTTGAAAACAATGCAGATATAATAAATTTGAGTCTTGGCGGTTCTGAAAGTGATTTTATAATTGAAGAAGCTATTCAGAAAGCAATTGATGCTGAAGTAATAGTAATTTCGGCTACAGGAAATGAAAGTGGAGATGTTGCTGAATATTATCCAGCTGCTTTAGATGGGGTTGTTGCTGTTGGAGCTAGCAATGATAATGATAAAGTTGCATTCTATTCGAATACGGGAGAAGAAGTAGATATAGTAGCACCTGTAGGTGATTTTAATTCAGCAAATTCATTAAGAGTATCTGTTTTTCAATGTACAAGAGATAACGATTGTATAGATGAGACTGACCCTACTCTTCTACAAAAATTTGAAAATGTAGAACTTTATGGAACTAGCTTTGCTGCTCCTCAAGTTTCTGCTACTGCTGCTTTAGTTATGAGTCTAAATCCAGATTTAACAGCAAACGAAGTGACTCAAATATTATTTGATAGCGCTACTGATATTGAATCAGAAGGAAAAGATACGAAGACCGGTTATGGACTACTTAATTTAGAAGCAATGTTTGAGTTAGCTTATACGCCTGAAATAACAGAAGTTTATCGATTTAAAAATAACGCACTTGGAGGATCTGCGCATTTTTATGTTGTTGGGTTAGATAATAAAAATACTGTTCAAGAAAACTCCAAAGAAGGAGAAATTTGGGATGGTGTATTCACTTATGAAACAGTTGCTTTTTTAGCTTATGAAACAAAAGACAATCAATGTGTTGTTGGTGAAGAAGTTTATAGATTTTTAAATAATGAGTATGGATCAATTCACTTTTATGTTATTGGAGAAGAAAACAAGCAGACTGTAATAGATAACTCGAAAGAAGGTGGACTTTGGGAAGGCGCTTTTACATATGAAACTGTTGCTTTCTGTGCTTTAACGGAAAATGATACTGATAATACAGAGATAGTTCCAGTCTACAGATTCAGAAACAATAATTTAAGCGGTTCAGTTCATTTCTATGTTACTGGAGAAGAAAATAAACAGACTGTAATTGATAACTCTGCTAAGGGGGGAGTTTGGGATGGAGTGTTCACTTTCGAAAATATTGCTTTCTACGCTTTTAAATATAATGATCCATTTGGAGGAATAAGTTTTTAATATACCTGCTATATCTTAAATCATAGAATATTGCTGTAATTAAGTGACAGTTAATGTTCATTTAATGGGTAATATGATAAACAAAGGTATTTTTTCTTTATTTTTAGTGATTACTTTGCTGGTTATTTTTAATTCAAAAGTATCTGCTTATACAAACAGTGATATAGCTCTAAGTACAGATACTTGTCCAGATAACTATGTTTTCGATCAAAGCGTCAATGATTGTAGAAAATATACTGTAAATACAAATTGGGTTACAAATTTAAGTTTTAGCTCATATTGGCAAGGTGAAAGTTTACTCGTTGATAATAACGATAATCTTTATATGTTTAGAATTAATGATCAGGATGGAAATGAAGTTAATCCTGCAGAGTTAATAAAAATTAGTGCTAATGGGCAAACATCAGTTATATATACTTATGCAGACTATGAAACGCCAGTAGATCTAGTTCTAGGTAATGATGGCAATATATACACTGATAAATACTGCGGTGATCAACAGTGTATATTAAAGTATAATACTACTTCAAATAGCACAACTATAATAGAGATTAATGGCGACTATTCATGGATAGATAAATTTGTAGTTGATAGCAATGGAGTTATTTATTTTGAAGCTCTAGTAGATGGTTATATTCAACTTAGGAAGTTTGATGGAATCGATATAACCATATTATTCAATGAGGAGGATGATTATCTAAGTGATGTATATTCACCATTATTCATAGATAGTAAAAATACTCTATATGTGACTGACTTAAAATATGTACCTTCAACCGGAAGTCTTTCTCCACACAGTATTTACATAATGGATAAGAGTAATGGTGCTGTAAATATAGTTTTTACTCCTGAAGATAAAACTCCAGAAAATATGTATGGATATTACTTCTTTTTATTAGATGATAGTAACATTTCTTTTACTGAAACATGGGGTGCTGGTTATTACTATGTTTACAACTTAGACACAAACACCCAGAAGACTTATGATCTAATAGATAAAAATTGGACATTCATACATCCATTAGATTTTAAACAAACAAAAAATGGTTCTAATTCATTTTCTTGGCAAAACCCATCTAGTAGTGAACTTTACAGAACTTCTCGTGATGGTAAATACAAAGATATTTTCAACATATTATCTAGTGTAACTGAAGGGACTCTAGAAAGAATTATTGAAACAAGAAGTGGAATAATATATGTATTAGCATTTGAAGCTGATACTTCTGATTTTACTGGTTTAGTAAGTAAAATTTATAAAGTCCAAATGACTAATGAGTTATTAAATAGTTCTTCAGCAACTTCTCCTCAGGCAGACTTTTTAATGAACAATTCGTCTAATTCAATTGCAATTGAGGTTGGTAGCATTCTAAATTTAAATAGTAGTTCACTTGGTGACATAGTTTCTTGGAAGTGGGACTTTAATAATGATGGCATAATTGATTCAACATTAGAAGATCCACAATTTACATTTGGGGTTTCTGGCACATATTATATTAGTTTAACTGTGACTGACTCTATTGGTGACTCAGATTCAATTACAAAATCAGTTTTAGTAGTAGATAATATTCAATTTCTTGAAGAAAATGTGTATAGATTTAGAAATAATGATCTTGGAGGCTCTGCT
Organism: Candidatus Dojkabacteria bacterium; assembly: GCA_030950485.1. Taxonomy (GTDB): domain Bacteria; phylum Patescibacteriota; class Dojkabacteria; order J137; family J137; genus JAUZRK01. Next base: position 18,751 of record JAUZRK010000019.1, on the reverse strand, counting down.
CATTTTTATGTATTAGGTGATGCTAATAGAGATAAAGTAATTAATAATTCAAAGCCAGGTGGTATTTGGGCTGGAACTTTTACTTACGAAACGATTGCTTTCAAAGCTTATCAATACGTAGATAGCTGTGTCACTGGAACTGTTCCAGTTTACAGATTCCTAAATAATAAATATGGTTCTGTTCATTTCTACATAGTAGGTGAAGCGAATAAAAATACTTTAATAGAAAAGACTTCAAAAGGTGGTGTTTGGGAGAATGCATTTGCTTATGAGAGAGTTGCTTTCTGTGTATTTGATAGTGTTCAATCAGGAACTGAACCAGTAGGTAGATTTAGAAATAATATCTTAGGAGGTTCCGTTCACTTCTATATAACAGGAGTGAGTGAAATAAATAACCTAAAATCTAAAGTAGCTCCTGGAGGAGCATGGGCTGGTGCTTTCACATTCGAGTCGAATGCATTTTATGCTTATCCAGCTGATGAAATGACAACAGAGACATTTAACTCTGAGTTTTTCAATATCGGATTCGAATATGATTCAACTTTAAATATAGATGTTAATAGTTCAAGAGTAGTTACGACATGTTTAAATCAAACTTATGAACCTATAGCAAATTACTCTAGTAATACTGAATGGATTCAATTCGATAACAATCTATATATTAGTATTGTCGGTTGTCTTGATGGATATGGTGGAGGAAGCGGAAGTTTAACTATGGTTGATGAATATACATTAACAAGTTTGAATGGAAAGACTTTTAATATTGAGTAATTTTATATTGATAGTGAGCCAACTGTTAAACGAATTTATGCAAGTTATAGTCAAGATACTCAAGTTGCTGGAGGAACTGATATTATTAAAAGTTTCGTCACAATGCAGTGGCATGGGAGCGATTTTGCAGAAGGTAGAGATGATGTAACTAGAGCTATTGAAACTATGAATTTAGATTTTACGCAAATATAAAAGTCATATTATTTATTTTTTTTTATATGATCAAGAAAACAATTAACTCATTTATATCATTATCAATACTTTCATTATCATTTTTGATAATCTTTAATACTAAACAGGTACATGCAAATCCTGATCCTGCAACTGCGCAGAATGTTTACAGATTCCTAAACAACCAATTAGGTTCAGCTCATTTCTACGTTATGGGAGATACTAATAAAGATATTGTTGTTAGTAAATCTGCACCAGGAGGAGCTTGGGATGGCGCATTTAAATACGAAACGGTAGCTTTTAAAGCATTTGATTTTAATAGTGGGTGTCCAGCAGGAACAGTTCCAGTATATCGATTCTTAAATAATCAATTCACTTTTATGTTGTAGGAGAAGCAAACAAAGATATAGTAATTTCAAAATCAGCTCAAGGTGGAGCTTGGGAGGGAGCGTTTAGTTATGAAACAGAAGCATTCTGTGTTTATGATTCGCCAAACTCTGATACTGCACCTGTTGCTAGATTTAGAAATGATGCTCTTGGTGGATCAGTTCATTTTTACGTTGTAGGAAATACTAACATTGACATTGTTAAAGAGAAGTCACTACCAGGTGGTGTTTGGGCAGGTGTTTTTGTTTACGAGACAATTGCTTTTAATACTATTCCTGTTGAGACTACACAACCTCCGATAGATAGAACATTAAACACAATAACAGGTAATCATTTTACTCAAACTTATTTCAAAGTAGCTTCTGACTTGTCGATTGATAAAACATATGTTCAAGGTGGTGGTTGTATGAGTAATAATTTTCAGGATATGATAGATGGAAAAAATGAAAACTTTAGACTTACAAATAATCTTATTGTTAATCTAGATACATGCGAAGTAGATGGTTTTGATTTTCATCCAGATTCAACTCTTGTTGAGAGCTATACCCTACAAAGTGCAAACGGTTTAACTTTCAATGTAACTGTTCATAAATTAAATTGGATTGATGGCGCATATGATATTGTAGCTCAATATTTAGGAGGAGAAGAAACTTTCCCGGTTGCAGGAACTCCTTATTATACAGAGTATGCTTATGCAAGAATGACTTTGTATACTCCAAATGATTTAGATTATGCTAAAGGACAGATTAAACAAACTATTGAAACAATGAATGTTGATCTTACTGAATAGAAATTGATATTTAGTAAATTTTAAAGAGGAGGATTAAACCTCCTCTTTTTAGTCTGCTATAATAAATGGAATTTAAATAAATATTATGATGCCTATAAATAAAGAAAAGCTAGCTCCTATTTTATTCATTTTAGTCGCTGGACTTGTTATTGGATCTGGTGTATTCCTTTTAATGAAAGATGATTCAGAAAAGAAATCAAATGATACTGTAGATGAAGAGACAGAACAACCTGTAGTTGAAACTAATAACCTAGAAATGCCTGAGTGGGCGGTTGAGCTAGGTATTTATAATCCAGAAGGATTTACTATTAATAAAACGGAATCTCTTATTACATCTTTCCAAGGAACTGATCCTTTATTCGATTCAGTTACGTTTGTATACGAACCTAATGAAATAGAAGCCGCAAAACTAGTAGCTGAGGACTATAAACTAAAGTTTAATCTTGTAGAAAATGATACTTTGATGAATCAATATGAAAATATTGTTTTACAATATGATAATCAAAAAGAAATCGAAGCAAAATATTTAATTATTGCTAGAGTTGAAGACAGTGGAGTATTAACTATTTCAGCTCTTAATCAGCTACAGCTAGGGACACTTTAACTAGATTACTAAAATTAATTAAAAAATGAAAGTTCCATTTATATACCAAAGTAAGACAGCTAAAACTAAAGTAGATACGATCAACAAAACTTTTAAACGAAGAGCAAAATCAAGAAGAAGTTTTGCCGAGAAACTTGCAGACTGGCTAACTGAAAGTTCAGGAACTTTTCTTTTTCTAATGATAAATCTTATCTGGTTCGTAGTTTGGATAGTTATAAATTTAGAATTAATACCTGGTATTGATGCTTTTGATCCTTATCCTTTTGGACTTTTAACAACTATTGTATCTCTTGAAGCAATAGTATTATCGATAATAGTTTTGATTTCTCAGAATAGAGAGAGTAAAGTTAATGATATTAGAAGCGAGGTAGATACTTATATAGATATAGCTGCAGAAGAAGAAATAAAGAAAGCTTTAGAAATTTTAAAAAAGGTTGCTGAGAAATTAGAAATAAAAGATTTTGAAAAAGATGAAGTACTGGATAAAATGGTTAAGAAGTTTGATGAAAATGAAATTGAATCAATTATCGAAGCGGAAATAAGATAATCAAATACTATTTACGCCTAATCCAAATACTTCCCCCGTGGTTTTTATCAGCTAGTGGTAGATTCTTCTTATAATTTTCAGGTTCATACGTCCATAAATAGTCGTTAAAGAAAAGTATCTCAAAGTGAGAATTGAAAGTTAAAAATGATCTAAGTAAATAGGCTTCATTCCATGATCTCATCTGATATACCCAAGGTTTAGGATATTGGAATGGATAAAAAATATCATGAAAGTGAACAATAACTCCCTTTTTAAGTCTAGGCAGAATATTGAAAAATATATAGTTAACATCACTACCAGTTTTAGATACATGGCTAGAATCAACAAATAATATATCGTTTTCTTCTAGTTCATCAAAAACAGTCAAATCAATACTTTGCAGCTTTGATTCTAGTATCTCTAAATGTTTTGATTTAGAGTCACCCTCTTCTAAAACACTATTTAAAATGTCTCCTGGATAAGGTTCTATAAATTTTAAATTTATTTTATTATGGAAAAATTTCTCATTCGTATCTAACATTACTGCAGAAGAAAATCCTGATCCGATCTCAATGATTCTTTTCGGCCTAAACTCTCTAATCATAGAGTAAAGAGCTAATCCATCAGAATAACTAAAAAAGTCGTTTTCAAAATAGTATCTATTACTACTCTGCTGTTTTGATTCTTTAAATGGTTGTTTAGGATAAAAGCTATTAAAACGTTCTAATAACTTTACTTGAGCTTTTCGATTTAGATCAATTCCTTCTATCCTTTTAACCTTTTTCTTAAATAATTCATCCTCATGCTCCATTATCTCTTCAGAGTTTGTAACTGGAGAATAAAAATGTCCAGGTATTTCCCAAAGATAAGGTTCTTTATCTGATTCCTTATTTTTGAATACTTTCTTTAGTATTTTTCTTAAATACATATTTACTATCTAGTCTATATTTAATTAAATATCCTATACTTAGTCCTAAGATTGCACCTAAATATTTAGAATATTCATTATCGAAAAGAATATGAAAGATACTTTCAGTTCCCCAGAATATAATAGTAGTAATTACTCCCATTATCATATATAAAGCAAACTTCTCTGCATCATCTTTTCTTCCTTTTGTAGAATAATAGAAAATATACTTTTTATCTAGTATATATTTAACAAGAAGTCCTATTAAAGTACCGAAAAGTAGTGAAGAAAAGAATTTAATATCGAGGTTAACAGAAAAAATATGTAGATTTTGAAGCTGTAAGGAGTCTCCCAGTCGCACGATAAGTTCTTGAGAGCTTATGTTGAATATAGTTGCAATAATCGCAAAGAAAGCGTACTTAAAGGCCAAATTTATCATAATATATCAGTAATCCAAAACTTAAAACCCAGAGTAAAACAGTAACCTGAAGAAATTTACTTTTATATAATGTTTCAACAGGATATCCAGAATTATTATAAACAAATATAAGTTGTAAATATTTAAGTATCGCTATAATTACAAAAAATGAAGTAATGTATAAATTTTCCTGATTAAACCTTTTAATAACTTCATCTGAAAGTGTGTATTGAATGTAAGATACACTTGCAGCAGTAGCTACTAAAAGAATTGCATGATTTAAAAAATCCTCAGTATAGCCATCCAAAGATTTTCTAGCTTTAACTCCGGTTTCTTTTAATAATAAGATATCATCTCTTCTTTTACCTAGAACCATTAACAGTGCTAAGAGAAAAGTCATTAATTCTATCCAAGAAGATAATTTGATATCAGTAACATATGAACCTATAAATACTCTGATAAGAAAACCACTAGAAACAATTACTATATCTAGAATGGCGATATTCTTAAGTCCAAAGCTGTAAGCAATATTAACAAGTAGATATGCGAGTGCAAATAACCCAGCTTTTATATCTAGAAGTGCCAATCCAGCTAGTCCTATACTTAACAAAAAAGACATTAAAATTGCGGCTTTTTTTACACTTATTTTCCCTGAAGCCAGAGGTCTATTCTTTTTTCTTGGGTGCAACCTATCTGCTTCCATGTCGTTATAATCATTGATTATATAAACAGCCGAAGCAACCATTGTAAACAATATTACAGACAACAAATCCTTTAATAATAACTCTACATTAAAAATTTTTAATGCGAAAAAAATTGGCGCTAAGATTAAAAAATTCTTAAGAACATGCTTAAGCCTCATTAATTTTATATATTCCAAAGTATTTGTTGATATAGATATATTCATTAAAAAAATATTTTTGCTAATTTAAGTATACCTTGCTTCCATGGAACTCGATGAGAAACCCCAGCTTCGCCACTAAATTTAGTTAAGTTATCAAGATACCATTTATAATTCCTAATCAATGCATCTTTATTTGAATATTTTGGATCATAGCCTAAATTATTGATAGCTTTATCTATCGAGACAAATGAATCTTTCGAAGCAGTCTCATAAACCCATTTATATAATGGTGAAAGTTTAAAAAATTCCAATACTCTCAGGATCCAGATAATAGGAGTCGCAGGCATTCCCTTTATTTTTTTACTAAAACCAGCATAATCTAATACCGCTTGGTAATCTTCTTTCATAGTCGTAAACTCTTTTGCTCCAATATTGAATGTATCATTTATAATTTTTATATCTTGCGTCATCGTTAGAAATATTGCATCGCATAAATCTTCAACATCTAATAGCTGATATCTATTATTTCCACTTCCGATCATTGGGAAACCTTTAGCATCTTTAGCCCAATCATAGAAAAGTGCAAATACTCCTAGTCTTTCTGGACCGATAAATGATTTTGGTCTAATAATTGCAATATTCATTCCCTTTTTTCTATATTCTTCACATAATTCTTCTGCTTTAACTTTAGCTTCTCCGTAGGGTCCTACTCCTATTAACTTGTCATCCTCAACAAGGGGATGATGATCAGGAATTCCGTAAACTGCAGTTGATGAAATATGAATGAATCTATCAACTTTTTCCTTTTCTGCTGCTTCTAGAAGATTTGTAGTTCCATCTATATCAGTTGAATAAATATCCTCTTTACTATAAAGAGGCAAGGCAGCAGCAGTATGAATTACAATATCAATCTCTTTCATACTTTTTTCAACTGTGTCTTTGTCTCTAATATCGCCTTTTATAAAATCTACTTTGCTTTTAACATCTTCATAATCGAAGTCTACAAGATCTAGTATTCTGATATCTTTATAACCTTTATCTAAAAGATGTCTAACTAGATTTATACCTAAAAATCCAGATCCACCTGTTATTAAAATTTTCTCTTTCATACTTTATAAATTACAAGTTAGTTCTTTTATATATTTTATTTCTAATGATTCATTATTCTTACAATAGTATACACTAACTGTATCTAATTCTATTTTTTTAGAAATCCCATCTTCCAGATATTTTCTTATATTATTACTATTTTCTAGATATGGGGATACGATAATACCCCTTTCTAGTTGAGATTTAAATGTTCGATGTGAGATATTCTCTCCAGAATCTAAAGTAAAACTTATACATATCTCATCTGGCTTAACTAATGCTGAATTTAGTTTTTTAATTGCTGACTCATCAGTTTTAATTTTAATCATATTAGTTTTATTACCACTTTCGCTACATTGAACAGGATTATATTCATTATTAGGATAAAGTAGAACACTACCATTATCTTCATTAACAAATTTATAATTATTAAGAATATCTAGTATAAATTCAGGCATTTCTGAAAGATATAAACGATTATCTATATTGTTGTTATGAATAAGAATATTGAATTCACCGTGGTTTATATCTAAAAAATTTATACTCTCTTCTTCAGCGAATTCAGTATAACTTTGGTAAAGATGAATCATAGGAATATAAATAGGATCTACTCCGAATACATCTGGTAAATGAGTTGCCCAAGGTAAAACTAATAATTTTTTTCCATTTCTAATATTCGAAATATAGTCTTCTCTAAACTCTTCTCGAATTCTTGCTGCATCAACATTCCACTTATTAGTTATATGATCATTAAAATAGACTGGAGTAGATAATGCGTCATCTCTTAAATCAAGGCTGAATAGATTAATATTAAATGCTCTAAATGCAAAGATAGTTGTAAAAATAAATATAGTCGATATTAAAAACATTATTTTGTTAAAAATACGTTCTTTGTCATTTGTAGACTCTTTTATATTATTAAGTAACACTACAGCAGAATAAGCTAATACAAAGAAAGCTAGAGTTAAGATTACTAGTGTATGTCTATCTTTTCTTATCCAACCATTTAGAAAAACAAAATAAACTATTCCCAGATACGCTGGTAGATTTTTTCTTTTCAGATAAACAACAGGCAAAGATAATGATAATAATGTGATTATTGCAAGTATGTTTTGATGATCATTCAAGCCATCTACACTCATATACTCTTTGTACTGTAAAGATATCTCAATTGAACTTAAGAAATACGGAATGATATTTTCAACTCCTGTTAAAAGATAGAATATTAAGTAAAAAGGTACAATAAATGAAGCTACTAAAATTGCTAGTTTTTTTATTAATGTTTTAATATCTTTCTTATAATACATAGCTATATGAAGAGCTAGTATTACACCAATATAGGCGCCCAAATTAAACTTAAACAAAGCAAAAACAGCTGTATAGACTCCGCCAAAAACAATTTCTTTATCTTTTACTACTCTATTCTGGTAATAAATAAGAATAAAAAACAAGGTTGGAAATACTAGAAATTCATAAAACCAAAGTTGATTATTTGTAATTATCCAAATGCTAAATGGCAGAAATACAAGGTAACTCAAATATTTATAGTCTTTTGCTGCTATAAAAACTAAGCTAAATAGAAATAATATGTTTATTAATAAAAATAGGTTTGAGGTAATATTATGTACTAACGGAGATTCTATATCATTAGTACTACCAAAGAAATATGGACTAATTGGTCCATATGTAAAATAAACCTCTTCACCAAAATCATAATCAGTATGTTTTAGACCTTCTAAAGAATGAATCCATCCTTCGTCAAGCATATATGGGTCTGAAAAGTTTCTATACTTATTCGAATGTATATTTGCAAATAAGACTAGAGTTAGAACAATCATACCTATAACTACAAATTTAAAAGAAACTTTATTTAGATATTCTAAAAATTTATTCAGGTTACTTTTATCATCTGTATTAATTTCACTATTCACTACGTTTGGAACAGAAGCGTTTACCATATTAGTCTCATTAAGCTTATTTGTAAATTTATCTTTTAGTAATTTGAAATTATTCTGCATTGTATACTTTTATAACTTCATTAATATGTTCTTTTTGTGATAACCATTTCTTAGGAGCTTCTCTATTTAAAATTAATGGATTATCCAAAATCTTTTTTATAGCTTCATATAAATTATTTCCTGTACTATCCACTTCATATATAAATCCATTCTCTCCCTCGACAACTCTCTCCGGCATTGCACCCTTATTTGTTACTATAACAAATTTCTTTGTTACCAAAGCCTCATCTAAAACTAAGTTATAAATATCATCCCACTGGGATGGAATTAAAACTAAATCTGACTTTGCAAACAAATCAAACCTTTCTTCAGGCTTATACTTTCCAATATACTTAACATTGTTCAAATTTTGTAATTTATCCATAAATCGAACAGTTTCTGAATCTTCTTCATGTGGGCCAGCAAGTATTAATTCATAATTATCATATTCCTTTTCGAGTTTTTCAAAAGCTCTCTCTACATCTGCAACTCCTTTGGAAATACTTAAATTTGATGGGTACAATATTTTTATCTTATCGTCTGATGAGACTTTTCTTTTTTCAAAATCTTTATCGATATTCATTCCATGCTGAATTTTCACTACTCTACCTTTATTTTCTTCGCCAAGGAATGATATTAATCGTCTATAAAGGAATTCTGAAGGAACTATCATCTTATCTACTTTTAGAAGATATTGTTTAAAAGTTTGATTTCGCTTCTTTCTCTGAATCATCCATTTAAGTCTAGCTATAAACTTAGAAACAGGATCTTTATAATTTTCAAGTTTAAATGATTCATTTAAAACTAACCCTGAACAAGTTCCTGAGGCTTTTTCATTTGTACAAAGACATGGGGCTCCGTTTATATAATTTCTAATAGTTGGACACATAAACCAAAGGTCGTGAATAGTATAAATAACCTTAGATCTGCTCTCTTTTAAAATATCTATAAAGGTTAGAGACATTGTTATTAAATGCTGTATATGTGTTAGCTCAGGTTTAAATTCAGCTACAAAATCTTTAAACTCTTTATCTAATATATTATTAACTAGAGTATCATTAAGTTTAACTCTATGATTCATGTCTTTTCGATGGACTTTTATTACCTCTACACTGTCCTCAAAATATCTCTCAACATACTTATCTTCATGAAACTTACTATAAGCTTCTACAGTAAAAATCTTAACCTCATGTCCAAGTTTACTTAGGGATTGAGCAAGATCATGCGTATATACTTCTGTACCAGAGGTAAAAGTAGGTAGATAGTCATGTACAATCAGTAGTATTCTCATTATTTCCTTAAAATCTTCTTAATAATTTTCTTCAAAGTATGAATCACGCCATTATTATCGATATATTCTACAGCCTTTACAAACTTTCTAGAGATCTTTCTTTTAAAAGTAAATAACTCAGCCTCGTTCCTGCTTTGATCAATTTCATTAGCTATTTCAAGATCTTTAGCTCTTTTCCCCTCAAAAATTAACTCAGCTAGTTTAGAAGTAAGATTTTCAACATACCAAGTTGGTTTAAATTCAATTAAATTCTTTTTTAACTTTTCTAGTTCACCTGCATCTTTTAATAATGATTCAAGAGACGCCTTAATAGTTTCTTTTTTAACATCTGCAAGTCTTACAGCAGCTTCATTTTCTATAAGTATCTCACTAACTGGATCTCCCCCATTAGTTATTATAGGCGTATCCATTGAAGTAATATCAATAGTTCTAGTCCTCCAAGAAAAATTATTCTCTAAACCAGTCGTATTTAAACTAACTACAACATCTACTGATTTAAACCAATTTATTAAATCATCAAATTCAACCCAATCATTAAAGAATACTGATTTATCCTTAATTCCAAGTTTAGCGACATTAGAAACTACTTCATCATATTGCTTAATAAAATCTTTGTTTGTATTGAATGGATTCTTTCCTCCTAGAATTAACAATTTAACCTTAGGATAATCTTTGCTTAATTCATTTACCGCTTCAATCAGCTCCCCGATATCAAACCATGGGTATAATCCTCCAAACCATAAAATCGCAAATGAATCCTGAGAAACCATCTTACCTTTAAACGCCATATACTCTTCTTTTCTCTCAATATTTTCATAGCCTAAAGGACAATGAATTAAAATATCCTCGTGGTAAGTAATAGGATTCATTCGACCAAGAGCTGCCATAACTCCCATATACATGATTTTTTGATATTCATTTGCATATAGGAATAAATCAGCTCTTTTAAATGCTAAATTCCAATAATTTAAATCATTTATAAAATGTTTGTATTCAGTAACCTTATCTTCAGAATTTCTAGCTGGAACTTCAACATATATAGGAACATATAGATCTGCAATTAACTGTACATTTTTTGAAACATTTTTAACTACGTACTCTATTAAGTCTCCCCTGGTATATTGAACTGTTACAGTATCAAATGAATTCATTTTAGTCTTAAACTCTGGCGTAAACTCCCATTTCATAAGATTAATCCCCTCGAATTCACTTTCACTTAGTTCGTAGTGGTATGGAATAGCCACAGTCACATTTAACTTATTTGCTAATAGACCTTTAGCTAACCTCATAGATCTAATTCCTCCGCCTTCAACTACTTTATTCTTATTAGTTTTAACTGACGATACAGAAAGTATCAAAACGTTTTTCATTTATTTTTTAATAACTCTTTTTATAAAATTTTTCATTTCTTTCTTTATTCCTAAACTGCTTTCTAAGACTTTTTGATCTTTAAATCTATCAAATTTTTCTTTTAATGATTTCAGATCATCACCTATTAAACTAATCCCTTTAGTATAGATTTCATCCCATATTAATTCTTTTTCTTTTACTGAAAAATCTTCAGCTTCAAAGTTTTTATCTTTATCGAGTTTATTTACTAATACTACAAACTTCTCTACATGCAAAATTTTACTATTATCCTTTAGTAAAATATCTTTTATAAACTTCCATCTTTGATAATAATGAAAATTTTTATCAAATTCAGCTGTATTAAATGATTCAGTTCTAAATAAACAAGCTTCTAAGTATAAAACCGGATTAAATATTAAATCAAACTTATTTAAATTGGTATCAATTCTTCTTAATTCTTTAGTATAAGTATAGAATTCAGAATTTTTTAATCTTAGTTTGCTAGCTTTAATATCCCCATAAGCTAAATTCAGTTCTTTTTTATCTTTTAATTCTTTAATCAAGAAATTAAGGTCTGGAAGAATTACTGTACTATCATCTATTAATAAAGCATATTCATTTTCAACGTTAGTAAGTGCTTCATTGAATCTGTCCAATACATTTTTAAACTTACTTTTATAAATAGAAATTGTAAAGTAATTCGACATTTTTTCTATCAACTGTATAAGTTCTTCATCAGTAGAGCTCTCTGAAACTATTACAACCTCAAATTTAATTTCTTTAATAAGCGTTAAGGAATATAGGCTATCCTCCAAAAAGCCTATCTTATCTTCATTCTTTTTTACTAAAATTGTTAGTTTATTCTCTACCATCTAGCTTTTGAGTAATTGTTTTCTTTTATAAATTCAGGAACATCAATACGATTAATTCCTTGTCTTACAATCTTTCTATAGACTTCCATAATTTTGTCCTTCCATTTATGATTTTGTATCTCTTCCAATTTTTCTTTTGAATCCATATTGAATTTCTGAAGTAGATAATACTCTCCTGCTAGAATATGTGTAATCATAAATTCATTCTCAAATATTTCTTCATCTTCTTTTCGAGAAGAACTTCCAATTTCGTGAACAACCTTACATCTAGGAAGTAAATATAATTTATATCCTTCTATTCTAATTCTCCAAGAAAGATCCATATCCTCAACGTACATAAAAAAATTAGAGTCGTATCCTCCAACTTTTTCAAAAGCTTCCTTTTTAACTATCATAGATGTACTTGCGCAACGATTTGTAATCAATGTTTCTGGATCATAGTCCTTTGGATTTTCCTCTGGTATTTGTTTAAACTCTAATATTCCCCAATTATTAGGAATTTTAGAAATATAGTCTTCTAAGTTTATTAATGCATTATGAAATACTATTGTATCTGGATTAAGTATCCAAATAAGTTCTTCATATTTATCTTTATACTTTTCAAATAGCCAGTTATGACCGTTTCCGAAACCTATATTAGTATTCTCATCAAAACTAAATTTGATATCTTTTTTATAAACTTCTAATAAATCTAAATAGGAATCTTTTGGTAAGTCATCATGTTTAACAAAATGAATCACTAATTTATATTCGCTACTGTCTAATAGCACAAGGCTCTTCATCAAAGCATTTATAGCTTCCAATGAATCATATAATAATATTTGAACATCAATTCTTTTCATTATTTATTAAACTTTCTAAGTATTTTTACTACTTTTCTATTTTTTATTTTCACAAAATTAAGCGAATAAGAAAATATATCACGTAGATTTTTAGTTCTTAATTCATCTAAACCTAATACATTACTAAATTTATCTGCAATTTCTAAGACGTCATTATTTCCCTTATCTTTATTTAATGGCTCATCTAAATTACTAGACGCATAAAATTTTTCTAACTCATTATACCTATTTATTGCTTTTTCCCAGTCAGAAACTACTCTTGCGCTCTCGCCTAAGCTATTTGTAAATTTATATATAGAACTAGAGTAATCATTTTTAAGTATATACTCATTCATAAAATCTGCCTCGCTATATAACCAGTGAGTCCTATCTTGCTGTCCAACCGTATTTTCTTCATAAAAAGAAATTCCCCCTATAATAATAGGATAGTAAATTGGGTTTGCATATTTAAAAGAATTTAAAAGAATAAAGTAATCTTCAAGGTAGTCTCCTTTAAGCTCATGATTCTTAAATACTTCTTTTAATGCCTTAATTGGATAAATGATAGATGAAATTGGAACATAACTTCCACCAATTAAATTTTTATAAAACTTATTTCCTTTATAAACTCCCAAATCCTGTTGGGATTTCAATTCATCTCCTTCCCATTTTTCATTATATTTTTTAGAATCTCCAATAATTATTGTTTCATTACCAAGTACTAGATCAATTTGCCCTAAAAGATTATCATTAGGTGTAAAGTCGTCTCCATCAACAAAAATAACATAAGAGCTATCCTCAGATTTTATATGCTTAACTGCATTTTCAATATTTGAAACTCTAGGATATTTTTCTGAATAATCATTAGTCTCAACAAACTCTATATTAAGCTTTCCGTAAGTTTTAATTAGATCTTGTAATTTGAGGTATTTTTCTGATTGTTTTTCATATCCATTAGCAGAAATTAAAACTTTAGGTGTTATTAATGAACTATTATTACTAATAACTTGTTCTAAAAATTTAAATCTTCTCTGAAGGGTTTCTGTTGAATTACCTGGATATGCTCTTGCTATAAATGTTAGTTTTTTACGTTTTAAATCTAATAATTTAAAAGAATTTATAACTAATTGTTTATAATTTATTTTTCCCTCACCATTAAGTGCAGCGTTAGAATCAGAAGTATTTATAGTCTCATCATTTAGTATATTTTTATAACTAGAAGAAAGCTCAATTTTATCTAGATAAGATTCTTCATCGTATATACAGAAAAGTAATGAGTCAATCAGACATATTAACCCTGAATTAAAAAATGTAAATGCTAAATTAAATCCAATATTTTTAGCAGAAGTAATATTAAAACTAATCGATTTATCTTTAATATTCTTTAAATTTATCAAAATAACTCTATTCGAAAGTGTAGATGAAGGTAATAAATCTTTTGTGTTATATGGAATTCCTCTAGTGGAGTTAGTACCTTTTTTAACAAAATTTATTGGTTTAGTTTCTTTATCACTATATATTTTAAATCCTTCAGGACTAATCGCCCCCCAGCTTTCTTCCCCATACTGTTTATTAGCTTTTTCTATAGATAGCTCGATAAATTTATCAAAGTTTCTATTTATATATACCCTTCCTAATAGTACTAATACGTATTCTTCTTCTGAATTGTTACCGAGATTTGAAAAGAATGAGTTAATATCATTGTTAGTCCTAAGCTCTATATCAAGATTGTATTTCTCGTTTTCTCTATTGAATGATTCTATTTCTGAAGATTCTTTTATGAAGCGAATTTTTTTTATTTTTGTTTTAACCATCTAAGCTTATTTAGTTTTTCCTTAAATCTAAAGAGTCTTGAATTCTTAATATTTTCAAGTTCTTCTCTTAGATCATTGTAGCTAGATTTAGGATTATCTTCCAGGTCATTAATATTAATCAAACCATCTAAAGCTTCATTTACTAATGCTCTATTTTTCTTTGATCGAGATGAGTATTTATTTCCTAGATTTGAAAAATCATAATTATCATAATTTATATATAGATAATTATGAGCTTTCTGGAATTGTACTTCATAATATATAAACCTAGGGAACATTTTTATATCTAAATTTAATGCTTCAATCCATTTTGTAGGAATATATAAATCATCATAAATATTTACAACTTCGAAATCCTCACTTACAAGTGTCTTTATGACTTTTTGCAACCTAATAGCAAGTGAGTAAATGATTCTAAATTTCAAATAGTTAGTCTCGATTGAAAACCTAATAAACCATTCTGGATCAATTAAGTAAAGCTCTAGCTCCTGATTTTCAACAAGATTGTCAGATGTAATATCAAAAGGTATATCTTTTATACATCCTCTCTCTACTTCATCAGAAAACTTACTTTCAGGATCAAATAACTCTATAAAACCTCTAGATTTATAAGTATTAACTTTTTCTGATTCGAATTTATTGATAATTTCATTTACTACTGAAAGATCATTTAATACATCATTAAACCTTTTATTTATAAGTGATTCTTCTGCTTTATAAAATAGAGATTTTGAAGGAATAAATTCAAAGTCTATAAAATCTTTCCCCTTTTTTAAAAGTTTTGGCTGTTTTAAGAATTCATATCTTTTATCAATGAATTTATAATTCTTTTCTATATCATTTATATGAGAAGGTTCTTTCGCCATAGATTCCTTTCGTACAAAAAGTTCATGAGTGACTCTGATTATCTTTGTAGATATCCTAAATCTTTCCTTTCTAGACATGTTTGTTCTTACGTATACTATGCTCATTTCGTTATCTCAACTAAGAATGAATTAGAAAAATTATTTATTGTTTTATCTTTTAAAAGTGTCTTAGCCAACATTACTTCATTATAAAGCTCAGTTGGCTTATTAGCCTGATCAGAGTTAGTAGCAAAGCTACTACTTTCAAGCCTTAATTTCTGTACAGCATAGTCAGTTAATATAACTTTTGGTAGTTTATAATCTGGATACGGATAATAAAATTTAGTTTTTGAAAAACCAGCATCTGTAATTACACTCTCTAATTCTGATTTTGAAAATGTTCTTACTTTTTCTTTTTTAAAGTTTGGATACTCTTCTATACTAGAAAAATACTTATCTTCTATATGATCTTCTTTACCCCCTGTTAGATATTTCATTCCTATCTTATTCTCTATCGCTATCAAGATCTTCCCACCCTTCTTTAACATTTTTGATACAGACTCTAAGAAATTAACATAAGAGTTAATATAATCTGCTTCGCTATCAGAAAGAGCTACATATTCAAGTACTCCAATTAAAGTAATATAATCAAACTTCTCTTCAGCTTCATATTTTCTAATGTCTCCGATTACTAATTCAAATTTTTTATCGCTAAATCTTTTCTTTATAACCTCTGCTCTAATTTCACTTAATTCATTAATAGTTACATTTTTTACTTTTTCTAGAAAAATATGGCTTAATGCACCTAACCCACCTCCTATTTCAAGTAGGCTGGCATCTTGTTCAAAATCATACCAATTCAACAAAGCATGTCTTTCTGGAGAAAGATGTACAATCTTAGGCCATGACTGTCCTTCAGCTAGAAGTGCCTCAATTTCTTCATTTTTTTTACTTTGGGGCTTATCAAAAAAATCTAAAAGGAATTTTTCAGTCTTAGAATTATCCCATTCATCATCACTATAGACGTAATCAGTCTCCTTTTTCTTAAGATTAATAGTTTTTATCATTTACTAAGTTGCTTCTTTATAAACTTATACACAATAAATAATTGCCCGATTATCGGGATAGAAGCAATTATAACCTGATTTCCCTTATTCTTTGAAGCTTTTTCTAATTCTTTTAATTTCCAATTATAATAATCCCTTTCCTCCATTGTCTTCCCATGATTTTTCATTTCATTTTCAAAGTTAGACCAATCCTGCTTCATTTGTCTTTTTATCTTATCTAGCTTATCTTCTAGGGTTTTAATATGTAAATCTTTGTCTTCAATAAATTCTGTCTTTCGAAAACTTAAATTCAACTTTTTATCTAATGTTATCAATTTTTTATGTAATTGCTTATATTCTTGTTTATAGTTAGAGTCCTTAAAGAAATCTTCGTCACTATAACTAGAATGTCTAAGACTATTACTTACTGTAAAGTATATTTCTTGTAATACATTTTCTGAATAATCAATTTTTAGCTTATCAAATAGATACTTTGAATATGAAACAGCATCTTCAAGTAAATCTTCATATCTTATTATTTCAAATGATTTTAGTTCTAAGTAATCTAAGACTATTTGATTATATTTAAACCATATATCAATAGCCTCATTCTCAGTAAATTTATTCCGTTGCATTAAAGATCTAGCAACTTCTCTAGGTTGTCGATAAATTAATATATTTCTAATATCGAAGTTTTCTTTAAGGACATTTTCCCAAAAAGGCATTAAAACAGTAGTTCTAGGTTCCTTAAAACCTATTAAAGCGTGATTCTCAGAAAGTTTATTTAAAATCTCTTTAGCTTCTTTATATAGATCATTTAAATGATCGCTTTCTGCCCAACCTGTTTCAAATAGTGGAAGTTTGTACCAACTGCCTCCAAGTATCTCTAATAAACGTTCATTTATATCAAGAATTTCTTTATTCTCAAAAAAACCGAATAAGTTCTCGTATGCTGGTCCTTTAAGATTTTCTTCTTCTCCTAGATAGACTCCAGCTAGTTGCAGTAGATTAGCAAGCATTGAAGTACCGCTTTTATGCATTCCAAGAACAACTATAGCCTTCTTTTTACTATTCATTTAACCAAGAATGTTCTAAGTTAATTACTCCTCTTATTTTCTTTTTAGAAACAGATTTATCTTTCTTTAGCATAAAAACACCTATCTTTCGTTTCCAGTGAAATGGTTCTGATTCTTTATTTCCATAAAGCGCAGTATTAATATAATACTTTCCAGGTAGTAAATTTGATCTTTTAACAATTGCTGTAATTGTTTTTGTATCATTTTTAAGCTCTACGCCCTCGTCTGAGGTCCTAAAAGCAGTAACTGGGTCATATTCCTCTGTATATATACCAAAATTCATATTTAGATTATCTACAGCTTTATTGTGTTTTAAATTCGCTTTGATAATAATGTTATCGTCTTTAACTTCTACATCTACGTTATCAACCATTACCTCTAAAGATCCGACTTGATTTGGATCTTGATTTTGTTTCATATTCTTCTTCTCCGCTTCTAACAGACTCTGATTATACATAGCTACAGCATCATCGGTCTCGCCAAAAAATGATACATTACCTTTAGTTAACCATAAAACCTTATTACAATATTTCTGAATAGATCCAATATCATGACTTACAAATAGTACTGTCTTTCCTGCTGCTATAAATTTATTAATTACATCCTTACTTTTTTGTTGAAATAGGGCATCTCCTACCGCTAGTATTTCGTCTAAGATATAAATATCTGCTTCTGCTTGAATTGCTATAGAGAAAGCTAATTTAAGCATCATACCGCTTGAATAGTTTTTAACTGGTTCATCTATAAACTCCTCTAGTTCAGCAAAACTCACTATTTCATCAAATTTATTCTCTAAAAATTCTCTAGTCATTCCTAGAATTGTTCCGTTTAGATATATATTCTCTGATCCTGTAAGATCTGTATTAAATCCAACTCCAAGTTCGAGAAAAGGAATAACCCTCCCCTGTACTTCTAGCGTACTTCCTTTATCCGGATCATAGATACCTGCTATAAGTTTTAACAATGTAGATACTTATACGTGGGAATTTCGGGTAGGACAACCATAAAAACTTTGCCAACGATTAAAGAAAACCGTCATAAATCCGTAGTGAAGATAATATTGACATGTTGAAACCTTCTCATTGATTTTTACTTTCGCTTCTTCGCTAGAAAAATAATGGTCACTTTATTT
>JAUZRK010000018.1 GCA_030950485.1 Candidatus Dojkabacteria bacterium | reverse complement strand
TTTTCAACATTCATTTATAAATCTTTCAAAATCTAGAGCAGATCTTAATTATATATATATATATATATATATATAACATTCAGTTAATAAACCCCATTCTTTTGATGATTTCAAAACTCAAGTTCACGAGTTAACACAAGCAATTAAGTATCTAAAGCGAAGTTTTAAAACAAGAAAATATACAGTTATATCTGTTAGTGACGGAGCTGTAGAAGCATGTCTCACACTTTCAAAGCTTCAAGAGTTTGGAGCTGATCATTTAATTTTCATCGATCCTTCTGATTATGAGTTAAGTGATGAATTTATAATGAATGATTCATATAAATGGGGAGGTTTTTCAGACTATAAACCTAAAAATACAACGGCATCAGATCAACTTAAAAATTTAAAAGAAAAAGTTAAAGTTGATGTAGTTCATCTTACTGTTCAAAACTACTCTAAAGAGGGTTACATTGAAAAGGAATTTAAGAATAGAGATAAAAATGATTCAAAAGGATTTCCTAGATTAAGTACAGAGATGGTTAAGAGTTTCTATAAAAATACTCCTACAGAATTTAGAGGTGATTATATTGAACTTAATAAACTCCCGCACGCGTTTTAAAGGGACGGGGATATAGAAGAAAACAATAAACAGATAACAAAAGTATTAAACAAATGTATTTTATAATTTCTATTTAGAGATGCGTGTACATCTTTGTATATTTCTACCGAGTCGTAGGCTAATACCTTAAAGTATACTACTAGGTAGTGATTCGATTTGAGATCTCTTCTGCAAGTGCCCCATGATCAGATTCTGAAGGAATAATTTTACTAGATTCAAAATAACCTACTTCAGTAATTTGGGCAACTCCATTTGCTTCACTTGGTATACCAATTCGATAGTAAAAAAACAGCAGAATTAGAATATGGTGACATTGCATTAGCACGATCAGCTTGTTTAAATTCGTTTATAGCTAATGAAACCGTTACAGGAGCGCCGCCTGTCTTTCAACCTCTGTTAATGTTCTTTCTATTTGAGACTTACCCCTCTCTATTCCATTCATAACCGATTTAATATTCTTTTTATCAGCTGGTTTTACAGAACTTAACATTGTCAATTCTATAATATCAATGAGCCTATCAGTCGGACTATTACCGCTCCCAGAAATAGCATGAGAATTTCCTAAATCTAATCCGTCGCCTTTAATATCATCTAATTTATGAGAATTATTGGTTGGAGAAATAACCACATTAGTATAAGCCCCACTTTCAGTTCTTTTAAAAACCATAGCAGCTGTAGTTTCATTTACATATTCTTTTGCGACCTCCACTTCACTTCGTTCATTTGCTAAAGTACTGTCTAACGCCGCTGATGTATCATCAGAATGATCATTTCGTCCCCAAATCCCCATACTATTAAATTAATAATTATTTTATTTTACAATATAAAACCTAACTCTAAGAATATACTAGTTTTTGTTACTTTTTATTAATTTTACTTCTGACTTATTACTTTTTAACTCCTATCCATAATTCTCCATAAATATCTGATCAGCACCTAACTCTTTAAGTTGAGTTCGTACACCCTTAATCATTTCATTACTTCCACACACATAAAAATCAGTATTTCTAAAATCAATATTATCTTTTCGGCTATCAATTAAAACATTAACTCTTCCATGAAAAAAATCTAATTCATCATGCTCAGGCTTTGTTATCGCATTCATAACAATTAGATTGTTATCCGTAGTAATAAGATCTCCTAAATAATCAGTTACAACTTTTGTATCATTTAAAAACCTAGCTCCAAAAAATAATTCAGTCTCTATTTTAACTCCATCAGCTGGGTTTAAAAGTTCTTTAATCATAGGGATAAAAGGAACAATTCCAACACCTGTAGCAATAAATATTTTTTTATTCGATGAATCATTCAGCTTAAATCTACCAAGCGGACCCATTAAAGTAGTCTTTGATCCAATCTCTACTTCTTTAAAATAGTCCGAGCCTTTTCCAGGTTCACCAACCCCAATCATAAAACTTACTTCTCCATCCTTCATATCAAGAATAGAATAAGGTCTTCTATATGGAGCCGTTACGGAAATATTCATAAATTGACCGGGGATGAATGTTAGGTCATTTGGAACTGAATAAGTCAGTTCCAAAACATTCTCGGTAATATTTCTTTTTGATAATAGCTCTGATTCTCCTTTTAACATATTTAATATTATATCATTCAAATTATTTGTTAGCTTTTTAGTTTTTCAAATGATCAAGAATTATTGTATTCATATAAGAAACGGCAATAACGAAGGTTACATCAATGAAGGCGACAATGATCATTGTCGCCTTCATTATTCAGACTCCCTCTCCTGGGAGAGGGCTAAGGTGAGGGACACCCCAAAAATATTTTGTACAAATAGGGGCCATTAATGAATTGCCCTACAACAAGCTCAACTGCTCTGGCTCATCAACCTTATATCTCCAATCCTCAACATACTCTACAACCTTTCGGCCAACTAAATAATTTCTTTCAAAAGCAAATATCTGCTCATCATTTTCTAAAAGTAAATATTTCCCTCTTAAACCTAAGAATTTACCATTTAAAATTAACTCATCTTTCATTAAATTAACCTTTCGATCTGGAAAATATAATAAATCTATTTTTGTAAAATCTACAATAGCTATATTATCTGGCGAATACAGCATATCTTTAAATTTCTCTTTATCCTTCAATTTTGGATAAATAGACTGATATGTTGAGATTAATAAATCATGATGTTTTTTAGATAAATTATTAAATTCTATATTCTTCAACTTTTTTCTAGAACTCACTCTTTCTATTATATCGAAATTCTTTGAGATGTATTTTTCCAAAGCTAAAACCTGATAAGCGTCACCTTTTGCTATAAAAAAATAGAGTAGAGCATCCTGGTCAATAAGTCTTCTTCCAGACCTTTTAGCTGAAGTAGTTCCAACCTTTATTATGTTAGGGTAAAAGAAAGTCAGATAGACAAGGAAATCTTGTTTCATAAAATTACGCATACTCTCATTCGGATTTTTACCGTAAAAAAATGTCGACTTAAAACCAAATTTCGATTCGCAGAAGTTACATTGATCCTCAGTCTTTGATTCGACTTTGTTATTTAAAGGACATGGATAGTAGTTACCATTATCATAAAATTCATAATAACCAGTACAGAATTTTTCTTCACTCAATCTAAAGTTAAATACATAATCTTTTAAGGGTATATCTTTTTTTTCAGAGTCCTTTAACTCTAGAATTGGATAATAGCTATGTTTATCATTTCCTCTCCAACCTATGTTTGTAATTTGATAATTGTTCATGTTTCTTTCGAGATACTTACAATGAAAAGTTTTTCTTAGTCAATAGAACTTAAAAGTAACTTATAGTAATTAATAGTAACTATTATATTATCATATGAAATTCGGCAAATTTCATAAAGATTCACAAAAGAGAATTAATAATGAGAACTTAATATATTTCATTACATCAAATACATTTAAGAGATATCCTTACTTTGAAGATTCATATTTAGCTGAGATTTGGATGAAAGAGCTAATTTTATGTAAGGAAATACATAAGTTTAAACTATATGGTTTTGCATTAATGTATGATCATTTTCATTTGTTAATCAAACCTAATTATGAGATTGGGAATCATTCGAAAATTATGCAGTTTTTAAAAAGACATGTTTCAAGAAATATAAATATAGCAATGGGATGCAGCGATGGAGCTTTAAAGAATTACAATCTAACCGGAGATAATGAAGGCGACAATGGCCATTGTCGCCTTCATTATCGGTATTATCAACCTAAAGCAAAGATAGATAAGTTTGCTAATGAACTGGATATATTGAAAGAGAATATGCCAAATATTTACCCAAAATTCAAATGGCAAAAATCATTCCACGACCATTACATTCGAAATCACAACGATTTCACCAAACATCTGACTTATATAAACTCAAATCATTTAAAACATAATCTTCCAGTAGACTGGAAATACGTTTCCTCAGACTTTAACCTAGAAGACAAGAGATCCAATGTAAATAACATTTATGATATTATAGATTACTTTTATTAAATAAATGGAAGAGAAGAAATTATTAGGAATAAAAATAAACAACCTAACAAAAGATGAATTCATATCTGAAGTTGATAGACTAATAAAAGACAAACGACCAAGCTACGTTGTAACCCCATACTCTGAGTTCATAATAAATGCACAAAAAGACGAAGATTTTAAAAAAGTAATTAATGGTTCAGATATAAGTATTGCCGATGGGTTTGGAATATCTCTAGGTTTAAAGTATATGAGCTTAAGCGGAGTTTATAAGCCAATGATTAAATGTTTACTTGGAGCTATATTTAATAAAAAATTCTTTAAAGATGAAATTAAAGAAAAATTATCTGGATCTGAAATTATTTACGACGTTAGTAAATTAGCTGAAGATAATAAATATAAAGTATTTTTACTCGGAGGATTTGATTTTGGAGAGGGTAATACGGGAGAGCTAACAAAAAACAAGTTAGAAGGGCTGTATCCAAATATTAATATTGTAGGATTATATTCCGGTTCGGCAGATATTTCAGAAGAAGATGAAATTATAAATATTGTAAACAAAGCTGATCCCGATATTTTATTCATGGCATATGGACCAATTAAACAAGAGAAATGGGCTAATAGAAATAAAGAGAAGCTAAAACCAATGGTTACATTTTGTCTTGGAGGAACTTTTGATTATGTTTCAGGTTCTAAAAGAAAAGTACCAAAGATAATTTCTAATTTTGGCCTTGAAGGAATATTAAGACCATTCTTCAGCGAACGAGGAAATCCTAAAATGATTTGGAAAAGGTTTAAAAGAGCTTGGGGTGGGATAATTAAATTCTTGATTCTACTAATGAAGAGTAAGTGAGTAATCAATAAACAATAAGTTACTATTAATTACTATTGTACTCCTCCTGAATCCCTGAACTCGATTCAGGGTTAACACCAAAGTAAATGTCATAATTAGCAGCTAAAAGCAATAGAACACTGATCGAACTAATTAAACAGATTTACACAGAATGTTTATACATGAGTTTTTACTTCTGCCTTTTGCTTTTGTATTTTTTCTTCTGCCTTATGTCTTATGTCTTATATCTTATGCCTTTTGACTTTATACTTTATACTTTTGATTTTTGCCTTAAACCTTATACTTAAGCATCAAATGATAGCTTGTTATAGAGAGAACCGAGAAAGTAAGTCCAAGAAGTACTGATAATATTCCATTTCCATTTGCTATTAAAATTCCCATTGAAATAGCGGCCCCTCCCATTACAGCAATCAGTATTGCAGAGAGATAATTTAGAGTTTTAAATTTCTCAGCTTTAGGAATACTTTCAGTATTCCAAATTATATAGTTTCTTAAACTAGAGTCTCGCTCTAAAAAGTAACTTTTAATTCTATTCATCACTCTAACTGATTCTATCCAAGCTTGCCTAAGCCTTACTAATTGTAAGATAAAAACATATGAGATCAGACCAAGACCAACAAATGCTACTGGTAATATATTAGAGATTTTCTCGTTACTTAGAATCTCACTAACACCAAAACTTAAAGTTGAGAAACCAGCGTATAGTCCGATATAGAAGTTTACTAGAGTTAATCTATCTTGTTGAGCATTTATAGAGGATTCTTTTGCATAATCAAATTCTAGCTTCATTAGCTCCATCCTTCTCAATTCATCAGAGGCATTTCCAGAGTTTTTTGCCTTTATTTTAGATGTTACATAAAGAAACCAACCAAGGGCTACTACGCTCATTGCAGAAACAGAAAATGTTAGTATTAGTATCTCTAAAAAGCTCATTTGAATTATTTATATAGATACATTATTTCACTTTACAGTACAATTAAACAAAACTTTGCTTCTTAAAATGATATATACATAACATAATGTTGCCGATTAATAGAAACATATGTCCGAGCGTTATTTAGAAGCTAAAAATTCAGAATTCGATAACTTTTTTAATGATGACTTTTACAAGTTTGATCATGAAGGGAATGAACTAGTTATTGAGATTCAAGGCTCTGCACTTCGAGGAGCAATAGTAGCAGCAGCTGAAATGCAAAATATGTCTCCTGCTGATCTTAGACTAAGGTTAGGTAGATTGAAATGTACCTATTCCGAGTTACGGTTGCTTAATAAACAAATAGAAATTAAAGATGTAGTTATTGATACAAGTGAATGGTTTGTAGACGAAGTTAGTCCAGTCTTTAAAAATCACAAAATGGGGATTAGAGAAATTGCAGAAGCGGCTAATTTTCTTTATAACGACTTTAAAACAATACCAGAATTTTTCCAAACTTTAAAGATTGGAATCCAAGCAAATACGATAACTGACATGCAGTACCAAAAGCAAGGATTTAGAATTAGAACATACTTACCTCTTTCTGAAAAAGAGATTTTTAAACCCGATAATGATGTAGTCTCAATACTTACCTTCATGGAAGATCTTTATAATCAATTAGTTGATAGTAAAAGAAGGGTTAGAGGTAACGGAATTGTCTTTGGTATATTAAAAACTAGTAAAGAGTCCAGATCTGGGGGAACCGAAGATAATACTGCAACATTTTATACTCTTATAAGAACTAATGGAAACTTATCTAATGATGAAGCTCAGATTGTTATTGATAACATGATCAGACGAGTAGATATCGACTTTAATGGTTTACTTCCAGATAAGTTTAAAGCGAAACAAAGAATTGGAGTTGAATTTCTATCATCGTTACAAAATCAGCCTGCAGCCTATGTTGCTATTGATGCACTTGAGAAAATCCTAATTCCTAGGAATTAGGTAGATGAGGAGTTCGTTGAATCTGATACGGATAAAGATTTTACTTGGGAAGAGGTTTTAGAATTAACAAATTTAAAGAGAGTATTGGCACAATTCTTAACTTATTTAGCCGTCACTAGTTTAGATGGTACTGTTGCTAATGGAGAAATAGAGATTGCTAGAGTTTTACCAAAACTACTATTAGATATCTTCAAAGGAGGTAGTAAAGAAATAAAACTAAAACTACAACAGCATATGTTCGATAAAGGATATACACATTGGCTAGAGCAGTAGTATATATAAATTAAGCAGCAGATCCTACAAAAATATCAGAATTAGATCTTAAATCTTTTCTTACACCTAAATTAATTAGGAATTTATTTATCTTAGACATAGTCATTTGATAATCACTAAGTTCAGAAGAGTCAATACCTAATGTTAGGCCAGCTCCGCTATTTAGATCTATGTTTGGAAAATTTGAGGTTTCGAATGATTCTGACCTACTAGTTCAGATGTATCATCTGCTTTTTTAGAAATTATTCTGGATTTACTTTCTGAACCGTAATAGTGGTCAGTATAAGGAATCTCTCCTTCTTGGAGCTCTCTAAAGTTACTAATACCAACTACTTTAATATCAGGACTTTCCATTTTTATATAACTTACTATTTCTCTACCTGTAATGTCTAGTCCATGTTGAAAATGATTAGTAATAACCACATCTATAGATGTAAGATCAGCAATTACTCCGTTCGCATCAACCGCACTTAAAACTAATTCACCAGTATCTTCTGAGATTTCTACACAATTTCGAGTATTCATTATTAGTACGTCAGTAGGGGCAATATCCATCTTAATAAGTCCATTTTTAAGTGCATCTATTGTAGCCGTAGTGTCGTTTACTATTAGAATTTTTGACATATATGTTTAGTATATTATTACAAAAATTTTAACAGACTAAGCTTTTAGATACTAACTAATCTGTACTTATTTCTGTTAGCTCATTATCATTAGGAGAAAGTGAATCATCAATCATTTTACCCAATCTAGTATGATGTATTTCTATAATATCATCTGAATTATCTACTACCCTTTCTAAATCTTTCGGTATGATGCCTCCTTTAAAGCCATTTGCTTCTAGGAGTTTCTGAAGACTTTCCTTAGTGTTTAGAACTTGTATAATGTTATGATCAATAATAAGTAAATCCAATTCAGGTGTGATATTTACTAAACTAGATAATTTAGCCTCTTCATCATCTATACGTCTGCATTCTAAGTGTCCCTGCCACATCCTCCTATGATCAAGTATAAAGACTTCATC
Source organism: Candidatus Dojkabacteria bacterium (assembly GCA_030950485.1). Classification (GTDB taxonomy): domain Bacteria; phylum Patescibacteriota; class Dojkabacteria; order J137; family J137; genus JAUZRK01. The sequence continues at coordinate 44,553 of JAUZRK010000018.1, read as the reverse complement.
AGAAACCAAATTATTTCCTACTTTAACTGTTCCAACTTCCTTACAAGCTAGTGCTATAGCCGTTGCAACTTGGGGATTATTATGTGCTACTAATATATTTGACATGTTTTATTTTTAATCAATCGGATCATAGCAAACTTTTCAGCTTCCTGCCAGATACTGCTATAATTTCTACAGATGAATGATTACCATAAATTAAAACTAGAGAAACTAAACTCAATACTAAAATCTTCAGAAGAGATTTTACTAACTACGCATCCAAATATAGATATAGACGCAGCTGCAAGCATCTTATTATTTAAATCTATAATAGAAAATCACTACAAGAATATTAAGAAAATCGATATTAAAGTTCTTAAGCCTCTTTCAAAACATGTTAAATATATTGAAGAATTAAGCGAGATAGAAAAATATATAGTAGAAGATAAGAATGATTTAAAACTAAAAACCTATGATTCGATTTTTGTAATTGACGCTGCAGATTTATTGAATTGTTTTGCAAGTATAAATATAGATGAATTAAATGATACAAGAATAGTAGTTATTGATCATCACGACCAGACCCCACTACATAAACTTGATTTATATATAAACGATCTAGCTCCAGCCGCAACTCAACAAATATATTTAGACTTTAGAGAAGTATTAAATAAAGATTTAGTAATAACTGAGCTACAAGCAAAACTTATTCAAATAGGAATAATTTCTGACTCCGCTGGCTTAATAACTGAAAGAGTAAATAAGAATACATATAAAATAATGGCGGAATTTAGAGATTTTGCAAATGTAGATCCTCAAGGAATAGTAATCAATAGTTATATGATTCCAAGAGAAGCAAATGAATTTTTTATAAATTTTGTTGGAAATCTAAAGTATAGAGATGGCTTTTGTTATACATATATCTCAGATGAGCTTGCAGAAGTTAAAAATGAAGAGGGTATAAATCTTGCTAGAAGATATTTTACTGATGTATATTTAAAACCATTAGAAGGAGTAAACTGGGGATTCGTTGTAAGAAATTCATCAAGTGAACGATTTAATGATACATCTAAAAAATGGTATGTAAGTTTTAGAACACTACACGGAAACAAAGATGTTAAAGAAATTGCTGAAGAATTTAATGGAGGAGGGCATACTTTAGCTGCAGCTTGTTATGTAGAAGCACCAAGTTCATTAAAAGCTGTAGACACAGTCTTAAATGTTATAAAAAAATTAGATGCAAGATAATATAGAAGTTGCATTAGAAAAATTAGATTCATCATTAAAGAAAGCTACTAATATTTTAGTAATCTCACATCAAGGAGCGGATATTGACGCAGCAGCAAGCTGTCTATTATTTAAAGAGCTAGCAAGTATTCATTATAATAATATTCAAGATATAGATATTCGACTTGAAGGAAAACCTTCAACGCCAATCTCTAGTATTAGAGATCTAAAGAAAATTCTAAGTAATTATATTGAAAGCTTTGATGAGATATTCTTAGATAAGTACGATACATTAGTAATTGTCGATGCTTCAGATTTAGGCAGGTGTTTTGATAATGCTGATTTTAAAATGATTGAAGATAACAATATTCTTGTAATAGATCATCATCAAAATGATTTATTACATAGAGTAGACATACATATAGATAGAGCTCTTGCGTCTGCAACTGAAGAAATATATACAGGCTTTAGAGGTATTTTAAAGAGGATTTAATAGTCTCGAAATATATAGCAGAACTAATTCAAATAGGTGTTATTTCAGACACTAACAATTTCCAGTTTGAAAAACCAAAAAGTCAGACTTATGAAATATTTGTAGATCTTTACGATTACGCTAAAGTTGATCCAAAATCTATTTTGAAACATAGTTATAAACTTACAAAGAAAGCTAATGAGTATTTAATTAAGCTTATTGAAAATACAAGATATAAAGATAATTTCGCTTATACTTATCTACTTGATATACCTGAAGAGGATAGAGCAGATGCAGGTCTTGCGAAACATTATTTTAGTGATCTTTATCTTAGAAATATAGAAGGAGTAGAGTGGGGATTTTTAGTAAAAAAGGAATGTGGAGTTGAAAATCAATGGGGTGCAAGTTTTAGATCGCAATTTGGGAAAAGAGAAGTTAGAGATATTGCTATGTCTTTTCCTGGTGGTGGTGGCCATTTATATGCTGCTGGTTGTTCTTTTACAGCTACTTCTTTAGAAGATGCGTTTAGAATTGTTTTAGAGGCTGAGGAGAAGACTAGGAAATGATTATGTCTTTCAATGAATTTAGATATAAGTAATACTTCCAAAAAAGAAAAGAGAGAGTTGCTTTCAACGCATTTGAAGTTACATTCTGGCCCAATATATCAAAGTCTATATACAAATAAAGATTTAATTATCGGATTATCTCCATTAAATTTTCATTGGTATGACGTAATCGCTCCTCTCAAAGACTGTAATAATTTAGGATGGGATCATTTAGCTTCAGTAGTAGCGAATCTAGAGAGTAGAAAAATAGACTTTGCTTTTTATATTCATTCAGAAGATAAAGATCTAGTTGATTCTAAAGCTGATTTTCTCGGATTAAAACATAATGGTGGTGATGCATATATGGTTAAACATTTAATCAAAAAAGACTTAACAGAGTCTAAAATAAAAAATTTTATTCCAAATCTTGAATTTAAAAAAGTTTCAATTGATAATTTTGAAAGTTATAAATACTTAGTTGATACTATTCATGGAAATGAGAATGGACTTAAGGTAGCTTCTGAATTTGCTGAATTAATGTTTAATGCTAGTAATAATAACGATCTAGAACAAGAAGTCTACATAGTTCTAGGATATATAAATAATAAAGCCGTAAGTTACGCAGCCTGCATATATTCAAAAAAACTTGATATAGCTTATCTAACAAATTCAGGGGTCCATAGTGAATTCAGACGTAAAGGAATCCATACAGCGATGGTAGAACATAGAGTTGATAAAGCTGAGGATCTTGGAATTTCAAGGGTTTATGTAATTACAGGACAACGTGGTGCATCTAGGGAAAGTGTAATAAAGAACGGGTTTAGAGAAGAGTTAAGGTGTGAGTATTATGTGCCTCGAATCAATAACATTCATTAATACACTTATATAACCATCGTAATTTTTATACCTTAGTAATTCATAGTAATTACAATAAGTTACTTAATTACTTAGTTACTACCTCTCTACAGTTATAAGATTATACAGTGCTCAAAAACATTCTCATGACACAGAAACTGCCCTGCACTACTTCCAATCAATCACCCTATCTCCAAAACCCTAAATCCAATTTTCTTATCATTCACCTCAAACCACCCGTCATCTTTAACTTGTTTTTTAATCAAAGATAAACCAGTTGGAGAATTAACCGAAATCTTCCCCTCCCTCGAATTAACCTCAATATCAGAAACCAATTGGAACTCTCTCTTTTTATCATTAATCAGTACTAATACCTTACTCCCAATTCTTACGACATCATTACTTCTTTGATCATTTTAAATTTCATAATCCTTTAGTATATTCTTAATCCTTTCAATTCGATTTTCATTAAAACCATACTTTTCTTTAGCAGCATCATAAGGGAAATTCTCTCTTACGAAATCTCCCTGTTCTGCAGCATACATTAGCTCACTCTTAATCTCACTACGATTATTAACACGCTCTTCTAACTCGTTTTCCAATTCCTTGAGTTTCTGTTTTGTGATTTTATATTTAGCCATGAATGAGTGTAGCAGGGTGAGTAATTACAAAATAGTTAGGAAATACTAACCAGGAATAAAGATAAAAACGTAATTTATAGTAACTACAATAAGTTACTACTAATTACTTAGTTACTACCTGCACCCTTTCCTAATAAATTTAATTCCTCACTTCGTATACCTTCATTTTTTTGCTACAATCTATATATGAGCATAGACATTCACGAATCTTGGGAAAATGAGCTTAAAGAGGAATTTGAAAAACAATACTTCAAAGAACTAATTAGTTTCGTTAAAGAAGAATATAAAACTAAAACTATATTTCCACCAGGTCCCCAGATTTTTAATGCATTTAATGCAACACCATTTGAAAAAGTTAAAGTTGTAATCTTAGGACAAGATCCATACCATACTCCAGGAGTAGCTAATGGACTAGCATTTGCAGCTAAAGAAGGAAATAGAGTACCTCCCTCACTCCAAAATATTTATAAAGAACTTTATTTAGATCTAGGTATTGAAATCTCAACCAACCCTGATATTACAAGATGGGCAAATCAAGGAGTTTTACTATTAAATTCAACATTAACTGTACAAAAAGGAACTCCAGGATCTCATCAGAAAAAAGGATGGGAGGAATTTAGCGATTCAGTTATAAATGTCTTAAATGATAAAAAAGAGAATCTTGTATTTATACTTTGGGGAAAGTACGCCCAAGATAAAGGTAATTCTATTGATAGGACAAAACATATGGTAATTGAATCTCCTCATCCATCTCCTTTCTCAGCAAATAAAGGATTTTTCGGTTCAAGACCTTTTGGTAAGACTAATGAATATTTAGATAGTAAGGGGATTGAGATTATTCAGTGGTAGTTTTATAGCTATTAGCAAATTTGTATAATTCTTCAATGTCATTAAAATTTCGAAGTTCAAACCTTTTAATTAGTTTATTTTCAAATATAGACTCTTTTAATTTCTGTAAATCTTCCGCCCTATATGAAGATAATTTATTATTTTTTTCAAATCCATTAATTATTTTTTCAGTTACTTCAGGCACCTCAGATTTTCCAGTATATTCTATTTCTAATACATATAGTTCAATATCAATATAAAGATCTATATCTAACTTTAAATCACCAATATGAAAAGTTCTTCTATTTTTTCTTAACACCATGCACTTCTTATACTCTAATATGAAGGCTATTCGTAGAAATTCTAAAAGATCTTTTTCTTCAATTTTTACTTGTGATTCTATGTAAGTGTCATTATTTACTTTTTTTTTCAAAGCAAATTTCCATTCCCCGCCTCGAGTCCTAATTTGTAATGGTACTTCAGGGTTATCAAGTAAATATATATTGATAGAGCTATCTGATTGGTTACCTGTTAGATCATTCTCTTTAAAAAGTAAATCTAAAGCATCTTTTTTTAGTAAGTATCTTCTTTCTATTTCTATCATTATAATTCTTGAATGCTATATTTATCTTCCAAAGCAAGATCAATATTTATTTTTTCTAATTGCTCATTCAATATTAACTCAATTTGCCAAGCAATAAAATCAGCATCAATTAATCTAATATTATTACCGGAAAAAAGTTCTCGTACTTTTTCTACTCTTTTATCAGAGAAAGTTAAATCACTTGCAGAATCATCGTCTTGATATTTTAGTTCAATCTTAACCCAGTTAAATGGTATTTCAGCAACTAGCTTTGCTTCTTTATAGACTGATAGAGTATAAGAAGTATCAATGGTGATTCTTGGTAGATCGTTACCATCTGTAATAGCTTCTTTAGGAAGTAAATATTGCCTATTAGAAGAAACAGCAAACTGAATATCAGATAATGCTATTCCTTCTATATCTATTAATTTAAGTACAAATAGATTTTCTCTAATAAAATATATTGTTTCCTCATCTAAATCTCCATTAAAAAAGTCACATATTCTGACATCTTTTTGCACCTTTGATCTTGTATTCATATTTTTAGACATTAGAGTTGACTGAGCAACTGCATTTCGTAAATCGCCTATAGTATGAATTTCCGTTCCTCGTACCCTAGTACTTCGACTCCATTTACCTTCTGAATTTACTAAGTAAATTGTAAAAATATCACTTTCATTTCGAACTTCCTAACCAGCTTCTCTAAGTGAACCTACTAAATTTTCAGTATTAGAACTTGTCGCAAAGTATCTTTCCTCTGTGGAAGTGTTTTCTTTTGCTCCATCTATCATGGCGCCATTGTACAATCTATGCTAATAATCTGTCAATAATAGATTTATTTGATCTTTCATCATAGATAAATTATCTATAAATGCTCCAATTCAATATCCTCCTCAAAATAAAACATTTCAAAACTTCTATCTCTGATCCTTTTTATAATCTCTATTGAATATTTAGAGTTGGTTACATTATTTTTTGCATTTTTAATTGCCTCGTCAAAACTCATCCATGAATTTTCACCAAATTCAGTCTTTTCTTTTAAGTTACCCTCCGGATTTTCACCAATACAAACATGGTAAAGAGTGTCTTGAAAAACTTTATCTTTTGGAAATCTTCTAATTGATCGTAACACACCAATGTGTAAAAAGTTTGTACAAATCAATCCACTTTCTTCCTCAATTTTTCTAGAAGCAGCCTCTGCAATTTTCTCTCCCCACTTAACTTTTCCCGATACTGATGTAATTTCTCCAAAATATGGATGCCTAATTCGTTTATGTCTCATTAAAAATCTCTTCCCATTTTCTTCTTTAGTTACGTAAGGTAAAACAGAGAATTTAAAGTATTTTTTATAATCCCCCTTAACATCCATTCGCTGAACATAACTTTTTCCAACATCAGTTAGAAAATAATTTTTATCATTACTTTTTAAAATATATTTCTTCTCTAATAAAAATTTTAAATGGTAATTAAAAAGATCTTTCGCTGTATTTTCAGGGATTAACATAGTGTAACTCAGCCCCTCTTCAGAAACAGTAAGTTTAGAAAGAATTTGATTTTGGATATGATTTAAACTCATTTTTGTATAAGTGTAACATTACGTGATAATATCATAGCCTAAATTTAAGTTACCAACTAATAATAACTAGAATGATAGATTTTGAACCAAGCTATGACGCTGAAGCTATGAGTGAAGAAAAAGACCTAATTGAATCTGCTAATAACGAGCAAGAGCATTTAGATATCATAGTTAGTGGAAGAAAGGTGACAATAGGAGTTTTTGGGCTCGAAGAATATAGCAACTTAGGTTTAGAAGAAAAAATAGATGCCTTATCAAAGTTTGATAAGATTGTTTACTATAAGCCAGGAGGGGCTGCTTTATTTAACTCATCAGCTGCATATGCAAAGGAAATTTACCTAGAAGAGCTTAGAGATCCACAGAATGACGGTAAGAAAATAGCTGTAGTATCTCTTGGGCATCCAGGACAAGATGAAATGAACTTTAATACACTACTAAATGAAAAATATACTCAAGAAGAAGTTGCTTTGAGATTTGAAAAATGTTTTGATATGCAAGTTGAAGTGATAAATAAGTTAAATAATACTAATCAAGAGGTAATTATCATAGGCCACTCAATAGGAACGCTTACTGCTATTGGAACATCAATTAGATTAGTCAATCAAGGTATTAAAATTAGTAAAGTAGAACTAGTAATGCCGGTTGGCGTTCAAGTTAGAAGTTTTATATATGACTTATTGCCAAAATTTACTTTTTCTGCAATTGCAAAGCCATATCTTCAAACTATATATTCGCTGCTCTTTACAGATGTAGGTATTGGTTTTGACCCAAATAGAATAGCCAAGCTAACTCAGGCAGGAATCGAAGCGGCTCGCTTTAATGGAATAGCTGAATTTGAAAAGTTATTAGGTTTAGGTATCCAGGTAGAAATTTATATGAGTGATAAGGACATAGTTGCAAATAGAGCTGAATTTAAATATCTTTATCAAGCACAAAATAAATATCTAAACCTTTTATTGGTCAATATGCAAGGAGCTCCACATCACGCACCTAATGTTTTCCCTAGAAATTTTAGGCAAGCTCAGAGAAACGGAATTCAAGAAGAATTAAAGAATATTAAAATGTATGAAGCTTAGGTATTAGAGATATTTTGATAAGATCTCTAATATTTTTTCATCACTCCATTCTTTAACATCAATATTAACCCTTTCATTAAATTTCTTCCAGAAAGCATTGTCTCTTATCTCATCTTTAATAGGAAGTCCTAGATCTAAGGCTAAAGACTCTAAGTTAGCCTCGTTCATCTCTTCAGTTTGTAGCTCAATTTCAAAACTATAGATATTTTGATTTCCTATTTAATGGGTAAGTTTAATTTCATAATCACCTATATCCCAAATTGAGTTTTCGAATTGAATTAAATAAAAATGTGTTTCATCCGAAGCTTTAAGAATATTTCGAAAAAAATTCACCATTTTTAAAATGCTATTTGGCTCATTATCAATAGCATATTCAGTTTCATTTCGTACAAATGTCTTTTGATTACTTCCAGTCTTGTGCATAATCTCAGCATAACCATTCGTGATTCGAATTCTCGTATTGGTCACGTAATCACTATTAAAACCGAATCTAAAAGATAGTCTCCTCTTTGTTTTTGGCTGACCAAACTTCTCATTAAATTCTTTAATTTTAGTATGATAAATGTCAGCCTCTATTTCTGACCAAATTTCGATTTCTTTCATATAATTCATTTTAATGTAAGTATTGTAGCCGAAGATTGAACTGAAAGTCACTCAAAACAAATTGAGCAGTTATTTTTTCTTAAGGATTAAGTAGCTGTATCTAGGAGTTTGGATTAAATCTTCTAACTCAAAGCCTTCCTTCTTCACCTTTTCGATTAGGTCTGCTGAGTTGTTTCTCTTTAAGAAAGATAGTTCTTCTTTTCCTTCTATCATTATTTCTTTCCATTTTTGTTCACATTTAGTGAAATTTTCTTTGTACTCAATAACTAACGAAGATCCTTTTTTAATTATTCTATTTAATTCTTTTAAGTAAATATTTTCACTTTCAATAGGTACTAATGACCAAAGTTGACTTATCATAACGTATTCAAAGTACTCACTTTTATATTTATTGGTTAAAAAATCTTTAGTAATATGGTGCGATTTTGGAGTAATTTTACAACTCTCTTTAATAGCTGCAGTTAGTTTTGGTGAAATATCTAATCCATATACATTTAGCCCAAGGTCATCACACATCTCATTTAAAAGAGTAGAGCAGTTACCTAAAAAAAGTATCCTCTTAGACTTTCTAAATTTTGATAATTTAATATCAAGTTTAGAAGTAAAAATATTAATCATCTCGTTCTCATTTAGTTTATTCCCGTTTTTCAGAATCTGAGAATAAAGACTATTTCTAATACTACGCATATTCTTTGTAACGAAATCATAATCAAAGTTTTTCTTATGTTTTTTTACTTTTATCTCTTTCTTAATTTGCTTCAGTTTCCAAAGAAAAAGAGGTCCTTTATGATCAGAATTAGAATCAGCAACAAAAGAATATACTCTTTCAAGTAGTGATCTATCTGTAATTTTTACTAAACGCATATAGATTTTAAGATTCTCTAGATGGTTTAGATCGTGGGCAAGTTTATATGCATAAGCTTGAAACTCATGCGAAGCTCTTCTTTTAGTTTTAGATTCATACTCTTTTTCCGCCGGAGCAGTAACATCGTATCCTACTAAAATATCTTTTACTGTAATTAATCCACTCATTCCAAGGTATATCTAAGTTAGCTAATAGTAAAAACAGTACTTATTTCTACTGTTTTTATTCTAAGTGATGCGGTAGTAACTTTCAAGAAATAGTTATATTTAGTTTTAAATTTTGAAAGTATTGTGAAACAGAAGAAATATTTTTAGCCCCTAAATTTGAAAAATGCTTCACACGTAAATACGATGAAGCATACTGTTTTCTGACCTATGGGTTAAGCGAAACTTTTAGATCTATAGAATCATTTCTAAGCCGACTATAAATTAAAAAACTATTTATATCTATATATTCCAGAGATTTCCATCTAAAATCAGCCGCGGTCAGGTTAAAAAGTGCAATCTATAATAAGATCAAAGATAGATAAGTTAAATTCTAGAAAAGCAACTTTCTAACTATCACCTATTCCATGGAAATACTTTTTAAATGATCCTTAAAATAATTTATAAGAAAATGGAAGGGAAGTAAAGAGTAAAAAAATCAGAAGTAAAAAGTCAGAGGTGAAATATCAATTACTCACTTGCCACTAACCACTACAACCTACTTACTACTTACTACTTACTACTCACTATTATTCCCCTCTTTGCAAAATATTTAAAAAACATTTTATAACTAATAGTGAAATTTTTATCAGAGAGATTTAGAATTCCATCAGAGTTATGAATTGAAATTGTTTTATATTTATCTGAGTAAGCAGTGATTAAAATTAGATGACCTCCCTTTAGTGTATTCTTATCATTAATTACCGGTCTACTAATATAGGGATGAACTGAAGCAATAATAAAGTTTCCTAGACTTAACTCATACTTCAATCTCTTTAAACTTAAGTACTGATATATTCTCGAATCTAGATTGAATTTATCTTTTATAAATAAAACAAATGGTTCGTAAAACATTCCTTTATCTAATTCTTCAAAATTATATGTTCCATAATTTTTAGACTCTTGCATAAGTTTTATAACAGAATGTTCCTTATTCTCTATTTTCATCAGAATAGATTTCAAACAAACCATTCCACAAGAAGCGTCCATCAGATGTAAGTATTCTCGTTTATTCTTTAATCCAATCCATCTCCACTCCCAATTAGTCATATGTTTATCGTCAAAAAGAAATCCTAAGAATTTCCTTTCGTATTCCTCATCTTTTGAAAAAAATGGTATCTCTAACTTTGCCTCTTCGGGTAGTTTTTTTCTTATAAGTTTTAAATCATTTATTATATCTTTTAGAAAACTCATCTTTCAGCTAGGCGCAAATAATTCTATGCGTTTACATTACTAATAAAAAAAATTAAATCCAGTTTGAAAAATCATGTGCGACTTGAGTTAGGCGATTTGCACTAAAGAAAACTATAAGGGGTTTTTCTTTCTTATCTTTGAATTTATTTTGAAGATAGTTCAGTATATCTTCAGAGGCAATATGAATAGAATTAAAACCTAGTTCGTTAAACCAACTCATAAATTCATCAACTCCAGCAAATTCATCTTTTGCTGTTGAAAGAGTAGGGATAATGACTTCATCTACATTAGAGAAAACTCCTTTATAAGAATCCATAAAAAGCTTCTTATCTTTAGTTCTACTTCCACTATTAGGCTCAAAAATAGCAGTTACCTTAAATTCTGGGTAATATTCTCTTAGTGTATTAATTGAATTTATAGCCCTTGAGGGGGCAACTCCGTAGTCATCAATAACTATAAAATTTTCTGTAGAATTTAATATCTGTAATCGTTTTTCAATTCCATTAAACTTAGGTAGATTTTCTTTCAAAAATGATATTAGTTCATCCTCTTGTGTTTCTAGTTTTCCAATTAATGATAAATTATCCAATAGAGCATATGCAGCCAACATGTTTTCAATATTGTAAGTTCCCATCAATTTAGTCTCACCCTCAATTTTCAATTCGTTATCTTTGAATAGCTTAAAACTACTTAAACCTTCTTTTGTTATTGAAGTTTCATATTGGTAATCGCTAACTTCTCCTTTTTTGCCATATCTAATGATTTTATTTTGACTCCCTTCTAAGGCCTTTTCAATATTTTCATCATTATTTTTTACAATAAAGAATCCTTTTTTAGAAATAACATTTTTCAATTTTCCAAACTCCTCGATATAATTTTCCTTTGTTGGAAAAATATCAAAATGTTCATACCCTATATTTGTAATGATTACATAGTCGGGTTTATATTCTAAAAATTTAGCTCCATTTGCTAATTTAATATTATGGTATTCATCTCCTTCAATAACTGACCATTTTGAATCAGTATTTCTTACTCTCTCAGGATTATCAACCATAGTCCCTCCAATCATGTAGCTTGGATCCAAATCTAATTTTTCTAGAAGGAACTCTATCAAGCTTGTAGTGCTTGTCTTACCAGCTGACCCTGCAACAACTATTGAATTATCTTTAATTAAATACTCTCCTAATATTTGGGAGTAGGGGCGCATATCTATCTTATTAATTTTGGCATATCTATATTCATTATTCTTAGAGGTTGCTGATTCAACTATAAGCGCAAGATCAGGTTTATCATTAATATTTAATTCTGTACTTAGCTCTTTTTCCCAGAATTCTTTAGTTAAGTGAGTATAGTGATATCCTTCTATGTAATGAATTCCTGCATCATCTAAAATATCTACCGCAGGCGGGTTAAAAGAGATGTCAGAACCAGTAGTAAACCAGCCCATATCTTTAAACATCTTTGTAACTGCAGCAGTTGCATGTCCACAAACTCCCGTTGCATGAAACCATTTTTGTTTTTCTTTTAAGTTCTTCATCACAATAATAATATCATGATCTTAGAAAAAATAAGAAGTATTACTTTGCAGTAATACTTCTTCAAATATTAAAATGACTAAATTCTACTTAAAACTCAAACTCTACCGTAAGCCAATTACCGTGTTCTGTATACTCTTTTAGTTTATCAATTAAAGTATTAGCAAAATAATTTTTTGTTCCTGCTATTTCCTTTATATAAGTAGATTTATATTGAGGTGTATCTACTTCAGAATCTAACTTAAAAATCAAATCACTATCTAGCATGATATCTAATGTACTAGCTTGAATTACTTTTAGTGTTCTCATCATTTCATTTGCCTCATCTACTGACGATGGTAAGACGCCATTCTTTTCAGGAAAAAAACATTAAATGCTCTAGCCCAATCATTTCTAGTTACTACAGTTTCATTACCGTTATAAAGCTCAACCTGAGCTTGTTTATTAAAAACTATTAAAGCACCTTCAAATTGCTCAGCTTTAAAAAACTCAGAATCTAAATCAAATACTTCTTGTTTAACTTCAGAATCATCTCCTATAGCTACATCAACATGTACAGCCTCACTACTACCCAAGTTACTTATATTTGACATAAGTATTTTATAAAAATTTATCTATAGTAATTATATCATCGTCACTTATTTTTGGCAACAGTAATATATTTTTTTGATATTTGCTCTATCATCAATATACAGCTATAATATGACTATTATTGAGCATAAATTACAGTATGTATTGCCCTTACTGCAAATCAAAAAATACAAGAGTAGTTGATAAAAGAGATAATGATGTGACAAACTCTATTCGAAGAAGAAGAGAGTGTGAAGATTGTAATAAAAGATTTACTACATATGAACGAATAGAAAAAGTACTTTTAAATATTTGTAAACGTAATGGGAAAACTGAAGAATTTAATCGAGAGAAGTTAAAGTTAGGAATTCTAAAAGCTGTAAAGAAAAGAAATATTCCTGAAGAGAAATTAGATGAGCTTATAGATGAGATTGAGCAGGAATTAATGGGAATGGATACAGATGCAGTTAAATCTGTAACTATTGGTAATCTAGTACTAAAAAAATTAAACGCTATTGATAAACTAGGAGCGCTATTGTTTGCCGCAGTTTATAAAGAGTTTGATTCTTTAGAAGAGGTTGAAGCTGAGTTAAAAAGGCTATCAGATTAATTAATTTCTGATATTTTATGTAAAAGATTATCATATCTCATTAATCCGTTATACATCCGTATCTCATCTAAATCTAATTCGCCCCTAATTTGAGTCTCAAATTCCTTCAAACTTAAATATTCTACCTGTCTTAAGTTAATATCGACTCCAAAAACTCACCATCTATCTTTCTCTTGTAGGTCAAATCTCCTCACAGATTCTATCTTAATCTTAGCCTCGATTCTGTTAACACTTTTTTCATAGTGCGCTCTCATTTGTACAAATTTATCTCTAATTTCTGCATCATTTTTATATAATTCACTATGTTCTTCAATAGAAGTCGGGCCTAGAACTTCTCTAAGTTCTTCCTCAGTATAATGTTTCTTAACAATCCTAATCCTTCTTTCTTTTGTTTCAGCAGACTCAAAATCATCATAAAAATCCCCAACAAGAGGATAGTCCAGACTAATCAATTGTGGAGACTTTCTAAGTAAAGATATCTCTATCATAGTAACTAGCTGTCCCTCACTTAACCCCGGAGTTATATCTAATCCATTCGACCTAAATTTTTTAAGCAACTTAAATACAGCCACTTTAGCCTCTTTTTCTAACTGAAATACTTTTATTGGATCTCTACTTAATTTTTCACTGATTCCTTGCTTTGAATGAATCAATTCTTCTAAAATTCCAGCTAAACTTCCTGCGATAGCTCTATTTCTAGATGTAAAGTTATAAATACTATGTGCGCCGTTTTGAGCTAAACCTAAACTGTGTATAGGTTCGAAGTATATATACTTATAAGTAATATCTAAGCTATTTGAATCGCTTTCTATCAGGGTGAATTGAGTCGGTAGCAAATCATGTAATTGTATATATCCTATTCCCTCTTGATAAATAGTTATTCCTGCTGGTCGTGAAATGTTAATCCTTGTATAACCGGCTACATTATAATTTAAAATAGCTATTAATCCTGTTTCCTCATCTAAGGTGACTTTTACAATTCCAAATTTTTCTAAGTCTGCTAAATCACAATTCACTTCTTTGAAGTACTCTTCAAAGTTTTTTTTTGAAGCAATAATAGAAGGTAGAACATGTTCATTAACCTCTTGAAATATTGGATGGCCTTGATTAACTTCAAATCTATTTATGAGATTTTCTAATCTTTGTGGTAAGGTGGCATAGTATTCTTCTATAGTAGCCTCTTCATCTCTTAAACCATCTTCTAATTCTTTATGATTATTATCAAAGCTATCCATAGCCTAATCTTTTTTTGGAGCTTTCTTCTTTTCTATCATTAATCTATATTCTCTTTCACTCATTAAACTTTTAGGATCGGCAAGATCTGTAAAAAGGATTCCCTCAAGATGATCATATTCGTGTTGAATAACTCTACCTAAAAGACCTGTAAATTCTTCAGTATTTTCTTTACCTTCTGTGTCGTACCATTTCACTTTCACTTTTGAACGTCTTTCTACTTCTCCATAAATATTACCAATACTTAAGCAACCTTCCATCATTTTTTTCTTAGCACCTGTTTCGCTTACAATTTCAGGATTTAACATAACTACAGGACCAAAGGCTTCTGTATCTGGTCTAGTAGGTGTTTTTCTCAAAGCAATTACAAATGCCCTTTTATTTTGAAAAATTTGTGGAGCAGCTAATCCAATTCCATAAAGTGTGTAGAACAAAGTATCTTTTAAACTTTTATCTAATTCTTTTATAACTGGATCATTTAAGTTAGTAATTTCAAGAGATTTCTCTCTTAAAACTGAATTTCCTATTTCTGCAATTTCTGAAATCATGATTTTGATATTTTAAAGTGAAATACTTAACGAATTATACCACTTTGAAATTAATCCTTCAGGATTGAACTGATTTGCTCTCTTTTAATAGCCCCTACAATTCTAGAATCGTAGGATAAATTTCTATTATCTCCAACTAAAAAGTATTCATCTAAGCCTAGAGTAAACTCTTTTTCATCAGTAAACTCAAACTCTAAATCAATAGACTGAGTTACCTCATAGCTTTCTTTATATAATTTACCATCTATTATTATCTTATCTCCATCTAGCTCTATTGTTTCGCCAGGTAAGCCAATTATTCTATGAACTAGTTCTACTAATAAATCCTTCGAATAATATATAACTATGTCATCTCTTTTTAATTTCTCGTCAGGTAACAATAGTTTGAAATTATAGATTTCTCCACTTTTCAAAGTAGGTTCCATAGCTAGTCCGTCAATTGACCGAGGTCTTGTTTTTAGAAATTCTGAAACTATATTATCGTTTGATTCATTTGAAGTAGTATTGACTGAGTTAGTAGATTTATCTTTAATGTTTCCCTCTTGAGAAGTCAGAATATAGAATACAAGTACAGCCGATAGTAATATCAAAGTTAAAAGAGAAATGATTATTTTTTTATTTATTAATTTATTTTTCATATTTGAATTAATTTATTAGAAATTAATATCATTCATTTCTTTAATTTTCAATCATCGCTACAATCCCTCCCCTTACCCCTCCCAGGAGGGGGAAATACTCTAATAGAATCAAAAGTCTAAAAACAGAAGTCAAATGAATTCCCAATATCTACTTACTACTGACCTCCACCTACATACTTCTCTACAGAGTTATCTCTGAATCAAGTTCAGAGGATCACAGTCCTGTAAGCCATAACTTGATTATTACAGTCCCTGTCCGATATAAATCCATAGACCTACCATCACACTTACAAAGCCTAAAAGAGCTAACCTCATTACTACTTTTTCCTCACTCCAATTATGTTTCATCTGAAGATGATAATGAAGTGGAGCCATTCTAAAAATTCTCCTTCCAAGTAACCTTCTACCTAAGCCTTGAATTACAGAAGAGAGTAGGGTTATTACAAAAGGAAAAGCCATTATCAAAAGCATTAAAGGTTGTTCTAGAATAAAAGCTACTCCCGCCAGCAATGAGCCAAGCGCAAGTGAGCCTACATCACCCATTTCAAATCTTGCAGGTGGTATGTTGAAATAAAGATAACTAGTTAGTGAACCGATAACTGTTGCAATTAAAAATGCAACTCTCATATCTCCTTGTAAAATTGCAATGATTAAGAATCCAAAAAACGAAGGCATTAATAAACTTGATGATAAACCATCCATTCCATCAGAAATATTTACAGCATTTGTCATTAATAAAACAGTTATTAATGCAAATGGGATTATTAGAAATCCTATGTCTAAGTTAAAATCAAATATTGGTACCCAAAACTCTCCGGGATTAACTCTAGGTGAGTATGAAAATAGTCCAAAGCCTAGAGCTAGTCCAGTTACTGTTTGAACTAAAACTTTCTCGTGAGCTTGAATTCCATTTCCTGGATTAGAACCTAATATAAAGAAAAATCTTTTATAAACCTCCCATGGGAATGTAAGGATTAATTTTATTCTTGTTAATTTACTCTTGTGAACTTTCATTAGTAAAATAGTTCTTGAAAGAGCTCTAGGATTTGATCTTTTAAAAGTTTTTATATTCATATAATCATCAATACCTCCTAAAATAGCTGAGAGAATGAATATAAATATAAGTAGCAATAATCCGTCATTACTCCTAAAAGGACTGAATACTAAGTTAACAAATACAACTGTAATAATTACAATTATTCCTCCCATTACAGGAACCCCTGTTTTTGAGTTAACAGAATCTATTAACGTAGTGTAGTCAGAACTATGGTTTCGTCTAATACCAAATCTATACAGCAAGTAAATTATAGGAAATGCAAGTGCAAAGCTAATAAGCATTGACCCAATAATTGCTGTAAATATTGTTTCTAAATCAGTAATCATAAAATGATCAAAAATTAAAAGTAAAAAGTAAAAATCAATTTTTACCTTTGACTTTTGACTCTTGAGTATTCATAGAATGATATAATAATTTGGTTCAATTTAACAGTAGTCGAATGCGAATGTCTAAAGAAAAAATTCTAAAAAACAAACCTAAAAAGTTCCAAGATAAAATAAATGACGCACCAATACTTCCAGGTTGTTATCTATATAAAGATGGAAACGGTAAAGTTTTATATGTTGGGAAAGCAAAGATTTTAAAAAATAGAGTAAATAGCTATTTTACAAACTTTTCAAAAATTGAACTTGATAAGCAAGAGATGATCCTAAAAGCTCAAGATATAGAGTTTATAACTGTCGACTCAGAAGTAGAAGCATTAATACTAGAGACCAATCTGATAAAAAAGTACAAGACTAAGTACAACATTATGATGAGGGATGGGAAGAATTATATTTATGTAAAATTTGAAAAAAAGAGAAAGAAAAATCAACCTGTCCCAAATAGAAATTCTATTCATCAAGACTTTCCAAGAATTCACATAGTAAGAGATTTAAAAGATGATGGTGCAGAGTACTTTGGTCCATACCCTGATAGTATGCCAGCTAAAAGAATCTTAAGAAAACTAAGGCGAGTCTTCCCCTTTAGAACATCTAATACAAACGTTTATTATGACTATGAAAAAGAAGTTGTCGTAACATCAGATCCCAAGCCTTGTTTCTATTACCATATAGGACTATGTAATGGTGCTTGCTCCGGCAAAGAAAATGTTACAGATTATAATAAGAGATTTAATGAAATTAGAAGATATTTCAAAGGAGAAAAATTAACAGTTGTCAAAAAATTAGAAAGAGATATTACAAATGCTGCAAAAAAATTAGAGTTTGAGACAGCTGCAAAATTAAGAGATCGGTTAAACGATATAAAATATATTTCTGCAGATATTAAAGTTCGAGGAAATACTGACGATGTACTTTTAGAGCAAATGAAAAAACAGAAAAAAAGTAAAGGACTTGATGAGCTAATTAATTATATTGATTTCCCTTCTGAATATTTACAAAATCATAAGAACTTTAGAATAGAGTGTTACGATATTAGTAATATTCAAGGAACTAATGCGGTAGGATCAATGACTGTAATGGTTGACGGCGAGGTGAAGCCAAAGCTTTATAGAAGATTTAGAATTAAGATGAAAAATGAACCAAATGATTTTGGAATGCTTCAAGAGGTTTTCAGAAGAAGATTAAAGTACCTACAGGCAATGCTACAAAATTTAGATTATGAAATTGATAGTTATGATGATTATTTAAAAGTTAAGGATTTTTTAATAGCTGAAGTAAGGAATACTGAGAATAGAGACTTGAGTCTAGCGACTAGTAAAACGTCTAAATCAACTTCTAATTCATTATTTACAACCTACCCACTAAAACCTACTACCTCTTTTGATGAATCATTCTTCTGGCTTCCAGATCTTATAATAGTAGATGGAGGGAAAGGACAATTAGCATCTACATATAAAATTTTATACCAATTTGGACTTCATAATATAATTCCATTAGTAGGTCTAGCAAAGAGAGAGGAAGACATTTTCAAAATTACATACCAATTCTCAGATGAGTTTCTGGATCTAAATGAGTCGGCTAAATTTAAAAAAATTCATATGCCTAGAAAAAGTGAAGCTCTATATATAGTTCAAAGAATTCGTGATGAGGCGCATAGGTTTGCAATAACCTACCATAGGAAGCTTAGAAGTAAGCAGATGCTTAAAGAAATAAGAGGTAAGAAGTAAGATTAGGAGCTTCGTAGTTATTAATTGTTTTGTAATTTCTTGTTATACTTCACTTAGCAAACTTATTAATATGAGAGATTTTAGAATTAGAGTTAGAGGAATCATTTTAGCTATAGCTGGCTTTATAGCTGTATTTCTATTTCTACGAGTTACACTTGACACATTTAATGCAAATGATGAAAACTTTCTTGTAAATCTTATAAATGTAATCTCAGACATTTTTATCACACCTTTTAAAGGCATTTTTGTTATTGACGAAGGATCCGACTTTCAGGATTTAAATGCTGATGCCTTAGCAGCTTTAGTATTTATAGTTATTGGAGGAATTTTAATATCAGAAATAGTTACTGCGTTTCTTTATGACAAAGCATCGACGATAATATTAAACGTAATTGATACTTTCTTTAAAATAGTAGAAGGAGTTATATTTATACGTTTAGTTCTTAATCTATTTTTAGTAAGTAGCGACCAAAACAGCTTTTCAAAATTAATTATAAATTTAACTCAATGGACTAGAAATATTACTAATTTAACATTCTTAGAAGATAGAATCTATTTATCTACAGTAATAGTTCTAATACTTGTAGTAATTTTTGATATAACTTCTGATTCATTTATTAAAAGTCTTATTGAAAGAAGTAATAAAAATGAAGAAAAAAAGAGAAGAGTGAATGTTGTTCAAAGACAATATCCTTCAATCCAACCTATGAATTCACATCAGTTACCAAGCGCACCTGTTCAACCTATACATCAAACAATCAATGTAAATATTCCAACGGGACAACCTCTGCAAAATCAACAAGTTCCTCAAGTACATAATAACTTCGTTAATGTACCTATACCTAAACAAATACAGATGCCTCAGTTAAAAAGATTACCTCACAATAATCCAAATGCAGCTCCACGAAATGGGCAGTAATTTCAAATCAAGATATTTATCTTTAAGCTTTCAATGGGTTAGCAATGTGATTATTAATAATATAGAATAGTTTAAGAGAAACATATTAATAGATATAAGATGAAGTCTAAGATAATATTTTTAATAACTATTGTTATTACTAATTCGCTATTTTTCGTATTTAGTAGATGCGCAAACAAATTCTTTTTCAATTAATGTAACAGAGGGTTCAATTACACCAGCAGGTTCACCAATAGTGTTTACTGCTGAATTAGTAAGAAGAGGGAATGGATTAACATTACCCTTATCATTAAGCGCTCCATTTAATCCAGCAGTAGAATATTATGAAGAAGATTTTGATAATAATAAAAGCCCAATACCATTAGAAAATTATCTTGATATTAATAATCAAGTTAATATACCTCTAGCGCAGCAGCTTGATTTCTTAAATATAGAAATTAGTAATTCAAGTCCATTTTCTGTAGTAGACTTTTCAGCTGTAAATATTATAGCTACTAATCGAAGTAGGGAAACTTGTGAAAATACAATTACTTTAGTAGATGCAGCTACTGTAAATGATAATTGTCAAGGAAATAGTACAATAAGTTTTGGAGCCGCAACAGTTACAGCCCAGAACAGCTATATTGTATCAATTTCAGGGTGCCTTTTTCAAAACGTTATTAGATTTGGACTAATAGATCCCATTTCAGGAATGTTTGTTGCCCCATTTAACGATCTTGATATAGTAGACGTAAATGCAGATGGGACTTTTACAGCAACATATAGTTTTATAAGTGATGAGGCTACTGTAACAATTGCAGCCTACGATAGATCTACATAAAATATAATTGGTCAAAGAAATTTAGATCTTGTAGTTTTAAATCAACCAGTCGGTGGAGGTAATCAGCCTAATATACAAGCTCCACAAGCTGCCGGGGATATTAATGATGGTTGTTGTACAGAGCTTGTTGACCGTACTAAATATGATCTTTGCAAAGCTAATAATGCTTTTGATGCAGCAGGAGAGCAAGAGTTTTTGCTTTGTAATAATTGTATAATTCAAGGAGGTATTTGGATTGTTATTGGTTGTCTAGATGTAACACCTCTGGGTCTTGTAACTGGAATGATTAGAATTGCTTTTGGAGTTATGGGTGGTGTTGCTCTTATTCAACTTATTTTAGCTGGATTAATGTATCAATCAGGACAAGAAGCTAAAATTGTTGAGGCTAGAGAGAAATTCTTTGCGACTTTAGCAGGACTTGCTGTACTTGTTTTCAGTGTGGTTATACTTAGAATTATTGGTATTAATGTTCTTGATGTTATTCCTGATGGAAGTATTTAGTAGTTTTTAGGTTGTAGGTTATAGTTATCTTTAAACTTTCGACTTTTTACTCTATTATATATAAAGTTACGATTAAAACTTGGCATCTTTATACGATCAAACAAATAGAAACAGAAAGATTTTCGTCTTTTTGCTTGTATTAATAGTTATCTTAATGATTTTCCAAACATTGAGTAGCTATAATGAAAAAGCATTACCGGTAGCAGAAGAAAAATTTTCTTACTGGGTACCAGCAGATAGACTTTATGGAGAAATTAGCGTGCCCCAAATACCTAGTCTACAATATAATAAGTCTACTCCTATTATAAGACAAAATTTTCACTTGGCTTTTCCAGATACCGCGTATGTTTATGCAGTAGAAAAACCAAGAGAGAAACTTGATACTTTCGATAACGCTAGAGATACAATTAGTATATTAGGCTTTAGTCCTGATAATTTTACTGAATTAATTCCAGCAACAGAATATCTTTGGGGAAAAGATAACTCTACAAAACAAATTACTTTTAATACTTCGACTAGAAAATGGGAGATGACTACAGATTGGTATGAAAACGCAGCAGCTCTTGGTCTTAAATCAATATCTAGTGATATAACTTACTACGCGTCTGAAGCAAAAGAATTGCTCAATTCACTAGGATTTACAGGATTAGGCCTATCTAGTGGGCAAGCTGAAATTAGATATTCTGTATTAGGTTTAGACGGTATCTTTTTTGAAGCAGAAACCGTAAATGAAGCAGATTTTGTATTCATTAGTATTTTTAGAAAATTACCTCAATCGATAGTAAGGGTTAGAGAGGAAATACCAGAAGCTTATAGAGAAACAGTCCCTGAAAACACAGTTGGAAAGGTATATTCTACAGATCCAAGAGAGGGGCAGGTAAATCTAATCGTTTCCAACCAACTTAAAAATTACCCAAGTGATGTTTTTTCAATTGATTTTGTTGATTTTGATTATAGTACTCCTGCTTTATATGAAGTAGTTACTCCAGATGAAGCATTAACTAATTTACAAAGAGGTAATGGAAGTTTAGTATATTTCCAGGATAGTAATACAGATTATTTTGCGAATCTAAGCACGAATGTTGCTGTAACTGAATTTAGAGTTGATGCTACAAGAACTGAGCTTGCTTACTGGGAGCCAGAAGATTGGGCAGGTTATACATATCCAATTTATGTTTTTAAAGGAGTAGCCAGGTTAGAAAATGGTGGATTAGCCAATTTCACTTTCTTTGTTGACGCTATAAAAAGACTTTAGAATAGGGCGTAGGGTAAAGGGATTAGTGATTAGCCTAATTAATGTGCTATGTGTTTTTAGTTTTTACTTCTATCGTTCCCCGCATCTCGATACATTTTTCTCGCTCCTCTCGAAAAACACTCGATACTGCACTTAGTTTTGCTTTATTTTTTGCCTTTGGACTTTGAACTTTTGCCTTTCTATTTTTACTTTTGCGTTTTAATTGTCATCTCCCAATTTTTTCCTTATACTGAGTTATAAATACTTTCTAGAAAGATGTATAAAGGGAAAAGAGTTAAAATATTAGCTTTGCTACTACTGGTTTTTATATCAGTAATAGGGTTTTTCTTTTTGTCTAGTACATCTGCTAAATCAATTGGAAGAAGCTTTCTTCTGGATTTTACTAACCCTGAAGTTTCAGCAACACTTGAGAACTGTCGTTCATCAGAAGCCGTTGGTATAGTACCTGATTTTATGTCATCAATTAGTGAAGGTGGATTTATTAATTTTATTGATGGAATTAAAGGGGCAAATCAAAATTCTGATTTAGCACCTGAAGATTGCGGTAATATTGAACTACTAGCTACTGACCCAAAAGCGGTTAACTATATATATGGATATTTAAATGGAACTCTTCCAGAATCACAAAATAGAGGACTTGTGCTTTCTATGCAAAATCTAACAATTGAATTGCTAGAACAAAGACCTGCTAGTTCAAGAAGCTATGTTGAACAACAAGTCTATGCGTTAAGTAATTTTGGAAGTGTAAATGCTCAAAACGATCCAAGTGTATATTATCCAGGTACTGGTTATTCTTTACTTAAACCTATTCAAGCTTTCTGGGGATGGTCGGTTAATGTAGTTTATGGAATTTTAATTTTCCTTATTGTAGGAGTTGCTTTCGCAATTATGTTTAGAGCGAGACTTAGCGGTGGAGCTTCAGTTACTATCCAAAGTGCTATTCCAAATATTGCACTGGCAATGATACTAGTCCCTTTAAGTTATCCTATTTCTGCGGTTTTTATTGATATTGTTACAGCAGGTACTGATATTGCGCATGAATTTCTCGTAGGAAATGGATCTCCTGCTAGAGTAGTTTATGATCTCAGAAATTGTAGTAAGGCTGAAACTAGGTATTTGGAGACTAAATTCGTGGAACGAAGTGATAAAAGTATTTATTTTCTACGTAGTAATGATGCTACAGTAGCTGAGCTAAATTCAGGAGGAGCTGAAAATTGTAAGGGTAAAGTGCCTAAGGATTCTACAGGAAATCCTATTGATAGAGGCTTATATGCTAATGACGACAGATTAGTTTGGTACAATTCAGCATTCCAAGTCAACATAGCTGGAACTTTGGATGATTCGCTTACTAATATAAGTACTAATGGAGGACCATTAAGTGGATTTTTACAGTTTTCAGTATTTGTTATCTTAGCTAGAGTTATTGATTTCTTTGGTGGATTTGGAGGCACTTCAGCTGGAACTGGTGCAAGTGATTCAGAAGTAGTATCATTCTGGTTTGCACAAATTATAAATTTCTTAATAACAATACTACTCTTTATAACTTCATTTAGAATATTCAAGAAGCTAATTGAAAAATATATTATCTTTGTAATTTTCCCAATATTTTCGCCGTTTTTTATGGCTACGGTAGCAGTACCTGGTAATGGTACAAAGGCTATAATGGATTTCTTAAAGATGATGTGGTCTGCTAGTATTATTTATATAACAACCTATTTATTATTCCTACTAGCAATAATTCTTTCAAATGAATCTTTCGCCGCTGCTATTCCTGCTTCTGCGGGTACAGTTTATATTCCTCCTATGAGTGGGTTAGGTGTAATTGCTGGTTATTCGGATGATGTTTTTGCTGGTGTTAATGGGTTTATGATGGCTATTATGGCTGTTGCTATTTATCTTAATATTCCAGTTACTTTGCAGCAGATTGATGATGAATTAGGTACTCAGATAAAAGTACCGAAATTCTTTACTAATGCATTTAATTCTGCGAAGGATAGTGTTAATTTAGCGAAGCAGAGTATCGATTATGGAAAACAAGGTATTAATAAGGCAGGGGGACTTGCTAATAGTACGTCAGTTGCCTTTACTGGTAGAAAATTAAATGGAGCAGATGGAATCTTATCAAATGCATATAGAAAACAAATGGGGGGGATTAGACAGTTTGTTGGAGCAGCAAAAGAGTCACAGGGAGATGGAACAGTTTTAGGTGACGCGAGGGCAGCTGTATCTAGATTAACTGCAAGAACTGCTGGTAATTTACTACTTGGAGTAGTAAATGCTGCCGAGTCTAACTTAGGAGGAGAGGGTACTAACTCTAGATCGCAAGATCCAGATAAACCACGAGCTCTAAAAGTAGAATTCAAAGGTCCAGGTGTTAGCGGAGGAACTATTACTTTAACGCAAGATAATCTATTAGGTATTCTAGGACAATTTGGAGCAATCCCCGATGATTTCGTTGGTGGGGCTATGCCTCTTAGATCTATGGCTACTAATGAAGTACTTCTTAAAGGGTTTAAAGTTTCATTTACAGCTGAGAATTATTCATTCGGATCAGTTGTAAGTAAAAATGACATTGTTATAGCAGAAGCTAAAAGTAGAGGTACTAACAATGCAGCTACAGTATTTAGAAGAACTGCAAATGGATTTGGGGGGCCATATGCAGGTATTAATTCAGAAATTGAGTTATACCCAGGTATTCCTACAAACATAAATCCACCGGGTACAGGACAAGCATTTGACTTTGCATCAGGAGGTGTTAACCCTCAGAATGTAAATGCAGTTGGAACATTAGATCCAAGAACTTCTAGTCCATCAGTACATTTACTTGTAGCTAATAGAGGTATGACTGGAGCTGACCCTACACCTCAAGATCCTTATCCTACTGTAAATGGGCAAAGTTTTGCTATTAAAGTAGATCTTGTATTTAGAGCCAATAATTGGAATGATGTTGTTGGTTTAATGGGAAGATATAGTACAACAGCTCAGAAGTTTCTATTCACTGATGCTCCTCCAATCTTATCACCAGCAGCTGCTCCAGCAAACAGTCGACCGCTAGTATTCAAAATAGGTGGAGTAGTATCAAATGGTGATCAATCTAAAGTTAATCCTCTAACTATATCTCTTATCACACAAGTATAACGTCACTATTAATCAGTGACAAAAGCACCTTATTCTGCTATAATTAGTATATGCCTAATATATGTATTTATTTACTATAAGGTATATCTTAAGCTTAGCGATAAGCTAGCACTTTGAAAAGAGAGAAGTTTGTCTTTCTTTTGATTAGTCAAACAAGATCGGGAAATTTAGATGATTAAGTCTTAGTCAGTTAAATTTCTCGATTTTGTTTACTATTGAAAGGAATAAGAAGTTGAGTTTAGTTATTTTAGGTATCTCAATTCTAAGTTTCGTTTTTCTGATAATCGGTCTGTTTGGAGTCAGCGAATTCATCCTTAACAGCTGGATGTTTTGCGTATTTATTGGATCTACACTTGGAATAATAATTTTTCCAATAGCTCTGTTTTACTTAAATAAAGAAGTTGATACATTAAACTTCTTAGAAATCATAGAAAATAAGTGGCTACTTTTAGCACTTATAAGTCTAGTTGATTTACTGTCGTTACAGACAGTTAGCCGATTCAGGGTCTTCCCTAGGGAGGCAACCTGGAGCGAGCTAAACAGGTGGCAACGCCACAGAATAGGAACCGACCCTGGAGGTCGTTTTCTGTTTAACTATCATCCTCGAATTAGGAGGTGGATGATGGTATGGGCATTAATTGCCGTCTTGTCAACTTGGGCAAAGTTAGTTTTACTGACTATGCTCATTTTCTGAAAAAAAGTCATTCTACCTAACTTAGGGTGGAATGACTTAACTCAGATAAGAAAAGACAAAGCATAAGAAACGCTCTAAAATTCTATTCAACAAAACACAAACAAACTTCTCTCTAATTCATATATAATGGAATTAAAATAATTAAGATATGGCTGATACAGCAACCACAATGGATACTCAAATAGCAGCAGCATTAGAGGCAGAGGCTCAAGAAAAGCAGTTAATAATAAAAGAAACAGGAGATCCACTAAGTACAAGGTTTGAAAAGCCTTCATTGCAGCCTAATGCTAACCGACATATACAACTTCAAATAGTAGGGGATGCTATGTCTAAAAACGAACGAAGATTATGGGAGAAACATCTTCAGCTGGAACATGGAAAAGAAATTAGAGATGCAAGACGAGAAACTTCTATACTAAGTCCTGAGAGGTTTAGAAGAATTAATAGAGCTGGCGCTAAACGAAAAACTCCAGAAGCTGCTGTCTTAGATCAGATTTTGCTTTTATCTCCGAAGGAATTTGCTACTAGATTTAAGAGCTTTGAGTTATCCTCAGGAAAAAAAATAGAAGAACTAATAAAAATATTCCAGCTTGGGAAAAATGCAAAGCTAGATGTAGATAATCCGAACGATATTGTAGACTATGCTGATGTTGGTTTAAACCAATTAGCAAAGGTATTTAATGATCTTGCCAGTCTACAAAATATGACAGAGGCTATTGTTGAAGATGGGGACTATATGGATACGGATCATCCTAAGTTTACAATGTTAGTCGAGGCTATTGAAACTAGAGATGACATTGTCGGCAGATTGTTTGATGTAGCTAATGTTTATGGAAATGCATTAGAAATTCAAATAGATCAGATAAAGGCAGCTAGAACTATGGATGATAATAATATTCCAATTGGTCAAGAAGAAAGAATAAAGAATTTAAGAGACGCAGCTGGTAATCTTAGATTGCTTCAAGCAGCTAGAAATGAATTAGCTCCCTATCAAAAAGCAGCCAAAATTGCTGAAAGAGACACAGTTAAAGGGAGGGCAGAAGCAGCTAAGGGTATAAGAAAAAAAATTGAGAATAATCAACAGAAAAGAGTAGCTTTAACTGAAGAAGTGAACGCTGGAAGGAGCGTTCCTATTGTTGTTTTCGAGGAGATAGAAATTCAGAACGAAGTTTATGGACGAAGTCTCGAAATTTTAGAACTAAATGAACCTCATGTTAGAGATTATAGAAGAACAAGACGAGATGAGATTACTGAAGAAAGAGGTTTTAATGATTTAGATGAGAATAATCCTAGATACTGGGATACGACAGAAGAAAATGGAGCAGAATTTATTGATAATGTTAGAGACGCTGAAGCAGTGCTAGCAAATACGGAGAGATCAGAAAGATTTTTAAATGATGAGCAAGGTAGAAATAGATTAAATGATACAGAAGACTCTCCAGGGCTGACGCCGAGAAGAATAAGCTTAGAAAGAAGAGCAACTGCAAACGAGCGATTCAACCAAACAGCTAACAATCTTAATGAGAGAGATGTAAATAAAAGAATAGACGAAGCTGAAGCAGAGGAAATGAAAGCTGCAAGAGACGAGGCGAGAGACAAAAGGCTTCCAGCAGCTAAAAGAAATCTTGAGGAATTAGCTGCAGATTCAGAAGATAAAACAATTCAAAATCATATAAGGCGGTGGGCCAGGATAAGGGATAAAGCAAACCAATGCATCATATTAGCAGGTGAAGCCTTAACTAGAGAAGATTATAATAGAATCTACACTTATAGAAAAGGAGATCAGGTAGAACGAAAGAGGGAATATACTACTGCAGTAATGGCAGGAGCACCCGAAGAACAGAGACAGGTAATTGACGATATTAAAATACTTGATCAAGGACAAGACACACTAGCAGAAAACTTTATTGAGGAGACAGACGATAATATTCCAATAGGAAATCCAATTCGAGTAAGAACTAGAGAAATGATAAATACTTTAGCTGATAGAGCAGAAGCTGCGAAAGGAGTTGTATGGAGATTGTTAAGGAGAAGAGATAGAGAAGCTAATATAATTCAAGAACTTATAGGAGATCTGAATAATGTAAGACTTACAATAGACGAGAGATATGAAGTTGTCAATAATTTAAACCAAGCCTATCTTAATATAGATATGGCTAATAATAAAGCTACGAGAATTGAGGATGACGAGTTAGCTATGCTTGAACTAGAAGGTGAAGGAAGAGTCATCAAAAGAAATGAGCAAAGACTTAGCGAATATGAAGTAAGATTAAGAGCAGTACTTATGAAATTTAATCAAAATGAAATTACAGTTAAAGAGGACGATGATATTAGAGCGTTGAGAGAGAGGAATCAAAGCCTTAAAGAGAAAGCTATAGATAATTCAGTTTATAGACAAGCTATTCAAAATTATATGGGGCTAGATATTAACGCAGTGGTTGAAACTACAGATGATTTAGTCAACTTATATGAAAGGGTAAGAACAAGAAGAGAAAACGCTCAAGCTAAATTCCCTGCCGTTAAAGATAGAGAAGATGGATATGAACTTAATAAGAGAGAGAGAAGGTGGGAAAACCAATATAATCAGGAAATGGAGGCAGAAAGAGAGTTGATACTTAGAATAGAGAGAGAAAACTTCAGAAGAATCAATGAAAATAATCCTAGATGGATTGGTAATGAAGGATATCAGAGGTCTGCAGCTGCATTACTAGATAGAATAAATAGATCTAGAGAAATGATTGGAACAAATCCAGCAGCAGGTACATCTGAAGACAATATAAATTTAATGAATAGAGAAAGAGAACAGATAGCCCAACAAAGAAGGTCTTTAAAAAGAATAATTACTCAATTAGAGCAAAGACCAGATGCCGAAGCTCAGGTAATAATGGATCTTATCGCCAACATTAGAAATAGAGAGAAGGAGCTTGCTGAATAAGAGAGAATGTTTCAAGAAATAGAAGAAGTGAAAGCAGAAGCAGATACTCTTTACGCAAGACAATTAGGTAATGGCGAAAATTTAGTTAATGGAGAGAATGCTGATACTAGCATAGATCTACAAATCAGAGCTGACGATCCGAGATTGAGAGAGTTAAGAGAAGCTAGAAATAATATGAGAGAACAATACGGGCTAGAGCGTGATAGATTTGGTGCAGAACAGCTTTAAAATATTGAAGACAGAGCTAATCAAAATGAAAGATATATTAATGAATTAAATCAGTTAAGAAATGATATTATTCGAGGAGCCACAATACGTCAATTAGGAGATATTAGGGACAGAATAAATTCAGTCAGAAATACTAGAGACAACGATTCTCGAGGCACAAGATTAGGTGAGAAAAGATTACGACAACTACAAGACGATATTCTCTCTGAAAATAGAAGGAGATTAAATTTACAAGGTCAAGAAGCTCCATTATTAGGGGAGCCTTTAGACCATGAATTAGCTTTAAATGAAATGCAGGAGCAATCAGTATTTTCTAGTCAACCAAGCAGAACAAATAACGTCAATGGTTGAAGTAGATAGCGGAAATAGAAATATTCTAAGGCGTGCCCTAGATAGGTTACAACAAATCTCTAAGACATTTAATAGACAAGATATTAATAGAGATACTAGAGCGATAAATGATACTATCGAAAAAATAAAGAAAAAGCTAGGAATCATCTAATAAATTGTCTTCCATCTCCCAAAGTATTATCATGTAAATATGGACGCAGCAGCACCTAGAAATTACGCAAAACCAGCACCAAGAACAAGAGTGCAAAGACTTACCCCAGAGCAGCAATACTTTAACTGGGTAAATTCAAACAGAGCGCTAGTACAAGCACTTAGCCAGGCACAAGCTTCAGAGGAAGTAGACCAAACAGCCGAACTATCTAAAGTATTAAGTAGTAAGCTAGGTGGAGTTATACCCCAAAGTGCAATACAAGCAGGATTTAAAGCTGCAGGAGTCGAAAAAATGGACCCTTCTCAGCTAAAGGTTATAACAGAAGCACTACCCCTACTTTTAAGCTCGAATCCAATAAATAAAGTAAAAGCTATAAAGCTAATATTGCAACATCCCGAAATATTAAATTTCCTTAAAGCAATACCTCAATTAAGAATACCAATAACTGCAGCTCAAATAGCGATTAAACAAAAGAAATTAATATTAGGATTAAGTGTAGCTTCGTGCTTAATTCCTTTAATGTTTATGGCTTCATTAATGTCCGTAGTAAATGAGATTAGAGAAGATCCTATCGGAGCTGCTAGCTTTCTTATAGAAACTGCAGGAGAATCAATCACAAATGAAGGTTGTCAAAAAATTGTTGTAAATCTTGGAGAAGAAGCTGCTGAAGGAGCTGCTAATGTCGTAATTGATGTGACTTTATTTGGACCTAAACTTGTTTATACAGTAGTTACTGGTAACCAGGCAGATCTTAATGTAACTATCGACTATGTAACTGTTACTAGAGATGATGAATTAAGCTGTGCTATGGTTGCACTGGATAATTATACTAATTGGCAAAACAGAGGTGACTAAGTTCTACCATTCTTCATTAAATTCTATTCTAGTGGTATTATAAAATGCTAATTAACTTATAGATGAAGTTTAACGATATAAAAGGATTATCTAGGGAAGAAGCCTCAAGACGAAAATCGATAGGCTTAAGTAATAAAAGAATAGATAGTTACTCAGCGACTTACCTAACAATTATAAAGAGAAATATTTTAAGTCCGGTTAATATTGTTTTAATCCCTTTAGTTTTACTTTTAGGGTACTTTAAACTTTATGCTGAAACTTCAATTTTTGGTATATATATAGTCTTAACTGCAGTAATAAACTCGAATGAAGAAATTCGAATTAAGCGAAGACTTGAGTCACTTCTTGAAGAATTTAAAAAAACAGCCAGAGTAATACGAGATAATGAAGTAGAAGAAATTTCTGTTGATGAAATAGTAAAAGGTGATTATATTTTAGGCTCTGAAGGTGACGGAATTATTACTGATGGAAAAATAATTTATTCTAAATACCTTCAACTTGATGAATCAGCTTTAACTGGAGAGTCTCATTATATAGAAAGAGGTTTAGGTGATAATGTCTTATCTGGAAGTTATATAATTACTGGAGAGGTAGTATATCAAGTTGATAAAGTCGGTAAAGATAATTATTTAAACCAACTTGGAGAACAAAGTACTAGTTATAAAAAGAATAAAAGTAAATTAGAAAGCTTAGGAGAGAAATTCATAGTATTCTTTGTTACTACAAGTATTTTAAGCGCATTAATCCATTATTTTCTTACAAAAGACTCAGGATATTCTAATCCGGAAATTCTAAAAAGTGTAACTGCAATTGTTACTGTTGTAATACCCCAAACATTAATATTTTTAATATCTTTAAGTTTTGTAATTTCAATTACTAAACTATCTAACAGAGGGGTTTTAATTCAAAAGAGAGGAGCAGTAGACGATTTAGCAGGAGTTGATGTTTTATGTATAGATAAAACAGGTACTATAACTACAAATAAAATGACCGTAGAAAATGCTACGACTTTTAATTTAGATTTAAATGAACTTGGTAAGCTATATAAAGCTGTTAGCAGTTACATTCAGGGTCGTAATAAAACTAGTGAATCGCTTGAGGAATTTTTTATAAATTATGAGAATTTAGAAGATATAACTGAAGATGATATAAAACAAATTCCATTTACTTCGAAGAATAAATTCAGTGCCTTTTATATTGGTGAAAAAGTAGACAAAACTGTAGTTATTGGAGCAGGTTCTAGATTAGTTAAATCAGTAGATGAATCAATTTATAGTTCAGAAGTTGTTAAAGAAGTTAAAAAATTGGAGAAAAAAGGGCTTAGAGTTTTGATCGCTGTAATGTTTGATAAAGAAGATGAATTCAATCGTCTAAAAGAAGGATTTGAGACAAAGGCTAAATCAGAAAAAGTCGCAGTATTTGGAATAAAAGAAAAATTAAACCCTGGAATAAAAAAAGTAATCAAACAACTTTATTCGCAAGGAATAGAAATAAAAGTTATATCTGGAGATAGCTTAGCTTCTGTTGAAAAAATATCAAGAGAGGTCGGCATTGATACTTCTAACGCTGTTGATCTATTAGAGAATAATAGCTCAATACAAGATTTAGTTAATTCAGGCACTACAATATTCACAAGAGCAACTCCTGAAGATAAATACGCTATTGTAGAAAGTATTAAAAAGCCAGGAAAGAGAGTAGCTATGGTTGGGGACGGGATAAATGATGTATTAGGAATGAAATCAGCAACTGTTAGTATTTCGATGCAAAGCGGTGCAAGAATTGCAAAAGATGTTTCTGATATTGTATTACTTGATAATGATTATAAGAAAATTCCTGAAATTTTTTACGAAGGAGATAATCTTGTATTTAATTTGAAATTAAATACGATGATCTATTTTTCTAGAGCTATATTAATGTTAGTCTTAGTAGCATTCTTTTCAGCTCAAGGTGAAATTTTACCCATTCATCCAACCTCCGTTCTTTTATTTAGTTTTATCGGTACGACTTTCCCAAGTTATTCGATTTCATTTTCTAGACAAAATGTAACTGATCAAAGAAACTATGTTTCAGAAACAATCTTATCGGGAGGGCTTAGTGGAATACTAATGGGTCTACTATCGCTTTTAGCTTATATTTTAATAAAGACTGAAGGAATTTCATATGGTGAACAGAGTACTTTTCTAATAAATGTACTTCTAACACTGACATTAATTTACTCTTTCGGTATTTCATATTATTCAAAGAAGCTTACTAGTAAAGTTAGCATGGTTGCATTATTTTTCTTCGGAACTATATTTGGATACTTTCAAGGTACAATGCCATTCTACCTATATTTAGATAAGCCTAAAATGGCTATATTCTTATTTGTATTGCCTATAGTAACGGCGATTTTTATCTATATTTGGTTAAAGAAACTCCAATTAGAAGGGAAGTTTGAAAGATTTACAGTATTAATACCGGCTCTACTAGTAGTATTAGCACTGATTTTTCCAAGCAGGTCTTATTATCAAACTGATCCTTTCGATATAAAATATTATTGGATCATTTTCTTAGTAGACATTTTATTCGTCTTAGGCTTTATAGTAATTCATAAAATTGTTGATATACTACTTAGTAGTGAGAAAGAACTTAAATTACAAATTAATAAATAAAAATGTTTTCTAGTCTGGCTAATGATTTATTAGGTCTTATTGATTCACTTGGATATTTTGGAGTGTTTCTAATTATGTTTTTAGAATCAGGAGTTTTCCCACCAATTCCTTCAGAAGTAATATTAGGTTCAATTGGATTACTTGTTTATCAAGGGAATATGAATTTTGGGCTAGCAGTTCTTGCTGCAAGTCTTGGAAATGCAGCTGGAACTCTATTTATGTACTTAGTTGCAAGAATTGGAGGTAGACCGTTTATAAATAGATATGGAGATAGGTTATTTGTAACTCAAGAAAAATTAGATAAGGGAGAAGTTTGGGTTAAAAAATATGGGAATGTAGTAATCTTTTTCTCACAAATGATTCCAGGAGTTAGAAGCCTAGTAACAATTCCTGCTGGTTTATTAAAGAAAAATGTCTTTGCTGTTTGTTTATATTCTTTTCTAGGAGCAGCTGTTTGGACTTCTTTTATAATAGGAGTAACTTCAAAATTAGGTAATAAATGGAAAGGATTTATAGATACTGTAGATAAGTATAGCAATGTTGTAATGCTACTGACTCTTATAATCGGATTACTTTTCATAAGTTATAGAGTATATTCATATAAACGTAAAAAATTGAATAATTAGTATCAACCTATGGAAATCCTAATTTTAAGATCATTAATAACTGCATTAGTAGAATATTTTCTCGCATATAAAATCTGGACAAAAGGACTTAGATATAAAAAACCAGCTACGGGAATTCTTTTCTTTTTAGCGAGTTTATCTTTTTCTTAAATCCGGAAAAAAACTTATGGTCATTAAGAGTAGCTTTTGCTGCAACAACACTTTTACCTCCTTTAGGTTTATGGCTTGTTGAAAGCATTACTAAGAGAAGTTATCTTTCAAAATTTGTAGGAATCTATGCGATCGCCCTATCATCAGCATTCATTTTAATTCCTGACTCAATCTCAGCTGCAGATACAGTAAACTGTTTTGCAAAAATAGTTGGTTATTCTGATTCTTATAGTACTGTCTTTAGGACATGGATGTATTATTATCCTGCAACTCTTTCAGCTACTATGGTTATCGTTGCATATAAATTTTTCAAAAGTACAGATGAAATAGAAAAGAAAGAGTTAAATAGAACGTTGCTAGCTTACGCATCTTTTTTTCCTACGTCAGTTTTTGTTCTTCTTTTCTTAGGAACAAAAGGGAGTTTTATAGCATCAGTAATGTGTGGTTTTGCAATCATCGCTGCATTTATAATCCACAATTTTACAACAGAAAATAGAGAAATTGATGAGAAAAGAAAAGGTCTTTTAAGTAGAGTACAGTCAATGTTTTAATTGACTAAACATCACCGCGTAGCAATACAGACATGCGTCCTGGGTGTTTAACTTCACACTCTGCTTTACATCCAGTCAACGTGGTTGCATATCTGACGACCACTACGCTGTACAATAATTGACGAATCTACAGTTATACACTAAAATTAACCTACAATTCAAAAAAAGCTAAGAAGGAGAATATATATTTTTAGTAATTTAATAAAGAGAGCTGTGCTTAAGTTGTAAAACAGCATTAAATTAAAAATATATTGCTACTCTGGAGCTGAGTGTGAGCTAATGTAATTTCTCATCGAGATTAATACATTTTACTAAGCACTACAGAAGAAAACTGTAAATTGAACCCAAACAATTGGGAACTAAGCTATATTTAGCAATAGATATAGGAATTAAGGTGGTAACACGGCAAAGCCCGTCCTTTGATCTTTTAATAAAGAGAGATTAGAGGATGGGCTTTTTCTTTTAGTAACATCAAATATTGCTGAAGGATTTGGTAGATTTACATATAAAGAAAAAACTAGATTTTACTATATAGCATCTGGATCGTTAAGTGAGATAAAAAACCAATTGATCATAGCTAAAGACTTAAAATATATTTCAGATGATGATTATAAAAAATCATATGCTTTAGCCATCTCAGTCCATAAGTTAATTAAAGGCTTAATAAAAAACTCAAGTTCCTAGTCTCTAGTCTCTAGTCTCTAGTCTCTAGTCTCTAGTCTCTAGTCTCTAACTATTATAAATAATCTAAATATTTAAACCTACTACAAATGATAAATTCAAAAACAAATACTTCAGAACAAATTCGTCAAAAATTTATTGATTATTGGAATAGTGATCCAAGAAATGCAAAGCAAGTTCCTAATGCATCATTAGTGCCTTTAAATGATCCAACATTACTTTTTGTAAACTCAGGAATGTTCCCATTAGTTCCTTATTTAGGAGGTGAACCACATCCATTAGGTACACGTTTATTTAATGTTCAAAGATGTATAAGAACTATAGATATTGATGAAGTTGGAGATTATAACCATCTTGTTCTTTTTGAAATGATTGGAAACTGGTCTTTAGGTGATTTTACAAAAGCAGAACAAATTCCATGGATGTTGAAATTATATGTTGAGGAATTTGGATTAGATATTAATAGACTTTACGTTTCAGTTTGGGGAGGTAATGACGAAATACCTAGAGACGATGAAGCGATTGAACTATGGGTTAAAGCATTTAAAGAGTACGGAATAACAGCTAAATTTTCTGATGATTTAACAAATGTACCTCAAGGAGATGAACCATCTACAAAAGATTGGGAGTTTAGAATCTTTCCTTATGGAAAGAGTGATAACTGGTGGCAAAGAGGCCCAGACACACCTGGTGAACTAGGAGGTCCAAGCTCTGAGTTATTCTACGATATGGGAAGCATTCTTTATGAGACTAATGAAGCTATACATATTAATGATGATTCAGGTAGATATCTTGAGGTTGGTAATAATGTATTTATGGAGTATAAATTTACTGATGATGGTAAATGGGTGCCAATGGAACAAAAGAATATTGATTATGGAGGAGGTTTAGATAGAATTATTTCAGCAGCTCAAGGGAAAAGATCTATTTATGAAACTGATTTGTTCGAGCCTATTCTTAATAAAATAGAAATGCTATCTGGAAATAAATATAATCCAGAAGTCTTAGATGAAAATCTAAAGTCATTTAGAGTTGTAGCTGAGCATGCTAGATCTTCAAGTTTTATTCTTGCTGATGGAGTAGCTCCAAGTGGTAAAGATCAGGGTTATATTCTAAGGAGATTAATTAGAAGAATGATTAGACACGGAATGAAACTTGGAATAGAAGACAATTTCACGAAGGACTTAGCAATTGATGTTATTGGCAAGATGGAAGGATCGTATCCTCATCTTAAAGAAAATGAAGTATTTATTATCGATGAAATAGAAAAAGAAGAAATAAAGTTTAGAAGAACTTTAGACAAGGGTGTAAAAGAAATAGAAAAGATGATTGAAAATGATTCTAATTTTAAATTAAATGGAGAAACGGCTTTCTTTATCTACGAAACTTACGGTTTTCCTCTAGAAATGTCTTTAGAAGAATTTGGAATCACTGAAGTATCTGAAGTAGAAAAAATTACTAAAGAATTTAATCTTAAACAAGAAGAACACAAAGCTGCAAGTAGAGCAGGCGCTGAGGGAAAATTCAAAGGTGGATTAGCAGATAGTTCAAACGAAACTACAAAACTGCATACTACTCATCACCTATTATTAAAGGCTCTTCAGATGGTTCTTGGTGAAGATGTTAAACAAAGGGGTAGTAATATTACTGGAGAAAGACTAAGAATAGATTTTTCTTACGATTCAAAGTTAACACCTGAACAAGTTGAAGAAGTAGAAAAAATTGTAAATGAAAAAATAGAAGATGGATTAAAAGTAGAAAGAGTAGAAATGCCAAAAGCAGATGCTGAGAAAGTAGGAGCAGAGATGGAATTTGGTCAAAAATATCCTGATATTGTTTCAGTTTATGTAATTGGTGATTCTGTTGAGGATGCTTTCTCTAAAGAGTTCTGCGGAGGACCACATGTTGATAATACATCTGTAATTGGAGAAGGCGGAAAGAAATTCAAGATAAAGAAACAGGAGAATATTGGATCAGGATTGAGAAGAATTAAGGGAGTTTTGGTTTAATTAAAATATAAAGAGAGGCTTAGTTTATTACTAAGCCTCTCTTTCTTCATAAATTTTAATACTTACCGAACTAGGCATCAGATAAATATAATCGTTACTTTTATATTTTGAGCTCTTAGGTGGATATTGTAAATACAGCCTTATGCTTAATGGCTCTTTATCACTAATAAAATCAATACTATTTAACTTTCCTTCTTTTGTTCTTCTAAAAAAAACTTTCCAGGAGTCTGGGTTATCAAGGCAATCTTCAATTGCTGTAAGTGTTTCAGAATCGCTAGTGTTAAAGACTTTTACTGTATCTCCCCTATAAGTATAAAGGTGTTGAGTCTGTTCACTAATCAATATTAGATCTTTTGCTTGTCTTAATGCAATTACTCCCATCTGTTTTAGTGTATCAAATGGAATTGTATTACCATCACGCTCAACTATTACATCCGGCATTATCTCCATCTCAGCTACCTCTGCCAAGGCTTCATAACTTGGATTTACTAAAGTATCAGATAGAAAATCTCCTGCGTAATCTATTTCTGATATCTCAACTTGACTCATATCTATCGTATTATTTGTTCTGAATAATAGCATTAGATCTGTTTTTTCGTAAAGAATTGTTCCTAAGAGAGTGCTTTTTTTGTAGATTTCTTACTAATTTCTAGTTCGTATTCTTTTGGAGTTGCGGACAAATAAACTGCCTGATTAATTCTTTTTTGGAATTCTTCAAACTTTAGAGGTCTATTATCCATAGCTGCCTTTAATCGAAAACCGTAGTCAACAAGATTTTGCTTTCTAGCCCTATCTCCGCTATACATACCTCCAACTTGTGGAACTGTAATATGAGACTCGTCAATAAACATTAGATAATCATCCGGAAAATAATCTAATAAACAAGATCCTGATGAACCTGGAGGTCTTTTATCAAAATATCTTGAATAGTTTTCAATACCTTTTGTAAAACCAGTTTCCTGTAACATTTCTAAATCAAAGTTCACCCTCTGTCTAAGCCTATTGGCTTCCATATCTTGCCCTTTATCACTAAAAGCTTTAACTTCTTTTTCTAAATCAGTTCTTATTTCCTCAATAGCTCCTTTTAATTTTTCCTGGGGAGTAGCGTAGTGTTTCGCTGGGAAAATCAATATTTCAGGTACACGCTGTATTAGTTCCCCACTAATTGGATTAATTAGTTTTATCGCTTCAATTTCTTCGCCAAAAAATTCTAATCTTACTGCTTCATCATTTGCAGTAGTTAAATTTATATCAATAATTTCTCCTCTAACTCTATAACTTCCATTTGGGAAATCATGTATTCTTCGTTCATATTGCATATCTATTAGCTTATGGGAAAGCTTATCTCTATTTACAATATCTCCAACTTTAAGTTTTAAACTAAGCTCAATATAATCGCTTGGATTTCCAAGACCGTATATACAACTTACAGAGGCTACAATGATTACATCTCTTCTAGAAAGTAGCGCTTGGGTTGCTGTATTTCTATATTTTTCTATTGTTTCATTTATATCAGAATCTTTTTCAATATATAAGTCTCTGCTGGGAACGTAAGCTTCAGGCTGATAGTAATCGTAATAACTTACAAAATAAGCTACTTCATTTTCTGGAAAGAACTCAGTAAACTCAGAAAAAAGTTGAGCTGCTAGAGTTTTATTGTGGGAGATTATTATTGTCGGTCTATTAAATTTCTCTATAATATTAGCGACTGTAAAAGTTTTTCCAGTTCCTGTAGCTCCAACGACTGTTTGATGTTCAATACCTGCTTCTATCCCTTTAGATATTAGATCAATTGCTTGCGGCTGATCTCCAGAAGGTTTGTATTTCGAGTGTAGTTTAAAATCCATAAATAGATTATAACTCATTCTCTCCCAAAACCCGAAAGATCTCAGCGTAGGGTGCAACATTCGTCCTGGATGTATAATCTTAAAACCATGTGCTTGTTATCCAGGCCCCATGGTCGCAGATCTGCGACCTCTACGCTGCGATTTTATATACCACCGATGCAGGGTTGTACAACTTTACACTCTGCTTTACATCCAGTCACCTTGTAAG
Organism: Candidatus Dojkabacteria bacterium; assembly: GCA_030950485.1. GTDB lineage: Bacteria > Patescibacteriota > Dojkabacteria > J137 > J137 > JAUZRK01. The sequence goes on along the minus strand of JAUZRK010000018.1, from coordinate 5,035 downwards.
ATGACACTCCCTAAAAATCTCTATATAATAAAAAATATGAAATACAAAGGACTAAGCTTAGAAGAAGCAAAAAAGAGACTAGAAATTTACGGAAAAAATATCCTAACTACCCGAAATAAAACTACTGCGTTTGATGTATTTATAAAACAAATCAAAAGCCCCCTTATATACATCCTAGTCTTCACATCGATTCTTTCTCTTGCAGTCGATGAAATTCGAGATGCAATTTTTATATTAGTTGTTGTCTTAATAAATACAATGCTTGGATTTATTCAAGAGTATAGAGCAGAGAATACCCTTAGCGCACTAAGATCAAACATCGGCAATTACGTAAAAGTAATAAGAGAGGGAACTAAACTATCAATAAATTCTGAGGAACTAGTTCCCGGAGACATTATTCCATTAGAACCTGGATTAAAAATTCCAGGAGATGGCTATATTTTAGAAGGAACTGAACTCTTAGTTAATGAAGCAATAATAACTGGCGAATCAGCAGCTGTAAATAAACATTATTACAAAGGAGAAGAGCCTAATGATTTAAGATACGTAAACAATGAGAGTAAGATATTAATGGGAACTGTTATAACAAACGGGCTTGGTTTTGCAAAGATAATTGATACTGGGGAGAGAACTGTTTTTGGAAAAATTGCAGAGTCGATAGATATAAATATAGATCCTGAAACACCTACAAAAAAGAAGCTTGCTCAAATAACTAGCTACATAACAGCATTAATAGCCGTCGTTACAATAATAATATTAATATTAGGAATAGTGAGAGGTTTAGAGTTTAAAGAAATACTTTTAACTTCTGTAGCTCTTGGAGTAAGCACAATTCCTGAAGGATTAATAATCTCATTTACTGTGATTCTAGCGCTTGGAATGAATAGGATAATGAAAAAAAATGCAATTGTAAAAAATCTTCCAGCAGCAGAGACTCTTGGGTCTGTTGATGTTCTCTGTATAGATAAAACAGGAACACTGACACATGGAAAAATGTCAATTATAGATACTGATTTTAATAATAATAAAATAGCCCTTAATATTATTGCTCTTTGTAATAATGAATCAAATCTTGTTGATAATGCATTAAAAGAGTACTTTCTTAAAGATAATAATGAGGACAAATGGAATAGTATTAGAGATAAAAAAGAACAGATATTCCCTTTCGCATCATCTGTTAAATATACTGCAACAACTGATTTAAATAATATTTACGTTGTAGGAGCTGCTGAAATTATATTAGAAAGATCTATTAATGCAGATAGTAAGTGGGGGGAAATAATAAAAGAGCAGTCATTATTAGGTAAGAGAATAATAGCCTTAGCTTATAAAGAGAAGTCATCCAAAGTTGTTAGTCGAAAAGATATTAAAGATCTAAATTTTATAGGACTTGCTTTTATAGATGATCCAGTTCGAGAATCTGCTAAGAAATCATTAGCGTTAATTGATAATTCAGGAATTGATTTAAAAGTAATTACAGGAGATCTAAAGGAAACTACTTTACATGTTTTAAATCAGGTTGGCTTGGATCTTCACGAAGATGAAATAATATCCGGGAAAGAACTAGCATTAATAAAATCAGATAAAAATTTAAGCGAAGTTATAAAAAGAGTTAGATTATTTTATCGAACAACTCCTGATCAAAAATTAAGAATAGTAAACAGTTTGAAAAGAGATGGGCTTTCTGTTGCTATGATGGGGGATGGAGTAAATGACGCGCCGGCGCTAAAGAATGCACAAATTGGAATAAGTGTAGATACTGCTACTGACGTATCTAAAGAGGTTTCTGATATAGTACTTTTAGATTCAAATTTTCAAACTATTGTTGATGCAATAGAGGAGGGTAGAAACATATTTAAAAACTCAAGAAAGATAAGCATGCTTTTATTTGGAGATAGCCTTTCAGAAACGGTCATAATTTTTTTAAGTTTAATATTTGGATACCCACTTCCACTTTTACCGGTACATTTACTTTGGATTAACCTACTAGAGGATTCTTTTCCAGGAATAGCAATTGGATTTGATAAATCTAAACATGATTTATTAGATAAGAAAAATAAACCGACTGGCTCATTTTTAGGCAGAAATCTATTTAAAATATTACTTACAGTTTCACTTATAAAGGACGTAGGATTCTTTATAATTTTTGCTTATTTAATAGATAATGGATACAGCCTAGTTAGAGCCCAGACTTTAATGCTCGGACTCATTTCTGTCACATCAACATTATTTATCTTCTCTTGGAAAACAATCGATTCAAATATCTGGAAAGAGAATATTTTTAATAATAAATATCTTAACCTATCTGCTATCGTTAGCTTTATTACAATATTTCTAGCTATTTATACAGGCTTATTTAATAGAATTTTAAGTACAACGCCACTTGAAAGTAATGATGTAATAATAATTGCGATTTCAAGCTTAGTAGGACTTGTAACAATTGAAACTATCAAATTCTTCTATAATAAATCACACCAAATTTAATTTCAAATAGTTGGTTCAAGCATGTAGCATAATGATTAAACACCACCGCGTAGGGACGCAGTATGCGTCCCGGTTGTTCTAAAATACAATACCTGCACACGTGGTTCAGCACCCGTGGTCGCATGACTGACGACCACTACGCTGTGATGTTTTAACACTCCGTGCAGTCTCGAGTGATTTACGACCTATAGGGAGTAAATTGTATCGAGAGGCGGGCACAGTCAACAAAGCTCTGAATCTCTGAACAGCAAAGCGTGATTCAGAGATAACACCGGAGATCATTTCAAGACACTTCACTTAGCTTGGGTTAATGATAAAAATGAAATTAGGCTATACAATAAAATTGATGTAAAATCGTGTCTACGTGTAGTTGATATAAAAACATTATTAGAAAACTTAAACTAATCTAATACTATGAGTGAAGATTTTAATACAAAAATAGAGTCACTTAAACAACAAAATCAAATGCTTTTAAATGATGTAAATAGACTAAAGTCTTTAAACATTAGTTTAGAAGAGCAGGTAAAAGAATTGAATACTCAGAAAGATAGTTTAGTGATTGAGCTAGAAGAAGCTACAGAAAAAATTAATGTTTTATCAGTTGATCTTGAATCTATTAAGAGAAGTCAAACAGGTTTAATATCCAAATTCGGTAACTTTGTAAGAAAGATAATCGGCTAAAATTTAAATTCCATAGTCCCTTCTTCCCCAAATAATTCATCATTCCAAAACTTAATATAACTTGGAGTTATTTTATGAAGTTTGGATTCAGAGCTTTCTTGTTTTAATCTTTCAACAGTAATTTAACCTTCCCAGTTAGAGAATTTCTTGTAAATCAAACTATATCCTTCTAATGAATCATTGATTTCTTCTATTATTTCAACATTTGCTTTTCCTTGTATCCCTTTTCTATTAGATAAATCATTAGGATTACTCCATGCTGTAGAGAATGCTATCTCTCCAGTTCTTAGTATATGCTTTGAATGATCAGTATCTAAGGGAGACATAAAGTATAGGTTTAAGTTCTCATCTACTGCGCAGTAAACTGTACAAATCCAAGGAGAGTTATTTTCATCTACAGTTGATATAGAAAATATATTTTGATTATTCAAGAACTGATATAACTTTTGCTTATTTTCTTCCATCTATTTATTTTCTATTCCTAGTTTCAGTTATTAATATATGATAAAGTTTAACTGATTTTATGATAAAAAAGAATATAAAACACAAAGGGAAATATTTGAAGTCTGCATTTATCTCAAGAAGGTTTTTAGTTTACCTTGCGATGGGATTCGTAGCGTTTGTCACAGATTCTATTGTTTTAAATTATATGAAGTTCAAAGTTTTAGATGGGGACGATGTATTAATATTTAACGTTATTTACCTCTCGAAATTAGTATCTTCAACTGCTGGTTTAATTGTAAGTTTTATATTGAATACTAGATTTGCTTTTAAGGATTCTGATAAACATATCAACCATCAATTGAGAAGATTCGCACAGGTTTATCTATTTAATATAGTAGCTTCAAATATATTATTCTCAACTTTCTTATACGGAACTCATAATATACTGGGGAATTTTTTTGATGTTAACTCTAAATTAGCAACCAATATTGCAAATATAACTGCGGAAAGTACTAAGATATTTACAAACTACATTTTATATAAAGCTTTCGTTTACAAAGTTTAAATGAGGATTAAAGATAAGGCTGAAATTGTTTTACAACAATTAAAAAAAGATTATCCTAGAGTTGATACTCCTTTAATTCACAACAACGCATATGAGATATTAATTGCTACTATTTTATCTCCGCAGACACCAGATGATACAACTAACAAAGTAACACCTTCTCTTTTTAAGACTTATCCTAGACCATTAGATTTAGCGTCTGCAGATAGAGAAGAGGTATTAGAAATAATTAGATCTGTCAATTACAATAAGACAAAATCTTCAAGGATCATTGGAGCGGCTGATATGCTACACTATGATTATAATTCGAAAGTCCCACACCAAATGGATGAACTATTAAAATTCCCAGGAGTTGGAAGAAAAGTTGCTAATGTTGTTATTTCAGAATGGTATGCGAAAAAACCTTATCATGATGATTCAAAATCAGATTTATATAATACTGTAGAAAGAGGTAGTATATTACCGGTTGGTTTCGTAGTTGATACTCATGTTTTAAGAGTCTCTAGAATGCTTGGATTTACAAAGTCAAAGGATCCTGTAAAAGTTGAACAGGATTTAATGAAACTATTTCCAAGAGAGGAGTGGAATGATCTAAGCCTAAGATTTATCTTTCATGGAAGAGAAATTAATACAGCGGAAAATCCTAAGATAGAACAGTATACATTTTGGAAGGATGTTTATGGTGTTTAATTCACTGCCTGCACGGTTCTGCATCCGTGGTCGCATGGCTAACGACCCACTACGCTTTGTTGTTTAATTTTAAAAAAAATATGCTTTTCTGTCTCGTCGTATGCGTAGGGACGCAGCATGCGTCCTGGTTGTTTTAATAACACACTTCCTGCACGGTTCTGCACCCGTGGT
>JAUZRK010000017.1 GCA_030950485.1 Candidatus Dojkabacteria bacterium | reverse complement strand
CTCTTGACAACAAATATCAGTTTATACTATCATGTATTTAGCAAACAAAGTTATAGAGTGCTAAATAATATATTAATACTCAATTAATGAGCAAAAATAGAAAAATTACACTAATGAGACCATCTCAAATTTTCGATACTTTTATGGATGAATTTTTCAATACCCCTAGAATAGGTTTTAGTAGCTCAAGCTCAGTAGATATTGATATGTATGAAGATGATAATAACGTTATAGTTAAGATTATCGCTCCTGGATTTAAGAATGAAGATTTAGATATCAATATTGAAGGTGATATCTTAACAGTTTCAGGAACTGTAAAAGAAGTTAGAGAAGAGGATGAGAAGAAAAAGAAATATTATATGAAAGAAATTAAAGAAGAATCATTTTCAAGATCAGTAACTCTTCCTAATAAAGTAGATTCTGATAGAGCAGATGCTAAAGTTAAAGATGGAATAGTTGAAATAACTCTTCCCAAATTACCTGAAGCTAAAGCTAAGAAGGTTGTAATAAATCCAACTGTATAGGTAAATTTAAAAAATTTAAGAAGGCGATAATTAGTATTATCGCCTTCTTTTTTTTATATCATCTTCTTTCATTTTGAATTTTCACCTTTGACATATATAATAATTTAAATTAATAAAACTCATTATGGATGAAGCAACAAAAGAAATATTTGAAATTCACGCCAAGAAAATTGGTAAATTAGAAATAATATCTACGGCAAAGATTAATAGCAGAGAAATTCTTTCACAAGTTTATACACCAGGAGTTGGAAAAGTTTGTATAGCAATAAAAGAAAACCCTGAACTAGCAAAAAAATATACTATTGCAGGTAAAGCTGTAACTGTAGTATCAGATGGATCTGCAGTTCTAGGGTTTGGGAATATTGGAGCAAAAGCTGCCTTGCCAGTTATGGAGGGTAAAGCTGCTATTTTTAAAGAATTTGCGGTGTTGACGCATTCCCTTTATGTTTAGATACTCAAGATACTGAAGAAATTATAAGAACTGTAAAATTAATTGCTCCAAATTTTGCTGCTATTGAATTAGAGGATATATCAGCGCCAAGATGTTTTGAGATTGAAGAAAGACTGCAAGCTGAACTTGATATTCCAGTTATGTATGATGACCAACACGGGACTGCGATTGTAACACTTGCAGCCTTAATGAGTGCTGTTGAAGTTACAAAGAAAAAAGATTTAAAGATTGTAATAGTTGGAGCAGGAGCTGCTGGTATTGCAATTACTAAACTAATTAAGGCATCTGAACTAGATGTGGAATCTATTAAATTAGTTGATTCTAAGGGCCTAGTTTCTTCAGACAGAGACGATTTAAATAAGTATAAGGTGATGATGGCTGAACTTACAGAACAGAGTAGTACTCAGTCGCTAAATGAAGCTTTAAGAGGTGCTGACATCTTTATAGGAGAAGCTGCAAAGGATCTTTTGAATAAAGAAATGGTGGAGTCTATGAATAATGATCCAATAATTTTCGCTATGGCTAATCCAGAACCTGAAATAATGCCTGATGTTGCAAGATCTGCAGGAGCAATGGTAGTAGCAACGGGAAGATCTGATTTCCCAAATCAAATTAATAATGCATTAGTTTATCCAGGTGTCTTCAAAGGTCTTTTAGAATCTGGAGCAAAATCTGCTACTGATGAAATAAAACTTGCTGCTGCAAATGCTGTTTTTGATTATCATAAAGATGAAATTACAGCTGAAAATATTTTACCTAGTATATTAGATATGAAGATGGCTGATATTATCTCTGAAGCTATTGTTAAAGTAGTTAACAAATAACGATCCTAGGAATATAACGACAATATATGGCAACCATGGTATAATTAGGTCATGGAAGAGCCTATATTAACAAAAAAAATTACGATTGAAATAGGAGATGAATTCAAGTTTATTCCGAGTCCAGTTGTATTTAAAGCGATTGAAGCTGTTTGTATGAAAGAAAAAATAGGTATAGATAAAATTCTAGAGGAAGTTGAAATTTCATATGGTAAAGCTGAGGGTGAAATTCTAAGAAAACTATTAAATGACTATGAAGGGTTTAGCTTATTAATGGAGACTGGTGCAATTCTAAAATTATACGAAAATGGTGAAATTAAAGTAGAAAGAACTTCAAAAGGATTAAGTACTCAAGAGACAAAATTAATGGCGGAGCAAGTTTTTGGTAGAAATAATAGGCCTGTTAATCCAGTGGACAGTAGTAACGGAAAAGGTGAAGATAAGCCTGAACTTAGCTCTTCAAGAATAATGTAAGTTTAAAATTATTAGAAATATCTCAAGAAGATTACAAATACGAAGCATAAAATGCTTCGTATTTTTTTATCAATCAGTGTACTAGTAACTTGTTTAAATACCTAACTTATTGTCTACTAACTATATTTCCAACATACGCATCTAAGAATGGTTGAAGATCAGCAGCTGGCATTTTATACCTCATAACCGCTTTTTTCTCACTTCCATAAACTGGTTCTCCTTCCTCATCTTCACCAACTTGTACCTTAACTTCTGTATACGAAGTGCTTACACCCCCAGTTCTAGGTTCTTTTCCAGCAATCAACCAATCGCCTGCATAATAAACATTATCAGGTTTAACAAAAGGCGTCCTAGCTGCAAAGTAACTACTACTATAATCAATTTCTCTCATATAAGAAGTCAACCAAGGAGCTACTACAAAAGCAGGCCAACCGTAGCTATAATTTAATGGATCATTATTATTATTTCCAGCCCAACCAATTGTCACAAAATCTGGAGAATACATTGTTAACCATGCGTCCTTATTATCTTGAGTAGTTCCAGTCTTTCCTGCAACGTCTCTACCGTCCCAAGATAGTCTTATTCCCGTTCCAGTATCTAAGTTATAGATTGACTGACTTAAAAGATAAGCAGCGCCAGGATCGGCTACATTCTCTCTTACTGGTGTAGATTGATAAACAATATTTCCTTCACTATCTTCAATTCTTAGTATTGGATTAATTTCTACAAAATCTCCCATGTTAGCAAATACTGAGTAAGCTTGAACATGCTCAATTGGATATGCGTCTCCTCCTCCTAGTATTAACGATAATCCAAAATTTGATGGATCATTAAATGTTGTATATCCGAATTTTTGAGCTGTCTGTATATAATCCTCAATTCCAATCATATGCATTACAATCAGCGCAGGAATATTTCTAGATTGTTCCAACATAGATCTTGCTGTTGTACCATTTACACCCTTAAATCCACTATCCCAATTTTTTGGAACCCATCCGTTAAAGTTAATAGGAATGTCTGGTAAAAAACTTCCCGGTGCTAGCAATCCTTTTTCATAAGCTCTCAAGTATCCTAATGGCTTCATCATAGATCCCATAGATTGAAGACTATCTAGAATATTTACTTCTGGATCATATTTACAATTCCATCCATTTTCATCGCAAACTTCACTTTCACCAAAGTACGATTTTGAGCCAGCCATGGTTAGTATTTCACCAGTAGAAGGACTTATAGTCATTACAGCTGCGTTATATACATTCCAATATTTATAGTCATTTCCTGCAGAATAAGCATATCTTTCCGCGATTTCTTGTAAGTTGTAATCAAGAGATGTATATATTTTATATCCACCATTTTGGAGCTGGTTTAAAGTCATTGGTTCTCCTTCAAGGTAACCTTCTTTTTGAAGTTCCTTAATTGCGTAATTTACAAAGTGACCTGCTTTAATATCTATTTGAGGTTTTTCAAAAATTACTTCTGCTAATTTTGCATTTTCTACTAAATCAGTTTCAACAACTTCTAAATCAGAACCAACAACTGCGTGCTCTTTTAGTTGAGAGTTTATACTATCTTTCTTATCAGCTAGTTGAGAATAAACATAGTCTTGCCTTTCTTTTAATTTTCTTCTAGATTCTTCTATATTTCCACTAAAAATTGGTGCAAGATTTGTAGGGTCATTAATAATAGATGCTAACGCTACGGATTGTTCTGGAGTTAGCTGCTTTAAATCGCTTATATTAAAGTAGAACTTTGCCGCTGTCTTAATTCCTGTAATATTTGAACCGTAAGGCGTTAAATTAAAGTAAAGTTCTAGGATTTCTTGTTTAGTAAAACTATTCTCTACTTCATTTGCAAGTAATGCTTCATCTATCTTTCTTTCTAATGTTGGATCTGTTCTCTTTGTAATCATTTTTACTACTTGCTGAGTAATCGTACTACCACCACATTTTTTTCCATTAGTTAGGGTCCTATAGGTACATTTAAAAATTGCATCTGAACTTATCCCGTGATGATTAAAAAAGTCAGAATCCTCAGCTGCCATAAAAGCGGCTATTGTAAAGGGATTTAATTCATCTAATGTAACTTTATCCCTATTACTTTCATCACCATGCATTCTATAGAGTAATTCTCCATTTCTATCATATATCTCTGTGGCTAGAGCTATTGTATTAAAAGATGCATCAACTTCAGGAACTAAATCACTTCTATCTTGTAAGTAAGATATTAAGTATAAACCTGTACTCATACTTAATAGTAATACTGAATTTATAACAGCAAGAGAACAGAATAAGATCTTTTTTGCTGAAAGCTTATGTTTAGATTTCTTTTTTCTAACTTTGATTTTTTTAGTAATCGATTTTCGATTTATAGAATAATTAATACTTTTATATTTCTTTTCAATTATTGTTTGGGGTTCATTTAAAGCCAAATTCTCAGTCTCCTGCTCTAATTGAGAAATGTTTTCTACATTAGTATCTTGGATCTCAACATTCTGAGGATTTCCAATATTTATTTCCGGAACATACCTTTGTTTTACTCTGCCTAACCTAGAGTTAACAGACTTACTTAAGGAGTACTTATTATTGTTGAATTTATAACTCATTATGTATAAATATCAATTATAAATATATTACTAGTACCGAAATTATTATATCATAAATATAGATTATTAGCATCAACTATATCTGTTATATTTAGCTTGTAGTATAGTAATTCTTCTGTACTTAGCCTGTTTTTATGATTAATTATATAAATCTAAATTTTATAAATTTAGAGTCAAGGGTTATAACTTATAATGTAATTTTCTCGAATAAATATCAAGGAGAAAATAAAGAAAACTTTCCACTTCTGAATCTCTTCACTTTATTGTATAATTTCATCGTTCATAGTTTAAATGCACATTTAAAAAATTCTTTGTTAGGAGAAGTACCAAAGTGGCTGCTCAATAGATTCTTACAGAAAGCGAGTGAAACCAAGCTTGAGGTTAGAATATATTAGTCCTTTAGGGAAGGGGCGAAAGCCCGATACTATAATTTAAAATATATACGCTCTTAACAAGACAAACTAGATTGGAGAGGTACCCAAGTGGCTGAAGGGGCGGCTTTGCTAAAGCCGTAGCAGGTTCGCCTGGCGGGGGTTCGAATCCCCCTCTCTCCGTATTAATAATCTACTAGAACATTTCTTACTCTAAATTATTACTTTTTTGTAATTTGCCTAATTAGAGCAGAGCGAACTAAAGTACCATTCTTCATTTGATTTAAATATCTTGCACCAGCATATTCATCAAGTTTTGGATCTTCCATTTCGCCGTTACTTGGTAAAGGGTGCATAAGTAAGGTATTATTTTTAGCTTTTTTAATTAGTTCGTAATCAATAATATAGTCTGCTTTTATCTTATTATATTCATTCATCATATTACTTTTCTCAAACCACTCTTGCTGAAGCCTCGTTACATATAAAACATCAGTAGTTTGAGTAGTCTTTACACCAGCCTCCTCCCATTCTTCACGTAACTTATCAGGTAGACTACAAATGTCAGGAGATACTAAATTAATTTTAATATTTTTACCTACCATTGATATTAAAGATCCTAAAGATTTTACCGTTCTACCAAATTTCAAATCTCCCATAAATATTAACTCTATATTATTAAGATTCTTAATATCTTTCCAAATAGTATATAAATCTAAAAGAGCTTGAGTTGGATGTCTTAAACTCCCAGATCCAGCATTAACAATTGAGGCATCTACTGCCGAGGCTGCTATGTGAGATGAATTGGTATCTGGATGCCTCATAATTATTACATCTCCAGCTGTCAACATTTGAGTTTGATAAATACTTTGAATTGTTCTACGAAGAAACTCTCCTTTCATTGCTAAAGAGAAAGCACTCATACCATGCTCAGCAAACACATCTAACCCTAAGATTTGACACGCTCTATTAAATGATGAATAAGTCCTTGTAGAGTTTTGAAAGAATAATATTGCGGCTCTTGCATTTACTTTTAAGTCACTGATACTACCGCTATCGTATGCTTCTCTGATTTCTTCAGCTTGCTCAAATATTTTATATACGTCTTCCTTATTAAGCTGAGAAATTTCAATAAAGTCTTTTCCATAAAAATTACCACTAATTTTAGGCGGGATTCCACCATTCTTCATTTGTACAGACATAAAAGAGTATTAATAATATATAACAAAAAGCCT
>JAUZRK010000016.1 GCA_030950485.1 Candidatus Dojkabacteria bacterium | reverse complement strand
GAGCTTTAAATGATTTTATAAGGTAGTCATGCCAACTTGTTTCTAAAAATCCTTTTCCTTTTACATATATTTCATAGGCTTTCTGATATCTATCCCAATGTTTTTTTGTATACATTGTATAAGCGCTCCCTATTAAACTTGCAATCCTTCCAATTCTTTTACTAGCTAGAAACGACTCTAGTTCTTCCAATATTTTTAATATATTTTTAGCATTCTCTTTTTCACCATCTAAAATTCCATGAATAAAAAGTCTATCAGGTTTAAGACCTTTGCTTTTTATTAGTGTTATTAGCTCGTATAAATGATCTATAGATGAATTATTATTTTTATAATCTAACAATCCAACAATGTGAAGATCACTTTCATTTTTAATTGCATGTTCTATCGCACTGAGTAGTTCAGGATTATTTAGAAATGTTTTATTATCAATTGATAAATCTATTTGTAGTTTATCTTGGTAAATAGTTCTTCCAGCACCTATTGTTAATAACCCTAATTCAGAATTCGACGGAGTTCCTTCTGGTAGCCCTATATATCGACCACTTGATTTTAATGTACCATGAGGGTAAGTCCCCCAAAGTTCGTCTAGATTAGGTGTCTCAGCCGAAGATACAGCATTTCCAGGTCCCGGTGGCGCAGCCCCGATCCCAGATGCATTAATTAATATTATTCTATCGTAGTTTAAGTTTATTTCTGACATAAAGTCAGTATATATGAATTCTAGGAAAAGTTTAACTCTGGGGTTTATTTAAAAATACTAATTAGCGCTGGTGCATGGTTGTACCATGCACCTAAATCTTTTATGCCAGTTGATATAGTATACATTCAAGTTTATTAAGAACATTAGACACTTAGATCTACAGCGCCAGCCTCTCGATACAATTTATTCCCTCCGGTCATAAACCACTCGAGACTGCACTGGGTATGAGTCCAGTTTTATTATCCTTTCCTTAATTCTTCCATCCAATTAGAGTAAAACCTCAGGTTATGGATTGTCGTAAGTCTATAACCAGCAGGCTCATTTATTCTAATTAAATGCCTAAGATAGGCTCGACTTACTGTAGAGCAACATTCACAATTACAATTTTCATCAACAGGTTTATCATCAAACTTATATCTCTCAGTTCTTAAATGCATGATATCGTAAAAATAGTCTTTGTTAGTTTTGTCTGAAATATAACCTTTTGATTTATCACCAACTCCTTTATTTACATATAAATATCCGTGCCTTGCGTTTCTAGTAGGTAATACAGTATCGAATAGATTCCAACCATGTTCATAACAAAAAGCTATATCATCTGGTTGACCAACTCCCATAGCGTACTTTATCTTATTTTCTGGAATTAGCTCACTTACAAAATGAAGCATCTCTCTATAGAAATTCCCTTTATCTACAAAGTTTTTCCAACTAGTACCTTCGTTTAGAGGAATTCCTCCAAAGTTAAAAAGATCAAAATCAATTTCAACTAATTCTTCAGCACTTTGCTTTCTTAATACAAAATCATCTCCACCTTGAATAACTGAGCCTAGTAACGGTTTCTCTTCTTTTGATTGATAAATTTCCTTAAATTTGGTCTTTGCTCTTTTAGCCCAAATAGTATTAATTCTTACACTTTCTTTTCTTTTAGCTAAAGAGGATTTACCTATAATTGGATTATCTAAAACTGTCATTATATCTGGAGAAAGATTAGCTTGAATCTGAATTGAAGATTCAGGGGTTAATAAACTAAATTCACCAGTATCTGGATCAACAAAACTACATCCTATTTCTGATATTTTATTTTTTTTATTTCCTTTCTCACTATTGATTAATGAAAATACTTGCCATCCTCCACTGTCTGTAAGAATTGGCCTTTCCCAATTAAAAAATTTATTTATTCCCCCAATTTTTTTTATATATTCACTTCCTATTTTTTGTTCAATATGTAGAGTAGTAGTCACTATCTCCCTAACTCCAGAATCGTATGCATCTTTAAAGCTAGTAGACCTGATAGATCCATAAGTTGCATCTGGCATAAATGCCGGTAATTGTATCTCACCATGTTTTGTTTTCAAAACGTTACTATTCATCGTAGTAATTATAACGCATGTCTGGTTTTACGTTTTACGTTTTATGACATAAGTCAGTTTAGTACACAAGCGGAGCGTGATTCAGGATTAGCACCGAAAGAAAAGTCAAAGGTTAAAAGTTCAAAGTAAAAGTAAAAAGTCACAAATCATTCGAGCCAGGACAATTTTAATAAATCACCGTTTAAAAGATCACTTGAATCTCATCACTAATCACTTGTCACTGTCCCCTATTCACTAACACTAGTCTCAAAACTATAATAAACATGATATAATTTGTAAGATTAAAGTAAAAAGTATGTATCCAAAAATAACACTAAAAATTGAAGGAGAAACACCAACTGTACTGTATGAGCCAGAAGATGGAATGAGTAGAGAATTGATAACTGAACATGAAAATTTAAAGGATTTATTTAAAAGCTACGTAATTCGTTTAGGGCTTTCTTCAGACGAAGCAATAAGCTTTGAAGAAATTGCAAGATTAGCTACTGAAGGGGATGGACGATTTATAGAAAGTATTCCTAGTGTTAATTTAGATTCAAATGGTTTTGATTTAAAGAAAGCACTAGCCAGGCAAAAAGAAGATATTGATAATAACAGAATAGATATTAGCCAGTATTCTGACGATTCAAGTAAAGAAGTACTTAATGAGCTTCAAAGAAATGAAAATTTAGATGCACTAGCTTGCTTAATAGATACTGCATATAACATTATCATCGCAAAAACTATTCATTTAGCCTCAGAGCTTGGAATTCTAAAAATTTATCTTGAAGATCACGATAAGAATATACGACTAGTGGAAAGATTTACTAGTGAGCTTACAAAGGAAGAAATTGATTTTGAAATAAGTTAAATATGAAATTCAAATTCGCTCTAATAAATAACAATG
>JAUZRK010000015.1 GCA_030950485.1 Candidatus Dojkabacteria bacterium | reverse complement strand
GGACTCATTTTTATTATATTTTTTAAACAATAACTATGGCTGAACAAACAGATATCCTAGCTGCTATAAAGCAAATAGCTGCGGAAAGGAAAATTGATCCAGAAGAAATTATTGAAGCTATAAGGCAAGCAATAAAATATGGATTTAAGAGTGAGTATGATGAAAATCTAGACCTTTTACACGTAGATTTAGATCCAGCTGAAGGTTTTATAGCTGTATACGTAGAAAAACAAGTTGTAAAAAAGGTAAGTGATGCTGATACTGAAGTTTCATTAGAAGATGCTAAGAAAATAAGCAAAACAGCAAAAGTTGGAGGAACAATTAAAGTTGATATTACTCCTTCTGGAGATTTTGGAAGAATTGCTGCTCAAACTGCAAAGCAAGTAATCTTACAGAAACTGAGTGAAGCTGAAAAAGATTCTGCAATTAGAGAAGTTGAAGATAGAGTTGGACAGATTGATTCTGTTAGAATTAGAAGAATTATTGATGAAGGAAGTGTTCTTTGTGAATTAGGAAGAGCGAAAGCAATTATGCCTAAAGAAGAAAGAGTACCAACTGAATTCTACAAAATTGGAACTACAATAAAAGTTCTTATTAAATCGATAGAAGAAGATGTTAGAGGTAAATTTGTTTTAATCTCTAGATCTGATCCGGATTTACTTAGGGAATTATTTAGAATGGAAGTACCAGAAATTGATTCTGAAACTGTTGAAATTATGTCGATCGCAAGAGAGGCAGGTTTCAGATCTAAAGTAGCAGTAAAATCTAATTCAGATGGTATTGATCCGATCGGTTCTTGCGTAGGTCAGAAAGGAGCTAGAATTAATGCAATCATGAATGAATTAAAGTTAGGTAGATACGAAGAAAAGGTAGATATCATACTTTGGGACGAAGATATTGTGCATTTTTTAAACAACTCTATTAGTCCGGCTGAAGCTATTTCAGTTAACATTACTAATGAAGATGACAGAGAGGCTATAATTACAGTTCCAAATGATCAATACTCTTTAGCAATTGGAAAAGAAGGTTTAAATGCTAAATTAGCAGCTAAACTAACTGGTTGGAAGATAGATATCCAAGCAGCAAATCCTGAATCTTTAGGCTCAAATGATGAGAACTCAGAAGAAATGGGTGAAGATTCTGAGGAAGAAGGTACAGAAAATGAAGCTTCTGAAGAAAACACAGAAGAAACAAATGAATAAAATCATTTAATTCAATATTTAAAAGGAGGAGCTAAAACTCCTCCTTTTTATTTCATAATAGTAACTACGCTCTACCAACCAAACTCTTCTTTAAATATATTAGCTTTATCAACTCCATTTAGCTCCAAATCTTTCGCTAGACTGTTCATCATTCCTTCAGGTCCACAGATGTAGTATTGATAGTTTGAAGTTGAATAAGAAAGATACTTATTCATTAAAATTACATTTACTCTACCCTTCTCATAGGGATGATCATTTTCCTCATCACTAAAACAAAACACGACTTTTAAATTAGGAATACTTAATGAATTTAAATATTCCATAAAAGAAATTGAAGACAAATTTCTATTAGCAAAGAATAAAAATACTTCTTCGTAATTATTATGAGCTTGTGAAATATATTTTAAATAACTAATAAAAGGTGTTATACCTATTCCTCCAGCTACTAGAACTATTCTTTTATTTTGAGTATTATACGCCTCTTTTGTAAAAACTCCGTAGCCTACATCAATATTTACAAAGCTACCCTCTTTTAGTTGTTTTAACTGGTTAGTAAATTTACCTACTTTTTTAATACCTAAAGCAATCTCTCCAGTAGTTTCATCAAAGTCTAATACACTAAATGGATGACTTTCACCAAATGGATTTAACCTAAGCTGAATAAATTGACCACCCTTTATTTTAATTTTTTTTATTGTAGGTTTTAAATGAACTAAATATATCTCTGAATTAATGTCTTCAATCTTCGTAATAACATATCTATTCCCTAATATTGATGCAAAGTGTAGAAATTTATATAAAACTATAAGTATGAATAACGAAAAGATGACATATATGTATGTACTTATAAAAATACTACTAAAATATGTTCCTATCTTAATCGTATGAATCAAGGTGATTGGAAATACTAAGTAAGTTAAAAGGTGAGATATTCGCCAAATCCTATATGACATTTTCTTTCTAGCCAAATAACTTGTTATCCAAATGGATATAACAAAATGAACGATAGTTCTCCAAGCATTAAATATAGATTATAAGAATTACTTGGAATTATTGTTATTAGTAATTCACTTCTATTAATTAATGATTCTAAAATCAAAGCTATTGGATGGAGTAAAAGAAGAACAAGCATGTTTATACCTATCCATCTGTGTAAGTTTATTAGTGAAATTACATCTTTAGTATATAACCTTACTAAGGGCTTTACAGTTAATAAATATTCCCAGAAAAAAAGTATAAATGCTAGTAAGCCTGTAATTGAGCCTATTACCCAAAATGACTCATTTAAAGCAAACCCATAACTTTTAGTAAAGTAAAGAGCTGGTATTAGTATAGGTAAGAAAGAACAATCGTACTATATAATAATGTTAGTTTGTTAATTTTCATTTGTTTAAATATAACTCAGCAGGATATCCTTCGCTCTTAGTAAAAGTACCATCCTCGAATAAAATTAGATATTGCACATTATAGTAACTGCTTATTTTTTTATATAAACCTACTTCAGATAGAAAAATACAAGTTGCCGCAATGTCTACGTCTAGGCACTTATTTCCAAAAGTATAAACTGATTTGATAATTTTATTTCTAATTAGTTTATTGGTTTGTACTAAATGTCCATACTCCGTTCCTCCATAGCTCCAATTTCTTTTAGAATTTGATGAGGCTGCTATTGCTGAGTTACTTATTAAAAGCTCCCCTATCGTCTCAGAAGTTTCAAATGGGCTTTCAAGTTCAAACCTTATTTTTTCTTTATTATCGCTCGTAGCATAAATATCGCCTCCCGCATTGATTAAAAAATACTTAATATTATTCTTTAAAAAAAAGTTTTTTACTTTATCAACTAAATAACCTTTTCCAAGACCCCCAAGATCAATTCTTGAATTTGGGCTTATTCTAATTTCACCCTTTGTAACACTGACATTCCCTACTTGATTCCTATTGTCTTTAGGAATATAAGAATAGTTCGAATCATAACCTCTATCTTCTAGTATTCCTCCTATACTTATATCAAAAGATCCATTTGTAACTTTATTAGCATCTTTTCCAATCTTTATTAATTCAAAGAACTCATCATCTGGATTATTGAAGTATTTATCCGAATTTAGCTGCGAGACAAAACTTGTATCTATAAACCTAGAAAATTTCTTTTCAAATTCTTCAATTATATCTTTTGCCCTTGAAACTAAATCTATTTGCACATCTTCAAAAAATTCAAAGTACCAATTAGTACCAATTGCTCTAAATTTTATTTTTCTTATTAGATTAGGATCGTTTTTCATTTATGAAGCGTCATTTCTTCTAGAATTACCCTTATTATTACTACTCTTAGTACTAATAGTTTTTCTAATATCCTGCTGTGCTGTATTGTTATTATTACTTCCATCAACTGTTGCTTCAACATTTCCACTATTTGAAGCGTAGGATATAAATACTAAAGAGATACCTATTCCAATTACTAGAATAAATACTCCTAATAATAAGGGAAAAGATAATTTTACATTTTCATTTTTCATGTTTTAATTTAATTAACCATATTATATTTCGAAGTAGTGAATTTAATATGAATATAGTGTTAAGTTTTCTATTAAAGTAAAATAAATATGTTTAAATATATACTAAATGGATAAATTAAAATTCAAAGCAGTATTATGGATCCACTCTAGCGAAAAAGCAGCTTGGCACTTTATAACGTTACCAAAAGATATAAAAGAGCTTATAGACTTTAGATATGCTGATCAGAAGTGAGGCTGGGGTTCACTTCCCGTAAATGTAACTATTAGTAATTCTAACTTCAAAACCTCGATTTTTACAGATAAAAAATCGAATAGTTTTATACTCCCTATTAAGAAATCTGTTAGAGATAGTGAGAGAATAAAGGTTGGTGATTTAGTTCAGGTAGAGATAACTGTTATGTTATAAGTTTAGAAAGATCTTTTATCCTAAATCAGATAATTCAAATGGATAATTCTTCCCTCTAAAATTGAGTTCTAATTTAATCTCCTGATTTTTATCTTGAAATACTAGTATATCTAACCCTTCAGCAAAACCAATAGGGCCTCCTATGTCATCTATTTTAGTGATACTCTTGTCACTCATCTTTTTTAGTAGAAAGAATATAAATGCAGATATTACTGGTTCATGTGTTCCATTTATAAAATTAGTTCTATGGGTGCTATCAGTAATTGTTGCGAAATTAATCTGAGACCTAATAACACTTGAGATCCTCTTAAACATTTCAAGAGGTGAAGGAAAAATATTCGGTTCTAGACTTTTATCTTTAAAATTTAAGAATCCATCTATTCTATCCAGAATACTTTTTTCAGTCATTTCAATATTATCCCATTCTCCAAAATACCTACCCTTTATACTAGGGTCATATAAATAATGAAGATTAGGTACTATATAATCTTGCATATGAAGTTCATTTTGGAGTTTAATATCAAACTGTGAGACTTCAATTGCATGAATATTTGAAGCTAAGTGCTTTATAGTGTCTTCTACTCGATTTACTCCACTATGAAATAAGATAAGATCTCCCTTAAGGTGGTCAACTTCTAACGCTCTTAATCTTTATTGATTTGCTCCATCATCAGTTAAAGATCCAGAATCATCTTTTTCACCGTGTCTAATTGTCGTAATAATCGCAGTTAAGTCCATTTGTATTAAATGATCATATATAAATCATTAAAGCATCAATTATTGCTTTATTCAATAAACCTAATCTGTGAAGTCCAACAATAAATTCTAAGGCAATACTTAATATCAATTAGAATTTAAAAACAAATATGTTGTAAAAAAATTAAAATTCTAATAAGCTTTTATATATGGATAAAAATATTTTAGTCACATACTCTACAAAATTAGGCTCAACAAAAGAAGTCGCAGAGAAAATCGGGAAGACGCTGAAAGAGAAAGAGAATAATGTTGACGTTTTTAATATTGAGGATGTTATAAATCTACAGAAATACGATACAGTAATTGTAGGTTCTCCAATTAGATATGATAAATGGATGAATGAAGCTAGGGATTTTCTAAAAAATAATACTAAAGTTTTAAAAAACAAACGTCTTTTCTATTTTTTCGTTTGTTTAACATTATCTTCTAAATCAGAAAGATCAACTAAAAGAGGTCAAAAGTACGCTGAATATATAAGAAATATAAATCCTAGTTTAAACCCAATAGATGTAAAGGGTTTCGCAGGAGCTGTGGAATTAAAAAGAGTGCCTTTTCATACTAGATATATCTTAAAATTTCTTTTAAAACTAAAAGGAGCTAGCGAAGGCGATTATAGAGATTGGAATGAGATAGAGA
Organism: Candidatus Dojkabacteria bacterium; assembly: GCA_030950485.1. Lineage (GTDB taxonomy): Bacteria > Patescibacteriota > Dojkabacteria > J137 > J137 > JAUZRK01. Next base: position 62,271 of record JAUZRK010000015.1, on the reverse strand, counting down.
AATGGGCACAAGAAGTATAATAAAAAGTTGTTTATCTATTCGATATATATTGAATCCTTAAACTATCTTCTTAAATAATAATCTTATACTATACAGTAAGCTCTTCTGACTTTATAAGCTATATTGCACGTAATAGATATTCCATGATAATATCTCGGGCTTATCTTTAAATTTAAAACAAATGAGTAGTGATTTAGAAATTGATTCTGCAATTAATCATGAAGTTACTCAACTTAAGGAAAATAGTCAAATTGAGTCAGAGCAGGTAAATGTCCTACCAGTTCAACTGCTTTGTATAGTTACTACAGCTGCAATTAAAATGCTTATAGAGGGTACAAACAATCCTGTGGTTCAAATTTTTGGAGGACATATAAAAGATCTTCTTGAACCTACTGCAGCAGCTGTACTAATGCGTGCTGCTACTCTTACTTTAAATGAAAAACCATATAGTTGGAATACTTGCTTAATTGGCGGAATTTTAACTCCTGTCCTAATTGAGATTACGCAAAAGCTTGCTCCTATGAGTAATGCTGATGTATTTGATTATCTTGATGTTCTTGCATACTATATTGGATTTAACTTTACCGGAGGCTATAAGCTTCAAATACCTATAATAAAAAACATTATAGATGTAATTCAATCAGACTTAGTAAAGAAATAAGGATACATTAAGCTTGTTAAAATAAATGACAACATCTCATTTCGTTTATCTTGAGAAATTTCTAAATCTTATTTCTAGAAATATTTATTAACCTGATTAATTTCTTGACTTAACTTTTAGAGAAGAGTCATCACTGAGAAATAACCTCAGCATTTGAGAAAGATTTAATTCTCTGAGTTACACTGCCTTCAATATCTATCATACTCTGAATTTTTCTAGCAATATTCTGAGGATTCTTAATATACGAAAAGTAAATTGAAGTTGTATCTGATAATTTATTTACTTCAATAAGTTTAATAGTTCCAGTATTTAAAATCCTTTGAATAGGATTTTGAAAAACAGTAACTCTATCAAATTCACTTATCCCTAATGTTCTTATTCTTTTAAAAATTAACCCGCGATTTATAATTATTTTCCCTTGAATTGAATCAAAGTAATTTCCTTCAATAATCTGAATATTTCCTGGGATAAAAAGAATAGTTAGTGAGCTTTTATGTAAAAAAACTAAAGTCTCTACTAAATAATAAAATATTAAAACTATAAGTAAGAGGACTGAAATTTTCGATATATAAACTGAGGTAATAATATTAGTCATAAACCAATAAGTTGCTAATACTACAGTTGTTATAATCATTACCTTAATAAAAGTTAAAATACGTAATGAGGTAAAATCTGTTCGAATATTATACTCCTCCCATTTACGTTTATTAATTTTATTGATTTTTGTTGTTACGTCCATTATCTAATTTAATATGTAGTTAATACTCAAAATAAATATTATTATAAATAGGCTTGTTTCATTGATTATCTTACTTCATAAACATTGAACAATTTATATATACTTGGGACACAAAGAATTTAAATTACTAAGTTATATATACTAGAAGCTCTCGTTATCAGGCATGAGATATTTGCCAATTGGTGAATATATATACTATAACATAGATAAATAAATATAATCTTCAAAACTGCTGCTCTTCAGAGAAATAGCAGAAATTTGAAAATATTAATTAGAAGTCCATTAAATAAAATGCAATAAGTAATGTAAAAAATACTTGACGTAAAGTAAACTTTACATTAATATATATTTATAACTTATTAACAAAACAAAATGTCTTCTAAAGAGAGAGAAATCCTAATCTCATTATCTAGCTTATTGCTAGTTGGACTTCCTTATATAGTTTCAGTATTTATTACTTATCAAGATAAAAACCTTTCTAATGATGAGGAATTAAAATTCTGGGCTACTGCAATTTTAATAATGATTCCATTAAGAATTGTTTCAATGATAGTAATGTATATCTTAGTAGCAATTGCTACAGCTATAGCTACAGGAAAAGAAAGTGATTTTAAGGAAATAGTAGATGAAAGAGATAAATTAATTGATTTAAAAGGAGAGCGAAATGGGCAGGCAGTATTTCTAATAGGTTTTGGTTTAGCCTTAGTATCAGCAGCAATTGGTCAATCTTTAGCTGTAATGTTTAGTATCATTGTTGTATTTGGAGTCTTATCAGAAGTTATCGGTTCTCTATCTAAAATTTGTTATTACAGAGGTAAATTAAAAGCATGAGTAAGGAAAGTATTGCAAACAATATAAAAACTTTAAGAGCAGAAGCTGGTTTAACACAAGAAGATCTAGCAAAACTAGTTGAGGTAACTAGACAAACTATTATTGCAATAGAAAAATGTAATTACTCGCCTTCTCTTGAGCTTGCATTTAAAATCTCTAAAGTTTTTAATAAAGATATTAGTAAAGTTTTCGAATATAAGTAAATACAAATTTTTAAGTTTAAAATTATGAAAGCAGTAATAATAAATAGCTATGGCGACGCAGACGTTTTTCAGATTCAAGATATAAGTAAGACAAAAATATCAATAGATGAAGTTTTAATAGAAGTAAAATCAGGAAGTGTCACATCAGGTGAGGCTAGAATTAGAGCTATTAATGTCCCTGAAGGTATGAGTTTTTTCGTCAGGTTGATGTTTGGATTTAAAAAGCCCAAATATAGTATTTTGGGAAGTGAGTTTTCTGGGATCATTACTGAAACTGGAGCTGATGTTACAGAGTTTAATGTTGGAGATAAAGTATTTGGCTATTCATCAAAATCTGGTGCTAATGCTGAATTTATGAAGATAAAGGCTGATAATGTAATAGTTAAAATGTCTAATAATATGAGTTTTGAAGATGCAGCATCTATTCCGTTTGGGTTTGGAGCAGCACACTATTTCCTTACAAAAGCTGGAGTTAAAAGCGGTGATAAAGTGTTGATTAACGGGGCTTCCGGAAGTGTGGGAACTGCCGCAGTCCAATTAGCAAAAATATTTGGTGCAGAAGTTACAGGTATTAGTACTAAAAAGAATCATGAATTAATTAGCACTCTAGGTGCAGATTTTGTAATCGATTATAAGTCTGAGGACTTTACAAAGTTAGAAAAGAAATATGATGTGATATTAGATACTATTGGTAAATTAAACTTTTCAGACTCTAAAGATTCCCTAGTAGAAAAAGGAAAGTTTGTTCAAATGGTTGGAGGATTACCCTTTTATCTAAGAATGTTTATCAGTAATATTTTTAATTCTAAGAAAATTGTTTCTGGTGTTTCAAATGATACAAAAGAGAAATTAGATTACTTGAAGGATTTATATGAAAGAAAAATGATCAAACCTGTAATTAGTAAAATTTATAGTCTAGATGAAATAGTTAGAGCTCATGAGTATGTAGATTCTGGTCATAAAATTGGAAATGTTGTATTAAAAATTTCTGAATAGAAATAAGAAGGGAGCTAATAGAGTTCCCTTCTTAACTTATTTCATTCCTAGCAATTTACACAAGTCTCTCCCCCTGAGTTAATCCACGCCTGAATCCCACCTTTTAGCTCTGTTACATTTGTAAATCCCAATTCTTTCATAATATCTAAAGCTGTCTTACTTCGATTTCCTGAATTACAATAAATTTTATATTCTGCATCTTTATCTAATTTTTCTAACTCATTTCTGAACCTAGGACTGTAATAATCGATATTTATAGAATTAGAAATTCTTCCCAAATCATACTCATCCTTTGTTCTTATATCTAAAATCACAGCATCTTGTTCTACAATCTCTTTTTGAAAATCTGAAGCATTTACTGTTTGAAATTGAGCTATAGATTCTGTATTACCTTCTGAATCATTTGCACATTTATCATTAGAATTCATAATGATAAAAAAGCCAACAACAATAATTGTTCCAAAGATTGCAGTAAAGATTTTTAGTGAATTTTTATTTAATTTAACGTTCATTTTTTAAATTTTTTAATTTAATATTTATCAACACTTGAACCAAGATCATAAACTTCAACTCTATTCTTAAAATGATCTCTCAGTATAGTAGCTGCACTTTGAGATCTATAACCCCCAGCACAGTGAACTATTATGGGTTTTGAAGTATCTATCTCGTTTACTCGCTCTCGTAAATGTTGTAAGGGAATATTAATTGAAGATTCAAAGTACTTACGATTTTCTACCTCGGATTCCTCTCTTACATCTATAATCGTAAATTCCTTTTCTAGAATTTCTTTACTTTCTGGAAGAGAAGAAATAACAGAGTTAGAAACAATCGAATCGTCTGAGATTATAGAAATAATATTTTCTTCGTACCCAATGTTTGCTACTCTTCTTACGACATCTTCCAATAGATACGCACCCTTTACTATATAGAATCTCTCTTTTGGATCTAAGATTGATCCTAGCCAGGTTTCAAACTTACCGTCAAACTGAATGTTTAGTGATCCCGGAATGTGTTTAATTTCATAATCAGCCTTACTTCTTATATCGATAACCATATCATCCTCTTTTAATATTGAGACATTTTCAGAATTTGCAAGTTCAGTAAGTCTGTTTTTATAGCTTAAGACTCCTTTTCTATTTAACTGAACTGAATTTGGAAAATATTTTGGAACATAGGGTTGCCCTTCCAAAATATACTTAACGAATTCATTTTTATCCTTAGCTAAAAAGCCTGGATTAGTTTTCTTCTCTTTTCCAATAGTTGAACTAGGCTCATCTGATAGATTTTTTCCACATAATGATCCATTACCATGAGCAGGATAAACTATAACTTCATCTTTAAACTCTGCTATAACATCATGAATAGAGTGATATAGTTTCTCAGCTAGTTCTTCTCTACTCATCATTACATTCCCAACGCCTTCTCTTAAATCAGGCCTTCCAACATCACCAACAAATAAAGTATCGCCGGTAAAAATAGCTATTTGGGTTCCTTCATTATCCTTAATTAAAATCGATATACTATCTGGTGAATGTCCAGGCGTATTAAATGATTCAAAAACTACTTGACCCATCTTAATTTCGTCGCCATTATCAAATCCTTCATATTCATACTCCGCTCCTAGTAATTCTGAAACGTACACTTTTGCACCCTTTTCTAGAGAAATAAGCTTATGAGAAGATATAAAATCTGCATGTGGATGTGTCTCAATCACCCCGATTATTTCAGCATTATTTTCATCTGCAAAATCATAATATTTCTGTAAATCTCTACTTGGATCAATCAACATCACTTTCTTATCAGAAATTATTGCATACGACGCATGTGCTAGATTTTCATCATAAAATCTTGTTATTCCATATTTATCTTCCTGAGAAGCACTTGCTTTAACTTCAAGTTTAGAAATTGAAGCTTGTAGATCTCTTTTAAAATCAGCTCTAGCTCTAAATCCAATAAAATCTTCGACTACTTGACCATTAAAAAACAGTTTCATATTAGGTATACTCTGTATTTTGTAAAGGATAGCAAGGTCTCTATTCTCAACTTCTTCTGTATTTATTTTTACAATCTTTAATTTATCCTTAAGATCTTCATCAGATGCTAATTCATCTAAGATTGGTGCCATCATTCTACAAGGTCCGCACCAAGGAGCCCAAAAGTCTACTAATACTGCTTTTTCTGAGTCTAATACTTCTTTTTTAAATTGATTTTTGTTTATGTCTATAGCTTTCATAATTTACTTTAAAAATCTAAATTAATCTTTTATTACTGGATATTTAGGCTCTATCCATAAAACCATTCCACCGTCAATATTTACAGCTTGAATTCCCTTATTTGCAAGTAAAAGTTGCGCCATATAACTACGACTTCAACTATTACAGATTAAGTATGCTTTCTTGCCTTCTAAAGCTTCAGCATTATGAATAACTGTACTCAGCTCTATATTTATAACCTTTGGATCATCTATTCTTACTTCTGAAAACTCAGCCTGAGTTCGTACATCAACTACAATTTCATCTTCAGACATATTCTTCAATTTTTCTTTTAATTCTTTTACGCTAATAGTATCCATACTTATTATTTATTAATATTTAAATGCGACATCTAGAATAGTTTCTAGTCTTTCTTTAATTTCCTCTTTTGATAAATCCTTATTCATGCAGGCTTTAATATCTTCCTCTGCAAAGGCTTTCCCAAATGATTTTATAGAGCCTGAGATAGCTTTTACTTGCTGAACAATTTGTCCACAGTCATAGTTCTCTTTTGTAATCTCTTTTTTAACTGACTCTAATTGACCTATGATTCTATTTACTCTGTTCTCTAGTTCTTTCATAAAAACTGTTTAATATACTATATAGGGTATAGTATATTAAACAGTTTGAAATTTATCAAGAAGAAAGAAAGAAAAAATAAATAGCTAAAAAACAACCGCTTATCTATTATTTTATTGATAGGGCTAATTACCTAATATTTTTATACCCGCTTCCTCTACTTAGTCCAGATCCATCATCTTGATTGCCTGATGATCCCTGGCCTATTTCATTTTCCCCAGAAATAATTAGATTAAATTCTTCTTTAGAAATATAACTTGGGGAATAATCTTCTCCATAATTATTCAGATTTTTAACAAAAGCTCTTAAATGATTTCGCGAACCTCTTTGTAGATTTTCATATACTGTTAGTTGATCATAAAGTGCTGACAGATCTTTGTTTGTAAATTCACCTACTCCTTCTATAAATGGATCATTTATCTCATATGCATCTAACAAAGTTTTAATTGACTCTGTATGAGTTATTTCACTTTTTGAAATATTATTAAAAACGTTTTTTTCCATTGCTCATATAAAGTTACATATACGTCATGTGCTAGTTTTTCTTCCTCCCTCATATATATAAGATCTGAGATCTCCTCTTCACTTAATTCAGAGTCTTATCTATATCTAAAACTTCACTATGGTTAACAAGATCATTTTTATTAACAACGTATTCAGGCTCTGGAGTTTCGTGTTCAATAAAATTATCTACATCATTACTTATAGTATCTTCTAAATTATCATCGCTATCACTACCAGAAAAAATATAGAATACGAATATAATTAATAAGGGTATTCCAAAAATCAGAGCACTTTTTGAACTAGTATTCATACTGAATGTAATAAAATTAATTAATAAATATATATTACATGCATTGAATGAATCTAGTATGAATTTAAAGGGACTATGTTTTCATATGATATTAACTCAGATCAGAGTATTTATTATAAGCTTAGTTGACGTCTACTATCTTGCATATTAAGATTTAAATGTATATATTTATAAACAAAATATGACAGAAGCACAGGCAAAAAGGTTTTTAAAGAAAATTAAAAAAGGCTATTTCTTCGTATCAAGGTATCTTGATCAAGAATGGGGTATCTGGCCAGTTAATGGAGGTAGTTTTACACTGTCTTTAAATAGTGGGATGGAAGAAAATAAAAGTGAAAGTAAAGCTTTATCAGAAGAAGAGGTGATTAAAATGTTAACTGAATATGATTATTCATATGAGTTGTTTGTGAAAAAACTTCGAGAATATCCTAATTTTGTACCAGAAAAATTCACGAAGAAAAATACTAAAACCTAGTTGGGAATATTTGATTATGGTGACCCCACCGGGAATCGAACCCGGATTGCTAGATTGAGAATCTAGTGTCCTAACCGTTAAACGATAGGGCCATGTTTTAATTTATACACTTTAGTTTTTAATTTTCACTGAACCGTTATCTTTTCCTCTTTAGCAAAAAAATTATAACTTCAAAAAGATTTATTATCAATTAATTTCTATAGCCTATGTAACTAATTGATTTATTTAATAAGTAAGGTTATTATTACTGATAAAAAGTTACCATATAATGAAAACATATTTTATTCGATAATAGTAGCACTGCACTTTCAATTAAGTATATTCCTTGGATTACTTTTCAGTGCAGGGATAGGCTTTTTCTATTTAGTTATAAATGATAATAGATTTGAAGACGAGAATCTGCTGCCGACATTTATAGGTTCGGGTATAGCTGCTATTTTATTTGGTATTGGACACTACTTACACGGGCACCATATTTTCGAAAGAAAAATAGATTTTAAGTTATCAGTCTTAATAGTTGTTAATGCTTGGATAATAGCTAGTTTAATTTCTGCAATAGTATTTATTTTAGCTGGATATCCAAACTCTCCTACTGGATAGACCTTTAGTGCGATGAGAGTCTTTACTGATGGGTTCTTTGAATCAATGTCTGGATTAACTACAACAGGGTCAACTATTTTGTTAGATATTGAATCATTACCAAGAAGTGTACTAATGTGGAGAACAGTCTCTCACTGGATTGGAGGAATGGGACTTGTATATATGACCATAACGCTATTAAATAATTTTAAATATAGTAGATTTAATCTAATAAATGCAGAAGTTGAATCACCTGAAGCTACAGAATTTAAAGATGAACATGAAGCAAGAAACTCAGGATTTGACTTTATAAAAACTTACGGCCTATTAACACTTATAATGATTGTTCTAATGTTAATCTCGGGACAATTCTTTAGACAACAGCCTTACGAACATTGGTATGATAATGCTTATGATTCTATTACACATTCATTTTCAACATTAGGTACTGGAGGATTTAGTCACTACGGAAACATCGCAGGTCTACCTGAGGTGTCTGAGAATGGGGAACTTATTCTTGATGAAAGTGGTCATTTTATAATGGGGGGACTTCAGAACCCAGTCTCGGAATGGATAATTACTTTCTTTATGTTTGCTAGTGGTGCAAATTCTGGAGTTTGGTATATATTCTTTTACAAGAAAGATAAAAAAGCATTTTGGAAAAATACAGAAATGAAAGTATATATAGCTTTAAGCTTTTTAATATCCGGCCTAATAGCATTAACCCTGTGGCACTATAATTATTATTCAAATATTGAAGAAACTTTAAGATACTCGTTCTTTGCTGTTGGTACTGTAATTTCTACTACAGGACTAGAAAATTGGGATTTTACAGGGTGGCCAATAATTGCTGTAACTATTCTTTTCATAGTTTATTTTGTAGGTGGAACAGTTGGATCTACTGGAGGAGGGCTTAAAGTAAAAAGGTTTATTGCTTTTTTTATCAACATTAAAATGAAGTTAGTAACTTTATATCAGGAAAGCATGAGTTTCAAGATATAAAAATTGATGAGAGTAAATTTAATAGACGAGATATGTCTTTAATCACTGTAAACATAGCTTTTTACTTTATATTGTTTATAGCAGGAGGTATATTAATTTTAATCTTTGATTCAAAATTCATAGACTTCGCTACAGCCTTTAATGCTTCAATTGCAAATCTTGGAAATATTGGACCAACAGACTTCTTTGGAGCTATAAATGAGGGTCCAGCCGGAGGCTATGCAGCTTTCAGTATTGGATCTAAATGGGTAATGATAACCTTAATGCTATTTGGAAGAATAGGTGTATTAAATCTATTTTTCTTAATTGCTAACTTTACAAAAAGAACTAAACAAAATTGATTTATTAATAGGTAATAATGCCATTTAATGATTACCAATTAGAAAGAAAAACTGACAATGACTCTCCTTCTATTTAGAAATCTCTTGTAATAGAAGATGGTACTAATCTTGGAAGTGAAAGTATAAGTATTTATATAAATGAATTCTTTAGTAAAACTAATTTAGGTGAAGAATACGATGATATTACTCTATTAGATGCTATTAAATCTACAGATTTCATAGTTAGAGTACACATATTGCCCCAAGATGTCGATATACAGCGAACCCAGATAAACTTTATAAAGGAAAGAGGAGATGACAAAAAGGCTATTTCTAATAGGAGATCATATGGCAAGCCTGGAAGTCTAGAGATGCTAGGTCAAATAGTAACAGGAGTAGAAGAATTTGGAAGAATTGTATTTTCTCTTTACAAAAATTCTGATAAAGCAATACAGTTATTGCACTGTGATACAACAGAACTTATTATAGATGATGATTCAAATATACTCGGATTATCTTTCTCCCAAAGACATGTTGGTGTATTTACTATAACTGACTTCGGACACTTTAAAAGAAAATCCAAGGAGTTATAGAATTCTTACATAAAATGCAAATAAACAACCTAATTAATTATCAATATGTTTTCCTGCTGCTTATTCTGCTACTTACTTTCTAATCAAGTATTTAAATAAAGTTTACATTTTTTATAACTCTGTAAAAATTATGCAAAAAAGTTACAGAAGTCTTGCCTATGTCTTATAATCCTAGTAGTGAAAGATATTTTATACGTAATATGATATAATAGTAATATATGAGAAGACTACAGATAAATTTAGATAAAAATTTACACGATTTATTGTTATCTTCCTCTAATAAGAAAGGTATTACTAAATCTGCGCTTATTAGAATCTGGCTAAAAAGAGCTAAGAATGAGAATATCGATGCTTCAGAACTACCTGAGGTAAATGATTCAGATGATATAATTAAGTATCAAATCCTTCTAGATCCAAAGCTTTATTCAGAGCTTGGTAAAAGGGCTAATGATGAGCATATAAGTTTAAGCCAATATATTAGATTAATTATTGCTAAGAATGTAAATCCGTCAATATCGAAGGATACTGATGCTAATAGTAAATTACTAACTGTTGTAGAATTTGAAGGATTGAAGGCATTTCAAATGGCTAGAGATGCATATTCAAGGGCTCTTAATTCATCAGTAATGCTTTCTTATACAGATTACAACAAAACTCACGAATTCTTTTCTGAGAATGGTCAAAAAATTAAAAATGCCCAAAAGGAAAAAAACTCAGAGTTAAAACAAATAGTTGTTTCTAATAAATCAGATGCAGGAGAATGGCTAAAGGAGCGATACACAAGTTATGATTATAAAGTAGATAAAAATAATTCACTTACAAAGGACTTAGATATTTTAATCTTTGATGGTCATGTTGTAACTCTAGATTTCAGTAATAATAGATTGAAATATTTAGAAATTTCTAATGATCAATATTTTATCCATTCAGCAAACATTTTTAAAAAGGTTTTTTATACAATTTAAAGCGTTATATTAATATTAAAAATAAAAGGTAGGGTTTTCCCTACCTTTTTTTTAATGATAAAATCTTAGAATAAGTCTGCATCTATTAATGAATATAAAATATAAAAAGTTTGATAAAACGCTACCAGACATAGAATTAAAAAATATGGCAGCTGGGTTTGATTTCTATTGTAGATTAGATGTATCAATTGAACCTGGGAAAATTGGAGTAGTTCCTCTAAATAATGCTATAGAAATACCTGAAGGTTTTGTAATATTACTATTTTCTAGAAGTGGAACACCTTCAAAGAAAGGCTTAGTATTAGCCAATGGAGTTGGAGTATGGGATCCATTTTATAGAGGGAATGATGAAGAAGCTGTTGCGCAATTAATGAATATTACTGACAAAGTAGTTGAAATTAAAAAAGGGGAAAGGTTAATTCAAGGTGTACTTTTAAGGTATGAAACTCCAATCTTTAAAGAAGTAAAAAATTAGGTGATAGTCAAAGAGGAAAATGGGTCGCAGGAGAATCTAATGAATGGGTTGATGACAAAAGGTAGTTTATTTTTTAAAATACCATTCTATAAATTTATCCCATGCCGATGATTTATCATCATGTTTTTCTAAGCTATTATCCTCACAGTAGGCTATAGACAGTTTGTCTGCTCTAAATGAAATAATCCTATCTAAATTAAACTTTCCTATACCTGAGGCTACTTTTAAAATTTCACCTTCTCTCTCATTATTAAAGATTATCTCTGTATCATTATCTTTATATCCAAGAGTGGAATTTAAAATTATTCTTCTATCTTTCAGTTCATTCATTAAACGCAATATATCTTTTTCATCCAACCATTTAAAAACATCATGCGCGTAAGGTCCAGGAAAGCCGTTAAGCGCAGGGATTCTCCATTCTACGTCATTTATAAGTATTGCTCCTTTAATCTGCTTACTAGCGAACTTTAATTTATAGTGTGCAATTTCGTTAGTATCTCTAGACTGAATCTCTACTAAATCAATTGATTCATGTCTAAATTCTATACCTTCCTTAGAAAGTCTTTCAGTAGCTGATTTAATTTTATTAACGTTAGATGTAATGTATGTAAACATAGGGTTATTAATAAATAACCTCGCTAATTCTCAATAACTCATTAAATTTAGCAGTTCTCTCCCCTCTTGAAGGAGCACCTATTTTAATTTGTCCAGCTCCAGTTCCTGCAGCTATATGAGAAATAGTAACGTCCTCTGTTTCTCCACTTCTGTGAGAAATCACATTAGTCCAACCAGCTGCCTCTGAAGCCTTCATAGCCTCAAATGTTTCAGTTAATGTTCCAATTTGATTAACTTTGACTAATAATGAATTACAAGATTTTTCTTCAATGGCTCTTTTTACTCTTTTAGCATTTGTAACTAAAAGATCATCTCCAACAATTTGAATTTTATCTCCAACTCTATCTGTAAATTTAGCCCATGTTGACCAATCATCTTCATCAAAACCATCCTCAAGACTTACAATTGGATATTTATTTACCCAGTTAACTAAAGTCTCTAGCCATTCATCTTTACTTAATACTCTATTTTCAGTCTTAAGTGTATACTTTTCAGTTTCTTTATCGAAGAATTCGCTAGATGCAACATCAAGCGCAAAGAATACATCAGTCCCTAATTTATATCCTGCGTTATCAACAGCCTCAGATATATTTGAGATTGCATCTTCGTTATTTGCAAAACCTGGTGCAAATCCTCCTTCATTACCAACATTTGTAGCTAACCCTTTAGATTTCAAAAGTTTTTCTAAATTTAGAAAGATTTCGCAACCTGCTCTTAACTGTTCTTCGTAGCTTCTATTTTCTATAATCACCATGAACTCTTGGATATCAGTTGACCAGTTTGCGTGCTTTCCTCCATTCATAATATTAAACATTGGCCTTGGCATCTTAGCTGTACCGCCATATATACTTTCGATATGTTTAAATAATGGAAGTTTTTTAGAAGCTGCTACTGCATGAGCAAAAGCTAATGAAACACCTAAGATAGCATTAGCACCTAGACTAGATTTATTTTCAGTTCCATCTAAGTCTAAAAGCATTTTATCTAAAGATTCTTGAGTTCCAAAATCTTCACCTATGATTTTATTTGAAATAGTTTCATTTACGTTAGAAACTGCCTTATGAACTGACTTACCTAAGTAATCAGATTTATCGCCATCTCTTAGTTCAAGTGCCTCGTGTACTCCTGTTGAAGCACCACTTGGTACTGCTGCTCTTCCAAAAGAGCCATCTTCTAAGTACATGTCTACTTCTAGAGTTGGATTTGCTCTAGAGTCAATGATTTGTCTTGCTTTAATTGATTTAATTTTCATGAAAAAATAAGTTAAAAATAAAAAGTTAAAAGTCAAAATCTTAACAATTTTGACTTTTGAATTCTGACTTCTTACTTATCTTTAATAATTAATGATTCACCTTCCATCTCTTTAGGAACTGAAACTCCCATTAGGTCAAGAATTGTAGGTGCTACATCTGCTAAAGTATCTCTTCTATGTAATTTTACACCTAAATCAGTGACTAAAATAAATGGAACAGGTGATGTTGTGTGTTGTGTATGAGGTTGGTTATTCTCGTAATCCCACATAACGTCACTATTACCGTGATCAGAAAGTATTATTAGTGCGTATTCATCTAGCTTATCTTTAATTTTTTCATAAACTTTCCCTACACAATAATCTACATTTTCTATCGCTACAACAGCTGCTTCATAGTTACCAGTGTGTCCCACCATGTCTGGGTTTGAGAAATTCACAAGAATAAAATCATATTCTTTGTCGACAGATTCTATTATTGATTCAGTAATCTTATCTGATTGCATACTTGGTGAAAAGTTATAAAAAGGTTTAACAAATCTATCTGATGGATGTAAAAGCCACTCTTCTAGTGGATATTCTACGTCTCTCCCTGCGTTAAAGAAAAATGTTAAATGTGTATATTTCTCAGTTTCTGTAATATGAATTTGTTTTTTCTCACTCTTAGAAATTGTTCCAGATAAATTTACTTCAATCTTCTTTCTTGGGAAAGCAATACCTGTTTCTTCTTCTTGAAATACACTAATGAAACTTACTATATTTAAATCTTTTATTTTTCTATCTATTAGTCTTCTTTGAATTTGAAACATTCGATCTGATCTATAGTGAAAAAAAACAACGCTATCACCAGCTTTAATTAAACCATCCTTATCAATTACCGATTGGGGGAAGAATTCGTCAGTAATACTCTGGTTATATGTAAAATTTATTAATGTCTCATAACTTGAATAATTTACCCCCTCGCCATCTACCATTAAAGATAAAGCAGTTTCTGTTTTTGACCAGTCCCTGTCTCTGTCTAGAAAAAATCTTCCTTGAATAGTAGCAATTGATGCATTCTCAAATTTATATTCATTTATTTTATCTTGGACTATTTTTAAGTACTTTTTTGCAGATTTCGGTGCAGCATCTCTACCATCTAAGAAAGCATGAATATATAGATTCTTTACGTTTTGTTTTGATGCTAGCTCTATTAGTGCTAGGAGATGATCTAAAGAACAATGTACTTTTCCATCTGAAATAATACCTGTTAAGTGAAGTGCACCTCCACTATCCTTTATGTGGTTACACGCTTTTACTAGCTCATCATTACTAAAAAATGATTCATCTTCTATTGCTGTATCTATGCGTGGTAAATCTTGCAAGACCACTTGCCCTGTACCAATAACTTGATGGTTTATCTCTGAGGTACCAAATTGTCCCTCGGGTAATCCAACAGAAAGACCATCCGATTTCAGTCTTGTATTAGGATATTCATGAATTAATTTATCTATTACTGGAGTTTTTGCATTATCAACTGCGTTATATTTGTCAGGTTCAGTAAGACCCCAACCATCTAAGATTAATAAGATTACTTTTTTATTCACGTTTAAAAGGGTAAAAAATTGTATTGTACATAATATACCTATGAGCTTAGTTTATCCAGTATTTTGTCTGAAAGCCTTATCTAGAAGCTCGAATAGATAATCTATATTTGCTGACCACAGATTTATTTTTCTATTTATGCCTGACTTAGAATGAATGATTATTATTGATCTTCCTATGATTTCTTTATTTAAACTTATACTTTCTATCTCATCAGGCTTTAGAGATATACTTTTATAGCCTCTAATAACTAATAGATCATTATAAACTCGTATCTTTGAAAGAGGATAAGAAGTCTTTAACCTACCTACTTTAGAAGCTAAGCTCTCCTTATAAATAAAGTTAGGCTTATCGAGTTCGATATCAAGAAGTTTTTTATTTTTAAGAAAAATAAATAGTAAGCTTCCCCAAGAAAGTGATAAAACTGTAACGATATAAATTATAAATAATATTTCCATTTGTTAATTATACAATAATTAGATACTTGCAAGATTAAATTGATCAGTTAATACATAGGTGCTCTAAAATAAAAGAATTAACAAAGTCTTTTTGCTTTATATCATGCTGTTTTTCTGTAAACTCATATATTAATTATTTTATCTATTATTTTTTATTAATGGAAATGATTAAAAATATGCTCCTTACATTCTAGCAGTTCACTTTGCTATAGCAGCTGTTCTAGTTTTTGTATTAGATTGGATGAAAGTTTCTATCTCTTTTTTAGGAGAGGAAGTTACAGAATCTACTACTTTATGGAATGGAGAAGCTAGAGCTAGAGTTATTATTCTAGGGTTAGCTCTTGTTGGAGTTGCTGTTTCACTTCTACCATTGCTCAAAAAAGAAATGGCCGCAATGTTAATGAAGGCTACTATGGCAGTTGCATTAGTAAATGCAGTTGTTATTGTTCTTTATACAATGGCAGAAAGATCAGATGCTAAAGACTTAGGAGTTGATTTCAGCTTTGGAATTGCTTACTTCCTATCATTATTAGTAATGATTATTGCTACAGTTGTTGCAGGATATCTTGGATTTATGAATAAATCAGAAGTTGCAGCTAAATAAAGCTAAAAATATAGAGGTCGTAAATTTACGACCTCTATAAAACTTTCTTTAAACTATACTATTTTAATTTCTTCCATTTTTTTCCTATCTGAATCCTAGCAAGCTCTTTTTGTATCTTAGCTTGTAATCTAGCAAATTCTATATCTGCAATGTCTTCCATCTTCTTTAAATATTCCTCAGCTCGTTTCTTGGCCTCTTCAGCTCTTTCAATATCAATCACTTCTGCTCTCTCAGCAGTATCTGCAAGAATGTCTATAATGCTATTTCTTCTAACTTCTAAAACTCCTCTAGAAACAGCAAGTAAATGAACTTCGCCGTCACTAGTTGTAATTTCTATTCCACCAGGTGTAATTATAGATAAAAGAGGAACGTGCTCATCCATTACTGTGATTACCCCAGAACTTGTTGGAAGTGTTATTGATTTTATTTTTTCTCCTTCGAAGGTTCTTCCTTCTGGAGTTACTACTTTTAATATCATTTTAACCTACGCTTTCAATATTACCTTTAAGATAAAATGCACTTTCCGGCTTATCATCATGTTTACCGTCTAATATCTCTCTAAATCCTTTTACAGTATCTGCAACAGGTACATAAACACCTGGATTTCCTGTAAATTGCTCAGCAACAAAGAATGGTTGAGATAAGAATCTTTGAATTCTTCTCGCTCTAGCTACAATCATTTTATCTTCATCTGATAATTCTTCCATACCTAAGATCGCAATAATATCTTGAAGCTCTTTATATCTCTGTAGGACTTTTTGAACTTCTCTAGCAACATTATAGTGTTCCTCACCTACTACTTGTGGATCTAGTATTGTAGATGATGAATCTAATGGATCTATAGATGGATAAATTCCTAACTCTGCTAATGCTCTACTTTTTACAATTGTAGAATCTAAGTGTGAGAAAGTTGTTGCAGGTGCAGGGTCTGTAAGATCATCTGCAGGTACATAAATCGCCTGGAATGATGTAATAGAACCTTTATCAGTTGATGTAATTCTCTCTTGTAAAGTACCCATTTCTGTTGCAAGTGTCGGTTGATAACCTACTGCAGAAGGCATTCTACCTAGAAGAGCTGACATCTCTGATCCTGCCTGTGTAAACCTAAAAATATTATCTATAAATAAAAGCAAGTCTCTACCTTCAGTATCTCTAAAATGTTCAGCCATTGTTAAAGCTGCTAATGCAACTCTAGCTCTAGCTCCTGGCGTCTCATTCATTTGCCCGAAAACTAATGCTGTTTTATCTATTACACCTGATTCAGTCATTTCTTTCATTAAATCATTTCCCTCTCTTGTTCTTTCACCAACACCAGCAAACATTGAATATCCTCCATGTTCTTGTGCAATATTTCTAATTAACTCCTGAATTGTTACTGTTTTACCAACTCCAGCACCTCCGAATAATCCTACCTTTCCTCCCTTTACTACAGGACATAAAAGGTCAATTACTTTAATACCTGTCTCAAGAATTTCTGTTGTTTGAGACTGGCTTTTAAATGAAGGAGCTTTTGCATGAATTGCTCTTCTTTGTTTTGTTTTTACTTCACCTTTTCCATCAATTACATCTCCAGTTACGTTGAACATTCTTCCCAAAACTTCTTCACCGACAGGAACACTAATTGCCTCTCCAAGATCTAATACTTCGTCACCTCTAGAAAGTCCATCAGTAGAGCCCATTGAAATAGCTCTAACCTCATTATTTCCAATATGTTGCTGTACTTCAAGAATTATTTTTTTCCCATCAAGATTTTTAACTTCAAGAGCATTGTAGATATCAGGAACCTTTGTCTCGAATATTGCATCTACTACAACTCCGATAATCTGTGTAATTTTTCCTTTATTCATAAGTAAGTATTAATTATTATTTTTTTTCTAGCAATAAGCTATCGTATCCTTTAAATACTCTTTCGTAACCTTCAATGCCAGTTTCGCTCATTCTTCCTTCTAATTTTTTAATCTCAAGTTCAGCGTCTACGTCTTCTGCGTCAGTAAGATATTCTAGCTCTATGAAATCTCCCAGTCCTTCTACTGTATCAAAACAAACAGTAACACCTCTCCAATTCCCCTTTCTTCTCTTCTTACTTACCTCAACTCCAAATTTAAATCCCAATATTCCAACATTTCTTCAGTCTTATCCGCATCGTCAACTTCAATTTCACTTTCAAGACAATCTAACTCGCTAGTAATATCTTGCTTTAATGTCAACAGAGTCTTTTCAATTCCTCTATATTCTTGAGTTCTTATTCTAAAAACACTATGTTTATTATCAATTTTTCTAGAGTAAACCTTATCCTTCTGAACTATCTCACCAGATAAATCACAACCTAACGAATTAAGAATTCCAATTATATCTTGGTTATCATTTATCTTATATTTAAGTTCTATTTCTCTCATTAGTTATCTAAAGCAGATGCTCCTGCAACTATTTCACTAATTTCTTGTGTAATAGCAGCCTGTCTACCTTTATTAAATTGTAAAGTTAAGTCATCAATCATATCTCCTGCAGCATCGCTTGCATTTTTCATAGCAATCATCCTACTACTATGCTCACTTGCAGTTGATTCTAATAATGCTTGATAAAGTTGTATTTCTACAAGTATCGGAATTATATATTTTAGAACCTCTGATTTTTTTGGTTCAAATTCATATTCATCTTTTGAATCAATTCCTTTTTCACCAATTTCTTCACTTTCATTTCTTGATCCTGCATTCTTATAAAAATCTTCTATAGATTTTTTCTTGAAAGGTAAGATCTCACGTAATTCTACTTGTTGATTTAGTCCTGAAATATAATTTGTATAAGCTACAATGACTTGATCTATATCGTTATCAATAAATTTATCAGTCATTTCCTTAGCAAGAGGAATTATATCTTCATATTTAGGGTTCTCATTTAACTTTTCATATAATCCAACTAATTCCAGATTATAATTTTTAGCTACCCTTGCTGCTTTATTACCTAAAGCAATCATTGAAAAATTAACATCAGAGTTATTATCAATATATTCACTTACTGATCTAATTATATTAGCATTGTAACTACCGCAAAGGCCTCTATTTGAAGTATGAACTATAAGAAGACAGTTCTTTGCCTTACGTATTTTTGCTAAGGGATGATTGAGCTCAGTGCCTGCTAGATTTCTCATAAGATCGTAAGAAAGTTCACTATATTCTCTTGTTCTAATAGCTGCATTAACAGCCTTCTTCATTTTTACCGCAGCAATCATCTGCATTGCACGAGTTATCTTCTTCGTGTTCTCTACTGATTGAATCCTTGTTTTGATTGCCTTAGTGTTTATTGCCATTGTATGTAGGTTTATGAAGGCGACAATGCATTGTCGCCTTCACTAAATTATTTCTTAAATTCTTCTAACCCTTTCTTTATCTCATCTACAATTTCATCACTCCATTCTCCAGCCTCTAATTTAGCTAACAGATCTTTTTTCAAATTCTTAAAATGTTCAATTAATTTTCCTTCTAATTCTGATACTTCTTTTGTATCTACATCATCAAAGAAACCTTCATTTACAGCAAAAATTGAAATTACTTGCTCTTCTACTTTCATAGGAGAGTACTGTTTCTGCTTTAAGATTTCACTTAATCTTTTACCTCTATCAATTTTATTTTTGGTTGTTTCATCAAGATCACTTGCAAACTCTGCAAATGCTTCTAATTCTCTAAATTGAGCATGTTCAAGTTTTAATTTTCCTGCAACTTTTTTCATCGGTTTGATTTGAGCAGCACTTCCAACTCTAGAAACTGAAGATCCAACATTAATAGCTGGTCTCATTCCCTTATAGAAAAGACCTGTGTCTAAAAATATTTGACCATCTGTAATAGAGATAACGTTTGTTGGAACATATGCACTAATATCACCTGCTTGCGTTTCAATAATTGGTAAGGCAGTAATAGAACCGCCACCAAAATCATCGTTTAGATTACAAGCTCTTTCTAATAGTCTTGAGTGTAAGTAGAATACGTCTCCTGGGTAAGCTTCACGTCCTGGTGGTCTTTTTAATAGTAATGACATTTCTCTATAAGCAATAGCTTGCTTAGTAAGATCATCATAAATAACTAATACATCTTTACCTTGATCAGCAAAATATTCAGCTATAGTAACTCCAGAGTAAGGAGCTAGATAAAGCATTGGGGCTGGTTCACTTGCACCAGCTAAAACAACAGTTGTGTATTCCATTGCTCCAGCCTCTCTAAGTTTTGAAACTAGAGTAGCAATTTTACTTGCCTTTTGACCTACTGTAACGTAAACACAAATAACATTTTGTCCTTTTTGATTGATGATAGTATCTATAGCAAGAGCAGTCTTTCCTGTTTGTCGATCGCCAAGAATTAATTCTCTTTGTCCTCTTCCAATTGGAATTAAAGCATCAATAGATTTTATTCCAGTTTGTAAAGGTACTGAGACTGGCTCTCTTGTAATAACACCAGGTGCTACTCTTTCAATAGGCATTGTTTTGCTAGTCTCTATTTTTCCCTCCCCATCGATAGACTCTCCAAGAGCATTTACTACTCTACCTATCATTTTATCTCCGACAGGGATTGACATGATTTTCCTTGTCCTTTTTACAATATCTCCTTGTTTAATTTTAATATAGTCACCTAATAAAATAGCCCCTACTGTCTCTTTCTCAAGGTTTAGTGCTAATCCTATTACTCCATGCGGAAGATCTAACATCTCATTTG
Source organism: Candidatus Dojkabacteria bacterium (assembly GCA_030950485.1). Lineage (GTDB taxonomy): Bacteria > Patescibacteriota > Dojkabacteria > J137 > J137 > JAUZRK01. The sequence goes on along the minus strand of JAUZRK010000015.1, from coordinate 41,574 downwards.
AGCCGCAAGACATTAATCCTCTTATTTTCGCAATTCCATCCTTTACCTCAATAACTTCACCAACTTCTTCTGTATCAGAATCAATCTCAAAATCTTCGATATCTTTTTTTATGTCATCAACTATAGTATCAGCTTTATTCATACTAAATTTTATTATAAATAAAACAGAATCATTATTTTTTTAATGATTCATGTAAGTTTTGTAACTTGGTTTTAACAGATCCATCAAAGATTTTCTTATCACTTTTAACGATAATTCCACCTAGCAAAGAGGCATCTATTATTTCTTTAATTTCATAATCTTCACCAAATTTTTCTTTAACAATTTTAACTGACTCACTACTTATTTTATGAGCAGCAACCAAAGTTATAATGTTTTTCTTTTGATCTTTTTCTTCTTTATTATTTTTCATTTTTATACATTTGGATCTATCTTGTTTAGATAGTCATTAATAATTTCTTTATCTTTTTTATCATTGATTTTTTCACCAATGATTTTTTCTGTGGCCTGAATAGCAAGATCTGCTGTCTTCTCTTTGATTTCTCCCATTACTTCCTGTTTTTCAGTCTCAAGCTGTTTTTTAGCTCTATCTTTCATGTCCTTTATCTCTATTTGAGCTTTATCTTTTATTTCAGATACTTCTTTATTTGCAGAACTCTTAGATTCAGCAATTATAGTATTAGCCTTTTCACTAGCTTCTCTAACTATATCTAATGCTGTTTCTTCTGCATGATTTTTTGCTTGCTTTGCAGCCTCTGCATCTTTCAAACCAGTCTCTATTTTGTTGTTTCTCTCTTCAATAATCTTTGCTATTTTACCAAAAACAAATTTATGAAGAATAAAGAAAAAGACTAGAAAATTAACCATGTTAAAAATAGCCATTTTAAAGTCAAATCCTATTTTGTCAAAAATTTCTTGTATATCCATATTGCTAAACAATCTTAACCATTAGTTAAGAAAGATATTAAAACTTATAAAGTAAAGAATGCTACTAGAGCATAGATAGCTGTAGACTCAACTAAAGCTACAGAGATAATTACTTTTGGAAATAATGTTTCCTCAAGCTTTGGATTTCTACCAATCGCTCTAAAAGCGCTTGATACTAACATTCCTTCAGCTAAAGCTGTAGGCATCATTGCTAATATTATAATTGCTTTAGCAAAAGCTGTTGCTCCTTCTACTCCCATTTTGTTTGAATTAAAAATTAAAAATTATGAATTAATTACTTAGAGATTTAAATTTCTCTAATTATTATTAATTACTAATCACTAATTATTAATCATCTTTTAAAGCTGCTCCAAAGTACGATGCACTAAGAGCCGCAAAAACTAACGCTTGTAATGTTCCAGTAAAAATACCCATAAACATCAAACTTATAGGTAGAACTAAGGCAAAAGAACTTAATAAAAGAGTCATCAAAACTTCACCAGCAAACATGTTACCAAATAATCTTAGTGAAAGAGATAAAGATTTTGCAAACTCAGAAACTATATCTAATATTCCTATAAAAACATCAATTAAAGCAAGTCCTACTCCTCCTGGACCTTTCTTAATTCCATTAGCAACTGAATCTAATTTAATAAATTTCAGAATATGTTTAATAGGATTGTTTTTCTTTATGCTTTCATAATGAGTCCATAAAACAACTGTAGATGCTATTCCAAAAGTTGTATTTAAATCACTAGTACTAGTAACAAAAATACTACTTCCATCATAAGTAACTGCTCCTAAAAAAGGTATAAGTATTCCAAGTACATTATCAATAAGAATATATACAAAAACTGCAGAAATGGCTGGCATTATTTTTCGACCAACTTCTTTATCACCTACTATTTTTGCTATCAGATCACTTAATTGGATATATAATAATTCTAAAGAAGATTGAATTTTACCTGGTGCACCTTCTTTTTTGATAAAAAATGCATTCAGAAAGAATGCAGCAATAATAAGTAAGAATGTTGTAAATAAGACGGTAATCATTGGACCTGTTACCTTGAGACCTATCTCCTTTATTTCAAAGAGTCTTTCAGAAACAATAGAAATATCAGTTGTTTCAATTGTTACAAAATCAAAAAAGTTATTCATTGTTTTTAAAAACTGACTTTTTTAAAAATAGTGCTAAAACGACCCAGGTTACAATATAAAAGAACAGTAAGCTTCCTAGCGTTCCGTATGGTTTTATATCAAATTTTCTATCTATAAGATAGCCTATTAAAGTACTCAGCATTGCCGGTACTACAACTATTAGAGAGACTCTGAAGAATAGCTTATAAGACTGACTCTTCATTCTTTTTATCCTTTCCTCTTCAGTTTCGGTTGTTTTATTTTTTAAAGACATGTACCTGACGCCGAATTATAGCGCTATAACTAAATATTTACAATAGCATCTTGGAGCGATCGTTTTCATACTTCAAATAGGTTGCAGAAAATCTGTATTTTTTCTTTATCAATTCTCTTTAAGGTTCTTATTTCCACGCGTATTTAAACATATATAGTAAAAAATGTAAACACTCTAAATAATCTTATCTCATTATTAAATTGATATCTTATATGACAAGTGTATTTGGACTAATTATACTCAAGACCCATATTAAGATTTTTTCTACAAGTGATTGTATAGTGATGCCAGGCGTTGCCATAATTACATAACAATGATATAGTTGTTGCATAGTTATTATATATGTTTTTATTTCGATAATCGTGGTTGATATAACTATAAGCTGAAGTGATCTTATTACAGATTCAGAAACAGATAGCGGGTTAATTAATGATATTTCTAACGGCTTCAATCAATTAAGAAGCGCTGCTGAGAATATGGCCAGAATAGTTTTCGGTGATGAGGATTTACAAAGCATTGCAATGAAAACAACTATAGCTGCTCATACAGGCAACATAGTTCAAAGAGAAATAACAGAAAATGAAGAAGTTGGCTTTTTCCAAAGAGTAGGAAACATGTGGAATTCTGCCAGAGAGTCTGTAAGAATGGCAAGCTCTGAAATAAGAGCGTTTTCAGAAACAGCTCTTTCTAAAGTGTTTACACAGACAGGATTTAGAACATTAGCTAGATCTATTGAACTTAAATTACTAGGAAAACAGCTACAGATACCTCTTTTCTAGATGTCTTCAAGACAATAAACATGAATCTAGAAGATGATTTTAAATTTTTAACTGCAGATGGAACTTTAGACCCTGATAAATTAAATGCGCTTTTAGAAAATGGAGCACTAAACAAACTATTGATTGAGTTAGATCAATCAAATTTCAAATTTATAAATATTAAAGGATTAGCTAATGCATTAGAGCAGGGAGTTACCGATATTAATGGTAAGCCTATTCAGTTAGTTGAATTATACAAACTAGCTAGTAAAAAAGGAGCGACTTTACCATCTACCCTAGCAAATAGTGTCGGAGGAGTAACATTAGAGGGAGCTACTAAAGCAGCTGAAATTGGCGCAAAATTTGGATTTATAGCAGGAGGAGGAATGGCTTTAGTTTTTGGACAAAGCGCTGCCTCTGTATATAGCTTATATACAAGTGGTCAGATGATTAATAGCTTGAGAAATCCTAATAGCCCACAGAGAATAATGCTTGTAGAAATTGATATGCAATTAAAATCTGGAGATCCTGAGCAAATTGCATTGGCAAATCAAAAATTAATGATGATGGCAGGAGCAGCTGGAGTAAGCACCCTACTAAAGACTTTATTTGGACCAGTTGGACTAGCATTAGAGTATGGCCTAAAAAACTTCTCTATTGAAGTAACTGCAAGCGAGTCTATGAGAAACGCAGCTCTTGAGTCAGATAACTCAGCGGCAACATTTATTGCAACTTATTACCATGGAGCAGCACTTAGCACCACAGTTAGTACTGCATTAAATTTTGGACATACTGTTAGTGCGGCAGCTAATGGACTTACGAATTTAACATTTGGATCAGCAATTTTAGGAAGTTCATATATTGGACAATAAGAAACAGTAGAAGATGCTATGCATACATTTCATGGATTAAATGATCAATTAGGAACTATCTTGCATCATTACGCTACTGAAACATCGGAAGCTATAGAGGCAACTCCGCTAGTTCATTTTATCGATACTGCTAGAGCTGTAAACGATACAGTCGAAACTGCTAAATTAAATGCAAATCAGTTAGCACACAAAGTAAGTGAAATAACCACTTTAGTTACAGAAAATGCAATTACCAATGCTTATTTCCTAAGCGAACAAATCACTCAAATATTAGAGTTATCTCTAGCAAAAGCAGGAGATCAAATAGAAGAAAATATTGAATTAGCTCAATCTAGAGTTGATTTAATGTTAAGAACTATACAGTTATATGTAGCTTCTCAATTAAACATAATCGTTTATGACCCGAGTAAAGTAGATTTAAGAGAAGAACTTAAACAAACCGATACCACATTAGTAGACAAAGATGGTTCAGTTTATTTCAAAGAAGGTGAGAATATCTTCAAGTTTACACCTAATGATCCAAGAGATACGAGCAAAGGTGGATCTACGAAAATGATAATTTTTGATGATGCAGGTAAGCAAGAGGAGATTGAAATACTATCAGCAAATCACAAAGAAATCGTTACAGATAAGATTATTGATAATAAGGATGGAACAGTAAGTGTTGCAAAAATAGCATTAACTGTAACTGATGAATCTAAAGAAGAAAATAAACATATAAAGGCTGTAAGATCAAAACATTCTAGTGATAGTACTGATAAAGATAGTAATGATGATAAACATACAAATAGGAGATTTAGCAAAACTGTATCAGGTAATGAGAATACTCATACTAGAGTAGAGCACGAAGCTAATACCACTGTAACTGTTGCTACGAACGAAGCTGACTTAAATTTCAGAAGCTTCCCTTCAACAAATTCTGATGAAGTAACTTACCCAGATGGATATACAGAAGTTACAATATCAGATGGAGATACTTTAACTCTAACAGGCAATAGCGTTTATAACGAAGGTATTACATGGTTAGAAGTTACTTTCGAAGATAACATTGGTTCTGAGCACACTGGATGGGTAGCATCGGGAGAGGGAGATACTAATTATCTTGAAACAACAGTAGCTGACTTAACTATAGCCCAAATTCAAAGCAGCACTACTACAAATGCAACTGCACAAACAGTTTATACTAATCCGCTGGGTTCTATAGAAGTGGACAATGATGATGGCTATATAATATTAGATAATGATACTGATGATAATCTTCTTATAGTTACAAATAGTGAATTAGCAGAAGCTGCTGGAGTTACTCATATTACTGTTGATAACGCAGGTGAACAAGTTGTATTAAGTGGAAATGCAGGAATAGCAAAAGGTAACGATACAGTATTTGTAGCGACAAATGAAGCGGACGAAGTTGTTGGATTTTACATCCAAGATTCATCAAATGGAAGTAATGAGACGACATTTGTTCCTATTAGTGAGAATGTAGATGGAAGTAATGACTATACAATATATGCACCTACCAACAATGGTGGACATGAACAATTAGAAATTACAGTTAATGGTACTTATATTAGTAGTGTTAGCTATATAAATTCAAATGATGATGCAGTTCTAGTTTACGGAGATCCAGGTAATAGTTTCAATTATGTTGAAGGAGAAGTTATTGTAACTGATGATGGAAGAAACTTATATCCGGTAGAGCAAGATGGTGAGACTTACTATCACGACAAAGACTCTATTGGAGGAGACTTTACAGTTAGACCAGAGCTAAATATAGATTATGCAATTCTATACACTGAAGAAGGAGAGCCTGCAATTATTGTTAATGAAGAAACTGGCGAAACAGTAGAATTAACAAGAGATACTATTACTCTAAATGAGTTTACAAGAGTAACAGACATAGGAACAGAAACTATAGAGTATGGTTTTACTGAGGATACTGCAGGTAATAAATACTACTTTATTGAAGATGAGTCTGGAGTAACTAGAATGACTCATACTACTAATAGTACTGGAGAAGTAATTTGGCAAAGCAATAGTTATAACTCAGAGTATGTTCAAGGTTTACTTGAAGTATTGCCTCCAATAATTCATGATGATAATCTTACACTAACTACAGTAGAAGATTATGATTCAAATGAAGATGGAAATAACGATTGGAATATAGTTGGAAATATCAAAGATAATTTCGATAGTATGAATGGCTCTGTACAAATTGAGTCTATTACAATTGGAGATGTTGAAATCAAAATTGGTTCGCCAACAAATATAACATTAGAAACTGGTGAAACAGTAGCAATATTAGTAAGCAAAAATGGAGATGTTAGCATAGTTACCCCTGAAAACTTTAATGGTGATATAGGAACTATTACAGTTTCTTTAGCAGGAGGGACTAGTTTTACAGCTACTACATCAGCTGCTGCTGTTAATGACGCTCCCGAAGCACTTAGTCCAACTATTCCATTTGAAATTGAAGAAGATTATTCTAGTGATTTCACAGACTTTGCTCAACTACCTAATGTATTAGATAATTTTACTGATGTTGATGGAGATAACTTAAATGTAGCTGCCGTTTATATTAACAATGAGTGGCATTATCTAGATCAGACAGGATATACATTTATACCAGTAAATGACTCCGCGGACAACACTGTAATTGCAGGAACCTTAGCTATAGCATCTGATGGAAGTACTTGGTTTGATCCAGCGCAGGATTATAATGGAACTCCAGAGATGCCAAGAGTTTATGTTGGAGACGGGAATGGTGAATACGATTCAACATTGCTAGATATTACTGTAACTCCGGTTAATGATGCCCCGTAGTAGCAATAAGCACGATTGAGGTAACCGGTAACGAAGATACAAACATCTTTGTAAATAATGTATTTGATAATGTAACTGATGTTGGTGGAGATGCTCTTAATATAACTGATGTAGTAATTAATGGAGAGACAATAGGAGTAACTGGGGGTGCCAATAATATTGAGGTACTAAATGCAAAAGGGGAAATTATTGGGACACTGAGTGTTAATAATGGAACTGAAAATATTTTCTTTAGATCAACTGAAAACTTTAATGGAGCAGTTCCTTATGTTGAAGTAAATGTTAGTGACGGAATTTCAACAGCATCTCAAAGATTAGATATAATAGTAGATCCTGTTAATGACGCACCTACAACAATAAAAAACGTACCTACGATAAAAATTGAAGAAGATACTACTTCTATAATAAGTGTCTTTGATTATGTTGAAAATATTGATGAAGGAGATGTCCCAAGAATCACAGACGTTAGAGTTATCACAGGAGAAGATACAATTCATATTTCAAGTGATTTTAAAGAACCTGTAGCAATCTACGACGCAGATGGTAATAATATAGTCGGTCATATTGAGGTAGATCCAGAAACTGGTATCGTAAACTTCACACCTGAGTTAAATTTTCATGGTGAAGTTCCAAGATTTGTTTTTGGAGTAAGTGATTCTGGTGGAGGAACTACTACAGTAGCTGTTAATGGAGTCTTTGTTGGCTCAGTTAATGATGAACCTGAAGTGATTAGAGATTTTGGAACAAACGGAAGGGTTCTAAATTTTGATCAAACAGAGGAAGCTAGATTTAATGCCTTCACTGACCAAGATAATATAGAAATAATTGAAGATGTTGACAATAATTTAAACGAATTGAGACTATCAAACATTACAATTGATGGAAATATAATTCCATTTACTGGAGGTATAACTACTGTGGGGTTAGATGAGGATTTTTCACCTGTAGAAGTAGGTAATGAAGATAGTATCGGGACATTCACAGTGAATAATAGAACAGGAGATGTAACCTTTACACCTACTGATTTAAATTATTCTGGTCAAATACCAAATATTGTATTCACAATTTCAGATCCCCAAGGTCTACCTACAAGTTACAATACTCAATTAAATATTAGCCCAGTAGGAGATTTTGAGAAATCTGACAGAGCCGATTTTATGAAGAGATCTGATACTAACAGTAAAGGTAAACCTATAGTACAGGCTGCTTAGTTAAGTCTTAGTTAATAAATAATTCAGGGGGCGGGAATTAACTGCCCCCTACTTACATTCATATCAATTTTCTATTACTATATATTTAGTAGATAAATTCATATGGATAACTCAGCAACATTCGCTTTATTTGGTGCAACTGGAGATCTTGCTAAAAAGAAGATCCTCCCAGCCCTCTTCGAACTATATAAAGAAAATAAGCTTTCAAAAAATTTCAAAATTATAGGAATCTCTCGGAGAACCTTTGATAATAAAGAATTTAGAGAATATCTAAAGACACAAGTTCTTCATAACTACAGCGAAAGCACTGAAAAATTCCTTGAAATAATAGAATTTGTTTCAACTGATTTTAATGATCCAAAAGGATATGAGGAGTTAAGCAAATTAATACTAAAGAACTCTACTTCAAATACTATCTTCCATCTTGCTGTAAGAGGAGATGCATATTCAGATATTATCGGTAATCTAAAAAATATTAGAGGTGAATTTAAAGATACAAATATTAGGATTATAGTTGAGAAACCAATAGGAACTGATTTTTTAAGCGCAATAAAAATCAATAGACTCTTAGAGTCATGCTTTAGTGAAGAAGAAACTTTCTTAATTGACCACTATCTTCATAAGGGAATTGTAAGAAATATCTTTGCATTAAGATTTTTCAATTCTATTTATAAATTCGCCTGGGATAATGATTCAATAGAGAAAATTGAAATCGTTTTAAATGAAGATTTCGGAGTTGAAACTAGAGGAGCCTTCTATGATAGTGTAGGAACATTAAAAGACGTAGGACAAAATCATATTCTGCAAATAGTAGCTTTATTAACAATGGATAAGCCTGTTGATTTTAGTTCAGCAGAGATTAGAAGCGCGAGAGCTGATTTACTTTCAAGACTTAAAATATTGAATATTGAGGAGATAAAATATAACACCTATAGAGCTCAGTATAAAGGATACAGAGAAATAGACGGTGTTAACAAAAAGTCTAATAAAGAAACATTCTTTAAAATAAAGTTTTATATTGATATGCCTAAATGGAGAAATGTACCTATTATTATTCAGTCAGGAAAAAAACTTCCTAGCGAAGAAAAATATGTAAAAATTACATTTAGAGAAGTAGAAGTAGATAAAGCACATAAAGATCTTGGAGTTGAAAATTTAGAAAATTATATTAAATTCAATCTTCCTCCTAAAGAAAATCTATCTATAAATTTCGATATGATGTCGTATGCCAATGGGGATAATCTAGAATGCAAGATTCTTGAATCAAAGGAGAGAAAGCAGTACTTAGATGAATACAAAATTGGAATTTTAGATGTAATACATGGAAAACAGACCTGGTTTGTAAGTTTTAAAGAAGTATTAGCTTCATGGAGATTTATTGATCCAATTGTAAACGCTTGGGATGATAATGTAGTTGCTCTAGAAACCTATAAACAAAACTCAGATAAGGCTATTGAATCATCTAACTACATTAATGAGAAGTTCACGTACAAAACTAATAAAGAAATAGGTGTAGTTGGTTTAGGCAAAATGGGACAAGGTATTGCAGAACAACTTTTAGAAGAAGGTTGGAAAGTTATAGCTTATAATCGGTCTAAAGATAAGATTGATAATTTTGTTGGATTAGGAGGAGAAGGAGCTTATTCATATAAAGAATTAGTAGAAAAACTTAAAGCACCTAGAATTATTTGGGTTATGGTTCCATCTGGCGATGCGGTAGAAGATGTTTTAGTTGCTAAAGATGGATTAATAAATTATTTAGAGCCTGGAGATTATTTAATTGATGCTGGAAATTCAAATTATAAAAATACTATTAAAAGATATGAGGTAATTGAACAGAAGGGCATTAATTTTATTGATGTTGGAATCTCAGGAGGTCCTAGTGGTGCTAGAAATAGTGCTTGCGCAATGATTGGTGGGAATTATACTAATTTCTTACATACTGAAGAATTGTTTAAACAGATATCATTCCCTTGTGGTTATAAGTTCTTTGAAGGAGCTGGAGCTGGTCATTTTGTAAAAATGGTACATAATGGAATTGAATATGGAATGATGCAGGCTATTGCAGAAGGCTTTGAGGTCTTAAGAAAATCAAATTTCAACTTAAATCTAAAAGATGTTTCTGAAATTTATAATAAAGGTAGTGTTATCCAATCTAGATTGATTGGTTGGTTATTAAAAGCTTTTGATCAAGATGGAGTTACTTTAGAAAATATTTCCGGCGAAGTTGATAGTAACGGCGAAGGAAAATGGACTGTTGAAGCTGCAAAAGAGATCGACATATTAGTAAAGGTTATTGAAGATGCTTTGCAGTTTAGAATAGATTCAAAAAGTAATCCTAGCTATATTGGACAAGTTGTTTCTGCACTTAGAAACCAGTTTGGTGGGCATGATGTGAGGAAATAGTTCATAGTTTTAATTTTCATAGGGCACAATTTCGATTGTGCCCTATTTTTGTACCTTTTGAGACTCTACTTCATTATTTCTTCACTTTTGTCAGAAAACTTGCGCTGCAATGCAATGTTATCTTTCTTTTTTTTTGATACTATCCGAATACGTCTATCTGGATAATATATACATTAATTATTTTATTAACAAATATTATGAGGATAAGTAAAAAATTTATATCACAAAACTCTGTACGCTTATTTGTAGTAACTACTTTATTAACATACGGTCTTATTTTATTCACTATAAGAACGAATGCAGAGGAGGGTATCTCAGAGGAGGTTTCAAATATATCTTTTGAAATAAATAAAATTAGTAATTCTAATTTTGCGATTTTAGATAATGGTACATCAAGGAGAATTGCTGAGTTAGATGAAAACGGAATTGTTGTTAATTACTTAACAGACAATCAATATGTAATAACGGCAAAGCTAAGTGATGATAATACTAAATTAATATATACATTTGGAAAAGATAGTAAATTAATAAGTTTAATTAATTTGGTAAATAATACACAAGAAGTTCTTGCTACAAATATTAGCGATCAAGTTTTAGTCAGCATCAGTGCTGATAATAATAAAGTAGCTTACTCTACTCCAAGGTCAGTGGATATTATCAATTTAACAAATGGAGAGGTACTAAATAGCTACCTTTTCGATCAATTCGGTAATAACTCAGGCGTACTCTATACGCCTGAAGTATTTTTTAATAATGATTCATCAAAAGCATCTTTTGTAATTCAGTCATTTGAAGAATATAGCGTTATTAGAGAATCGATTAGTTTAGATATTTAGTTATAGAAATCATTTAAAAATCATGAAAAATAAATTATTAACATTAATATTATTATTGCAGATTTTACTTTCGCCATTAGTTGGCTTAATACCTGCAGTAAAAGCACAAGAAGTAATTGATCCAGCAGCTAATTCCGTTTCATTAGTTGTAAATCCAAGTTCAGATACTTATTTAGATAATAAGTTCACAAATAAGGTTTTAGTAAATACAAAAACTTATTTAAGCGAAGGTTTTACACCTAGTTTTGCAAAGTATAAATTTTCAGATAATTCTGGATGGAGCGAATTTGAAGAGGTAGAGATATTTGAAGACGAAGGCGGAAGTTATTTATCTCGAATTGGATATATTCCTACAGTCGAGGATGAACATGAGATTTGTATAGAGGTTAAGGTTGACGAGATTAGCTCAGTTTCATCTTGAGATAGAATAATTTTAGATCAAGGGAAGCCAAGTGGTTCTATAGACATAAAAGCACTTGATGGCAATGATGAAATCTCAGATTCAAGCATTGTAAATATATATTTAAATTCATACGATTCATTTATTAAAGAGATCTTACCAGAAACTACAGAAACTGATTCAGAAGGAAGTAAGGTTGAAATATTCCATAAACCCGAACTAGGTAATGAAGTAGCTCATGAGATTTCAGTTTCTGAAAGCGCTTTAGATTCTCATCTTGAACATGGTGATTATTTAGGTTTGTGTACTGACGAAGCAGGGGAAATCGAAAGTCTAGATAATGACGATGGGAAAGATTTAGAGGTGGGGAACACCTCTGAACCAGCAGATGAAGAAGGTTTAGGACAGGAAAAGAAGAATGATAAGGTAGATACAGAAACTAAAAAACTAAAAGTTGAGATTTGTCATATTCCAAATGGAAATCCAGAAAATAAATACGAGATAACAATTTCAGAAAATGCACTCGATTCTCACCTTGAACATGGTGACTATCTTGGAGAATGCGTACCTCCTGTAGAAGCTAAGATTTTTCAAACTGCAGTATCTTACTCAATAAGCACTGATTCTTCGACTTGGAGTGAATGGGCTAATTTTCCAGATAATGGTGAAGAAAATCATTCGATCATACTTGAGAGTTTTGATTTTGCTATAGAGTTTGGAAGTGCTGATGTTTTTGTAAAGTATAAAGATACTGCTGGAAATATTTCTGAAGTTTATAGTGATTCAATTTTCATTATTAAAGAAAGTACAGAGAATCCTGATGATGGGACTAATGGTGAAAATGGGGATCCTAATACAGGAGATGGATCAGGGAGTGGGGATAATGATACTCCTACTCTGCCTGAAATACCTATTTATAGTATTGAATATTTAGAAGATGAATAAGTAGAAAGTGGTAACTATGGAATAATAGATCTACCAGTTGAATTTAATACTTCAAATGAATTTAATATAGAGTTCATTATTAAAAATACTGGATCATTAAATTGGTACCCGGTTATTGAAGGACTTAACAACCCAGTTAGTATTTCTTATCATTGGCTTTTATTAAATAGTGATGGTACTACTACAATGTATAAAAAAGATAATAATAGAGCGATTTTAAGTTCTAGAGTTAGTTATAACGATACAAAAAACATTACTTTGAAAGTTTTAACTCCTGAAGAAAATGGTGATTATGTTTTAGAGATTGATGCTATTCATGAGGGGGTGACTTGGTTTAAGGATGCTTACGATAAAACTGGAAAAGAGTCTAATAATGATACTTTAAGATTTGATATTAGATTAGTTGGTGAGGAGTTTACAAGTAATCCTGATAGTGAGCTGCCTGATTATACTGGCGATGATAACTTTGGAATTGGTAGTAATGTAGCGTGTTTAGTTAATTCAAATAGTGGTTTAGTAATTTATCAGGCACCTTCAAGTTCTAGTAATTGGATCACTATCTTACCAAGTACTGAGGAGGTTCTAATAACTGGATATCTTTTTGATATAAACGGAGCTAAATGGTTTAGGGCTGAACTTAGTGACGGGAGAGTTGGTTATACTCAGATTGATAGTGCGTTAAGTAGTTGTAATTTAGCGGAGGTAACTAGAGTTGGAAGCGAGGTCATAGCTTATACAGAGGCTCATGTTTGTAATACTGCTGGCGTTGAATTATTTTATTCTCCTAGATATTCAAGTATTGTTTTATATAAATTAAATCTTGGTGATTCGCTTTATCTTATTGATAATTTTATTGATCCTGAAGGTAATAATTGGATGCAGGTTATGACTTTAACTGGTACTGTCGGTTGGACTTTGGATAACTTTTTATGTCAGGGTTTTGATTCTACTCCTGTTATAAATCCTGAGGATGGTGTTAGTTTTGAAAGACCTTATAGTGAAATTCAAATTAACCCTGAGACTGGTGAGGAGTATGTTGTTTCGATTACTTCTGAATTTGGAGAGAGGGATGGAACGCTGCATAATGGTACTGACTATGGACTGTATTGCGGTACAGAAGTTTTAGCTCCTGCTGGTGGAGAGATAATAGAGATTTTTACTGAGGGTGTTGTTTTAGGAAATGAAAGTGCTAGCGATACTCCTGGAAATTACGTAAAAATATTACATACTTTTAGTAATGGAGATCGTTATATATCTGTTTATTACCACCTTAGGGATGTTTATGTTGAAGTTGGAGATCAGATTCTCACTAATCAGGTAATTGGTACTGTTGGTAATACTGGATACGTTAGAGATAATCCCGAGGCTCCGCTTGAGGATCAAGGTTGTCACTTACATTTTGAAATTCTTAGAGTTCCAAGTAATGGAGATATTACCGATTCTTATAGTGTAGATTCTGAGTTATTAGTGCAATATGGAGATATTAGTAGCCCTACGGTTTTAGGAATTAGTGATAGTTTGGATTTTGGATTTGGGCAGAGCGAGGTGGTTTTGGAGTGTAAGGAGAGTCCTTATAAGTTGCCTTGGCCAGGGGATATCAGTCATGAGGTTAGTCAGGACTTTTTAAATGACGGCGGAAGTCATGTTACAGGTGAATATTATAATCAGTACGCATTGGATTTTGGTATGGGTTTTGGAGAAGAAATTGCAACTGTAGCCGATGGTACTATTTACATTGCAACAGATAAATATGAAGATGGCATATATAAACAATTCGTGAACCAAGGTGGCTGCTCAAGCTCATATGCTAGTACAGTTAACATGGTTACAATTAAATATGATGACCAAACCTCTTCAATATGCTTACATCTAATGAAAAATAGTATTCCAGATAGACTACAAGTACCTGGTACTAAGATTAAAAGGGGAGAAATTATAGGTAAAGTTGGATATACTGGCTGGACATGTGGATACCATTTACATTTCACATTCTTAGATACAGCTACATTAGACTCTGCTGGATATGGTAAGTCTATAGATCCTTCGGAGAAATTCTCTGACGATTCAATTTGTAATGAAGTTTATAAAGGAACGCCAGTATCAGTAGATTTAGGTGGAATTGCCTTTAAGTCAGATAACTTTCCAAACATGATACAACCTATATCTCCTATAGGAAATGCTACTCCTGAACCAGACGGAAACTCTATTAGATTTGAATGGGAGGAATTCTTAGCTGACTCAAACAGCAGCGGGAATGATACTAGATACTATGAGTTATGGATTTATGATGCTAGTGGAGACAGGCCAACTAGCGTTTCTGGAGCTTACTATTATCAAGGAAAAATTAGTGGAACATCAGTTTCAGTACCCTATTCTACTTTGGCATCGATTGAAGGAAAAAACTTAACTTGGGATATAACAGCATATTACAAGGACATAGCAGATAGTAATAATAACGGGAATACAAATGAATATATTTGGACAGATCCTGCAAAGACTAGTTTTAAAATAACGCCAGAGTTAATATTGAAGAGTCCTGTAGATAATTCTGTTGTAAATATTGATACTGTAAAGAAGTTTTTAAATTTCAGTTGGGATTTTGAAGGATTCACTAACTCGGAAGTTAAAAAAGCAGTAATTAAATATGGTGATAAAGAATTTAATGCTAACTCAGCGCTTGAAGTTCAGTTCTTAGAGATTGATCAATTCCCCGTAAACAAAGAAATTGAGTGGACAGTTGAGTATCAGTATACTAACTCTTCTGGAGTAACTTTAACTGCAAAAGCTGAACCGTTTAAACTTAAATTTTATCTACCATATACAACTGTATTTAAAAAAGATATTGACGGTAATGGGTATGAAGACCTTTGTAAGTTCAATGAAGAAGAAGTGAACTATTACTGTGATACTGATCCAGGTAAGATAGGTTTTGAAAGCCAGAACAAAATAGGAGATCCGAAGGATTTACCTGTAGTTGGAGACATTAACGGTGATGGTATTTCTGAGAGGTGTGTTTATAGAGAAGGGGAGCTTATTTGTCCAGGAGTAATTCGAATTAAATTTGGAGAAGTTGGAAGTATTCCGGCGATAGGAGATTTAAATGGGGATGGATATGATGAATTATGTGTGTACAGTACCTCTGGAGTTGAATGTGCAATGAATAGAAATGGAGTAATTGATACAAGCAGAACTGTAAGTTCACCAATGACTAATATTCCTTTTGGATACCTAGCTCTTGGTGATATTAATAGTGATGGGCTTGACGATATATGTTCTTACAGCGTTGATACTTTAAGGTGCGTAAGTACAAGATCAAGTACAAGCAGTATCTCAGGAATTGCACTAACAGATACAGCTGTTTCAATAAAAGCAAAGGACGGTTCGACTTCAGAACTTATTCAATTTGGAAGCCCTGGAGACCAACCGCTTTTAATGAATACAATTTACTTTGATGATCGAGATACGTTCTGCGTTTACAGAGATACTGTTGGAATAATTTGTAATGGAGGATATAAAACTGGTGGGAAAGAAGTAGCTGAGGTGGTGAATTCTCCACTTAAAGTTTATACACTTTATAAACCACAAGGAGATGTTATAGAGATTACAGCAGATTATGAAAGAGCAGGTAGTTTAGTTGGTACGGGGGAATACTTTGATAAAAGTAATATATGTTTCGCATATAAAACTAATCCTGATAACTTATATAAACCGGTATACCTTTTTACTCAGAATAGCAGTCCGTTTAGAAATTTCTATACTACTGAGAAGAATTTCAGTCCTGATTCATATGACGATGATCCAACTATAAGCTGGAGTCTTGGGAATGGAGGGCAACCAATATTTTATATTGATGATGCAGTGACTTGTAGAGCTCATACTAATACTGGAATAGCTGAAGTAGATCCTGCTACTGGATTATCTCCAGTTTACAGATTTTACAAACCTATAGAGGGGCAAACAGCTCACCTATACGTAATTGGAAATGATGCAAAAGATAAAATTCAGGTTAAGTATAGTATTTCAATTTGGAGATTTGATATGACAGCCTTTTATGCTTTTAAAAATAGAGCGACTGGAACTGTACCTGTTTATCAATATTGGAGTGACGTATATCAATCGTTACTTTATGTTGCAACTGAGAATTCTATTACAATACCTGACTATTTAAATCCGGCTTTAGCTTTTTATGCTTATCCGCCGATAACAACTAAAGATGAGACTTTAAAAGATGATTACAATGGATCATCACCAGTTCAAAGATACATTAATACTGAAAATAGTAGGCAAACACACTTCTACAATCTTGGTAAAAGTGTAGATCTTAGTAGTATAAATTATAGACATGAAAGAGTTGCTTATTATGCATTCGGAAATCCTAGTGAGTTTAAAGGATCTGTAGTA
Source organism: Candidatus Dojkabacteria bacterium (assembly GCA_030950485.1). GTDB lineage: Bacteria > Patescibacteriota > Dojkabacteria > J137 > J137 > JAUZRK01. The sequence goes on along the minus strand of JAUZRK010000015.1, from coordinate 24,583 downwards.
GTTCCGCCGGTTGAACCTCCTACAAATAGCAGTTCAGTAGATCTTAGAGTTTATTTAACTCCTAGTAAAACAACTGTAAGTAAAGGAGAACAGTTTACTATGTCTATGAATACTCATAATATGAGTTCAACAATTACAGCGACGGGAGTAGTTTCTAAATTAACTCTTCCTAGCGGATATAGTTTAGTTAGTAAACCATCTAGTTGCAGTCTTTCAGGTTCGATAGTTATATGTAATTATAGTTCAATTATGCCAGGTATTAAGCCTCGAGCTGATATTGTATTAAAACTAAATAATACTGGTTATAATACATTTAAGGCAGAGACTAGTGGAAGTCAGAATGATCCAGTTACATCAAATAATACTGTTACAGAAAGAGTTAATGTAATTGTAATAAAAGAAGAAAGTGTCTATAGGTTTGGGAACAACCATTACCCTGGGACACATTTCTATCTTTTAGGAGACACAGAAAGAGATAACCTTAAAAGTAAAATTGCACCAGGAGGAGATTGGGCAGGAGCTTATACATTCGAGGGTGAAGCATGGAAATCTTATAGGTATAGCAATGGTTGTGTAAATGGAACAGAGGCTGTATATAGGTTTAGAAATAAAAAGTTAGGAGGAACAGTTCACTTTTATGTAATGGGAACTGCTAATAAGGACAGTGTAATTAATAAGTCAAAACCTGGAGGAACCTGGGCTGGTGTATTTAGTTATGAAGGAACATCTTGGTACACGTGGTAAAACAAGTGTGCTGAGTTTAATTAATTTTGATTATTAAATAATTTTATGAATAAGAAATATTTGGTTTTAATTCTCTTAGCGATATTTGCTATAAGTGCTACCACATTTGAATTGACGCAAGAAGAAAGTGATGGCAATAGTTCAGAGAACAATAGTAATGTACTTACTGATTCTCCTACAAGTAATCCTGTGACTGATGATCAATCTGATGATCTTGAATACGAACAAATATTTACTGGTCGAACTCCAGACTTTATTAGTGCAAGATCTGGATTTAGTATCTCTTATGATGAGGGATGGAATTTAAACAAGACTATATCGGAAGCACGGGAAGAATTAACGTTGTCTAAGTCAAATCATTCAGTAAGGATAATAATAGAGAATTACAGAGAGGATTTAGGGTGCCTAGGCTTATATCAAGAAAAATTTTTCAATGAAAGTATTAACCTAAATATTAATGGAGTTAGTCTATGGAGAGGTAAGGTAGAAGGCTGGGATGGTTCACCTGGGAAGTTTGGTCCATACACCTACACTCAAATAGTTAGATTAAAAGATGAAAGCGTAAAAAATGATGGAGTTTTTGAATGTGCATTTAATGTTGGTAAATATAATTATGATATTGTTATCGACCTTCCCCAAGATTACTACGACCCAGAGATCTTAATAGAAATAGATCAAATTCTTTTATCTATTAAATGGGGTGACTAAACTAACAACTCAGTATGTGAATTAATTCACATACTGAGTTTATTAAATTTATATTATGAATAGGAAATATTTAATACTGCTAGTACTAATGCTTATATTAATTGCATTAGGAATGTTTACTTTCTTAGAAACTGAAGATAAAGAAAATAAACCTAACAACGAGAGTAGCATTAATAATACAATTCCAACCAGTAGCCCAACAAGTAATTTAGAGAACATTAATGATATAGTTATTGTGGAAAATTTTGATAATAGAAAGCTTTATAAATCTGAAGTTAATAGTTTTGAAGTTAGATTTCCCTCACCTGAATGGAGCCTAGGAAGAGATATAAGAACTAGTGATAACTTCAGAACTATAGAAGTCATTACATTAGAAAAGAATGGAGTAATTTTATCAATTGAGATTAAATCATTAATTGAAGGACTAGAGAACGGAGGGTTACTTGAGAATGGTTATGTAGATATGTATAGACACCTAAATATAGATGGGATAGATTTGCTTATTCCAAATCTGAACGGGGATGGTAGTAATAGTTTTTTAAAGCCTGATTCACATAAGAGTATTATAGTTATTGATGAAGCATATCCTTCTAATGATGCATTTGCTGGTCAATTTACGAGGTCAATTTCCGCAGGTAATTTCACTCACGAGATAAAAATCTCTTACCCACAAGATCTAATTTTTGATCCATCTATAAACTATGAAATAGATCAGATTTTACAAACTATAAAATGGGCAAGATAAACCAATTGAAATAATTCTAATGAAGAAAATCAAATTAAAAATTAAATTCATAATAGAACACTTAGATACTAGGAGAAGAATCATTTTAGCTAGAACAGTTCTGCTAATTGGAGCATTTATAGTCTCTTATCTCTTCTCCGCTCTTCTAAGCCAATTGCTTATTAGTAAAGACAATAGTGATAATGAGAATGAATACTTTAGCTTCTTGCCATCAGATGCGATGCCTCTAGAATTAGATTTTCTTGAGAACCTAAGAGAAGATCAGTTATTTAGTTGTGATCTTGATACTGAAGGCGGGAGCGAGGTATGTGAAGCTATGGTTATAAATCTTTCACAAGCGTTTTTAGATGATGCTTCTTTTACAAGAATAAATGATTGTGCTATTAAATATTCAAATCCTAATATAGAAAACTTTAGTTTTGCCTATTACGAGTGTATCTGGGATATAAGCCAATCTTCTGGAGAAGAGGGCAATTTCTCTACAAAAATGAATTACTATCTTTTATTTAAAAACAGAATAAATAACACAGAACTTAAAATGTTACTCTTTATTCCTGGAAACATTGGATGGTCAGCTATATCTAGTTGTAGAAATGATGACGATTTAATAGACCTTGAAAATAAAATGTATAGATTCAAGAACAACAGCGGCTACTTTTTGAGGGTCTATTTTCCTAATGATGATGATTTTGCGACTGTTTATAATTCTGCTAAAGATTTAATACCTAGTAGCTATAACGAAACAAGAATAGAATATGTTAAATATTGTCTACAGTCAGTCCCTAATGAAACTCACCTTACTTTGTTAAGTAAAAATAAAAAGAATGTTAAATATGAGGGAGACTATCCTCTTAGTTTACCTGTGATATTTAGTATTAAAGCTAGCGATACTGACAGTTTAAGAGATGCAGACACTCTTGTCTCTACTTTAACATTCTAGGCAGCTAGTGAAACAGTAATAAAAAAGCATGAGTCCTAAAAACTCATGCTTTTATCATCTAAATAATCTCTATCCCTACTCTACAATCGCCAATCTCGCAACGCTACTAACCTCTCCAGTAGTAAAATCATAATACCAAATGCCCAATATTCTATTTGCCAAATTTACACAAATCTCTTTATCATCAGTATCACTACACTCAAAATCTTTTTCTAAAGTAATATTAAAAAATATAAACTCATCCTCGATAAGATAAGCATCATTAATATATAATTCTGCTAATGATTCAAAGTTAAGTTCGTATAAAGTTTTTTTATCATCCTTTAAAACAAGATTATAAACATCGCTATCCTTTTCTAGATCAATGCTATAAATGCTACCTTCTAATTCTATAAAAGTCGGTATAGAAACGGTTCCGTAATTATCCTTATACCATTTATTTATTAAATCAAAAGCAGACCTAGGCGTTTCATCAGTTATTTCTTCAGGAATATCAACTTCATCAATAACCGGAGCCGAAGCCTCATCTCTAAATAGTATAACTACAAACATAAAGATAAAGATCGAACTAAGGACTATATAGATAAATTTCTTTTTATTCATAACGACATTTTATCAAGAACCGTTATATTAAGTAAGTACTAGCTTCGTCCAAGATATTTATCTCTTTCTTCTTTGCCCATCTTCTCAATCGCGTATCTTAAAGCAGTTCTTGGCATAGTTTTATAATGTTTATCTAAAAAATTTCTTAGCCTAGATATATCTCTCTTACCAGCCTCTCTTATTAACCATCCCACTGCTTTATGCATTAAATCATGTTTATGATTAACTAAAATTTCAGCTAACTGATAAGTCGGCTCTAATTTGTTATTTCTTATAAACGCCATTGTCGAAACCATAGCAATCCTCTGCTCCCACATAATCTTACTTTCCGAAAGCTTTAATAAAATACTTATATCATTTTTCTTTTCTAAATAATCACCAAGAATCTTATAGCAAGAATTATCAACTATATCCCAATTATTTATCCCATCTAAATTCTTTAAATAAAATTTTACTAACTTCTCCTTTTCAGTAATCTCTTTACTAGAATTATATTTAAATTTTAGTAGCTCGGTCGCAGTAAATCTTATTTCATGAAATTTTGAATTTAACATTTCAGCAATATCTTCCAAAGTAAGATCTTTGTAATATTTCTCCGCTATTTTTCTTTGTAGTGGAACAGTTAAACCTCCTATAAACTTATCACCCTCGCCGTATCCGCCTTTGAATGCTTTATAAAAAAATCTCAGATGTCTTTGATGATTCTTTATCTGAATATGATTTAAGTTCTTTAATTATTAGAGATTTATTCATTTTAGAAGTTTAGTTCTTGTTAGTTAAGTTACGAACCTATAAAATGATACCATGATAATATTTATAGCAATATTCGCGATTTTAATACTAATCCAACTAGTCAGTGGATTATTCGCACTAATAGTTCGAAAGGGACTTATTAAAACTTATTCATTCCCTTTAAGTAGCCAAATAGAAGCTGCAACTATTTTAGAGAATTACTCTAGAGTTCATGGAAAGGTGAATTTAAGAGTTCATGAAGAAATTGAGCTACCTGCCTACGCTATGGAGGAGTTCATTGTAATAAATAGAAATAAAATATATCTATTCGATCTTTTTACTAATTATTATTTACTATTTCAACTTGAACTTACAAAGAAAAAACATAATAAATTAAGAGATCTTTCAACTCTTCAGAACTTTCTATTTTTTATAGAGCTAGTTTTTTTTGGAGTGTCATTTATCCCCTCAGGGTTTCAAAATATATTGATCTATATAGCGATAGCTATTCAGACACTTAGTATACTGATTTCATTAATCGCATATAGTATGTTTGAGCTAGCATTAAGAGAAGTTCATAAAAATGCTAGAGATATGCTAGATCTAGATGAAGTTGAAGTAGCTCGTGCTGAGGCTTTAAAGGAAGATTTAAAGTATACAGTTTTTGAATACCCTCTTGATATGTTAGATAAAATCATCAAGTTCTTTATTCCATCTAGGTTTAGTTGATTTGGTTCAAGAATCCCTGAACAACGAAGCGTGATTCAGGGTTAACACTAGAGTAGAACTGAACACAATAGAACACAGATCTAACTGATTTCCTCAGATCCTTAATTATATTTTTTCTCAAGCTGAAACAGGATTGTCACCTGTTCCAAAATCTTTTGAGAATAGCTTAACATTAACAAAGTTCATTCAACTCCTGACTCCTTTCACTTTTACTCCGTTTAGACACCTTCCGCTCCGCTTCAGGCACTCGACACTACACTAGAAAACTGAATCATAGTTGTATCTTGCTACGAAACATTTAAAAGCTATCAGTAATCTTACCAACCCCAAACAATAAAAATGATATAATAACCTTATCCATTCTAGGAAATCGCTCGTTTAAAAATTTAAATTGAGAGGAAAGTCTGAACTCTATTTCGGTCCCGTATGTCTTATAGATAACGGGATAGGTACCTTAAAGTCTACTTGCTTTATGCTTAGTAGAAAAAGAGGCTGGGAGCAATCTTAGGGTATAAACTCATCGAGGAATCTAAGAGGGCAACAGAAAAATACTGCCATGTACCTTGGTATATGGTGATGGTGAAATGGTGGTGTAAGAGACCACCGGCTCTTCTGGTAACAAAAGAGTGCTGGTAACCCCTACCTAGAGCAAGTTGATTTAACCAACGCATAGATAGATGATTTCCATCCCGATTTATCGGGAGACAGGATTCGGCTTATTGAATGGATAAAAAAATAAACCAGGCATAGTTACAAATAAATAGTTGATTGCACAAATGATTCTATAATTTGTAATTATGCTTTAGTTTATCGTAACTTGTAGTAAGAATAGTTTTGAGTTTTGAGTTTTGAGTTTTGACTTTTGACTTTTAACTTTCCCCTATTCTTCATATAATACCCTTATGAACTTACAAAAAATTGAACAGAAAGTACTAAAAACTAACTCTGAATATCTTGGCTATTTAGATGATTTCAAAGTTTCCGATAACTTCGAAGATTTAAGTGAATCGTTTGGAAGAATCCTAAAATTAAAATTTATTAAAAACCCAAAAACTTTATTAATCTTTCCCCATTCAGGATACAGAATACCTAAGCCAGTATTACTATATTTAAATCTGCAAACTGAAGAAGAATTAACTGACGCTCTATCAAGAGTTGAAACTAGGGATATTGGATTAAGTGCCTTTATAGGAATATTACTTAAACATATTGAGGACAATAATTTAGATTGGGCAGTTGGCTTTTTTAACATACATAGATCATTAGTCGATTCTAATAGAGCTTTATAGAGATATGAGCCAAGGTGAAATGAATCAACTGGGAGAGTTATTATTAGACCCATGGATAAATGATTTAAAAGAATTCTTAGAAAATGGAGATGTAAACAGAATTGTACACTTCCATACTTACGATGTAAAAGCACCCTATTCTGCTTATAAAGGTTTAGATACATCTACTGAGAGAACACCTTTTATGATTATGAATGAATATGACACTTATCCAGGGATATATCATAAAAATCAAAAGAAGTTAAAAGGCGAACTTTTGAATATTTATGATATGGGGAAGTTACAAACTATTTTTAATAACATTTCTGATTCAATTTATAATGATACGAATATGTTAAATATAGACACTGCCTATAAGATGCTTGGCTCATCGTTAGGTACATTTTGTAATAGCGTGGATAAAGGTGGCTTTTAAGGCTAAAAGCAAGTCAACTGTGATTGAAGTTAGGAAGGATCTAATGTTACAAAAAAGTAACTTAAACAAAGTATCTAAGTTACTATTAAAATTTATTGAAGAGTTTATCCTTCTATAGAGACAACTTGAGTTTTCTGAATTTCTACTTCCTCTACATCAGCTTCATAATGTCCTACTCTGTTGAACCAGAAAGAGTAAGTCAGTTTCTGTTTTAAGGTCTCTATACTATCAGTCATACTAACATCAACTTCAAGATAAAACAAAATCTGACGTATATCTGCTTCATCTAAAGTATAAATAAATGCGCCCCAGCTTACAGGTCTCTCTAGCATTCGTCTAAACTTAAGTATTCCATTAGGTCTGTTTTCAGGCTCTTTCTGCAGTAACTGTTGATATTCTAACATCAAATCTATAGTGTTGTAATAAATCTGAATACCTTCTCGACTAGCTGTAATTGTTCCTCTTAAGCTTGGATCTAACCATTCCCTACCAGCAATAAGAAATATCTGCTTATACTGATTATTCTCATACCTCCTTCCTATGAACTCTTCAGTAAACTCAAATGGTAAGTCAAGCCCATAGCTTGCTGCGATCTCTACTAGCCTATTCTTTTGATCATTACTTAATCCTTGTCTACTTACCCTTTCTATCATCTCTAATTCTACTACATCTATAATTTCTTCTAATAACTCGAGCTTACCGATATTAAATTCACCTCTTAAAGTTTTCACCATTTCTTCAAAGAACTCATCTGTATTTGGATCTAAATTTAAATTTCCAAACTTTTCTTCAAAATCGCTAACCCTATCTATGACCCAAGCGATTACATCATTCCCCTCCTCGTCTGCTTTAAGACCAGCCTGTTTTAGTAAGTCAAAAATAGCAGTACCATCCCTATATGGAATTTCATATGGAGTTGCTGACCCACCTGTTCTTTCTACTCTAGCAATATTCCCTATTCTATTAGATGGAGTACTCTTATTATAATTTTCTCCAAATGCCTTATCTATTCCTATTGTAAATCTTCCTCTTAGAAACCCATGCTGTTGTGGTAAAGTTTCTCCACCTCTAGTTACAGTTTCAACAAATCCCCTGTCAGCTACATTTGTTACACCAGTAAGTACATGCTTTACCATTTGAGTCAATAATGAGGTATCAGCTGCCAATACAGGTCCATACATAGAAGAAGGTATTATGTTTCTAGCCAACGCCCTTACATCATGAACTGCTTCACCCTCAATCCTTACTGTTTTCCCAAACATTGAGTTTGAAGAATAATTAAGCGCATCTAGCATTGGCGCAAATAAGGCTGTAATTCTTGCTATATTTCTAGCAGCACTATCTGACACATAGCCTTCTTCTTTTGAAGTTGTCATTGAATGAGACGTATGGAATGAATTCATTATCCAAAACCTCATATCTGTATATTGTTCAACATACTTTCCTAACTCATTTTCTTCACCTATTATTTGTTCCCAGGCGTCCCTAACTTGATCAGGCATATCTTCTAAAAAAGGATCTATAAAATATTTAAACAGATTTCCTGCAACATTTTCTACATAACTACCAAAGCTAGAGTCTGATGCGTTTAAAGTAGTATTAATAGGATTATCTAGGTCCATACCAGATTGATGAACTGATGAAACATTTATTAAGTCCCCAGTATGAGCCTCATTTCTAATCTTCAACATTATTTGCATATAAGCATCAGTTAATTGAGAAATAGATGCTACAGGTCCTGGAGAAGAGAGTTCTCTTTGAGCTTTTGATAATTCTTGAACACCATCTTGAATTGTATTTAAAAATAGTTCAAGTTTTTCTCTGTAGAGTGGATCACCTGTAGACATTTGACTTGGGTCAACCAACATAACGTCCTCTCTCAACCCGTCTAATTTCCTTTGCATTTCCCTCATTGCATACTCAATAGATATTTCAACTTCTATACCTATTCCTAAATATCCTTCTTCAGCCTTATTTAGTTGATCAGCAGAAGTCATTGAATTTCTTCTTTTTTCATTTTCTAATATTTTAGCCTCCCAACAATTAAAGTCTTCATTTATACTCTCAAGATCATATATTATTCTTCTAAACTCTGGACTTGAAAGTGGGGATAACGCTAATATTTGAAGTTCGCTCACCATTATATGAGGGTCATCAACATTTCTTGAGTTTACAGACGTGACTCTACCAGTTTCCTCTTCCTTCATAACCAATCTTCGCCACTTAGCAGCTGGAGCAACCATCACATATCTTCTTTCTTCGGTATCGGTTACTAAATATACATTTCCAAGTCTTTGGTCTTGAGTTAGATCAAGTTCATCTCCAATCCTATCAGTTACTTCAACTATGTCTTTAATTCCTTCGAACCTATCAATAACCTCATTTGTACATATATCATCTAAAGAAATTACCTCAGAGTCTTTCTTATTATTCTTTGTATCAACTGTATCTTCAGTTACAGCATTATTTGCCATAGTTTTTAATTAAAGTTTTATTTATGTGAATCTAAAATCCATTGTTTTAAAACATCCTTAAACCTTATAAGGTCTTCGTAATCAATCCATTCATTAACTACATGCATTGAAGAAGCATTTGGCTTAACACATAACATAGGTATGCCTTTAGCCCCAAAAAATCTACCATCTGAGCCTCCATGAGTATTATAAAATTGTGGTTCAGAACCTATAGCAGATCTAGACACTTCAACCCACCTTTTGATATATTGGTTATCCTTATCTATACTAGCAGGACTAGCGGTAAGTACGTATTTATATGTAATGTTATATTTATTACATGCGTTCTTTAAAAGTTCATCCATAAGACTATCGGTTAGCGTATTAGCAGGGAATCTTATATCTAGTTTCATAACTGCTTTATTAGGTACTTTGTTAAATGAATCCCCACCATGCAAAGAGCTTAAATTTATTGTTGGTTTCCAATTGTCTTCTTTTGAGATTCTGCCCCACTTTTCTCTGAATATATCTCGAATTTCTTTATAAACTTTCCAGCAATTATTAAGTGGATTTTCTACTTCCCACGGCCTAGATCCATGCCCTCCGCTACTCTCAGATTCTAACTCAACAAAAAATATTCCTTTTTCGCCAAGACAAACATTCCAATTAGCTTCACCTCCATCCGGTAAAAATACGACCTCAGAAGAATATCCTTGTTCTTCTAATAAATAGTTAGTACCATCAAATCCTCCTACTTCCTCATCAGTTGTCAACATTAATCCTACGTCTACATCTGCTCCCTCCTCAACAAGTTCCTTTACTGCGGTAATCATAGCAGCATCTACACCTTTCATATCACTAGTACCTCTTGCATAGATCTTCCCATCTTTTTCATATGGTTCAAAAGCTTTATCATAATCAGCTGGAACTACATCTAAATGACCACTTAGAAAAATTTTTGGTGATTTAGTAAATTTTGTTGTTACAACAAAGGATGGCTTCTTATTTTTTTCATACATCCTTGTTGTTACATTAATCTCGTTGAAATACATATCCAGATGGTCAACTATTCCATAGAGTTTAGAAGGTTTTTCTTCAGTAGATTCGAATTTTAGTAAATCAAAAAGCAGTTCTTTCATTTGTTATATTTTAAAATTTAAGTAATAAAAAACCTCCCATTTCTGGGAGGTTTAAATTATATTTAATTTATAGCTTATCTAGCTGACTCCTCCCACAGATTAGTGTTCACAATAATAATAATTGTGCTAATAATAATGAGAGAAATTGTTACTAAAGCTATATTCATTTTTTTAATTGTTATTTTAAAACAATGTCACAATTATACAAAATATTAAATATTATTCAATAAAAAAATTATGCTTCAGTATATACATCTATTACCTCAGACTCTTTTTAGCTTTAATTATCCACCACCTATCTAAAGGTCCGTTATGTACCCTAGGGTCTTCTACGGTTTCAACTCCTACAAAAAGAAAGTGAACATCAAAACCTAAGTTTTGTAAATATACCCTAATGCTCTCAATATCAGAAAAGTAATGATTGCTCTCGTTAATATAGTTCATTGCGTCCATACAATCATTAGTCATACCACCTTGTTCAATTATATTTTTAGCAATTTGTCTATGATGAAAGTGAAAGATAAATTCTGCATCTGGCTTTGCGCTTTGTAAAGCGTTTCTTAAAGCTAAATCTCTTTCAGGTATTAAATCTACACCAAGGTTAGATATTACTAAATCAAATTGTTGTGCTGGTAATTCACAAGTAGTCAAATCACCTACAGTATGGTTTATATCTAATATTTGAGCCATGTCCATAAATTGCGGATCCTTTGGATCTCCAGCGATATCATATGTATAAAAATGTACTCTTCCAATAGCTGCATATAGCTTATTAAAATCTGCCTCACTAGCATATCTAATTTCTCCCTTCTGGATGACTTTAAATATCTCTCTTTCAACTGAAGCTGGTCCAGCAGCTAAGTCTGCTATATACATATCCTCTGCATCTTGCTGATCAAAATGTGCGATGATTTTAGTAATAACATTTGCAGCCATTTCTGTTCTACTTTCCTCCGGACTTTCTTCTGTAGCACCTGCTTCATACCTAGAAACATACAAGTCTTTTATCGTCTCTTGTATATTCCCTGATTGTGAGCTGTTATCTATATTTTGTGACATAAGACAAAAAAACCTCCATTTCTGGAGGTTTATAAAATTTAATATATTATTTATTTAAATTTAACTTACATAATTTCCTCCTAAATCATTTCTAAAAATAGAAATGACAGCAATAATAATAGTGCTGAGGCTGAGTGATATGTTTTTATTTAAATTTTTATAATTCATTGCGGAAATTATACTATCATCATCTATTTTTGGCAACATATTTATCTACTTGGTAATGAGAAATGATTTACTGCTCTGTTTGATAATAAACATTCTTACTGGTTAGAGCCTTTTTGAAAACTTGCTTTTGATTATTAACAGTATTGATTTGCTCTCTAGGTACAATTTCTGCTACATACAATTCTGAACCATTACTCGTATTAGCTTTTACACAAACTACTCTGTAATCGCATTTATTGTGAGCGAATGCCAACGTTAATACCTCTGGGAAGCCCATCTTATTATATGTTGAGAATTTTCCGTTTCCAGATTGCCAAGTTAGTAGTTCTTCAATACTTTTAACTAAAACCTCTTCAGTTACACATGTAGACTGAATTAAATTTCTAACAGATTGAATAGAAACATTAAATCTAGATTGCGAACAGTTAACCTCTAAATTTATTAAATCAATTAGTTCTTCTACCCTACTGGTAACTTCGTCTTCATTTGAAAGATTCAATAATACAGCTTCTGACAAACCATCAACATCAGACTGTACTTGAATTGGTTGATTTGGTTTCAGATCAATATCTAAAATACCAACCTTCTGGCTATAGGCTTTTACTATATAAGAATAGTTAGTACCTAATTGTCCTTCATATTCAAGCTTATATTCAACACCATTGACTTCTATATCAAATCCTTCAACTAATTCTTGATTTAGTTCTGAGTCTGAGTCTAAATTTCCATTATTTTTCATAGGCTATTATACCATGTTACTATATATTGGCGCCACTGCTCTATTTGCAGCCTAAATGATAAAAACATATAATGTTTTAGTAATTAATAACAAAACAATGGAAGCACCTACCTTAGTAGCTAATGGAGATAGAAAGAAAAAGCAAATAATTGATGAGAATGGCAATGTAATTGAAGAAAATGACCATGATTCTAACGACGTGACAAATGAAGACTCAAATAATATTAATAATGATGACAATACTGAAATGGAAGAAACTAATAATAGTTCCAATCAACTAATCGAGGATCAAAAAGGAAGCGGAAGTTCATCAACAACACAAAAAGCAGCAAGTCAAAATACAAATCAAGCAATACTACCTGTTCAACAGACAACAACTCAGCAAACAGGAATGAATACAAATAACGTAACGGCAAATACTAGCCAAACAAGCACAACAAATGACTCCACTGAAATTATCAAAGATAGAACTGTTGCGGAAGCAAAACATGATAGAGAAATAGAAGATCAAGAAATAGAAGCAGGCGGATTAGTAACTGGTGTAGGAGGAATGGGTAGCCAAGAAGAAGAAATATTGACAGAGGACGCTGCAGTTGAGCAAACTCCGATGACTGCTGAGAATACTAATCTAACAGAAAATGATGAAACATTACCTTCTTCAATTGAGACTGATAGTTCTTCAGCTGAGGGTGTTAATTTAACTTTAATTAGTGAACAAATATTACCAGATAATAGTGTAAATACAGAGGGTGAAACACCAAAAACGGAAACAGTAGATGTAGCTCCTGAATTAGAAAATGGTACACAAGAACTGGTAAAAGAAATTCCTGATGAAAGTACTACAAATGAAGTTACTTCTACAGAAATTGAAGGAGAGCAGCCAAAAGCTGAATTTGATAATGGTTCATTCTTATCTGAAATTAGTAAAGCAAGCTCAGTTACTCCAGAAAAAGTTGATGGCTTAGACGCAGATGATAATGATAATGTAGCAGTTTTAAACGCAGGAGATGATGGTGCCTCAATTGTTGCAGAGCCTACAGTAAGCCCAAATGGAAATGCAACATCTCCGCAAAGTAATATAAGTGATATGCTGAACAAACCACTTTCAGAAAACTCTCAGAGTAATAATGTAACAGCAGTTATGAATTCTAATACAAATACTATCCCTACCCCAAACGGTAATGGCTTAAATACTAATCTTGGAAATGTTGTATCAAGAAATGATAATTCATTGAATAATCAAGTTCCAGAAAGTCCAAAAGTAAATCAGGTTAATAACAGTAATATAGATCCTATAATCATTCCAGGATCAATGTCTACAACTCAAAATGTGAATAATATTACTAATCAGACTACTCAACAAGTAAGTGTACCCAACTCTCAAAATTTACAAGCTGCTATGCCAGCTGAAAATAATGATATAAATCGCGAATTGAGTATTCCTAAAAAACTTGAACAAAATATTATTCAAAACACACCACAGCAGCAAGAAGTTCCAAAACAAGTACAACCTGAGAATAATATTCCAGCACAAAATTCTAATAGCAATAATGAGACGATGATGCCAAATCCATTTTCTAGAGAAGAGAATAAAGCAAAAGATATGATGGAAGTAGCTCCAGGTCCTGCTCCTATAGAAGAAGTAACGAATGAAAAAGAAGAAAAAAATGAAACTAATAATTTTAATTTATCAAATTCTTCAAATACAGAAGCCAATATTTCAAACCAATCAACGGCAAACTCTAATTTTAATTTTAATCAGAATAATACATCTGCAGAATCAAAACCTGTCGTAAAGGGTGAAAAAAAGGAGGAAAAGATAAAGAAAAACAAAAATAATAATGCAGATGGACCTTCAAATGGTCTAATCACAATATTAGCAATAATATTCTTTATCGCAGGTTTAATTTTCTTATTTCTACAATTCAATAAAGAGATAGTAGACGTATTAGAAAGTTTTATAGGAGATGGAAGTTTAGATATACTAAGACTAAAGTAAGTTTAGTCTTTATCTAACAACTTTAGCAACATCTACCAGTTGATCTTCATGGAACTTTTTACCAATTAGCTGCATTCCAATTGGCAATCCTTCTAAACTCATTCCAGCAGGAATAGCTAGAGCAGGTATTCCAACTACATTAGCAGTAACTGTATAAATATCTGTTAAATACATTGAAACTGGATCTGATGACTTTTCTTCAATCTTGAAAGCTGTTTCATTAGCTATAGGAGATATTATCACATCAACTTCTTTAAAGGCCTCGTCGAATTCTTTTTTAAGCTTAGTTCTAACAATACTAGCTTTTTGATAATATTGATCGCCGTATCCAGCGCTCAAAACATAAGTACCAACCATAATTCTCCTTTTAACCTCATCCTCAAAGAATTGCGCTCTTCCTCCGCTCATGTTCTCTTCATAGTCATCTGATATTTTCTCACCGTACCTAACAGCATCATATCTAGCTCTATTAGAAGATGTTTCAGCCATTACTAAAACGTAATATGCAGCTAGAGCATATTTTAATGATGGAATAGAAATTTCTTTAATCTCGTAGCCATTAGATTTTAATAGTTCAACTTTTTGATTTATCTTGTCTTTTATTTCAGGATTTAAATCTTCTGTAAAGAATTCTCTTGGTAACCCAATTGTCTTATTATTTTTAATTTCTAAATGATCTATTTCATATGTTGTAGCATCATTTTCATCCCGTCCCTTCATTACATCTTCAAGTAATTTGATGTCTTCTGGATGTCTAGAAAAAAATCCTGGTGTGTCGAAAGAAGAAGCATATACGCCAACTCCATATCTTGAATTATGTCCATAAGTAGGCTTTAGAGCATATACTCCACAAAAAGAGGCTGGTAGTCTAACAGATCCACCAGTATCCGTACCTAGTGAGAATAATCCTACTCCAGCAGCAATTGAAGCTCCTGAACCAGAACTAGAACCTCCTGGAACTCTTTCTAAATCATATGGATTCTTTGTAGGTCCGTAACCTGAACTCTCTCCACTACTTCCATAACCAAATGGATCTAAATTTGCTTTTGCAATTAAAATAGCTCCAGCATCTAAACATTTCTGTACTACAGTAGAAGTATATGGCGCAACAAAATTCTCCATTAATTTTGTTCCAAAAGTTGTTTTTGTATCTTTTACTAAATAAAGATCTTTTGCTGTAAAGGGAATACCTAACAAGGGTTTTGATTCGATATCAACTTCACCTTTTTCTATTTGTAAATCCAACTCCTTTGCGTTTGCTAAAGCCTGGTCTTCAAGAATAGTTATAAATGAGTTAGTTTTTTCTTGTACTAATTTTGCTCTTTCTAGATGTTCAATAACTAAATCTAAGACTTTTAGCTCTTTAGACTTTATTTTCTCAACTATTGTTTCTATATTATCTATTTTTGGAATTTCTATTGAATTACTCATTTCAAATTTGTTTTCGAATTATTTTATCATAATTTAAAAATATAGATTTCTATTTTTAATCTCTAATCAGCTCACCGCTATCCATTTTGATAACCCTATCTGTCTTATCTGCTATATTCTCATCATGAGTTACAACAACAATAGTTTGATTAAATTCCTTTGCAAGTTCAAGCATAAGCTCAAAAACTTTATTAGCAGTCTTCGTATCAAGATTTCCAGTTGGTTCATCTGCCCAAATTACCGCAGGTTTATGAACAATAGCTCGTGCGATTGTAACTCTTTGTCTTTGTCCTCCTGAAAGCTCATTTGGTTTATGATGAAGTCTGTCTCCTAGCCCTACTCTTTCTAACATCTCGCTTGCTATCCTTCTTGCTTCATTTTTCTTAATACCATTTAAAAGCAATGGCATTTCTGTATTTTCAACAGCACTTAAGACAGGTATTAAGTTAAATGTTTGAAAAATAAATCCCATATTTTTAGCTCTGTACTTAGTTTTTGAATCATCATCCATTTCTACAAGATTCTCTCCAGCAATATAAATTTCTCCACTACTAGCCTCATCAATTCCTGAAATCATGTTTAATAACGTTGTTTTTCCACTTCCTGATGGCCCCATTACAGTTATAATTTCTCCTTCAGTTATTTCAAAGCTAACATTATTAACTGCTATTACTTCGTTATCCTGTCCTTCGTTATAAATCTTAGTTAAATTATTTGCCTTTGCAATTAGATTTGAATTTTTCATATATGATTTTATTATTCTGGATAATTTGTTGCCTCTACAGGACTTAAATTTGCTGCTTTAACAATTGGAATAATCGAAAATAACATCGATGCTAAATAAACAAGAGATGTAATTATTATTATTTCTGAATAAGATACACTAACATTTAAAAAAGATTCGCCATCTGCACTATTACCTCCTATTTGATTAATAGCACTTATCAATCCCATTGAAGTTCCTATTGCAATACCTAATAAGCTTATAAAGCTTGACTCAATTACAAAGGCTGTAAAGATCATCTTTTTACTAAAGCCTAAGCTTCTAAGCATTCCAACTTGCTGTCTTCTTTCCCAAACTGATCTAGTTAGAATAATTGCTAGCCCTGAAGTTCCTACTATTAGACTAAATGCTAAGAAACCCTGGAGCATTGAGAACATAGAGTCTATAAATGTACTTATAGTATCAGTTAGCTCATTTAAGTTTATTATTTGAAGAATATTATAATCAATTAATTCTTTTCTTAAATTTAGAAAAGCTACGTCTGGATCAATATCAGCTTTAAAACCTGTTAATACTGTATTTGAACTATTTTTAACCAGATAGCTCTCAGGAAGCTGACTTAATAGTTCAGTATCTGTTGAAATTATAAATGGTAAAAATTGAGAAAATCCAGCACTCCCAAAAAAACCAGCGCCTACTATACCAACAACCTCTTTTTCAAAAATGTGTTCCTCAAATACATCACTTATTATTAATGTATCACCACCTTCTAATTTTAGAGTTCCTATTAAATCTGGATTTGCATATAAGAATCCTAATACAACTTTATCTGGATCATTTGCTACAGCAGCATATGCCTCTTCATCAGTACTATATTTATCAGATCTAAATTTCAATGGAGAGTCAATACCTGCAATAACTTCTGGAGAAACTATATTTAAGGCAGTATTATAAGAATCATCATCAGAAAGTGTAATCGGCATTCCACCTCCATTATCACTAAATTCCTTTGCAGATTCAGGTAAGTCTTTATATTTATATTCAGGTAATACTACATTTAAATAGGTAATTGAACTAACCTTTTCTACATTTTCGTTATTGTTAATTACATTATAAATCTCATTTCTGCTGGATAAAGTTGAGTTAATGCCGGGATTGATTGTCAAATCGTAACCATTAAATGCTTCTTCAGTATTGTTACTAGTTGTATTAACAATACTAGATTTAAAAATACTAATATAGGATATTAAGAAAATTACTAAAGCAAACATAACAAGTGTTAATCCGGTCCTGCTTCTATTAACAGCAGGGTATCTTAATGCAACCTTCATAATTAATACTCCTTTAGCTGATCTATTAAAGATTAATGAAAGTAACCAGATTATAAAATCAACATTTAAAGTTACAAGTATTGAAAGTGCTAAAACTAATACTAATCCTGTAGAGAAAAATAATCCAACTCCATAATCACTATCTAGAGCAAAAGAAAAATCCTCTGAACCAAATTCTATAATTGTAAATCCTATAACTACAATGCTTGAAATGGTTCCGAACAACTTCAATAGGCCTTTCTTAAATATATCATTAAAAGCTCTGATTAAGAGCAGAGAGAGAAAAATTGATAAATAGACGACACCAAAGTATAAGAGGTATGCCTTCATAACTAATACTATCTGTTTAAAGTCTTCTACACTTAGTTCATTAAAAAACGACCCAGTCTCATCTCTAGAACTGTCAGCTATACCTTCAATTAAAAGTCCAAGAACAATAGAGATAGTTCCTATAAGAGAATATCCAAAATAAAATAATGTCTTCAGCCACCATTTTAAATTTAATCTATTGTTTTTCTTAACTTTTATATCCTTTATAGCCTCAATTATATTTAGATTACTAATTCTTAGACTAGCGAAATATGCTGTAAAAATTGTTATCAAAGCCCCAACAGAGGAAGCTATTACTAAGCTTGATAATTCAACACTATAGGAAATATCAAATAGATTCTCTGAAATCCCAATTGCAGAGAATAGATTGCCAAAGATAACTGTAAACAAATATATCAATATAAAGCCAAGACCTAATCCTATTGTCGTACCAACTACTGAAGCTATTACAGAATAAATATAGCCTTCAAATAAGAAAGCTTTAGTTAAATCTTTTTTATTGAACGCAACAACTCTTAAAATACCCATTTCTTTCTTTCTCTCTTCAGCAAACATTGAGAAAAGATTTACTATTAATAATATTCCTGAAAATATTCCGAAAGAACTTAATGCTAAAAATATTAGTGAAACATCAGAAAAGCCACCTCCATTTAAAAACTGTTCCTTAATTTCTACAGAGTTAAAATCAACTCTTTCAGAATCAAAGTCTTTTAATGATTCATTAACTTCGTTTAAGAATGCCTCTCCATCATAGTCTTTTGGTATTACTCCACCTATAGAAGAAACATAAATTTCATTTGCCGATCCTTTTTCTATTCCAAGAATAGAATTCAAATATCCTTTATCAACAGTTATAGTAAGTCCTCCTAAAAAACTTTTATCTTCTACAAAACTTTCTACTACTAATCCAATTTTTATATCACCAGTATTTATAAGAATTGTATCTCCAATTTCAGCCTGCAATTCTTTTTTCATTGTCTCAGATAGAATAGCGCCATTTTTCTTTGTAAGTTTTGGAATCTCTACCTTAGTTTCCCCAACACTAATAGCATTTTCATAATCAATACCTACAAGACTTGAAAAATAAGCATTTAGCTCTGGTTTACCTTTTTCATCAAGAATCGCAGGAGTAACAGTTAATCGCATTAAGTTTAATGTTCCATCTGAAATACTAGAGTCATCAATTAATGTGTTAATTTGCTCTACTTCTTCAGTATTAAAATAAGTTAAATTTTCGTCTATTAAAGACTTTTCTACTGGAGAAATAAAAACATCGCCTTCGCCTATTTGAGCAAATGTTAAATTTTCAAATGTTTTATCTAATGAATCATTTAATACAAGAGATCCTGAAATTAATGCCGCACCAACCATTGATCCCATTATAACCAGGAATGTATTCCCTAATCTTCTCTGCACATTTCTTATTCCTACTCGTCTTGGAATAGGACTTCTAACTGCTTCATAACCTATTCTTAGAGAAATCAATATAAAGAAAGTAAATAATCCTTCTGCTAACCCAACGCTATTTATAACTTTTATAGAAATAGCTCCGGCAAAAATTAATGGTAAGAGGAAAATTATAGCCTTAATTTGTTTTCTAATTCGTTTCAATTTATTTATCTCAAATGTTTTTAATTATAAATCATTTTAATATAGATTTATATAAATTTAATATCTCTAGTCTTCAAAACGAGTAATTAATTTGCTAAAATAGCTGGAATTAAAAATTACCGGGTCGTCTAATGGTAGGACTATGGTTTTTGGTACCATCAATTGGGGTTCGAATCCCTACCCGGTAACTTCATTTAAATATAATCAAGAAGAAAATAAATTATAATTTTGTTTTATCTCTGATTTCAAATTCATATCAATATCATTGTCTATTAATACATAACACACGAATCCTTGCAGGCACCAGTTAATAGTTATATAATAAGTTGGTTTGTAAATTTGTTCCACACAGCAAATCGAAACTTAGCTAACTCATCTATATTTAATTTAGTGTGGAGTTAAATTTAGTTGATAATAAGCTAGCATTTATTTGCACGAATATTTAAATTAATTTAAGTTCTTTACTATATGGCAAAAAATAAAAACAGCCAACCTAAAGAACAATCTTCATCTAATAACGAGGAAAAAAGTGGTGGAGTTGTTAATAAGATTAGAAATGATGATAGGCTTTTAGGAATAGCTTCATTGATAATCCTGATATTAATATTTGCTATCGGTGTAGGTACATTTTTCTTTGTTAGAAATGTAATTCTTGATGATAATAAAGATCAAGATGATACAGAACAAGTAGATAATACTGCAGAGGAAGCAGAAAGTAACAACGAAAGTTCTGACAGTGACAATGAAGAAACTACTAGCGAAGATGGGCAAAATAACGAAGAAAATGTAGAAGAAAGTAATGATAACACTGCTGAGGCTAATGATACAGAAAAAGAAGACGAGAAAGATGAAGATAGTTCAGAAGATAAGGCTGAGGATACAAATGATGAGGAAAAATCAGAAGACAACGATAGTTTAAAAGAAGATACTAAGTCAGAGGATGATACTAAATCAGAGAATGGCTCTAGTAAAGATGAAGACTCAAAATCAGAAAACAATGATTCAGATAAAAACAATGATTCAGAAAAAGATAATAATGAATCAGCAAATGAGGGAAGTGTAATAAGCGGGGAAACAGATAGTAATACAAATTCAAATTCTCCTGTTGCAATGAAAAAAGCAGCAGCTACTATGAAGCTAATAAATAGTAGTGGTGTTTGGACAGCAACTGACTATGAGAAGGGTGATATTCAGGATTCTGAATATACAGTTCAACTTGGAGATACACTTTGGGAAATTTCGGAAGGTTATTATGGAACAGGGTTTAGTTGGGTAAACATTTATAATGCTAATACTAATGATGTCGGGTATTTACCTAATGGAAGTATTGGTTTAATTTTACCAAATAGTGTATTAACACTACCTTAAGGACAAGGTAATAGTCTTGGTTATTTAACTCAAGACACAAAAATTAAAAATTTCTAAAGAGGGTGATAGAATTCACCCTCTTTATTGTTTATTAAAGATATTATGTTGCTAGTAACAAAATTCAAAACAGAAATCGGTGGAATAGATATTGAATTAACTCTTTTTGATGAACTAAAACGAAATCCTATTAACGCGCCGGATATAGTTCATGATCTTATGGAAAGTATTCTTAGCAATGATAATTTAGAAGAGTCTTGGAGTATAGTTACAGATATTTGGTTTAAAATTGACTTTTACTTTAAAGAACTTCCAGATATAAGAGATGTCATAGCTAAAGAAATTTCTTCCTTAAGTCTACCTTTCAGGGAATTAGAAAAATATAAGGAAAACAATAAAGTAGCTGACTTAACAAAACAAATGGAATTCATAGCATTAGCTTCTAGATGGTACACTTCAGAGAACATTGATCCAGAGTTCGTTACTCACTTAACTAAATATGGTGTAGAGATAGATGATACTAAATTTAAAGAACTAGCTGAGAATGAGGATATGGAAGAATTTGAAGAAGGTAATCCCTGGTTTGAATGGGCTAATAATGACGATGAATAAAAAAAAGCGGCCATTTTATAGACCGCTTTAATATTTAGAATTAGTAATTTTTACTCTGCCTTAGGCTCTGATATAAAATCAACTTTTACATTTTGTTTTTCTACTGCATCTGTAATCTCAAAGAATTCTCTTCTTTTAATATTAAACATTCCAGCAATCACTGAATTTGGAAATACAACAACCATTCTATTTAAATCTCTAACTGTTCCATTGTAATATCTTCTTGCTCCTTCTAATTCATCTTCAATAGCTTGTAATGAAGCTTGTAGTTGTCTAAAGTTCTCATCTGCTTTTAACTCAGGGTAGTTTTCAGCTACTGCGAATAATGATTTAAGAGTAGATCTAAATTCACCCTCCATTTCTCCTAATTCCTTAGGATCATTTGTCCCCATCATTGAAGATCTAAGTTGTGTTACTTTTTCAAAAGTTCCACTTTCATGTTTAGCATAACCTTTTACTGTTTCTACTAAATTTGGAATTAAGTCAAATCTTTTCTTTAATTGCACATCAATTCCACTCCAGCCTTCGTCAACCATTACGTTTTGTTGTTGAAGTTTATTGTAAATTCCTATTACAAAAAGTATAGCTAGTGCTAGTACACCTAAAATTCCTCCTAAAATTACCATTTTATATATTTAAAAAATAATGTTCTTAGTTAGATTATAGTTTCTTTTTTGTAGATAGTAAAATTGAAAAATGTTGTTTTATAGTAGTGTCAGGTTTCAAACCTGACACTACTATGTTTCAAACCTGGCACTACAATGTAAACCTGCTTTATACTATAATCAAATCATGAAAAATACATATGATGTAATAATAATTGGAGGAGGAGCTGCAGGTATGATGGCTGCTATATCTGCTAAACGACATAACCCTACGAGCTCAGTCTTAGTAGTTGATAGAACTTTTGCACTTGGGAGAAAAATATTAGTTTGTGGTGCGGGAAGATGTAATATTACTAATATTAATCTAGCAGATAAGATTGATGATTCTTATCATGGTGCAGATAAGAAGTTTATACATTCTATATTAGATAAATTTGGATACAACGAGATAGTAAACTTTTTTAATGAATTAGGAGTTGAATTGTATGTTGAGCGTAAAACTAATGTAGGTAAGCTCTTTCCGATAACTGATCAAGCTTCAACAATTGTTGAAATGATGCTTGATGAACTTTCTAGGTTAGGAATTGAAATAATGCTTGTAACAGAGGTTATAGATTTAGTAAAGAAAGATTCATTTAAAGTTAGTGTAGTTAATGTAGATAAACAAGGTAACCAAATTAAAGGAACAGAAAAGTTGCTCAGTTCAACTAACTTGATAGTTTCTGCTGGTGGAAGGTCATATCCAGCATTAGGATCAAATGGCTCAGGTTATGATCTTATTAAAAAATTTGGTCATAGGATTATAAAGCCTATTCCAGCAGCCCTTCCTTTAGAGGCAAAGCATCCCCTTTGTCATTTTCTTCAAGGAGTAAAATTAGAAGCTGAAGTAACATCTATAATTTCTGGTGAAAAAATAAAAACTAGAACAGATGACCTTATGTTCAAAAAATATGGTCTTTCTGGACCTTCGATATTAAATATTAGTAGGGAAATTTCTGTTCATTTTAATAGAGAAGATAGGAATAATGCCGAAGTATCGATTAACTTTTTTCCTGGTAAAAATCTTGAAGAAGTTAGAGCAATAATAAAGTCTAGATGGGATAAAAGACCGACTCAGACACTAGAAAAAAGTCTTTATGGACTTTTCCCAAATAAAGTAGCTTTAACAATATTAAAATACCTGGAGTTGAATCATGAAAAAATTGTGAGTCTAGTTTCAACCGAAGAATTTAATCTGTTGTCTGAGAGTTTAAGTGACTTAAGAATTGAAATAATAGGAACAAGGGGCTGGAATGAAGCTGAATTTACAGCTGGTGGTATAGATAGTACTGAGGTAAAAGAAGGTAGTCTAGAATCAAAATTAGTTGATAATCTTTATTTCTGTGGTGAGATATTAGATGTAGATGGAGATGTTGGAGGTTTCAATTTAAGCTGGAGCTGGGCAAGCGGATTTATTGCAGGACTTTTAATCAGATATTAATTTTCCCGTCAAAGAAAAAAACACATCTTCTAGATTTGCCAAATTAAGTTTTTCTTCTTTCTTAAATCCATCCTTTAAAATATCATTTATCATTTTTTCTGGTGTATCAACTTTAAGTATCTGACCTTTATTCATTATAGCCACTCTATCACAAAGTTGTTCTGCTTCTTCCATGTAATGAGTAGTTAAAACAATAGTAGTTCCACTTTTCTTTATATCTTTGATTAGTTTCCAGGTTTCTCTTCTTGCATATGGATCTAGCCCTGTTGAAGGTTCATCTAAAAATAATATTTTGGGATTATTAATAATTGCTATTACAATTGAAAATCGTTGCCTTTGTCCGCCAGAAAGCTCTTCAACTTTTGAATCTTTTTTATCTAGAAGTTCGACTCTATTTAACAAATTATTACTATCTACTTTAATATTATAAATACCAGCAAATTGATTTATAGTTTGTTCTAAAGAAAGAGAGGGATAAAAACCGCCCTCTTGTAACTGAACTCCGATTATTTTTCTTATCTTCTCTTTTTCTTTTTTTATATCTAATCCATCAATAATAATTTCCCCTTTATCAAAATCTTT
This sequence comes from Candidatus Dojkabacteria bacterium, assembly GCA_030950485.1. Lineage (GTDB taxonomy): Bacteria > Patescibacteriota > Dojkabacteria > J137 > J137 > JAUZRK01. Next base: position 50 of record JAUZRK010000015.1, on the reverse strand, counting down.
AATAGTCTCAACTATTTCAAGCATAGTTGTCTTTCCTGCACCATTAGGCC
>JAUZRK010000014.1 GCA_030950485.1 Candidatus Dojkabacteria bacterium | reverse complement strand
GCTCTCAGTACTCTCATCTCCGCTATTTATTAAAACTGATCCGCTTGGAGCTCCAGTATCTAGAATAATAGTATCGCAAGCTACCTGAGAAAGATCTCCGTTCAGCATTCTTCCTTGAATACAGATTTCCTTTTCTCCAGAAACAGATCCATTAATTACATAGTCTAATCTTTCGGATTGGTAAGCTGTCCAGCTAGTCCATAATGATTCATTATCGTAGTTACAATCTAAACTGTTATCACAATGGAGTAATCTTGATTCTATTAAGTTATAAGTAGAGCTTGAATTAAGTTTAACTAAATCTGACGTTGCAAAGACATCTCCATCAATAATTAGTAGTGAGATATCAATATTTTTATTCAACACAACCCCCTCTGCCGGAGGACCGGCATCTCCCCGAAGGGGAGAATTATTATCTTCAATATTTTGTTCTGCTTCTAGGTTGCTAGTTACTGGTTCTTCATTTTCCTCTGGAACAACTTGATCTATAACAGAAATTTGTTCTTTCTCCTTTTGATTTTCTACTTCTAACTTTTGATTTGTCTCCTCAGCTGGAGCAGGGTTGTACCCTGGTCCTAAATCTTTCTCACACCTCTCTGACTCAATACTCGCAGTAGCACTTCTCTCAAATATACCTTCATAGTTTGCAGTCCATGTAATATCATTTTCTATACTGTCAGTAATACTAAAGGCTTTATCTATATTTCCTTGCCGTAGTATAGCTGGACCAAATTTATCTGTAGTAGTTAAAGAACTCCTTAAATCGATATCGTAATACTCATTATCTCTATACCCAAAGTACGCTGTATACGTACCATCAGTATTTTCCTCGACACATTCAACCGACAGGTTAAAGCTTGGATAAACCTGAGCTTTAGCTGGAATTAAGAATATTAACGGGGTTAATAGTGTTGATAGAACAACTAATACAGAAAGCTGTATATTAAGAAAGTTTTTATTGATTTTCATACGAATGTTCAATATAGATATAAGTTATAACGTTTATATCATTATTTTTTGTTTATAACATTGTATTACGGCGCAAGTTTTGATACATTTTTTAGAAATTTCCTACTATTAAAGTTATGTGAGTTCCAAATGAAGTGTATTTTGAAGATTTAGAGTGTGCAATTTAATGATTCGGGGAATCTTTGATTATATTCTATAAACAAAAAAACACCTTTCGGTGTTTTAATTTTAATTGGAGCGAGTAACGGGACTCGAACCCGTGTCACCTGCTTGGAAGGCAGGGATAATACCACTATACGATACTCGCTTTCAAAGAACTGAATAATTATAGTTTATAAAGACTAAATAATCAAACTCACTAAGAAAACAAAAAAACAAGATTAATACCTTGTTTTTATTTATAATTTTATTAACTCTTTTAATCTTCCTTTAAACAAACCAAAAATGGATACAAACTCTCTTCTAGATATTTTTCTAATTCAGCGCTGGCTTCGGGGATTTTAAACATAAAGTAGTAAGCAATAACGTCGTCTTCCATATCTGGATTATCAACAATTTCAAAACCTTTCTTAATTGCTTCTTTCTTTAAATTTTCTTCACTAATTCTGTTAAGTAAATCATCCCAAATCTCTTTTAACTTACCTTCAACTTTCATACTTTCTTTATAAGATAAGTATTCCGGATAATCAATTGAGTAATCTGAATAATTCATTTTTGTTGCCAAGGATTAGATACATTTATTATATGCTAAACCGTCTGATATTGCAACTAGTAAATATTATACAAGGTTTCGTATGGCTGTGTTGTCAGGACATTGTTACAGATTGAATACACTTTACAGCAAGGGGTTTACTCTGTTATAATAACAAAGGCGACAATTATATATGACAATTATTATTAAATAAAGTATGGACAAAGTAGATGTCAATCTTAAAGTGTTTTTAACAGAATTCGGACTTACAGATAGAGAGATAAATTTATATTTAGCACTTCTAAAAACAGGGCCAAATACTATAATGAATCTTTCAAGAAAGACTAAAATAAAAAGATCTACTACCCATAACAATGTAGAAGAGTTGATCAAGAAAGGTTTAGTTAGTCAGACGAATTATGGTGAAAGAAGAATGGTTGTTGCTGAATCGCCAGAGAAATTGAAGTTTTTAATTGAACAAAAAAGATGGGCTGTTCAGAAAATGGAGCAAGGTTTACCTGAAATTGTGAAGCTTATTGATAAGATGGTTCCAGAGGGGAGAGAGAATAGTAAGTTGGCTGTTAAATATTACGAAGGTAAAGAAGAAGTCAGATATATTTATAATATGACAGCAAATGTTACGGATATGTATTCTTTTGCAGATTTTGATAAATTTGTAGATGTTTTTGGAGGCCCTATGGGACTTCATGAAAAAGCATTAACAGAAAAGAGGACTAGAAATGTTTTTAGAATTTTTAAGGATAGTAAGTCTGCAAGAGATCTTAGTGAAAAGCAATGGAAAGATTATCATGTAAAATTTGTATATCCTGAGGTATTTTCTTCAGACTTTGATGTATTGATATTTGATGAGCAAGTTGCCCTTATTGAACTAAATAAGACAAAACCACATGCAATTTTGATTAATTCTAAGATCCTGCATGATGCATTCCTATCAATTCATAAAACATTATGGGAATTACTTGGGTAATGAGTTTCTGATTTCAAAGAAGACCTCAGTTTGCTTATAAGCTGAGGTCTTTTAAATATTTAATATTTTGTTTTAGGATTTGGGTAAGAATCTCACAGTTTGAACAACAGACTTTGGGCTACCTGATGCTTTCCAAGAGTCTCCTGGTCGATTTGTTCCCATTATATTAAACAAGTTTACTTTACCATTCTTTTCTCTCCTATAATAAACCATCCATCTAGATGCACTTTTATTAGTTTCTTTAACTTCGTTTGATTTATCTAACCAAATTAAATGTGCTCTTGTCTTATCATAATTTTGAATGATCCAAGGATTACCTAATTTGACTTGCTCTATGGCAATGTCTAAAACTCTATTTGCACTTCTTCTACTATCATTAACATTAAATACTCCTCTTCCTCCAAAGCCATATTCTATATTTGGGCCGCTATATTTAATTACAAAAAGTCTTTTGGAGACTGATAAGTCTAATATTTGTTCTAAATTGAGGTTTTGTCCTTTATAAATAAATGATAGATTCTTATTAGCTGGAATAAAAGATGTTTCTGGTACTATTTCACTTTCATTTGTAAAGAATTTACTCAGCCTAGGGTGTTTAACAAAGGCTAATGGAGACTTCGTATCATATATCATATTGAGAGGTGGCTCACATACAACTTTGTTTTCAATTGAGGCTTCAATTATATTTTTTCCTATGTTTGAGTTTGCAAGTATTGCAGCATTTACCTCTCTTCTATATATGAAGTCAACTTTTACTTGTTTTTTTCTATTTACTGGATAATATATATAACCATCTTTTACTTTGAGATTATCCAATTTATCCTTTTCTACCACAAAAGTGATAATACCTAAGCTAGAAAGCTTCTTAGCTAAAGATTTTTGTTCAGCTAAATAGTTTTTTGGTGTTATAAGTACAACTGTTGGATCTTCTTTTTGAGTTGATTCTATTATTCCTTTGACTATATCATCAATTAAACTCTCTTTACCGATATATTCGGTACCTTCTTCCAAAGGTATATTTTTTTTAATCGCTTCTAGCCAATTTTGAAATAAACCAAGCGCCCCCATTCTTTCTTGCACTTCAGCAAGATGCCAGAAACTAGTAAGATCAGCTCTAGCAAATATAGGTAAAGTACTTTGTTTTCTGGCAATTAGTCTTTGTACTTCTCTTTGTGCCTGAGTTATATCGCCTTCAATAGTTTGTAGTATTAAATTAGGTTCTTCTATTTCTCCAAGTATTGCTTTTTTATAAAGCATCTGAGTTGTATCCCACATTTTGAAAATTTTCTCACCGTTGGTTTCACAAAGGGATAGTTTTCTTTGAGAAATATAGTATGGACTTGGTGAAGGCATCATTCGATTTTTCTTTCTATCAAACTTAGAACCTATATAATATCCACCAGCTTTTTCTAAATCTGACAAGATATTTTGAGATATCTTTTTTAGTTTTTTATTCTCTTCTACGGACAATGCCATTTAAATTAGTATAAATCTATATTCATAACCCATTAAATTATGTTTGTATAAAACCATTATAACAAAATAAAAATGCTGCGCATATTAGGAGACATAGCTTTTTAATATATGAGATAATTAAAATATGAAAAAAATACTAATACTAACACCATACTCTAAACCATCTGCATGCGGAATATGGCAAGTTGCATTTAATAATGCAGTATCTTTAAAAAAAGCTGGTAATATCGTAGAAATATTCAGCTCAAATATTCTAAAAGGCACAAAAGAAAAGCTAACTAAGAATGATGAATTTGAAGATATAAAAGTAAAAAGATTTAAAGTTTGGTTTAAGCTTGGAGGTACTTCTATGTTTTGGTTCCCAATCCTTTCAATAATCAAAACTAAACCAGCTATAATACACACTCACGGCTATAGACACCCCCACAGCTTACAAGCATTGATAATAGGCAAACTATTACGGAAGAAAGTCTTATTGACAACACACGGGCCATTCGATAAGGATTCAAGAAGGTCGATCTTTCTAAAATTTATGGATAAAACTTACGATATATTAATAGGTTGGTGGGAGTTAAAGTTATACGACAAGGTAATAAGAGTTGCAGATTGGGAGAAACCTTATCTAAAAAAACTGTTAGTCTCTGAGGGAAAACAAGTTACAATTCCAAACTCTATAGATGATAAATTCTTTGAGAACTCTAAAGTCAACTCAAGTAGAACAAATAGAGTATTTTTTATGGGTAGAGTAGACACAGTAAAGAGACCTGAATGGATAAAGTATGCTGCTAAGAAAATACCAAGTATTAAATTTAAAATTATTGGACCACTACAAGGATATAATGAATTCAGTTCAGATTTAAATAATCTAAACATAGACTTAAAAGCCTATACAAAGGAAGAATTTATAAGTGAGGCTGATAACTCAGATATCTATATCATAGCTAGTATGAGAGAAAGTTTCGGTATGACTACTTTAGAAGCTATGTCTAGAGGATGTATTGTAATTTCATCTAATACTAAAGGATCTAATGAGTTTATTAAAGATGGGGAGAATGGGTTTATAGTGAATACAAAGGAAGAGTTAGTTATGAAAATTGAGTATATTTATAATAATTGGGAAGTAGTACAGGGAATTAGATCTAACGCGATTACTACTGCTAAAAGATATTCGAATAGTGAGAATGAAAGCGTGCTTTTAAGTATTTATGGTAATTTGTAGTTTTTAGTTTAAGATCTCTCTCATCTCGATACATTTTTCTCGCTCCGTTCGAAAAACACTCGATACTGCACTTTGTTTTTTATTTGCTATTTACTTTCTACTTTTAATTTTTGCCTTACCCGTTATGCTTAAACAAAACCACATCTCCGTCTGCAACAATATACTCTTTACCTTCCAGTCGAAGCTTTCCACCATCTTTAACCTTTACCCAGCCGCCTAATTCTACAAAAGCGTCCCAACTAGTTACATCAGCCGCAATGAAATTATCCGAAATATCATTATGAATAGCTCTCGCCGCTTGTTTCGCATTCTCACCTTTCTTAATAGTCCATGCTCTTACTTCTTGAACACCAGCTGTAAAATATGAGATTAAACCAAGTAGTTTATATGCCTCCATTGTTAATTTCTCAAGCCCAGTCATTTCTAAACCTAAATCTTTCATAAATTCATCTCTATCTCCATCATCCATCTCTCCTAATTCAGCCTCTAACTTTATATCCATAGTAATAACATCCTTATCACCAACGATTTCTTTAACCATCTTATAACTTTCTTCAAATTGATCCTCTGTAGCATTTACAAGATAGATTACAGGCTTATCTGTTAATAAAAAGATATTCCTTCTCTCGTACTTAACATCTTCATCCTTTGGCATAGGGAAATCTACTGCAAGTTTACCCTCCTCTAAATGTTTATATAGTTCTTCTAAATGAGTAACTGCCTGTTTTAACTTTTGATCGAATTTAGCCTTTGCAGCCATTGATCCAATTTTATTCTTTACACTATCTAAGTCCTTTAAAATTAATTCAATATTAATTAATTCAATATCACGTTTAGGATCAATTCCATTCTCAACATGAGTTATATTTCCATCATTAAAAGCCCTAACTAAATGAACAATAGCATTTGTTTCTCTAATATTAGCTAGAAACTTATTTCCTAACCCTGCTCCCTCTGCAGCTCCTTTAACCAGTCCTGCAATATCAACAAATTCAACTGTTGCCGATACTGTTTTGTTAGGTTTTACTACTTCTGCAATCTTATTAATTCTTTCATCATGTACAGCTACTACTCCAACGTTAGGATCAATAGTAGCAAATGGGTAATTCTCAGCTAAAACTTGCTGTTTTGTAAGAGCATTAAATAGAGTAGATTTACCAACATTTGGAAGACCAACAATTCCTAAAGATAATTTCATAGTTTTTATGTTAATTTAAGCACAATGATTATAGCTTTTATTGTAAAAAGTAGAAAGTAGAGTTAAAAGCTTAGTATGCAATAAATATGCAACTTATTGCTCCATATATATATATATATATATATATATAATTCAACACTATTATTATTAAATAAATATGGGGCTTTTAAATAAAACATTAGTAACGTACTCTTCTGTTTTTCTAACTATTTGTGTAATTATTTCGTTAATGAATGACGTTGATGGAAAAAAAAGAAGAATGGGAGCATTATGATTTACTAACAAAAGGTGTTCAAGGTAGTAATACGACTATTCATTTAGATAATTTTACTGATGATGGTCTGCAGTTTATAAAAATTGAGACTAATGGTACTAATTTAGCATTTGGAATTTATTCACGTCAAGCTGATGGTAATGCTCAGGCAAAATTTGTTATGCCTGAATCACTAAGGCATCAGTCTGCTTATTTCCCAGGTGAAGATTTAACGAGATCTTTTAAAGGTCCTAATGAAAGAGCAAAAGCACTAATATATTTTTTTGCTGATGAAATTTTATCAAATCAGGATGCAGACATGTCTTTTGGTATTGTAGTGGAGAATCCTACATTTGATAATGGACAACTTCAATTAAACGAAGATTGTATTATTACTACTGCACACTATTTAGTAGATGAAATGTCCGAAATAAATGGGAATCAATATTTAAATGAAAGTATGCGCCTTAGAGTAAGTTGTATTTCTAAAAATCAGTTGATAACTGTTGAAGCATATAGAGAAATTCAATTTGGAAACGAAATTTGGAATTTAAGAATAGCGATTAATCTATACAACGGAGAGTCTTTAACAGAACTAGTAAGTCTTGAGGGACCTATTATAGCTAGAACAGGAGAAATAGCTGATCTTAATGATGCTATGAATGAATTTAACTTATTGTTAAAGGAAACTGGAGCTGAAGTTGAAGAAAGCTTATCTAAAAATTTAGTTTCAAAGCTATACCCTTTATTAGAAACAGGGGCAATTGAATCGGTAATCCCAGGATTTGAAAGTGCAGTGACTGAACTCCAAGATGCATTTAATGTAGGGCGAAGAGACGATGATAAATTGGACTTTAAGATTAATTAAAATAGTACTCTCTAAACTCAGTTATACAATCTTCATAACTCTATTGTGTAGTTTACTTATTTATTGATTATAGTTAATATTTTAAACTTACTTGCTATTTAAGGTTAAATTGCTATATTATATGTATATAAAAATGTTACATAAAAAATATGATTGTAAGAAATCCAAATCAAAGAGTTGCTGTATTAGTAGATGTACAAAACCTTTATTACTCAGCAAAAAATTTATACAGAGCTAAGGTGAATTTTAAGAATTTACTAAAACTTGCAGTTCAAGACAGACCTCTGACTAGAGGAATAGCATATGTTATTAATGCAGAGCCTGGAGAACAGAATGAATTTTTTGAGGCAGTAAATACTGCAGGCTTTGAGATTAAAGAAAAAGCCTTACAGACATTTATAGGAGGAGCTAAAAAAGGAGACTGGGATGTTGGAATTGCAATGGATGCTGTTAGACTTGCTCCAAAAGTAGACTCGATAGTTTTAGTTTCAGGAGATGGTGACTTTGTTCCAGTTGTTACTTTTCTTCAATCTGCGGGTTGTTTAGTTGAGGTAATTGCTTTCAAGAAGACTGCTAATAATACACTTATGGAAACTGCAGATGACTTTATCGATATCTCAGAATATAAGCGAGAATTAATGTTTAAACAGAAGAAATAATCTGTTTATAATAGAATATATATATTCTAAATAGAGTTAGCTAACTTATACTCTTTGAATTAAGGTATATATAACTAACCTAAATGTTAGTTATTCGATATCGTACTAATATAAACTACACCTACAAGATAATAATATCTCCAAATATTTACATTGACCTAGTTAAATTCAGTTGGTAAGATATATTTAGATTCTTTTGTTAGTGATTCTTTCTAAGTTGCTAGAATCAAACTGAAAAGAATGGCTCTAGTATGTACGCGAACCATTAACATTAGATCCACTATACAAAGAATCTTGAGGCGCGCCAATACCTTTTTTTTACAATACACTTTGCAGGATACTTGTAAGTAATTCTCTAGCTATAGCTGAATTGCTTTCTTTAGCTTTAACTATAACAACATATTCATCTCCACCTTTTTCAAAACTAGCTATAATAGTTGGGTTTGGATAGCTTACAGAATCAATAGTAATTTCTTCCTCAAAAATATACATTTCAATATCGCCTATAAGATTGTTATTAACTACTTCTGTATAACTTGATCCACTAAACTCTATACTGTGGTTTATATAAATATCTATTGAGTCAACGTAAATCTTACCGTTTCTTAATGAAATTAAATAAGAATTATCTTCTTCGGCAATAGATCCTTCAAAAGTAGAGGAGAAGATAACTGGATAATCAAAAGAAAAATTATATGTAGAATTTGTATAAGTTAAGTTGGAGTATGACTCAGAACTATCTATAACAGCACTTTGACCATTTTTACCAGATATTTCATTTATCTGCGATTCTATAACTATATCTAATCTTGTTTCTCTTAAGAATGTATCTAAAAGAGGAACTTCTTTAACGCCATTTAAAACTTGCGTTGCAACTACGAAAACAAGAATTGCTCCAATAAATAGTCCGGATGCTGTAAAAATCCCGTTGATAAATGCTCTTCGAACTATATGTTTTAAATCATAGTGCTCAGATATTTTTAAAATTGCTTTTTCTAGTTCTTTATTTTCTGACATATATATTAATAACTTACTATAGTATACAAAAACTACAATTTGATACAAGGCTGTATAAAATTCTACAAGCTCAATTAAAGTGTTAAAATAATGTCGAAATGAATGATAAAAAAATAAATAATTCAAGTACTAAAATAACTTTAAAAGAAGTAAAAGCCTCTGCAATAAGAACTTTAAAGATTGCTTATAGGGAGGTTAAATTTAAGCTATTTATAATTACATTGGTAACATTCATTATTCCTTTAATTCCTTTTGCTATCGCGTATACAAGCACAAAAGTTATTGATGAACTTGTTAGAATTACAGACCAGGGATTACAATCAGAGGGGTTTTCTGATGAGCTTTGGATACTAATAATAATTTTTCTCAGTATTAATATTTTTGACAGAATCATCAGTACAATACAGACATATCTTGATACGGATATTCAATACAACTTAGGAGAAGTATTTACTTTACAATTTTTAAGAAAGTCATCTGAACTTGATTTATATCACTATGAAAACCCTAAGCAGAATGATTTAATACGAAAAGCTAAAGATTCTTATACTTATAGACCTCAACAGTTTGTAGGTAAGATGCTTTGGATAATTCCTGACTTGGGACGAATAATTGTAAGTATGTCTATTATTGCTTTTTTTTCACCACTTTTCTTTTTAATAATTTCTCTTTCTTCGCTACCCGCACTAATAGTTAGAATAAAAACCTCAAAGACTGTTTGGCATATTTGGAATAGTAAGACAGAAACAAGGAGATTATATGATAGCGCAGCAGGATATTTAAGCGATGAATCCTCATTGATGGAACTTAGAATCTTTAGAACAAAGAATTATTTGTTTGGCTTTGTTGAAAACTTGTTTAATGATTTTTTTAGCTCTGAAAGAAAAGCAAATTTAAAGAAAGGATTATTAGAAACTTCATCAACAATTGTTGCAACTATAGGGATTTTATCTTTCTGGGTATTTGCAGTTAATCAAGTTATTGAAGGAAATATAACAATAGGACTACTAACTTTTTATGCAGCAGCTTCAGTTAATTATGCCGGATCACTTTCAAACTTTTTCAAAAATATTTCAACGTTATATGATAATGGCCAGTATATGGTTGATTATTATAAATTTATTGACCTGAAGAATAGAATTGAATCTGGTAGTAAGAAGTTAGAGAAGAAAAATAAGCCTCCATTTATATCATTTGATAATGTTAGCTTTACATATCCTGAAACAGATATAAAAGTCCTTAAAAACATAAGTCTAGATATAGAACCTGGTGAAAAAATTGCTCTAGTAGGAGAGAATGGTGCAGGAAAAACTACACTTATAAAATTATTATCCAGATTTTATGATACCTCTAGTGGAAGCATTTTAATCGATGGAATTAATATTAAAGATCTTGACTTAGAAGATTGGTATTCAAAACTCGGAATTTTGTTTCAAAGTTTTGCAAAATATGGATTTTTACCTGCAAAGACAAGTATTACTGTTGGTGATGTAGATAAGATAGATGATTTTGATGCTGCAGTAAATGCTTCTATCAAATCTGGAGCAGATAGTTTTATAAGAAAACTTTCAAATGGTTATGATCAAATATTAAATAAACATTTCCCTGAAGGTACAGATCTTTCTGGCGGTCAGTGGCAAAGGATAGCCTTAGCTAGAGCATTTTTTAGAGATGCCCCAATTTTAATATTGGATGAACCTACAAGCGCAATTGATGCTAAAGGTGAATATGAAATATTTCAGAGACTTTATGAATTTGCTAAAAATAAAACAGTAATTATAATATCTCATAGGTTTTCAACTGTAAGACAAGCAGATAAAATATATGTAATTGATGATGGTGAGATAATAGAAAAAGGATCACATGAGGAGCTTATGAGTTTAAATGGAAAGTACAAGAAAGCATTCGAAGCACAAGCTGAGGGATATAAGTAAAAGTAAAAAGTAAAAAGGCAGGTTGTGAGTTTTAAATATTAAGCTCATGCCAAAATAAAAAAGTGCAGTATCGAGTGTTTTTTTGAGTGGAGCGAGAAAAATGTATCGAGATGAGGTAAAAAGAAAAATAAAAAGATAAAAGCAAAAAATTAAAGTAAGAATGTGAAATATTATTAATATGAATCTCTTTATCGATAGCACGAAAGTATACGCTCTTAACTTAAATTACTACAAGTTACTATGAATTAATAATTACTACTTATACATGCAAATAAGACAAATAACACTAAAAGACGCAGAGGAATATCTATCATTAAGAAATGCCGTAGATACTGATTCAGAGTTTATGCTTTATGAAAAGGGAGAAAGAGCTACAACTGTTGAAGGACAAAGAAACATCATCTTTAACTATTTAAATAGAGCAAATTCTAATATTTTTGTAGTGGAAGATGAAGGTAACTTAGTAGGATTTTTAGAAGCACAGGGTAGTTACCTAAAAAAAATTAAACATAAAACTTTTATAGTTCTAGGGTTACTAAGAGAATATCGAGGTAAAGGGTTAGGAAAACAATTATTTATTGAAATGGAGAATTGGGCAAGAGAAAAGAAATTGCATAGACTTGAACTTATTTTTATGGAAGGTAACAAAGTAGGAAGGCATTTATACGAAAAAATGGGTTTTATTGAAGAGGGAAGGAGTAAAGATGTATATTTGATAAATGGTTTATATATGGATGAAATAAGAATGGCTAAAATTTTAGAATATACTAAATGAAAATAATAGCTCATGGAGGTTATTCAGCAAAATATAAGGAGAATACTTTAAGATCATATCTTGAAGCAATAAAATTATTACCGGATGTTTTAGAAATAGACCTTTGCTTAAGTAGTGACGGGATCGTTCTATGTACTCATTCTAAAACTGCTAGGGAAAAATATGGAGTAGATGTTGAAAATTTAAATTATGAATCATTTAAGGACCTAATAGATGAGAATGGAGATATTTTGATTTCTAGGTTTGAAGATATAATAGAAAAAATAAATACATTTAAAGGTAAACTTATGTTTGATTTAAAGCAAGATAGCCTTGGTCTAGTAGATAAAGCGCTTGAAATTGTTAAATTAAAATAAATTGATAATTCGAGAGTTTTGGTCGGAGCAAGAGAAGAAAAATTAATAAATCATCTTATTAAGAATCATTCAAAAGTAGAAATAGTAGGTTTAGATCAAGATCCAGATGGTTATATAGATTTTTTAAAATATAGGGGCAGCTTCTATAGACTATGGGATAAACATGTCACCAAAAGTAGAGTTGAAGGAATTCATCAGTTAAACGGTAAAGTAATTGTTACTACTGGTACTAGAGAGCCAAGGACTGCCGGAGAGACTAGCTTAGAGAGGCTGCAAGAACTAGCTTCTATAGGAATAGATTATGTAATCATTAATGATCCTAACTTAGGTATTCAAGCATTAAGATAGCGTTTATGATATTGTATGAATAAGAAATAAAAATTCATACAAAATTAGACTTTATATTCTTTCAAATTTCTTACGAGCTTATATCGTTAACCTGCTAAATTAATTAAAAGATAGTAGAATTTAAGTTAAAGCTTACCTGTCAATTTAAAATTGATTTTTTAACAGAGCCTGATTATATGTCAACAACAGAAGATATTTATAAAACTTTAGAAAAGTACTTTGGCTATACTGAATTTAGACCTTCACAGGAAGAAATTATAAATGATGTATTAGACAAAAAGGATACATTTGTATTAATGCCAACTGGAGGTGGAAAATCACTTTGTTACCAAATACCCGCAATAGTTCAGGATGGGTTAACAATAGTAGTCTCTCCTCTAATCTCATTAATGAAAGACCAGACAGATAGTCTTCTTCAGAATGGGGTAAAGGAGGCATTTTAAAATAGTACGCTTTCAGATGAGGAAAGATCTACTATCTTTAAAAAGCTTCGATCTAATGAAATATCTATACTTTATTTAGCACCTGAGAGATTACTTCAAGAAGATTTTTTAGAATTTATAAAAAAATTAAATATCAGCTTGTTTGCTATTGATGAGGCTCACTGTATTTCCCAATGGGGACATGAATTTAGACCAGAATATAGAAAACTAAGTGTTTTACGTTCTATTTTTCCAAATGTTCCAATTATTGCTTTAACTGCTACTGCAACTAAAAGAGTAAGGAAAGACATAGTTAATCAACTAAGCTTTAAAGAAAATAATTCATATACAACTAGCTTTGATAGACCAAATTTAAAGTACTATATTAAACCAAAAGTTCAGGTATATGCTCAACTATTAGAATTTATAAATAGTAAACAGGGAGAATCAGGAATAATATATTGTTTTAGTAGAAAACAAGTAGATGAATTAACAGAATCATTGAAAGTAGACGGATTTAAGGCTTTACCTTATCATGCCGGTTTAAGCAGTGATGAACGTGAATCTAATCAAGAGAAGTTTATTAGAGATGATGTAGATATTATTATTGCTACTACTGCTTTCGGAATGGGTATAAATAAACCTGACGTTAGATATGTGATTCACTATGATCTTCCACAGAGCATAGAACAATATTATCAACAAACAGGTAGAGCAGGAAGAGATGGTCTGGTAAGTGATTGTATTTTATTTTTTGGTTATGGAGATAAAGCAAAAATTGAATATTTTATTTTACAAATGGAAGATGAGAGTGAAGTAGAAGTTGCGAGATTCCAGCTAAGAATGCTTCTAAATTTTGCTGAAAGCTCTGTTTGTAGAAGGCACGCTCTACTAGAGTATTTTGATGAAAAATATAGTAAAGGTAATTGTAAAGCTTGTGATAATTGTATCGATCCATTAAAAGATTTTGACGGTACTGAGCTTGCCCAAAAAGTATTGTCCTGTGTTTATAAATTAGATCAAAGATTTGGAGTTACACATACAGCAAAAATTCTTACAGGTTCTAAATCAAAGAAAATCAAAGAATTAGCTCATGATGAGCTTTCAACGTATAAGATCATTACAGATATTAATGTTAGGGATTTACAGTTATATATAAAAGAACTTATCCAACAAGGATATTTACTTTTAAGTCAGGATAAATATCCTGTTCTAAGACTTTCTCAAAAAGCATCATTAGTTTTAAAAGGAGGTGAACAAGTAGTTTTACATAAAATTAGACAACAAATGACATTAAAAAGAGATTTATTAGATGGTGAAGTTGATACAAATTTATTTGATAGACTAAGAGTTATAAGAAAAAAGATAGCAGACAGAGAAGATGTTCCACCATATCTTATCTTTCAGGACAGCTCTCTTAAAGAAATGGCTCAATACTTTCCTCAAAAGCGAATAGAATTTAAACGTATAAAAGGAGTAGGACAAAAGAAATTTGATGATTACGGTAAAGATTTTATTAAGGAAATAAAACTTTATTGTGAAGAGAATGATGTTAGATCAGTTCCAATACCAATAAAGCAAAAAAGGACTAGAGGTATCTCTAGATCAGCTACAATTGATGAAACTGCTTCTTTATTCTATAAAGGACTAAGTCCAGAAGAGATAGTAGAGAATAGAGGAATTAAAGTTTTTACAGTAATTTCTCATTTAGAAAAGGCATATTTAGGAGGTGAGGATATTGATATATTCAAACTGGTCCCAAAAGACAAACAAAAAAAGATTTTAGATGCATGTAAAAAAATCGGTAAGCAGAAACTAGCTCCGATAAAGGAATTTTTAGGAGATAATTATAGTTATAATGAAATACGATTGATGAGGGCTAGTTTACTTAGGAAAGACTAATTTATCTCAGTGTGCAACAAGTCCAGAAAGATAAAGTACTAAACCAGAAGCTAGAACAGCTGCAGTATCAGATTTAAGGATATTAGATCCTAAACTTACAGACTCTAAATTTAGGTTTTCCTTTGCATGCTTCTTCTCATTAGGTGAGAATCCCCCCTCTGGACCAATAAAAATAGCAATATCTTCGCCTAATTTAACATCATTTAGTTCGCTATATTCTTCCTCTTTAGTAGTGAAAAATAGAGTAGAGCTATATTCTGCAAGGTTTTCTTTTTCAATATCTTTAAATTCTATAGGCTTTGTTATTACTGGAACATCAATTCTTTCTGATTGCTTACTTGCTTCAGTTAAAATCTTCTGCCATCTGACCAATTTCTTATCTACTTTGTTTTCAAGATTAACTATACTGTATTCAGTTTTTACAGGAATTATCTTATTAGCTCCTACTTCAGTTAGCTTTGCTAATGAATATTCAAAACTAGTTGCTTTACTTAAAGCAAGGAAAACAGTTAAATTAGCTTGATAGGCTTTAGTTTCTTTATATTCTTCAATTATTTTTGCCATAGTTAAATTGTTTCTTGATCTAGTGAGTTCTGCTTTGAACTCTTTTTCGCCATTAAATATATAGATAGTATCACCTTTAGTTAGTCTAAGTGATTTTCGTATATGTTCAGCCTCATCTTTAGTTATAAGTACACTTGATCCTATTTTTAAGTTTTGTCTTTCGTTATAGAATCTAAATCTTCGCATATATATTTTAATTTATTCAAAGCTATTATAACAAAAAAGTGACCGCTGAACAGCGGTCACTTTAAAGATTGAAAAATACTTATTATTCAGTAACTTTTACTGAATTTGAGTCTGTATTAACAACTGTTTCCTCAACACCTTCAAAACCTGGTACTGGAACTTCGTTTGTAACAACGCCTTCATTATCTTCAACATTAGTCGTGTCTACTTCATCATCTAAACTAAATGAGTCATAGTCAGCCCTGTCAGGGAATAATTTTGAGTATAAAGCTTTTTCAAACATATCTCCTGCTCCTTGGTTTTTCGCAGCTTCAAATGCCCTAGCATATCCAAAAGAAGAATCTCTTAAGAACGGGTAAGGTAAGCTTATAAATTCTACTCTATCACCATAATTGTCTGATAAAAATAACCTTAGAGGATCAAATGCTGCACAATTAGGACAATTGAAATCAGCATATACCTCAAAAGTTGGCTTCTCATCATTTATAGGGTTATCTAAAAGATTCTCTAACTGAGAACTAATTGCTTCATAACTTCGAGTTCCTTCGTAAGTTTCCCCATTTATAAAAATTGCAGGTGTTCCTGTAACACCTCTCTCTTCTCCTCTTGCTTTTTCGCTCTCTACATAATCGCTTATTTCAGAGCTAGCCATATCTTCTTTAAATTTATCTATATCTAAATTTAATTCTTCAGCAATTGCTACAGAATCTTCTTCTGCTAAAGTTAATGAATCTTCTTTTGTTGCTGCTAAGGCAATAATTAATATTCCTCCGATAATAGCTACTGCAGCTATATATACCCAGGCTGGGATTTTATTCAACATATATAAATACTAATAATTAAATTATTTCTGAACACTAGATATTCTAGCATGACTTTATTAATATACTACATATGTAGTATCCTAATCAATATCAATTTTTAATACCTCAAGAAAACCTAATAAACTAAATATTTGATCATTTCTTAAGTTACTAACTTTTCCAATGTCTCTTACTTCATATTCAGCAATATCAATTTTATCAATTCTACCAGCTGGAATTAGCTTATCTCTAAATTGAGCCTCACCTTGTATTGTTACCAATTTGTTTTCAATAAGGTCTAGTACTATAGAAGTTTCATCTCTTAGAGATATAGTTCCAAATTTAGTTACAATAGTGAATCCAGGTGAAGTTGTCTCAATATAAACAGTACCAGAGCTAATTTCTATTTGATCTTCTGATTTAAATTTTAAACTTGTTCCTTCAATACCAACGATAATATTTCCGCTATGAACAATATAAAATTTAGTATAGTCGAAGTTTAAGTATTCATTTAAAGGATATTCTTTTATTAGAGCATTATCGTAATTCTCTTCACTATATATTTCAGTATTAACTTCTCCTTTTTTCTGAAATACATCATCTCCGATATCACTATTCTTAACTAATAGAAACACTATAAGTACAAGCAAGTTTATTGCTAGTAGCCCTAAAATAATTATAATCGTATGTTTCAATTTAAAATTCATCAATCTTCTAAGTTTTACTTCTTTATAGTATACTTTCTGTGCATTAAGCTTACAACAAAGTATTTTAATTTCTTATAAATTTAGTAATGGCTGATTTAAATATTAAGCATTCAAAGACAATGCCAAATTTAATTCATACT
Source organism: Candidatus Dojkabacteria bacterium (assembly GCA_030950485.1). Taxonomy (GTDB): domain Bacteria; phylum Patescibacteriota; class Dojkabacteria; order J137; family J137; genus JAUZRK01. The sequence goes on along the minus strand of JAUZRK010000014.1, from coordinate 49,175 downwards.
CTACCAACATTCGCTGATAAGGATGAAATGATTTTGAATTGTGCAATTGAGATTAACTCTCATACTATAAACAAATATGAGTTTATAAATGAGACAGGTCATTTAAAACTAGATAGAGTAGGTTACTCCTCTTTATCTTATCCATTTGCTTATGGCGCTATTCCAATGACTTGGGATGATGATGGTGATCCTTTGGATATAGAAATAGTTAACGTTACTGAACCATTAATCCCAGGATCTGTAGCTGAAGCAAGAATTATAGGATTAATTACTTTTGAAGATGGGGGAGAGAGAGATGATAAAGTAATTGCTGTTTTAAGTGATGATAAAAGAGTTAATCATATCAATGATTACAAACAATTAGGGGAACATTGGGAAACAGAAACAAGATATTACTGGGAACATTATAAAGATCTAAAGAAGCCAGGAACTTGTAAAGTTTTAGGTTTCCATGATGTTAAAAAGGCAATGGAGATTATTGAAGAGTGTGTTGAAAGATACAATGAGAAGTTTAAGGATGCATTTTGAAAATGTAGGGGTGGGTTTGAAACCCACCCCTACATTTTCAAAATCTTCCTGGTTACCATCATTAATCAACCTAATCCCTAACCACTAAAAACTAACCACTATATAACCACCCACTCACTCAAAACCTTCAAACAAGCCTCATCATTATAATCCGCCTTCATCATAGCAGTCTTTGCATTTTTTCCTTTTCCACCGTAAACAATTTCGACTTCTAATTCTCCTTCTGAATTGAAACAACTTTTAAGTTCTTTAATTTTTTCTTCATTATGAATCTTACGAATATCTACTTTAATTCTAGTCGGTCTCATTAATTCTCCAGCAGGTTTAATATCATTTATTATTATTGATTTACTATCTTCTCTAACATTTACACTACCTTCAATTATAAAGGGTCTACCTTCAGCGATAAGTTCCTTTGGCTCTAATTTTTCAAAAGCTCTAGGAAAAATCACAGCATCTGCATTCCCCATCGCATCTTCAATTCTAACGATTGCCATTTTGGAGTTATCTTTTTTTGTAAAAGTATATTTAATAGTACTTAACATTCCGACTAATTTTACAGGAGTTCCATGGGTTAAATATTCGATGTCAGAAGAATGAACGGTATTTGGTAAAACCGCAGTCCAAGTAAATTTTTCCATTGGATGTACTGTTACATATAGTCCAACAAGCTCTCTTTCCCAATTCATTTTATCTCTTTCTGTAGCTTCAGTAATGTTAGTTGGAAATACAGTCATATCTGTAATTGCTACAGAATCATGTTCTTCGGATGAATTTATAAAAAATCCAGTTTGTCCAATTTCTTCAGCTCTCGCATCTTTTTCACATTTTTGAAAAACTTCTGGAATGATAGCTAATAGTTGATTTCTATCTCCAAAAGTATCCATAGCTCCAACTTTAACTAAGCATTCAACTGATCGCTTATTAAGATTCTTAGTGCCGACCCTTTTTATAAAGTCATCTAAATGAGAGAATTCACCTCCCTCTTCACGCTCCTTAATAATAGCTTCACAAACCTTAGTACCAACATTTTTAATTCCACCAAGTCCAAATCTAATACCATTTTCACCTTCAGGTTTGAAATAGACAAATGAATGATTTATTGAGGGAGGCAGAATTTCAAAACCTAATCTTTTCGCTTCTTTAATGTCGATAACAATTCTCTCTGTATTACCAAGATCTGCATGCATTAACGCTGTAGTAAATTCTAATGGATAATTACCTTTTAAGTAAGCACACCAGTAAGCAACTACAGCATATCCTGAAGCATGTGCTTTGTTGAATCCGTACTGCGCAAAAGGTTCAAGCTGTCCCCAGATCTCATCTGCTTTGTCTTGTCCGTATTCATAATTCTTAAGGAAATATTCCTTAAAATCGCCTTCCTTTGATTTTAAAATATCTAACTGCTTCTTTTTTAAAGCATTACGAATTACATCTCCCTCTCCAAGGGTGAATCCTCCAAGTTTCATACAAATTTGAAGTAATTGTTCCTGATATACCGGAAATCCAAGAGTCGGTTTCAATATAGGCTCCAGTTCAGGTACTACATATTTTGCATCTTTCTTACCATTTCGAATATCAATATAATCTGCAATATATTGCATAGGTCCGGGACGATAAGCCGCAGCCATAAAGCATATATCTCCAAGACTTCTAGGTTTAAGCTTCATCAAATACTTTTGCATAGGAGGACTTTCAAATTGGAAGACTCCAATTGTTTCTCCTTTTTGAAATACCTCAAAAGCTTTTTTATCGTAATCACTTGGATCTTCGTCTGGATCAACTACTACCTTTTCAAGATCAATATTAATACCATGTCTTTCTCGGACATATAGTATTGTATCTTTAATAATAGTTAAAGTTCGAAGTCCTAAGAAATCAAACTTCATGTAGTCAAGTTTATCAACCCAATTTCCGTCCATCTGAGTTACCAATAATTTGGGATCTTTTGAATCTCTTTGATAGGCCATATAATTATCTATAGGCCCAGGTGTTATAAGATAACCCGCAGCGTGTACACCTGTATGTCTATTAAGTCCTTCAACTTTTTTGACTATTTGACCCAATCTCTGAAGCTCTGAACTATTGTCAACCATAGCCTTAAACTCAGGATCTTCATCCATCATTTTGTCAAAAGAGTAAGGTTTTCCAAAAAGTACTATTACCTTTTTTGATAATTTATCTGCAATTGCAAGGTCAATATCTAGTACCCTAGCTACATCTCTAATTGCAGCTTTTGTAGCCATCTTTCCAAAAGTTATAATTCCAGCAACAGCGTCTTCTCCATATTTTTCTCTAGCATAATCAATAAGTTCCTCTCGTCTATCGTCTTGAATATCCATATCTATATCTGGAGGCGATGCTCTTTCAAGATTTAAGAATCTTTCAAATACTAAACTCCAAGTTATAGGGTTTACATTTGTAATACCTAAACAGTAAGCAGCTAAACAACCTGCTGCAGATCCTCTTACTCCAACGACAATCTCACTCTTTCTAGCAAACTGCATAATGTCTCCAACTACAAGGAAGTAATCATTATATCCCATCTCTTTTATCACGCTTAGCTCATAATCTATCTGTTTAACAACGCTTTCAGGGATATATTTTTTCTTTTCGTTATCACTAAGAGTATTTATGTTCTCAGGTACTTCTTCTCCGAATTTTTTTATTGCTCCTTCATAGGTTTGTTTTCTCAGCTCTTCTTCTGCAGTGCTATCTTTAGGTAAGTTCCAATACTGAGGCTGAACTCTATCAGGCTTTAAGGATATAGATTCAATCTTTTCATTTATTTTTAATGTTTCTTCGAGTACTTCTGGCATATCTGCAAAATCTGCTAGAAGCTCTTCAGGTGTTTTTATATAAGTTTCTAAATATCCATTTAACCCATTTGGATCATCTAATTTCCTACCATCTCTAATACAAAATAGAACTTTTTGAACTTCCCTATCTTCATCATTTAAATAGTGTGCATCCGTAGACGCAAACACGGGGATTTTATATTGATCTGAGTATTTATATAGTTGTTTATTTACTTTAATTTGGGCTTTTATTGTTTCTAAATGTTCTTGAAGTTCGCTTTCTGCAACTCTTGTTTCAACATCTTTTTTTTGTTTATCTTCGCATGTAATTCCGTTTCTCTGAATTTCTAAGTAGAAATCATCTTTGAAAATCCCATGTAGTTGTTTTAACCACCATTCTGCTTTGTCTAACTCATCTCTAACGATATGTCTTGAAATTGGTCCTGCTAAACACGCTGAGCTACAAATTAGTCCTTTTGAATATTTCTTTAAAAGTTCAAGATCTATTCTGGGTTTGTAGTACATTCCATCTAAGTGACTTTTTGTTACAAGCTTCACTAGATTCTGATAACCTTCTTTATTCTTTGCAAGTAATAACAAATGGTAATATCTGATTCCATCCACTTCTTGTCTTAGTCCCATTTCTTTTGGAGACAAATATATTTCACAACCGAAGATCGTTTTAACTCCGTAGTCTTTTGAAGCTTTCCAAAGCTCAGGTAATCCATATAGTACTCCATGATCAGTGATTGCTACTGAATCCATACCACTATCTTTCACCTTCTGGAGCATGTCATGGGCTTTATTCATTCCGTCAAGGAGCGAGTATTGCGTATGGACATGTAGATGGACAAAATCAGCCAAGGTTAGTTATCTTAATATTTAGAAATTTCATTCAGAGTCAAATTCATAATACATTGTTTTAGGGATATGATTCAAGGAAAGTTTAAAAAGAGCAGAGGTTTAGTCTCCGCTCTTTATTAAGACTTGTTTTAATTACACTACTAAAATTGCCATTCTTCTGTTTCTAGCTTTGATAGCTATATTAAAACCTTCTTCCTGACTATTTAGGGGAACAAGTATTTCTTTATTTACTCTAAAGAACTTAGTCGTAGGATTAATTTGATGATCAGCCTCTGTTTCAGCATTATTTAACTTTCGCAGCTTACTCATATCCGTAGTATAGCCAATAGAATGATAATAGAGAATTTTTCCATCATCATTTATTTCTCCAAACATACCATGAGCTCCTTCAATTCCTACTAAAAAGAATTTACCTTTTAACTTGTCAATATCAACTCCTAGGTTAATAAGTTCATTAACATCTGCAGGAAGAAAATCTACATCCATTCCTCTATACACTAATCCTAAATCGTTTCCAATGTCTGAGCGTCACTTCCAGCTCCACTTGCAATACCAAAAGCTTTTTGAACTCTTTCTGTAAGTCCGGAACAATCAAAATTTATTCCATCTCCATCTCCCCACGAATATGGATTTCCAATTGCTTTTTCTAGCATCATTCTAAAATTTTCTGGAGTTTTCTCCAAGTAGCCTCTATTTAGATAATTCTTATCTAATAGATATTGTTTACCGTTAGCTAGTTCAACTAAAAAATCTTCTTCAACTTCAGAAATAATTTTAATAGGATCACCTAAAGATAATAATGATCTTTCACCCTTTTCTGCTATTCCGTCTCCAATATCTTCAAGCATTCCACCAGCTACAATTTTATCTATTTGATCGTTTTTTAATTTATCATTAGTTTTAAATGGATCTACTGATACTAATCGTTTTTGGATAGGATCATATTTAAGCCCTATCTCTACTACAACCCCAAAATTTTCGCCTAATCTTTCTTGATTCTTAGCAGGTCTTAGCGGATCAAAATCTATTTCATCTTTTTCTTTCATCGCCAAGTCATCCTCTCTAATCCAACCTTCTTTATTATGAGTTCTGATATACGCCCACTTTTCTTTAATATCTCCCTTTCCAACTTCTGCTTTAGCTACAATAAGACCAGCCTCGTTTGCATTAACTCCGTCAAAAATACCCAGTATCCAATCATTTGGTTCTAATCCTTCTCTGAAATCAAATTGATATGGATAATCGCCATAGTCGTCAATTGCAATTGGATATTGCATTAAATTTGCTCTTTGATTAACGACGCAGTACTTAGGTGAATTTATATCTTCCAAAACAATTTCACTAATATAGTCATTTCCAAATTTTTGACGTAGATTAAAGAATCTTCTAGCTACTAATTCTTGATTAGTAATTGATTCTGGATCATAATCTGGACTATTAGAGAAATCTTCACCTACTTTACCTAGATTATGTTTAACTGCTTTAAATACATTCTTCCTATCTTCTTCTGCTTCAGAAGACTCTCCTAATATATCAATTACAGGTGGTCCTTCACCGTCTGCGCTACCAGGAACATTCCTAAGTTGCTCATATCTCTTCATGTTTTCTGCTTGTATCATTTCTACAGCATCTGGTTCCAATTCTACTATACTCATTTATAGTTATTTAATAATTTAGCTATTTATAATCTAAATAGACGCTACATTATAGCAATAGTGACAATTAAATTGACAACTTAGTTGCGGTTGAGCTAAAATGCAACTAACTTGCATATGAATAAAGATAAAATACTAAAACAATTTAATAATAATCACTTACTCTCTTTAAATAACTTAATAGATATCTTGCCCGAAATTGAAAAGTCAGTTATTTATCGAAACTTAAAAAGATTAGAGAGAGATAATATTATTAAAGAGGTTTTTACAAATTCTAAAGAAACTTTTTATGAACTTTCATCACTTGATGATCATCAACACTTGATATGTGAATCTTGTGGTCATGTTGAAACTATACAAAAGAAGATTAAAATAAAAAATTTTTCTGAAGTTACTAATTTAACAGGAATATGTTCCGATTGTTCATAACTTAGATTTTTAAATTTATAAATGGGTACATTTCTTCAAATAATCTTAGTGACATTTATAGTTAGCTCTATATCTCTCGTTGGAGCATTAACCTTATCTCTTTCCCATAAGTTTTTAAATAAAATAATAATTTTTTTAGTTAGTTTAGCTGCTGGAAGTTTAATAGGAGATGTATTTTTTCATATTATTCCAGAAATAGTAGAGACTGACGGAGAATTTAAAAAGGAGATTGCGTTGATGATGCTATTTGGAATAGTTTCGTTTTTAAGTTTAGAGAAGTTGTTACATTGGCATCACTGCCATAATGAAACTACAACAGATCATCCTCACCCTGTAGCAGTCAATAATTTAATAGCTGACGGACTTCATAATTTTATTGACGGAATGATAATCGCTGCGAGCTTTACCGCAAGTACAGAAATAGGTATTGCGACAACAATAGCTGTAATAGCGCATGAAATTCCACAGGAGATAGGTGATTTCGGCGTTTTAGTGCACTCTGGATTTAGTAGATCTAAAGCAGTATTTTTTAATTTTGTATCGGCACTCTTTGCTATTGTAGGCGCCTTACTTGCTTACTTCTCTGATTCAAAATTAGAGGGAAGTGCTAATTACTTACTAGCTTTTGCAGCTGGTTCTTTTCTTTACATTGCTATTGCTGATTTATTTCCTGAAATAAAACACGAATCTGATTTTAAAAAGAACTTACTACAAGTCTTATTTGTACTAATTGGTATAGGAATTATGTATGGGCTTTTGTTTGTAGAAGCTTAGCGGTTTGATCTAAGGCTAAACCACTAGTCCCTTACCCTTGCCCTCTCAGGAGAGGGAAAACAATGCAGGAAGTTAGTTTAGATTTCTACTGTGAGGGTCACTAGCGTTTCTTATGTAATTAAGACTCAACAAATATAATGTTATTATTGATTATTAGTGCTCGGAGAGATTATTGAATATTAAAAACTAAAAATATGTTCTTGTTTTATCCCCCTCCTGGGAGGGGTTAGGGGAGGGACACAAACTAAATGAAATATAAAAACTCTAAGTATAATAAAAATCTAAAAATATTTTCAAGAAAAAATAGACAAAAACAAACACCAGCAGAAATTAAGTTATGGAGTAAATTACGAAATAGGCAGTTGAATAACTTTAAATTTTATAGACAGAGGGCCATAGATAAGTATATAGTTGATTTTTTCTGTAAGGAGTATAATTTTATTATAGAAATAGATGGAGCCAGTCATGATGATAATAAATATGAATATGATAGAGGAAGGGAGAAAAGACTAAGTGAAATTGGTTATAAGATGCTTAGATTTACAGAGTTTCAAGTTGTCAGCTCTGTAGATGATGTTTTACAGTCTATTAAGAATTTTATAGACGGAGTTTGGGATGGTGTAAGTGAGTGATATGTAGCACTAGTTCCTCACCTAAATATATGTTGGGTTGGTTTGCTTAAAGATTAGCGTATGATTAAAGCTTGTGTAGTCCCTCACCCTAACCCTCTCCCAGGAGAGGGAATAAGCAGAGTGGAATTCTTCCTACTCTTGAATTAGACGTCTATCGATAGGGAGGTCTCCAAAATTGTATTAGTCTTGGCCCTGAGAATACCTCACACTATTACTCTCTCAGGAGAGGGATAAGGCAGAGCAAGCATATTAGTTTAAAATTAAATATATAATAATTAAGTAAATAAAACTAAATAAAAATGAATTATTTTGTTTCTCCCCTCCTGGGAGTGATTGGGGGAGGGACACAAACCAAGAGAAATATATAAACTCTAACTATAATAAAATCTGATAAAATTTAAATACTTAAAGAAATTCAAATGGATAATAAAAAGTATCTCGACAAAATCAAAACAAGGTTTCTCAAATACGTAAAATACGATACGCAGTCTGATCCAGACTCTGAAACTTACCCAAGTACTGAAAAGGAGCTTGTATTATTGAACGATTTGAAAAATGAGTTAAATGAACTTGGTTTAGATGATACAAAAATAGATGAATATGGGTATGTTACTGCGATACTAAAATCTAACACAGAAAAGAATGTTCCAGTTTTAGCTTTCGTATCTCATGTCGACACTGCAACTGAAGTTACAGGTAAAAAAGTAAATCCTCAACTTATAGAGAATTATGATGGCTCAGATATTCAGCTTATAAATGATGCTACTCAGGTGATCAAAGTAGAAAGCAATCCATATCTAAAGAATCTAGTAGGACACGATATTGTCACTACTGATGGTACAACATTGCTTGGAGCAGATGATAAATCTGGAGTGGCTGTAGTAATGTCTGCAATTGATTATTTAATTAATCATCCGGAAATTAAACATGGTGATATAAAAGTTTTATTTAATCCTGATGAGGAAGTTGGAACTGGTACTAAGTTTTTTGATGTAGAGAAGTTCGGAGCTGATTATGGATATACTTTAGATGGATCCGTAAAGGGCGAAATAGAGTTTGAAAATTTTAATGCTTACGGTGCTAAAGTTAAATTTTTTGGAAAGGCTATTCACCCTGGTTACGCTAAGGATAAAATGATTAATGCAATAAAAGCTCTTTCATATTTTGTGACACTTCTACCTGATGAACATTCACCTGAACATACAGATGGGTATAAAGGTTTCATTCATCCAATAACTATGAATTCAGGAAATGAAGAGGCGAGTATTACATTTATTCTTAGAGATTTTGAATTAGAGAAGATAAATGATTACAAGGAAATTATTAATACACTTGCTAAAAAAGCTGCTGATCAATTTGGAGCTAAATTTGAGGTTGAGTTTAATGAGCAATATAAAAGTATGAATGAAGTAATCAAAAATCATATTAAGGTTGTAGATTATGCTAAAGAGGCGATGGACAGATTGGGCATAGAAGTTATTACGAAACCAATTCGAGGGGGAACTGATGGCGCTACTTTAACGCATAAAGGTTTGCCTTGCCCTAAGCTTTTCACTGGGCAACAAAATTATCATGGTAAGCAGGAATATATTTCTTTGCAGGATATGTTTGATTCTATGAGGACGGTTGTTGAGATTTGTAAGGTTTGGGAGGAAAAGAGCTAATCAATAAGTTAATTTCTATTTATCATAAATCACTAAAACTTATCAGTTCAAACTCATCTTTGAGTCTGCTACTAAGCTCGCCGTTTTTTATTACTTCAATTGGAATCAATCTCTGCCAATTTAGTGTCTTTGTAATTTCTAATAGCTCTTTATCTAAAAAGCCAGCAATAATAACTACCTCGCTAATACCATTATTTTGATTTATAGTTTCTACAAGCTTATCAGTCTTTGTAATATCGACCGCTATTGAATGATTTTCATGCGCCCATCCGGGTGAGGTAATAATTACATGATCAGTAAGTTTAACCCCTTTTTCTTTAGCAAAGTTATGTGCAGAGAAGTTCTCCCGCCATATCCAAACTGGAGTTGCCATTGCTATATCTTCTCGTTTAGCGATCTCGGCAACAGGTTTTAAGATTTTAGGATCTCCATTTTCATTTTTCCTAAATCTTATAGACGTTGGCTTTTTATTAACTTTTTCTAAGAACCATTTATACTGCGCTTCTAATTCTCTTTTAATTTCTTCTTCTTTAAATTTTTCTATAAAACTAAAATCCCACTTACCTAAATCAGGTTTGTAAAATTCTCCATTCTCCTTTGTAAGAGTAGCAACTTGATCGCTAATTGGCTTAAATCTAGTTAAGTTAAAACAGGTTCCGACATTTACGTTCAAAGTTTTTGCCATTTCAGCTGCGTGTTCACTTCCAGGAGCGTTAACTACTAGAGAAAGTTCAGTAAGGATATTATTGGGATTGTGTATTATCCATTTAATTCCTTCATTAACAGGCTTAGTAAGCCCAAAATCGGAGGCTGTTACTATAACTTTCTTCTTCATAGCTGGTTAAATGATACAATCTGGTAATTTAATTTCTTAATCTCTTCTTCTAATTCATTATCAATAGATATTACTAAATGTTTTCCTCTATCTATAATCTGATCTACTAATTCCACGGTTTCTCTGTCGATAAAGCCTGGAGATAGATTTATTTCTAGACTCTTATTTTCTTCAATATTGTTTAGAATGTTAAGAATATTATTTTTAAGTTTATAAATAGAGAATGTCTTTTCGAATGTTGTATTAAAGTCTGTAGTTTTAACGCCGACTCGGTTCATCATTACCTCTGCGGCGTAATTTTCACTTTTATTTTGATTGATAATTTTTGGTAAACGTAAAGAAATTGAGTTTTCTTTACAATAATTAGCAATTTCCTCCAATATCTCTAACCTTAAATAGAGCTCTTTGGCTAGATAAATACTTGATGGCTTAAAACCAACATCTTTTTGAAAATTAAAGATACCTGATTTTATAGAATTAATAGCTTCGGTTTGCGATATATGTTCATTATTTGCAAACTCATACTCAAAATTTAGTCCAACGTTTCTAATATTTGCTTCTATAATTTTATCCAAAGCATATTTTGTTCCATTAGAGTTTAGAATAAGAGCTAATTCACTTATAATACCTGAGTTATAAGCAACAAGGCATCCATCACTAATGGATTTTGTAAGTCCAAAATCATCAGCAATAACTACAAGCTTTCGATTTAGTTTAGTAGTATCTAGTACAAGTTTATCTAACTGACTGTTTAGAATATCAATTTTGTCTCTAAAGTAACTCTCTATTGAGCTTAATGAATTAATTTTAAAATATACTTCTCTTCCTTTTTTTTCTTTATCGACTAGTTTTTTTTCAATTAGAAAATTAAGCTGATAGAGAAGAGTAGTCCTCTTTATATTAAAAACCTCTGATAGTTCTGTAGCTGTATGTGCTCCATTATCCTTAATGTAAAGTAAGAGCTGAAAACCTAAATCATCATTCATAACTTATTTTAATACTTTTCTCGCTAAACAAAAATTCTATTTTATTTATTTTTCTAGATAAAAGTATACTATAAAACTTACATTTCAATTAAACGGGAATTGAAAGTATAAGAATTGAGTCGGAATATTCGAGCTTTATTTACTACTTATTGGCCAAAGCTCAGCGTCATTTATTGCGAGGTCAAATTCAGGAGCATATCGTTGAATTAATCTAAGCTTTTCGACTTCCCTCTCTATTGCCTGTTGTTTTTCATTTCCTCTCCCAGCAACTCTAGGATTGAAGTCAATTAACTTTTCATTCTTTATAAACCAAATGAAATCAGGATTTGTGCCTACTTCAACTGGTTATTCGATCCATGTATATGGATATTCTCCTTTAATTTAAATTGACTTTGCATTTAATTCACTAAACTTCATAACTTGAAAACCAAGTTCCGGTAACTCAGAAAATAGGTCTGTATTTTGCTCAAAGATTTCACTAATTCTTATCCAGTCTAGTAACCTATAATAGCCTTCATAGTCAGGATTATTTTTGTTTCTAGCTATCTCTGAGCAGTGTCTACCAATTGCAGTTCCGCTACATATATTATCGAGAAGTACAGCTTCATCGGTAACGATATTAAAAGGTATTATTCTCATAGTATGTCCAGGCGCTACGATAAACGGATAGGTATGAGCAAGAGTTGAACATTCTCTCCACGCGTTTACAGTTGAATCGCTCGTACCAGCATAGTCTTGAATTTCATCTAGGTAAGAATATCTTTTTTTATTTGCTTCTACAGCATTTAGTATTACCCTTACTCGTTCTGGATTCAAAGCTATTTTTTTATCACTAGATTGTAATTCCGAGTTAGAACCTGTAATAATTACTGCAATTCTGCCAATATCATTTGTAAGGTGGTGTAAAAGAGTTGTAACTGGAACTCCCTGTTCACTTAAATTGTCTAGATGTGCAGTTATAAGTTGAACAGATTGTTCGGGCGTATCCTCTTGTAGTATATATTTACTTTCGTCTTGGGAATTATTATGGGTATTCCCATTTGTAGAATATAGAACAGGCATCTTCTAAGTCATAGTTGCTATATACTTATTATAGCTAAGATGTATTGGTCAACTAAATTAATACAGAATAATTACAGTAAAAATTTCGACTCTTCGTTGAGGGCTTATAAAAAGCTTCTAAGCTATTTCCATCAGCACTTTTTTAGTTATACTTTAAGCTCCCAATCTGCAGCGCTACATCTCATAACTGATCGCCCTCCATCTACTATTATATTTTGAGCAGAAATACCATAGCTCATATCACTAAATAAAAATTCAATTGTATTTATTATACTATCAATCGGAAATGCAGTCTTTTTTCTTAGTTTATCTTTCCAATCTAAGTATGTATTTTTATAGTTTTCAGTTACGAACCCTCCTGGTGAAATTACATTGAATCTATACAAATGTTTAAATTCAATAGCTAAGTTAATTACTGAGGAAATTACTGCACCATTCGCAGCTGAGTATGATACACACGAATTATCCTTTGTGCTTAGGCTATGGACTGATCCTATAAATACTACTGATGCACCTGAATTCAAATGGTTTAGAACCGATTTTACTAAGTTAATGAATCCTATAGCTTTACGGTCAATTGCTGTCTTGATTTCGTCATATGCAGTATCTTTGAGTAATCGATGAGAGTTATAGGCTGGAGTTAGTAAAATACTATCAATTTTTAAGTTAGAAATATTACCTTTGATTCTCTTTTCTAACTCCTCACCGTTAGTAATATCTGCTTGGATAAAACTAAAGTTACTCAAGTATTTACTATCTGAATGCGGTTCTTTATCTATATCAACTAGAATAAAATGATTATCTGGATTGGGTTTTATAATAAGTTCTAGCTAACTCACCATTTCCACCACAAAGTAATATTGTTTTATTTTTCATATTTTAAGGAAGTAATATTATTTATTAGATAAATGACTTAGAACAGCAACTGAATCAACTTCATCTATAAAGTCGTGACCATTCTCTGTTTCAGGATTCATATTAATCACTCCAAAGTGAGCTCCATTATAATCGAGCACATCTAATAAAGGAGAATATAATTCGCTATATCTCTCTTCTACGAAACCTTGCTCTGGGAAAAGAACCGTATCTTTACTTGCAACTATTACTTCAAGATTTTCAGCAAACCTCTTAGTTAAAATCTCAGCAGAGTCTAGTACATTTATTTTCTCTTGATCCTTCCAAAAATCTTCAGTTACGATTGTGACAGAGCCATCTGTTCTTAAGATATGGTATTCATCTCCTACTTTTATCATTCTCCCCCCGCTTTCATATGTCCTTCTCATTCTTTCAGGAGAGGCATCAACAGGTAGAGCAAGTAGACTTATTCTACTTATAGCTGGAATATCAGATTCTAGTTCTGACATTAGTTTTAAAATTGCTAATGTTCCTAAACTATGTCCAATTAAATGTATATCTAAATCAGAATAACTTTGAGATACTTCGCTAATTACTGAATTTAACATTTCAGCATACTCACTAAGCGATGGGAATCTCTGAACTTCTCTATCTCCAAAAGCTGTTAGTTCATGAGTTACGTTACAAGCATTAAAGCTTACTACTAAATTTGCCTCATCTTGATTAGCAAGCTCTGGAGAAAATCCACCAGGATACATTTTAGAAACAAGCGATCCTCCTGTCTCGTTTGAACCAAATCCGTGAACAAATATTTTTATTTTTCCTGGATTGTTTATCTCACCTCTGAGGTAAACTTCTATACCTGAATTTAGAATTACTTTTTTTACAGTACTCATATAATGTTTTATAACTGGATAGATAATAAGACGTGGCAATATCTGACAAAGGTTTTGTCAGGTAGTTATATTTAGTTGAAAAGATTTTAAATGAATTATTCTTTTGGTTTTATGTTTTTTTCTTTATTTAGAGAAAAATAGTTACTATGACTCTAATTCCTCTAGGGGAATAATATTATTGTCTCTCAGTAGATCAGCTGTTTCTGATTTAAACTCGCTAGCCCCCCAAATTCCCTCCTCTTTATATTGTTTTTCGCAGTCTGAAACGTATTTAAATAAACCAAGTGTAGCTTCATTCCTAAGTTTAGATGAATTTTCGAGCTTATCATCTATATCGTTAACTTCTCTTACTTTGATACCTACAAAGTGAATTCTGTAAGCTAAGATTGTTTCTGACACTTTGTCTTTATCTTGATTTGTCTCAAATCTATATGAGCTTCCTCCTGTTCTAGAATTATTTAGATAATCACTAATTTTAGTAAAATTCACTTAAGTTTTTTGAAGTTAAATTTGTTTCACCAGGTAGTTTATACACAATTCATATATTTTTATTTTTTAATTTTTGTTGTAACAGTATTCTAGTAAAATTCTGTAGTGTATCTTCTACATCCTCTATACTCATATTTTCGAATGTACCTGGAAAAATAGAGATAATTCTTTCACCTGACTGAGTTATATAAGTTCTGATTGGCATTACCTCAGTACTACCATCAAAATCAAGATATGGATTAGAAAAGATATTAGCATGTGCTGGAGCGGAAAATAATAATCCTCTAGTTAAATCATATACATAGGCTCTATGGTTTTCATTAAATATACTTGTCTTAACTTTACCAAGTTCCATACAGGTTTTAATTGTTTGATTTGCTAAGAACCTTGCAGACGAATTTGGAGGTATACGCTTTGGATCTTTATATAATATTGATTTTACACTGGTAGATGCTGCAGTACTAATATGGACGACACATGGCACCTCAGATAAAGTTGAAGATCTAATTATATTCATAGTAAAAGCTTGTATTACTACAGTTAAATCTTTTATATTAGGGTTAACAACATTTATATGTAGCTCAAGTACTCTATCTCCGTTTAGTTCTCCATTTTTTAATGTTATTTGGAATAATTGTTGTTCGTCAGTATTTAGTAAGTCTGAATGTCTTTGAACTCTAGGATCGGATGAATATCTGAACTTGAGCTTTGTTTCAGTATAATCGTTTGGACTTTCTTCTGATAATAAAACCATCATTTTAACTTCACCAGAGTAGTTATCACTATCCGGGTTAGAATACATAAGGTTAAGATCAAGCATTATTGCGTCTATAGCTATAGGATATTCTCCAGTGATCTCATCATTTTCGTAAATACCAGTGTCAGAATTAAATACTGGTTCTTCTTGATCATGAAAATCTAATTGTTCAATTAGTTCGGGCATTAACTGATATTAACTAATGGAGTACATCATTGGAGCGAATTGTATGTCTAGCAGCTCTTTTGATTGAAATAGATGTATATTAAATATAGAATAATAAGCTCTGATTTAGAAACTTACTCGTTTCCATTCATACTACCATCTATAAATTTAGGAAACCCCTGGTAAGTTAACTCTACCTTGTACTCATTTATACTTTTTATTTCATCGTTTTCAATCTCAACTTCAAGAAGTAACCCTACCTGACCAGTTTCAATCCAACTAAATCCTGAAAATACAAAATTTCCAAGAGAGTAATAAATTGGAGTATCTTGATAGTATTCGCTTTCTTGAATGATATGTGGATGTGAGCCAACTACTAAATCAGCTCCCCAGTCTATAAATTTATGAGCCCACTCTTGTTGAAATGAATTAGAAGTAGGTTGGTGCTCAATTCCCCAATGAGGCATTACTATTATTATACCTGCCTTTAGCTTTGCTTCATCAAAAGCAGGTTTTAATAATGATTCATTAAAATAGGCTCCACCGGCTCTATTATTATTTACTGATGTAAAAAATGTCTCCGACTCATTAACTCCAATAAATGCAATTACTGTATCATTTAATTCAATAAATTCAGCAGAAAAAGTATCACTAACAGTTCTGCCACCTCCAAAGTATTTAAGATTATTTTCTTCAAAAATATCTAGCATATTTACGAAAGCATCTGGACCAAAATCTGAACTATGATTATTAGCTATAGATACGATCGAAACATTAGCATTTGTAAATGCATTCATAGTTGCATCTACAGGACCCCTTAAAGTATAGGGCTTATTTTGAGGATAGCCTTCTTCTTCAGCTAATACCATTTCTGAATTAACTAAAACTATATCTGCTGTATTGAAGTAGTTTTCTACGAATTGAAATGGAGTAGCTCCAGTTTCAACCATATATTCTACAGTAAGTCCTGAAGTACTAACATCACCTGTAATTAATAGTTTAATTGGTTTAATAGTATCCTCATCAGTTACTAAAATTTCTTCCACTTCAATTTGTTTATTTAGGGAGATAACTTCTTTATCTGTAGCTTGGTCTGTTAATGCTTTCTTATTATTCAGAAAGAGGAGTGTTAGAGATAAACTTATTATAAAAACTATGAATCCTAATATGACTTTTTTCATTTTGTTAGCTGACAGTGTTTTATTAATATATGAATCATGAAGCAATATCTGTACTATCACTATGTTCTTCTATAACCGTAACATTCAAACTAACGAGTCTCGATTCTAGAGCTTTTAATACTCTTTCTCTTTCATTGTTGGATCTTTCAGCTAAATGTATAGCTACTGCATAATTAATTTCTTCTCTATAAATAGTGATAGGCGTTTTTGAAATTATATTACTAACAGAATCTGTATCTATTTGTAAAAGTATATCAGATGCAATCTCGGTTGCTAAGTTATCTAACCTACAATCCTCAGGTGCAGAAATAGGTTTTTCTATCCTATTATCTATTCGCTCCACTATTAACTGGCTTAGAAGTTGGCAGCCAAATTCCTTCCCAGCACCCATGTCTAAGTCTTGTTCCAAGCAAGTCTTACATAAATTAGCCGATTCGCTCATCTTTAAAATATTTTACAGAATCATAATACAAAAACTTCTACCTAACTACTATGATAAAATAGTGAAGTTCATCTTAAATTTTTCCAAATATAACAAATGAAAAACATAATTAGAACCCTAAAGATTTCCAAACCACTACACGGAATTTTATATACAATATTAGCCCTATCATTTGTATCCGCAGTTGTAACTCAATTTGCTCCTCTTTTATCAAAAGCAATGGTTGATCAAATAGAATCTGAGATAACGTCAGGAGATGGAGATAAAGAATTATTGTTAGTACTAATAATCGCAAGTTTTGGAGCGTTAATGCTTCAAACACTATTGAGTTCATTATCTCAAAGAATTGGAGATCATTTTGGAGGAGAGCTTAGGAGATTTCTACTAGTAAAATTTTATGACCATATTTTTAGATTACCTCAAAGCTATTTTGATACAGAGCTTTCAGGAAAAATTGTAAACCAGCTTAATAGAGGTATTTTTTCAGTCGAGCAATTTATGAAAGCTGCTTCTAATTTCATTTTTCCAAATGTATTGCTTTCTGTATTTACAATTGCATTAATGGCTGTATATAGTTGGCAGGTAGCTTTATTTACAATAATACTTTTCCCAATTTATACAACTTTAAGTATGTACTCGGCTAAAAAATGGGGAAAAGAGGAAGTAGCAAAAAATAAGCATGAGGATAATTCTAGAGGAAGAATTCAAGAAGTGATAACCAATATGAGATTAGTTAAGGGATTTACTAATCAGAGTAATGAACTAAATTATGTGGATAAAGAGCAAGAAAGCATAAATAAAATATATGCAAGACAGAGTAAGACATTTCATATTTTCGATTTCCTAAGAAATACTAGTCTAAATATAATCTTACTAGCAATGAGTATAGTTATTTTTTATGGAGGATTTGAAGGTACTTACTCACTAGGTACAGTAGTGCTTTTAATTCAGTTAATAAATCAAATAAGAAGACCTTTATTTGCTATGAGTTTTATTTTATCTCAAATTCAAACTACAGAGGCTGGAACAAAAGAATTTTTTGAAATAATGGATATAAAAGCTGAGGAAAAATACGAAGAAGTAATAAAAGATAAGATTGAAATAAACTCAATTAGTTTTAAAGATGTTGCATTTAGTTACGAAAAGGGTGAAGAAGTTCTTAAAGATGTTAGTCTGGAGATTAAAATGGGAGAGAAAGTGGCTCTAGTTGGTCATTCAGGAGCTGGTAAATCAACCATAATAAATCTAATAACTAAATTCTATAATTCGACTAATGGAGATTTATTTATAAATGATACAAAATATAGTGAACTTTCTCATAATCAGGTTAGATCTAACATCTCACTAGTTTTTCAAGAAAATGAATTGTTCTCTACAACTATTCGAGAGAATGTTGCTTACGGTAAAGTAGTAGATGATGCTGATGTTATTGAATCATTAAAAAAAGCAAATGTATGGGGATTTGTCTCTAAATTTAAGGATGGAATTGATTCTCAAATTGGAGAGAGAGGAATTAAGCTATCAGGCGGACAAAAACAGAGAATCCAAATAGCTAGAGCAATTTTAGATAACTCACCAGTAGTAATACTAGATGAAGCTACCAGCAATTTAGATTCTAAATCTGAAGCTGAAGTTCAAGAAGCTATGGAAACTTTAATGAAAGGAAAAATGGTAATTATTATCGCCCATAGATTTTCAACTATTCAAAATGTTGATAAGATATTTGTAGTAGATGGAGGAAAAATTGTAGATTCAGGAGCTCCTAAAGAATTATCTACTAGAGAAGGAATATATAGAGATCTATTAACTTATCAGGTAGAAGGGGATAAGAAATTATTAGAGAATTTTGAAATTTTTTAAAGAAATATAAATGAATACATATATAGCATTACTTAGAGGAATTAATCTAGGTGGAAACAATATTATAAAGATGGAAGATCTTAGAAAAGTAATCGTAAATCTAGATTATAGTAATGTTAAAACTTATATTCAAAGCGGAAACGTTGTCCTTCAAACTAAAAGAAAGAATATAGAAGAGCTTCAATCGGAGATACACTCGACAATAGCTAATAATTTTGGATTATCAATCCCAATTATTGTTATTGAAGCAAGAGAGCTAAGAGAGATAATAGACAGTAACCCATTTTTAGAAGATAAGAATAATGATCCTAAGTATTTTCATTTCACATTCTTAAACGAAGAGTCTACAAATGTTAATACTTTTAGTTTGAACGGTTATAGGGGCGCGACTGAGGAATTTAAAATCAATGGAAAGAATATATATCTATATCTATATCTATATCTATATCTATATCTTCCAGAAGGTTATGGTAATACTCAGCTTAATAATAACTTCTTCGAGAGAGCCTTGAATCGAATAGCTACTACTAGGAGTTTAAAGACTGTTAGTAAGTTGCTTGCTATGGTTGATGAACTTGGAGTTGAATAGCATTAACGCAAAGCTAAGGGTTGGAGGAGAGTTATACCCAGGTTAGAAATATTCCAGCGAGGTTTTTATTTAAATCAGAGCTGTATAAATAATTCTCTTATTAAAACCCTGTCCTTTTTCTCCCCCCATCTACGTCATCTATAATGTAAACTATAATGTATCAATGAAAAGAAAAGTGATAGAAAAATACAACTCAGCTAGAGGTAAAATTAATAAGAAATATTTATTAGTCATTCTATTTATATTCTTTGATATATTCATACTTTTCCCATCTATATATTTTGTTTACAGATACATGAATTATGACTTTGAACTGAATACTGACTACGATAATTCAACTGCGATTTACGATAGAAATGGCGAGCTTTCATTAAGAGTAATTGAAGATGAACCAATTAAAAACTTTCCAATTGAATTCGATCAGATTCCTGAAAATTGTATAAACGCTTTAGTATCGACAGAAGATGAAAGTTTTTACAATAATATTGGCGTAAGTACGAAGGGGGTTTAAAGAGCTATGTTAGATGGCGTATTTGGCCAAGATAGAGGCGGAAGCACGATTTCTCAGCAATTAGTAAAAATATCGGAAGGGAGTTATTTTGATAGATCATTTAAATCAAAACTAGACGAGACAATATATGCTGTTAAATTAAATTCAGAATATTCTAAGGATGAAATTCTAGAAATGTATTTTAACAATGTTAACTTTGGAAATCTGAATTATGGTATTGAAGCTGCAGCTAACTCGTACTTTGGCAAAACAACTTCAAATTTAAGTCTTACTGAATGTAGTTATTTGATTGGCGTGATAAATAAGCCCTCAGTTTTTAATCCATATGCAGATTTGGGGGCTAGGTCTTAAAAGAATGAACTTAGTTTTAGAAAGGATGTTAAAAAATGATTATATTACTGAAGTAGAATTTAGGTCGGCTATAGAGGAAGAACTTTTTATAAAAGAAAATATTAATCTGCTAAAAGCCCCACATTTTTCAATGATGGTAAATGATGAAGTTAATGAAATTAGAAAAGAATTGGAAATTGATCTAAGTACTGAGCTAAAAGTCTATACTACTTATGATTATAGTGTACATTCGGAAATACTTACTTTCCTTGATAATCAAATGAAAGAATTAGAACAGAAAGGAGCTAACAACTCAGCAGTTATTATTACAGATAATAATGGAGCACTTATTACAATGATAGGCTCTGTAGATTTTTTTGACAAAGAAAATAATGGAGAATACAATCACTCTCTTGGTCTAATTCAACCTGCATCAACATTAAAACCGTTTTTATACGCGCTGGCATTTGATAAAGGATACATACCTCAATCAGTAATTTTAGATAAATTACGAATCTTTGAAGTTAAAGGCGAGGACTTTACACCCCATAACGCAGATTTGAAAGAACATGGGCTACAGACTATAACATTATCATTAGCTAATTCATATAATCTCCCGGCTATGATAATGACAGAGAGATTGGGGGTTGAGAGTTTTATAGATTTAATGAAACAAGTTGGGCTTGGTAGCATAAATAGTGCGAGTGAGTGTGGAATAGTTGCAACTGTTGGAGCGTGTGAAGTAAGTTTATTTGCTCTTACTTATGCGTACAGTTTATTTCAAAATGAGGGGGAATTATCTACACCTTATATGATAGATAGGATAGAGGACAGTAGTGGAACTATAATTTGGGAGCATAAGCAAGAAAAAAATAGTAGCAAAATTTTTGGAGAGAATACAGTAGCGATAACTCAGATGATTACAAATATACTTTCAGATAATGACGCTAGAAGGGATCAATTTGGTTCATTAAGTTCTTTAAGAACTAGCTTTCCCAGTGCTGCTAAAACTGGAACTACACAAAATTTTAAAGATGCTCTTACTATGGGATATACCCCAGAATATATAGTTGGAGTTTGGGTTGGAAATTCATTAGGAAGAGAAATGGATGGACTATACGGATCTGTAGCAGCAGCACCTATTTGGAATTACTCTATAAATTTAGTCACAGCGAATGATTATGAATTTAATTATTCAGAACTTTTGAAAATTACTATTTGTAGTGATGATATTGTTAAGTTTAATACTAGCAGTAATATAGACTTCAATAGCTTTAATCAAGGATTTGAAGATACTACAGATTGTCAGAACATTACTTTCGACTATAACCCTTTAAAAAATTGACACTTTTTTAATGGAACAATTGTCTCTATAATACGGGTATAAAGCCCCAGTTTTATATAAGTTACTTTTTCGTATGAAGACTTTCAATTTTAAAGAATTTTTTAGTGTTAGTAGAATCATTGAAAAATCTAAGACTACATTTACCTTAATTAAAAATAAATTAGTTAATTCTTCGAGAGTAACGTATCAAAAAATCAAATCTAATAAATTTAATATACTGAAATTTTTAGGAGTATTTTTTACAGTTTATGTTTACGTCAGAATGTTTGATCAGTTTAATCAAACTTCGTTTAATACTTATAATGAGAGGCTATTAACTCAAATAGTATTATTCTTAATCCTTACATTTATCGTTCTTATAATCTATAGGAATTTACTTAAAAGTACTATTAAATACCCAGCATACTCTGCAAGTATTATATTGCTTATTTTTCTAACACAGCTAGCAATTGAGAATTATGATCAATCTATTGCATTTGTAGCAGTTATTTCTATACTTGCTGTAATTTTAGTATTAGTAATAGTTTCTTTGTTTGAAAACTTAAAAGAAAAAAAGTTTAAGAAGAGTCTTAATCCTCTTACACATATTCGTTTTCTAATTTCTATTATCAAATTCGCAAAAGCAAGAATTACAAGTCTAGCTTTGAGAATAAGGAATTCTAAAATTATAAACAAAGTTAATAATAAAAGAAGCCGACCTATCGTTGGTTTTTCAATTCTATTCTTTTCGTTTTTCTTTTTGACCTCACTAATAAATATAGATACTTTTGGTTTTGAGAAAAAATTGGACACTATCTATCTAACAGGATCTTCCCCTAGAAGAAATATTTCAGAAGTACCTATAGATTCATCAATTGAAATAAATCTTAATGGTGTTGTAAAAATCAGAGATGAGTTTTAGGAAAGTATTGAGATAACACCTGAAATAGATTATGAAGCTAAGTGGGAAGAAAATAAACTAATTTTAATCCCTGATGAATCATTAAAACTTGCAACAGAATCTGAGGTAACTATAGAAAATAATGATATTAAAAATAAGATCCAATCATTCAAATTCGAGACAACTACATATCCAGAGGTAATAATTAATACTCCTCAAATACTAAAAGAAAAAAATCAGGATATTATTATTACATTTAACAAACCTGTGACATCTCTAGCAAGTGTCGATGATCAACAAGAAAAGGAGATTCCGGTTACAATCACACCTGAAGTTGAAGGTGAATACGAATGGCTTTCAACTACAACATTAAGATTTAGACCATCAAATGGATTTGATCTAGGTTATATTTATACCGTAAATGTTAATAATGAATTAATAGAATCAACTGACGGTTTAAAGATGCAGGAACCTTTCGAATGGAGTATTGAAAGAGAGAAACCTATTCTTTTATCAGAAAATTCATTAGGCGGAGGATACGGTCTTTCAGAAAGAATTTCTATAGAATTTAATGTTGCTGTTCAGCTTGATATTAATAAAATTAAATTAGTGCCTGAATATAATCAAGGATACGATATTCAAATTATTCTTTCACAGGAGACTAAAGGCTCTTCTAATTATATATACATTCAACCAGGTATTAACTTAAACCCAATAACTAATTATCAAATTATTTTTAGTGGAGATTTAAGAGCATTAGAAACAAATTCTCCACTAGGCGAAGAAAGAAGAGTAGTTTTTTCGACTGTTGATTATCCTGAAGCAGATATAAACGTTTCAATTAATGATTCAACTGGACTTGCTTATCATAGTGAACCCTCAATTAGTTTTACTACTGAAATGAATGTAGATAGTCTTGTCGGTAATATTTTAGTAAATGGTAAGACTTTAACTAGAGATGAATCATATTGGTATAGTGGCGATAGATATGTATCATTAAAGGGTTATAATGAACCTTCGACTAGCTATAATATTCAAGTTTTAAATGGAAATTCTGCTGATGGTTTAGGATTAAAATATCCAGTATCTTTTTCTTATAAAACAAAAGATTACGACCCAAGTATTGAAATTGTAGGAGGTGAAAGAGCGATGTACAACGCATCAAATCCATTGGAAGTATGGTTTAGTAGTACAAATTATTCAAGCTTTAATTATAAATTATATAAGCTATCCCCAAATACTTTTAAATCCGGCGGGTATATTTATTCTCAGAACGGTAATTACATGAACACTGCTGAACTAGCAAACTACTTTAGTAGTTCAATGATTAGCTCTTGGAGCGTTGATAATTCAGAAATGTATAAAGAGTAGTTTAATGAAACAAGCCAATATAAAGTAGATATTACTGATAAAACAAAGGGCGAAGGTGTATATATGTTGATAATAAATGACCAAGACTTACAGATTATAAATTATTCATCTCTTGCATTAACACTACATCAGGGAACTACATCTGATCTAACTTGGATTGTAGATGCAGTTAGCGGTGAACCTGTCTCAGGGGCAAAGATATATTTAAGTAATGGATCATTCTTAGGATCTACTGGTTCTGACGGAGTCTTACTTTCAAAAGGACTACATCACGGAAATAATTACTCTAAGCAAGATTTGATTATTTATGCTGAGTATAAGGGTAGGTTTGGAATATTAGATTCAAATTGGAGCAATGGAATGGGAGGATACTGGTATCCAAAAGGTAGAGCAACACTAGATCCAATAATTGCGTATGTCTATACTGATAGAACTTTATATAAGCCTGGAGACACTGTTAATTTTAAAGGTTACGTTAGAGAATGGACTGATACAGGAATGGTTGTTCCTAATGATGGAGAAAGTGCTACTAGTTATCCAATTTCTAGTTTTCCAACTAGCTATCCTAAATTTAATTCCGACTCAGTAAAATTAAATATTTATGCTAATGGTATAAATTTAGACAGTATTAAGAAAAATTATGATTTAAATGGTAACGGAGAATTTAATGGTTCATTTGTAATTCCAGAAGGTTCGGAAGGAGTTAAGTTTTTTATTGATGTAGCAGACGCAAGCAATACAAGCGCTCAATTTTTAGTAGAAGACTATAAGAAGAAAGATTTTTATGTTGAGCTTGAAGCAAATGATATAGCTCAGACTGGTGAAGAAGTTCAAATAAAATTAAATAGTAGATATTTTAGCGGTGCGGCTCTTTCAAATGCAGAAGTAAATTGGAAAATAACATTAAGAGACACTTTTACATCAATTCCAGAATACTCCGACTATAGTTTTACCAATAAACTGGCCGATGATCTTTCTGATATGTATATGTATTGTTATTTATATTGTGAAAATGTATCTGATTTTGAAAGTGAAATAGTACTTGAAGGAGAAGCAAGAACTGACGAGAATGGCGAGGCAATCATTAGATTTAACTCAACTATCGATCCTAAATATGTCCTACAGCTAAATACATTTTATGCTGAAATAATAGATATTAATAATGAAGTAGTTATTACTTCGAAAGATATAAAAGTAATAAATTCAGATATTCAACTTGGTTATAGATTCTCTAGTTATTTTAATACAGTTGGAGAGGAGCTAAATATAGATTATGTATCATTGGATACTAACTCTAATCCTGTTGACTCAAATTTTACTGTAGCGTTCTACAAGCGAAATGAAGATTGGGTAAGAACAGAAGATTCCAGCTTAGGACTTTACTATGAATATATTTTTGATGATATATATTTATACGAAGAAGGATTACGGACTTCAAATGGAAAGGCCTCTGTAAATTTCATACCTTCAAGTGGAGGCTTATATGTAGCAAAGGTTTTTTGAAATGGAGTTGAAGTTAGTAGAGCTTTATTTAGAGCATATGATCCTTATTACTATAGCTATAGTTATAAATTAGGTGATAGTCATGAAATTGATATTGAAAAAGATAAAAATGCTTATAGTGTTTCTGATATAGCAAAACTAAATATTAGTACTAACTTTAATAGTGCTTATTTATTAAATATTTATAGTTGGGATAACATACTAGAATATGAAGTAGTTAAATCAGATTCACCTAGTTATCAGATAAATAAGGAGATTAAGGAAGAATATGTTCCTAATATTTTCTTAACTAGTGTAATTGTTGAAGGACAGAACTCATCAGCTAGCAATAAAGCTGATTTTAGAATTGGTACTACTGAACTGGTTGTAGACTTTGAAGATAAAAAGCTAGATGTTGATATTAATTCAGATAAAAAAAGTTATAAGCCGGGAGATAAGGTCGAACTGAAAATAAATACTTCAAGAAAGGGAGTAAATATTGACTCAAGAGTTACTGTTTCGGTAGTAGATAAAGCTTTATTCGATTTAGCTTTGATAGGAGATAAGAACATATTAGAAGTAATGTACAAATTAAGAGAGTACAATATTGCTTCAAGTAACAATCTAACATTAAGTATAGATAAAGTTAGAGAAGACCTTGTATGGGGAGACAAGGGTGGA
Organism: Candidatus Dojkabacteria bacterium; assembly: GCA_030950485.1. Taxonomy (GTDB): domain Bacteria; phylum Patescibacteriota; class Dojkabacteria; order J137; family J137; genus JAUZRK01. Next base: position 23,114 of record JAUZRK010000014.1, on the reverse strand, counting down.
GGCGGAGGAGGATCTACAAATTTATTTGATGAGTTAGACACAAGAAAAGAATTTAAAGATACGGCTTTCTGGCAGACAGAAATTAAAACTGGAAAAGATGGTAAAGCAACTTTAGATTTTGAATTACCTGACAATTTAACAACATGGGTAATAGTGGCAAAAGCTAGTAGCGGTGAAGATCTTTTTGGACAAGAGAAAGTAGAGATTATATCTAATCTTAACTATCAAATATTTCCAAGTCTACCAAGATTTGTGACATATGGAGATAAGCTTAACGTTGGTGCTTTACTACAGAATAATACAGATAAAGATATTGATGCTTCAATTGAGATAATTTCAAATGTATCTGGAAATGAAGAAGTCTTATTAACAGAGCCGATTACAATAGCTGCTAATAAAGGGGAAATTTATGAAGTAGCTATAGAAGCTACAAGTACAGATCCATTAGTTAAATTTCAGTTTAACTTATATAAAGGGGAAGAAAAATTAGACTCAGTACTAAAAGAAATACCTTTAAATTTTGCTACTCATTATGAGACGAATAGTACCACAGGAAAACTTAATTTTAGCGCTACTGAGATAATAGAAGTATCTGATGATGCTATTTATTCTAATTTAGATCTAGAGGTTACTCCTTCACTTGCAAAAAATATTGGTCAGGAGAAGGAATATATTACTAAATATAATTACTACTGTACTGACCAAACATCATCAAAATTGATTTCATATTTAGGACTTAGAAACCTAAATGATTTAGATGGTTTGAATGATAAAGAAGTTAGTGCTTTGGTTAGTAAATTATATGATCTACAACTTTCATCTGGAGGCTGGGATTTCTGGAATAAGCAATATTCTCAAGCAAATATTGAAAATACTGCGTATGCACTTTACGCTTTATATATTGCTGAGGGAAATGGCATTAGCGTTAGTAGTACAGTTGTTAATAAAGGAGTAGATAGATTAGAAATACTCTTAAAGACAGACAAAAATTCTACTACGCTTACATCTAGAGCTTTAGGAATATATGTTACTAGTTTGTATGAATCAAAATCTACTGAATCACTGATAAATAATATTTACGATAAGGTATATGATAATAGCGCTAAAGCTTGGCTAGTTATGTCTTTGGATAAAAACTCTTCAAGATATGACGAGTTAATGAATGATTTAATTAATTCTGGAACATTAAGTGCAGGCTTAATTTATTGGGAATCAAATGATTCTAGTACTTACTATTATTCTGACTCGAATGAGAATGTTACAGCAACTGTATTACTAACTTTAATTAGAGATGGAGGTTACGATTCATTAACTGAAAAGGGAATGATGTGGTTAAGAGATAATGAAAACAATAACTACTCAACATTCTCTGTAGCATCAGTTATTAATACTGTTTCTAACTATAGAATTGATAGAGATGAAATAATTGACGGAGATATTAAATTTAGTGCGTTATTGAATAATAAGGATATTTGTATTGAATGTAGTGAGGAGAGCCTGACAGTTGGGAATTTAGATAAGTTAAATGAGTTAACGCTATATAATTTTTCTAATCATAATCAATATTACAGATTGAACTTAAATACCTATCCTGATTTTAGTGATATAAGACCTGTTTCTCATGGATTTACTATCTTTGAAGAAATTGAATCAATAGATGGAGTTATTGAAAATATTAAAGAAGGAGATATAATAAAGCATACTTTATATATAATATCCGAGGGAGATTATTCACAAGTATTAGTTGAGGCTCCAATAGCTGCTGGTTATGAATTAGTGAATTTTAATTTAGGTACAGTAGATCAATCTTTAAAGAGTAAAATTGATAATGACTATAACTACTTTGCAAGAAATTCTGATATAAGTAATAATAGTTATACTAATTTAGGTTATCTTATAACTAGAGAGAGATTATTAGGAGATAGAGTTGGGTTACTTATGAGCAATCTACCAAAAGGTGCTTATAAATATGAATATTTAACAAGAGCTACTTTTAGTGGAGAATATAATGTTAATCCTCCAAAAGTAAATCTAATGTATTCACCAGATGTATTTGGTATTGGGAAGACTGCTAAAGTAATGATTAATGAAATCAGCAGATAGTAAACATATTATTAATTTAGTAAGATATCTAATATGGAAAGAATAAAAATGAAATCAACAGCAAATGAAGAAATAATTACAAATGATATTTCTGAAGAAGCTAATCTAATAGCTGATAAAAAAACTATTAGAGAAAAACTAAATAAATATATAGATAAAGCATCAGATAATAGAAAAAAAATATTTATATTTGGAATAATTGTCTTAGTTGCATTTGTTTTAGCACTTCTTACAAAGTTTGGAGGTGAATCTAATCAAATACAAACAGGTTTGAATGATATTGTTTTAGTAAGAGGCTCGGGTACTATAAGTTATAAATCTTCAGAAGAAGATGTTTATGAAATAATGGAGGCAGGAGAGATAGTCTTGGATAATCCTTCATATATTAAAAATGCAACAAACAGTTTTTCTTACATTTTTCTTCCTGATAATTCATTTATAAGTGTTGATCCTAATACTGAGCTTGTTATAAGTCTTACTAATAACGATATAAACATAGAATTACTTTCTGGTAGTATTTGGAGCAGGATTCAGTCTTCAACAATTAATGTTGAGGCTTCAAGTTCTACTATAACTGCAGGTAAATCAATCTTTAATGTTTATGAAAGGTTTAGTGGAGAGACTTTTGTAAGTGTAGAAGAAAATAATGTTGAAGCAGTTGGTTGTAATGAAGAAACAATTGATATCCCTTCAGGTAGTCTAGCTCAAGTTGATAGGGATAGCTTAAATTGCTCTTCTGCAGAGGGAAAAATTGTAGAGGAAATATCAATAACTAGCTGGTATAAAAGACAAAAACTATTAGATGAAATCTTTATTGATGTTAGATCATTAAACTTAAGCGACAGTGATAGCTTTAGATCAGAAGTATTATCTAGAATTGATAAAGACGAAGATCTTGATTCAATATCAAAGAGAGGTTTTCCTTCAACTCTAGATCTTGACTTAACAGCACCAGATTTAACTATTACCTCTCCTAAGGATAGCGATTTTGAAATTAAAGATCCCACTCTTGAAATAACAGGTAGAACGAGCTCAAAAGATGCAATTATAACGATAAATGATGAAGAAATAGATTCTGTAAACGGAGTGTTTACGTATAAGATTGATCTTTCTGAGGGATTAAATGAAATAGAGATTAAGGCTATTAATCCATTAAATAATAACGAAACAACTAAAGAGCTTAAAGTTACAAGAATAATTGAAGTAATTACTGTAAAAGATGTATTTAATCTATATGCATCTACTGATGATAATGGAGCGAACTTAAGCTGGGATATAACAGGTTTTGATAATAGTAAGGGGTATTACTTAATACTTGGTTTAAATGGCCCAGAATATTCAGCTAACAGTGCAAATTCTGTAATGTTAACTCAAGATTCTCGAAATTATTATTGGACACTAACTCCGGGTTCTTATAGTTTTACACTTTGTACTATAAATGATAATGCGTGTTCTGAATTCAGTAATAGCGTAAGTATAACAATTCAAGAGGCTAACCCGCCTACTAGTTCACCAATTGGTAATTTGAATTTTTAGCTTATGTACCCGTGGGAAGAAAATTTTGAAGCTGATTCTACGTTTGATTTTCATCTTTTAGGAAAATTAGATCCGTACGATATTGAAAGATATCTTTTCGAATTTATTGAAGACTCATATCTTAAGAATGATAAAAGAGTTCTTGTTATTACTGGTAAGGGTAGGGTAGTAAGACCGATTGTAGAGAAGCTTCTTAAGAACCATAAATATGTTAAGCATTTTAAAACAGCAGGGTATTTTACTGGAGGTATGGGAGCGTTTGAGATTGATCTGATAAGATAGCTATTCGCTATATATCAAAGGTGTGTTATTATTCCTTATGGTAAACGATTCTGATGATCCAACAACAATTGAAAACTCTGGCTATAACTTATCTCAACTAATAGGTAGGGTAGTAGATGAAGTAGACGAATATAACTTAGTATGCCCAGCTAATAGATTTACTTGGGAAGAATTTTTATATGCTAGAGATGAAGATGGAAACTACTTAACAAATGAATCACTTGCAGAAATAATAGTTGATTTGGGAATACCGGTAAGTGATTTTATACCTAATTATCATAGCTAGAAAGTTTTTTCAAAAGGATTTAATCTTGAAGGTGAAGAATATATTAAAGCCAGAGTTAAAGACATTTCTAATACAAAAAACTTTATTCCTAAATTACGATCAAAGCTAACAGATACAGAAAAAGCTTTAGAGCGACAGACTGAAATCCTCCTTTCAAACGTAGTTTATACTACCTTTTTAAATCCGCGAAATGAAAAGTATAGAGATATTATAGATAATATAATTCTTTTATATAATCAAGAAGAAACTTTAACATATAATCAAATTGCTGCTACATTAAATGGAAGATACGGCAAAGCTGATGGGTCAAATTGTATTAATGGTGATTCTTTAAGCGTATGGGTTTCTAGAAATCTAATTTCTAAGCAAATTGTAAATCCCAGAATAGAAAAAAATATGAATGGTAATCCTCAAATAGTTTTAAGTAATGAGGAATATTTACACTTTATTGAATTAGTAAAAAAATATTATTACGAAGAAAGGTCGGACGAAACAGTTAGAGTTACTAGAGCAGTTATTGTTGAAAGACTAAATAGCGAATTTGATAGCTTAAATATGACGACGTCTTCTTTGATAAGATGGTTTACTAATAATCGGGAAATAATTCCAGTTGATAGCTCATATCAGAGAGAAATTATAGCAGCTGTAAATTTAGAAAGAGGCTTTGATTATAATCTTATAGATTGGGAAATAATTGATGCTAGATTTGGTACGGGAGAAACTTCTTTTAGAGAAGCTTGGGATATTGCAACTGAGGAATTAGATGTAGCTAAACCGAAATGGAAGACTGCCCATAAGATCTATAGAGAAAAAAGAAAGTCGGACAGTGAATTTGCTCCTTCAAGGAGAGCGTATGAGATTGCTAGGGAAGAACTTAATCAAGCAATTCTAACAGAGCTTAAAGCTTTTAATATTTCAGATTGGAACTTGATTAATGAAGAGAAGGGGCTAAAGAACTACATAAATGAGCTTAATGCAGAGTATGGATTGTCTGGCTATTTAATTTATAGATTGCTGGAGAGAGCATATAAAGATGGAAAAGATGTCGCTGATGATTTTGTAGACAAATTTGGATATAAACTCTCAACTTTTAGAACTTATGTCTTAGCTTCAGAGAGAAGGAGCGAGTCAGCGGAGCAATAGAATAAGTAATATAAATAATTTATTGTGATATAATTCTCTCAATATGAGGACTATATTAAAAGTGTATACATTGCTTATTCTTCTAGTTTTATCGTTTATAGCTTTTGTTATAACTTTTGATACTGTTAGGGCATCCGATCATCATACCAAGTCAAATTCTTCATTTATATATAAGAAAAACAGCTTATTCCAACTTATAAACAGGGTGTCAGATAATAACTCAAAGTTAGTGGAAGTTCTAAAAGCTATAGAGCCATTAAAGAATATTGAAACAAGTGAGAAATGTTTAGGGAACTGGATTATGACGGATAGTTTTAATGATCCTATAAAACTTGATATTATTCTGGAGGAGAACTGGGATGCTTCAAGCATACCAAGTATAGTACAAAATACTATCTTTAATAAAAATAAAGTAATCATAGGCCACAATAACTGCGTAGATGGATTCTGTAATTCGCCTACTACTGATTTTGCTCAGATCTTGAACTCAAAAATTGGAGATAATTTTGAGGCTTGTATTAATGATAGATATTTAAACGGAACTATAACTTTTTCTAGTCCAGTAAATGAAAAAGATAGATATATAATGAGTTCGTGGTTAGGTGACAACTCCGCAACACTTTTTACGTGCTACGGAGAATGTAGTGATAAAAACTGTAATTCAACTAAGAGTAGGTGGGCAGTTGGTGTTGAGTTTTAATAAAATATAAAGCGTAGGCGACAATAGCCATTATCGCCTACATTTTTTATAATATTTTCCCATCAACTTTTAACTGAGCTAAAATCAACCAATCTACTTTTGACGTATAATCTTTACCTATATCATTTGAATCTAACCATTTTATTTCTTCAATTTCTGAACTAGGTAATAATTCTCCTTTAAATTCTCCAAAATAACACTTCATTTTAACTACGATACTCATGTCTTTACCATGAGCATGAGCTTGAAAGTCTCCGTAGTGATTTGCTGAAATTGCTATAAAATCTACATTTAGTTCTTCTTTAAGCTCTCTTGTAAGGCATTCTATGTCTGATTCATTTTTCTCTCTTTTTCCCCCAGGCGTATAAAACGCTGTTTTATTTATTGATCTAGCTGAAAGTAATTTGTTATTCTTAATGTATATAAATGCAACTTTATCGATTATCTGAACCTGATTCATAATCATTTAGTAAAATGTAATAAATGATTGTAAAATTCCAATAGTAAATTTTATAGTAAAGGGCTCTTTCGTAATGACAAATCATAAATCAATTCATGAAGTGCAGGCTGAAGTAATAAAATATTTAGCTAAAAATGATTCAGCTAGATTTGCAGAGTTAAATAGAAAGAGGTTAACTACAGATTGGTTTAATTATCATGTAAACCAACTTTTAAAACTTGAGTTAATAGTTAAAGATAAAGACTCTAACTATTCTCTTACTTCGAAAGGAAAAGAGCTATCTTTAAATATAAGTAATAAGACATCTACTATTTTAAAAAATCAAAGAGTTTCTGTTTTGATTATATGCAACTATATCGAAGATAGGGTTATAGTTCAGAAGAGATTAATTGAACCATTTAAAAATTATTACGAACTTCCTACTGAAAAAGTACTTATAGGAGAGAATCCAGAAGATACAGCATTTAGATGTTTAATAGAAGAAACTGGTTTAAAAGCAGAGTTTATATTTAAAGGTGTAAATCATAAGATTGATAAAGATAACGAAGGGAGTATAGTTCACGATAAATTTTATTTAATTTACGAAGCTATAAATGTAAAAGGTGAACTTAAGGATGTGTTTGATAACGGTGAAAATTTACTAATGACTCTAGATGAATTATTGAATAAGGATAATAGGCACTTTGATTTAGAAAACACTATCAATATTTATAAGAGTAAAGGTATTAGACTTATGAATGTTGATAGTTAGAGTATTTAATGAAAACAATACTATTGTTCTTCTAGAAATTGTATATGAAGCCTTTTTGCTGCTTCATCTATAAAACTAGCTGTTAATTCTAAATATACTGGATTTTCTCCAGTATATGTAGCTACAGAATCTAGCATAAAAAACCTTGCTTCAGTTTGCTTTTCTGGGATGTGAACATTACTGAGTACTCTGACGATTGAATTTTTAAGATCTCCAAACTTAACTCCAGTAACATTTGCATCATCTTGAGGTGAAATGATTTTACCTTCTGTCACTTTAGTTGTAAAATTTCTATGAACTACAGATCTAGCAGACGTTGGTCTGATTGAATCTGTATGAGTATTATATTTGGATATATCAGTTTCAGGCTTAAAGCTTAAGGTAGGAGCTGAATCATCATAATGTATTTGCATCTTAATACCGTCAAGCTCTGTCATTGCTGCTGATACGTCAGTAATATGTGCTACAGTTTCGTCTATTGTATCGCTCATAATAATCATAACTATTATAATATAGATGCCAAAATAGAGCAACAAAAGCAAGCTATAAACTAAGAGAAGATTTCATTGTAACCGGGTGGAATTCTTGCATAATTTTCGTAAATACCGAAGATATTTCTTTCATTATAACTGGGTTAGAATTAGAGTAGATTTGGAAGTAGGAGTAGCAAATACTCATTGTAGCTATATACTTTTCATCATCATTGATAACTCTCAAAGCGATTACTTTTAGACTCAGTGAAATTTTATCTTTTGCTACCTCAATATCTTTAAGTTCATCACCACTATTAAACCTAATCAAATAACCATTTAGCAGATCATCTAAGTTATGTAACTCTGCTAAGAAGCAAGGTGATTCAAATTCTTCAGACGTGCTATATCTATCTCTATCAAGTTCTGGAGTAAAAATACTATTTACCACATTACTTTCAATATCATTGTCAGTATATTCTATATCACTTCTACTAAGTGCAACCATATATATTAGATTCCAAAATATGATAACACAAGTACAAAGGCATTCAATATTTTTGTAAATCTGAATAAAAGGTATTAATTACAAAAATAGGGTATAATTATATATGAATACTAGGCCGTTAGCAGAAAAACTTAGACCAAGTTCTTTAGATGAATTCATAGGTCAAAAACATCTTGTAGGCGAAGATGGACCGATTAGGAGAATGTTGGAATCTGGTGATATTTCTTCAATGATATTCTGGGGACCACCAGGATCTGGAAAAACAACATTGGCTAAATTAATCTCAAATTATGTAGATGCAGTTTTTATTGGATATTCTGCAGTCGGTGGATCGATAAAAGAAGTAAGGGAGATAATCGAGGGAGCCAAGAGAAATAATCAAGAAGGAACCTTTGAAGCATTAAAAAAGCGAACAATATTATTTGTTGATGAGATACATAGATTTAATAAAGCGCAACAAGATGCTTTTTTACCACCAGTAGAAGATGGAACAATAACACTAATTGGAGCAACTACAGAAAATCCAGGCTTTGAAATAATAGCTCCATTAATTTCAAGATCCCAAGTATACATATTTAATAAGCTATCTAATGATGACTTAGAAAAGGTTATAGATAGCGCTTTAAAACAATACCCAAAACATAAATGGGATGAAGAATCTAAGAATTATATTAAAGCATTATCTGATGGTGATGCTAGAAAGATTATCAATGCAGTTCAGCTAGTTAATAACTATGCTAAAGATATTAATAAAGAAATTATAGAAAAAGTCTTACAAAAAAAAGTAGCAAGGTACGATAAATCAGGAGATAGTCATTACGATACAATTTCGGCTTTTATAAAATCTATGAGGGGCTCTAATCCTGACGCTACTGTTCATTATCTAGCTAGAATGATTGATGCTGGAGAAGATCCTGTATTTATTGCAAGAAGGATGGTCATATTCGCTTCTGAAGATATAGGAAATATAAATCCTCAAGCACTAATTCTCGCAACTTCTACTATGCAAGCTATAAAAATGATAGGAATGCCTGAGAGTACTATAATTTTAGGACAATGCGCAACTTATCTAGCGACCAGTAAGAAATCTATTGCTAGCTATACAGCGATAGGAGATGCGCTAGGTGATGTAAAAAATATAGACTTAGATCCAATTCCTCTTCATCTTAGAAATGAAGTTAATGACGTTGTTAAAGATGCTGGTTACGGTAAGGGGCATACTAGATATAAATGGTTAGAAGAGAAGAAAGGTAAGAAAGTTGATCAAGAGTATCTTCCTGATAATTTAAAGGGGAAGAAGTATTATGATTTTGATGGGTTGAGCGAAACTTAGTTAATTTCCCAGCTATTAAGAATATCTGTAATTAAAGGAAGCTCACTAAACCCAGCACTCTCATTCAAATGTCCGCCATTCTCAATTATATAAGGATCAACATCCAGCTCATCTGCAAGAGCTTCTCTAATCTCTTTAGTCAAATATGGATCATTATCACCGTATATAACAGCCTTATTATTAAGATTTGTATTAACTTTCTCGAAATCTATATCTTTCTCTTTCATAAAATAACTGTTTAACTCATGACCAGTATCTAAGTGAAAGCCTGAAACAGATATCAAACCAAGCACTTTTTTATTACACTCCTCAATATAATCAAGTGCTGAAGTTACTCCTAAAGAATGTCCAATCATTACTAACTCCTTATGATTAAGATCTTTTAGCAATTTAATAATTTCATTTAGGCATTCATTTCTACTTGGATGATCAGCATTAGGTAAAGTAGGCATAATGACTTCATGATTATCTTTTACTAGCTCGTCATATAACCACTGCATCCAGTTCTTCTCCGGAGTAAACGTATCTGCATTTTATTTCGTTAGAATTGGGGGCGGAAGTAAATTGAATAGTCTCATTAACTTTATGAGCTTTAGCTATATTGTCATCATCTTCATCATAGCCTATTGATGAAAGTGAGACGACAATTTTGTTAGTTAATGGACCAATTGGAACTTTTTCAACACTCATTCTATACCCTTCACCAATATCTATTACCCTAAGGCTTCCGTCTTCAAAAACTAAACCATCTTCTTCACTAATCGTTCTTACTTTGTTAGTAAGTTTATCTAAGAAATCACTTTCACCTACAACTTCACTAAAATTTTGAAATATACTATCTTCTACTATAACTTCTATCCCACTCATCTTTGTTTGATTAATTACATAATACTACAGAATTTACTTAAATTTTTCCATTCTAAATATTTTTAATTCTTAGGTTTGTATAAATATACGTATTTTTTCTTAATCTATATAAGCTAAATAATATGTGTAATACTTACTTCAAATTTAAATTTCTTTATCAAAATAAACTATAAGAAAATACATTATTATGCATGTTGGTCAAAATAAAGATGGGGGAGCATCAATGGAAGATTGGATGAAATGGTTTGAAGCACATAAAGAAAATGTTGTAGATATGGGAGCTCCAATTATGAACTCTGCTTTATTTGATGGTGGTGAAAAAAAAGACATCGAATCAGATCAAGATGAATTAACTGGCTATATGATTTTAAAAGCAGATAGTATGGAAGATGCAATTGATCTTGTTAAGTCTGCACCTGGCCTAAAGAAAGTAAGAATTTATGAGGTAATGGATATGAGTAATATGAACATGTAAGCAGATTATTAAAAAAAGCTGAAAGCGAGAGTCGAACTCGCGGCCTACGGTTTACGATACCGCCGCTCTACCAACTGAGCTATTTCAGCTTACTAAACAGCTTCTACTCGTTCTAAATATTGTTTCCATTTAGGATCTCTCTTAAGCAATTTATCAAATCTTTTTTCAAACTCAGCTGTTTCACCAATATCTTTTAATAATTTTGTAAATCAGAATAAAACTTCATCGTTCTCAGGTTGTAGTTTAAATGCTTCTTGATAAGATTTTAATGCATTTTCTTTATCATTTAGCTCATACGCGAAATTATCCCCAGCCTCCATGAATTTATATGCTTTTGAGATATTATAAATTCTTTCCATTTCTAAGATTGGGTCTACGTGATCATCAATTCGAATATTAGTTGAGATATAATCCATATGAGTACCAATCTTTTCGGATTCAGAAACTAAAAGACCAGCTGATCTTTTTCCTCTAAAATCACCACCAGCGTCTTGACCAGCTTTTAAAGCTTGAATCATTCTTTCCGCTAAAGGCAATTCCTCGTCTGCTGTTTTAAATGATTCAATAATACTTGGGATAACCTTGTCATTAGCAAGCATATTACCAGCAACTGCAAAATTTAGTTCAGAATAATCTGAGGCAAATTTAACGCATTTTTCTCCAGTAAATACTGATGTGTTTCCATTATTATCTATTACAATTACTTGCCTTATGTTTTTATTTTCATCACTTAAAGTAGCAGCGATGAGAGAGCTTTTAATATCTTTTCCTGATTTTAATGATTCAAAAATCACTTTAGGGTAGGAGAGACTAGTCTCTGCTTGAGTAGCAACTGCTCCCAATCCAGCTTCAATCCAAGGTACTAATCTAGAGTATGCGAACCAATTACTTGAACCACCAACAGCAATTTTTCCTGATTTTGGATCTCTAGCTACAATTGAAAAGGTATTTTGTTTCATTAATACAAAATTTACTAAAAGCAATTAGCTATTAAAATATATTAGATATTGAATAACTGATAACCTCCTGATAAATATTCAGTAGTGTTTCCTAATGAGTCAGGAACAATTTCATAAAGTTGAATATATAAAGGAGTATCTACTCTAAAGTAAGTAAATGTTTCCAAAGATGCCTCTAAATAAGCAATACCTTCTGAATTTACTAAAGCATTATTTGGACTATATATAAACTGATCAGTACTATATAATTTTTCACCAAAAGAAGACTCTATAGCAAAATAGAAAACATCACCATCATTAAGTGGAAGATCAGTTATGTCAAACAAATATGTATCTGCTTCAAAAATTTCTAAAGTAGAAGCTGCACCGTTACCTAATAATGGATCATTATATTCTCCTGAATTTCGATTATTTACAACCATTTCATCAATATCTCTTTCTCCCGCAGGGTATCCCATAACAGCTTGTCCGTCATCAGATTCATTAGTAGGCTCAGTCTTATCTATGTCATTATCAGAATTACCACTATCGCTAACTACAAGAAATATTGCAATTCCACTGGCGATAATTGCAATAATACTTATAAACAATACGAAATTCATCTTCACATTACTTGAATTATTTACAGTAGTATTTGGTGTACTTTGTGTATTAACTACAGGTTGATTTACTTGTTTTTGTTGTTCCATTTTTTTTATTTAATATATTTAATTGTACATTAAATTGACCTAGAGGATTAAAGCAATAAAATATTTTAAATTTTAAAAGTCAAACTTAGTCCGTAATGATCAGAGATATTTTGGGTTATGATTTTAAAATCTATAACTTCAATTCTTTTGTCAACAATCACTTGATCGCATGGGATGCCTTCAGGAAATAAATGTTTAGCTCTGTGTAGATCAGGATTTAAAGTATTTGTAAAACTATAGTTTCTAGTTAAATTTAAACCCAATTCTTCAAATTGCATTGAAGTAATCGTCCTTGAGCCTACATTAAAGTCACCTGTAAAAATAAATTGTATGTCTCTGTTCCTTATATAATCATATATTTTTCTAGCATTTGAAATTGTTAAATCAGTGTCAAAAGGTCTCGGTACCCACGTTAATTGCCCACTTATTATTAGAAGTTCTGAATCATTAATTTAAATTGTTGAAGCGAGCGCAGCATAAGGTCTATTTGTAGTATCTTCAAAGTGGTTTTCATTAAGTTAATTATTTACCAACAATAACTTTCGCAGCTTTCAAAATACCGTCTTTATCAGCATATTTAAAAGCAGAACTAATTACAGCAATAACCTTATCTTTCATCTCAGGATTTGGGACTGTAGAAATAGCTTCCATTTTCTCTCTATCAAAATCATCACCAATCTTAACCTCAACTCTTTCTATTCCTGCATTTTTTGCAGAACCTACTAGTTTTTCTTGAGCTGTTTTAATAGAACCCTTAGCATTATCAAGATCTAGATTCTCATCTTGTAAAGCTAATCCTAAATCATCATGAACCTCTAAAAGTTCTGTAATTAAACTCATGTTTGCAATAGCTCCAAAAGTAGCTTTCTCTGCATCAATTCTTTTTTTGTAATTTTGAAAGTCAGCCATTAGTTGAAGATTCTTGTTTTTTAGTTCCTCAATAAGTTGGCTATTTTCTTCTTGATTGTTGTCATCTTTTTTCATATTTTTATTATTAACTTTTATAGGTTCTTTTGGGAAAAATATTAATTGAGCATCATCCTTTAATTGGATTAACTCTTTACCATCTGAAGATGTTTGAATTGAAAAATTTGATTTATCTAGATATTTTGCTTTGAATTCTTCATAGTTAGTAATATTAAAATCGGCAAAGCCAACAATAACACCATTAGGATCTGGTTTTCTTACTCTAACTAATTCAATATCTCCCAAATCTGTCTTGTAGCTTGATTCTAACTGAAATATTATTCCGGTTTTTTTTTCTGAGTGAAGTTTACCTATCTCAGACAGTAGTTCTATTAACTGATCATAATCATTATTGTCCGTAGATTGAATTGCTACGTAATTAGAACTTATATTTTTTATATCAATATCATCTAAATTAGAATTTAAAGCTCTCTTAGAGTTATTTATTATCTCATCAATAATATTGTAAATTTTCTTCATGTATTAGTTTTTAATATCTAAAGATAAAGGTTTTTCAACAAAATATACTACAAAATCATTTTTATTTTTCAACTGTTGTAATTCATAACCATCCTCAGTTATCACTTCTTTAAGTTTATTACTATAAGAGCTTTTAAGTTTTTTATAGTTGCTATGTCTTAGGTCAATATAGTCATCATCTAGTGTACTGAATTTAACGATTTCTAAAAAACCTAATTCTGTATTTTTAGCCTCATTTAAAATATAAATAGCGTAATCTCTTGTCTTCTCAAAGATTTTCATTTCACTTAAATTTAGTTGAATGTCTAAATCACTAACTTTAAATGATACATAATCAACATTTATATATTTAATTTCATCAGTAAGTTCAATATATAAGAGGCTAAGTGTTTTTTCTATTAATGAATTAATTCTAGTTTCAAGATTATCCATAGCCTAATCTAATTAATTGTTTACAATAAACTTAATCGTATCTGAAATATATTTTAAAGATGAAATGATTTTTTGATAATCCATTCTGTTAGGTCCAATTACAGCTATAAAACCTCTTTCACCATTACTAAAACTAATTTCAGAAAAGATAACAGAGTAGTTTTTAAATCTTTCATCTCCTGTTTCTTCTTCACCTATAAGGATATTTACATCCTCTTTTTTCTCAGATTTATTGAACACTTCTGATAAGGTATAGTAGTCTTCTAAAATCTGAAGTAATCTTTTTAGGTTATCTTCTTCTTGCAACTCAGGAATTTTTGGGAGAAGTGACAGACCAGAGTAATATACGTTCTTGCCAATTAAGGCAATAGTTGGATTATCAGAAAGCATACATAAAAAGTTCAAACTCTGCCTAATTAAATCTCCTTTCTCATTTTTTAATTTAACAAGGTCTGAAACAAATTGAGTTTTTGCTTGATTGTCTAATGCAGCTTTTGAAGCATCTACATAATTTAATTCCTCTTTAAGATTATCTACAAAAAACCTCCAACCTTTTGTCGTTGGTATTCTTCCAGCGCTAGTATGCTTTTTATATAAATAGCCAGTTAAAACTAATTCTGCCATTTCATTTCGTATAGTTGCAGAACTTACCTTAAAGTTATATTTATTTAACAGATTAATAGAACCTACAGCTTCTGCCGTATCTACGAATTCTTTTATAACCGCATTTAGAAGGTTCTGTTGTCTTTTGGATATATCATTTTCCATCACGTAATTTTAGCAAATTGAACGAGATCTTGCTAAAAATATAGAAAAGTAAAAAGTTTGAAGTCAAAAGGAAAAAGTCAGAAATATAAATCTATATATTTAATGAGCATAAAAGAAAATGAGAAGTTCTAGAATAATTCTAGATTAGTCCTAGTTGTCCAGGGTGAATCTGCTTAGGTTTTTTTGGAGTAGAAACTGTCTTTATAGAAGTATCAGTTGTACTTGAAATTGGTTTATAAATTACTTCTGTTTCCTTTAACTTGCTAGAAGTATCTTCGCTATTTGTATTTTCAAATCTCTCTAATATTTCATTAGACCTAGCAACAACCTTATCCGGTATACCCGCAAGTTTAGCTACATGTACTCCATAACTTCTATTTGTAGATCCAGCAATTATTTTATGTTGAAATAAGATTTTTTCATCTTTTTCTAAAACAGAGACATTATAGTTTTTAATGATATTATCTTTTTTTTCTAACTCTATAAGCTCATGATAGTGTGTAGCAAAGAGAGTTTTACTCTTAATATTTTCGTCAAGATACTCTACTATCGACCAAGCTATTGCAACTCCATCATAAGTACTAGTACCTCTTCCAACTTCATCTAAAATAACAAGACTTCTACTTGTAGCATTATTTAAGATATTTGCTGTTTCATTCATCTCAACCATAAAAGTAGACTCACCTTTAGAGAGATTATCTGATGCTCCTACTCTTGTAAAAATCCTATCAACAAGCCCAAGAGACATTTTTTTTGCTGGTATAAAAGAGCCGATTTGAGCCATTAATGTTATTAGTGCTACTTGTCTTATATATGTAGATTTACCAGACATATTAGGTCCAGTTAGTATATGGATTTTTGAATAATCATTAAATTCAGTTGAATTAGGAACAAATTCTTTTGTTATCTGTTCTACAACAGGATGTCTTCCATCAATAATTTCTATAAAATCTTCTTCTAAAAGCTCTGGTTTAGTATATTGATATTGTTTTGCAATATGTCCAAAGTTAGAAAGAACATCTATTTCCCCGATAACACTAGCGGCTTTTAGTATTATACTGATGCCTTTTGCTAATACTTCTATAAACTCTTTATATAAATCAAACTCTAATTTTATTAATTCATCATCGCTATTTAGAATCTTATCTTCAATTTCTTTAAGTTCTTCAGTAATAAATCTTTCTGCATTTGCTAAAGTTTGTTTTCTTATATAATCAGCTGGAACTTTATCTATATGAGTTTTAGTAACTTCAATATAATAACCAAATACTCTGTTGAAAGAGATTTTTAATGATGGAATATTATTTCTTTTAGACTCTCTTTCTTGAATATCTTTAAGTATACCCTTGGCGTTCCCTTTAACTGATCTTAATTCGTCAATCCTCTCATTATATCCTTCAGTAAATATCCCACCTTCATTAATAACTGTCGGAGGATCTTCTTTAATAGATTTATTTATTAAATTTATTAATTCTTCTACTTTCTCAACTTCAATATTTCTTATTAAGTAGCTTAGTCTAGTTGGTAATTCTCCTTCTGTCTGGTTAATTAGTTTTATAAATCTTAAAAGTTCCTCCAAACTTCTTCCAAGGGCTCTTATATCTTTTGGGTTAATTGATCCAGTTCCAAGTCTTCCTGTAATTCTTTCTATGTCTGCGATTGAATTTAGCGAGTCCCTAATGTCAGAGGTAAGTAAGGTATTATTATAAAAATACTCAACAGCATCTAATCTATCATCTAAAATCTCTTTATTCGTTATAGGATGAAGGATATATTGTCTAAGAAGCCTCTTTCCGATAGGATTTTTACATTTATTTATTACTGAATATAATGAATCATTTTCATTCCCATTTGTCATTGAACTCAAAAGCTCAAGATTTCTAATTGTTTCATAATCTAACTGCATTACATTAGAATATTCGTATGGCTTGATATTTTTAATATGTTTTAGATTGTTTTTTTGGTTCTTTCTAATGTATTTAATTAACGCACCTGCAGCGCTTATCATTGCTTCGTCATCTTCAATACCAAATCCTTTTAGATTATTTACATCAAATTGCTTTAATAAAATCTCATAAGAACTTTTAAGATTAAATTCACTTTTCTCAAGTTTTTCAAGATGAAAGCTTGTAAGTTTACCAATGGTTTCGAACTGATCTTCTCTAATTAATAATTCTGAAGGAGAGACTTTATTTATTTCATTTCTTATGACTAGAGCGCTGTCTGAAGTAAATGCTTTAAGTTCCCCAGTTGTTAAATCACAATAAACTAAACTAAAACTTTTCGTATCATCTTCTAAGACAGAGGCAATATAATTATTCTTAGAAGAATCTAAAGTATTTTCATCTATAACAGTTCCTGGTGTAATAATTTTTGTAACTTCTCTTTCAACTAATTTACCAGGTGTTGCCTCCTCTGTTTGGTCAGCAATTGCTACTTTAACACCTGCTTTAATAAGTTTAGGTAAATAACTAGAAAGTGAGTGATGGGGAATACCAGCCATAGGGTATCTAGTTTCTCCTTTCCCCCTACCTGTTAATGTAATACCTAATATTTTACTAGCTTTTACAGCATCTTCATGAAAGATTTCATAAAAGTCGCCAAGTCTGAAAAGAAGAATATGATCTTTATATTCTTTCTTAATATCATTGTATTGCTCCTGCATTGGTGTCATTACTAGTTGTTAGTTTTCAGTTGTTAGTTGTTAGTAAAATTCAAAGTACTACTAAAAACTAACAACTAGAAACTAATTCACATCTCGAAACTCAGCATCTTCAAAATTATCTGGCTTCTTTTCTTCTTTTTTAGTTTTTGTTTTACTGGCTTTAGACTTTATATTAAAAATTTCTTTCAGTCTAGAGTAAGTCTTTTTGTAGGATTCCTTAAATAATTCAATTACTGCTTTCTCAGTTGTCAAAGCAGGTTGACCACTAAGTGTTCTTCTAAAGTTGACAAATAAAGCACCTAGAAATAATAAAGGCACTATAATTACCAATGAACATACAAATAAAACGATCTCTACCATAAATAAATTCTTTAATATTTTCATTATATCAGTTAAATTAGTTTCGCTATAAATTTTGCTGTCTCTATCAATACTTTAAATTACAATTCTCGATTCTTAATTTCTTTTTTCCCTCTTATTTATGATAGAATTATGGCAGCTTCATATTATTAAACATTAAAAATGGAAAGAACTCTAATAAAAGATACACTAGAAAAAATTGATCAGGAGGTAACTATTAAGGGATGGGTTGAAAATTATAGACTAATGGGTAAAGTAGCGTTTGTTACTTTAAGAGATAGAAGTGGAATCGTTCAGTGTGTTGGCGTTAAGATGTTTAAAGATATTACAAACGAAACTGTTATCGAAGTTAAGGGAAAGGTAAATGCAAGGCCAGAAAACCAGATTAATCCTGATATGATAACTGGAACAATAGAAATTGAAGTTTTAGAGTATAAAGTTTTGAACAAAGCTAATCCCCTACCCATTCCAGTAATTGGAGATGGATATGATATAAAAGAAGAAGCAAGACTTAAATTTAGATATTTAGATTTAAGAAGAGAGCGAATGAGAAAAGTTTTGAAGTTAAGATCAAAACTAGCTTTTGAATTTAGAAATGCATTTTTAAACAGAGGTTTTACAGAGGTTGAAACACCAATGTTAACTGCTTCTACAAAAGAGGGATCAAGAGACTTTGTAGTACCCTCTAGATTAAATCCTGGAAAGTTTTACGCATTACCTCAAAGTCCACAACAATATAAACAGCTTTTGATGACAGCAGGTGTAGAGAATTATTTTCAGTTAGCTAGATGTATAAGGGATGAAGATTTAAGAGCAGATAGAGGTTTTGAACATACTCAAATAGATGTAGAAACTAGTTTTAGAACACAAGAAGAAATAATGCAGCTTATTGAGTCTATAGTAAAAGAAGTAGCAGCAAAATTTGATGTTAAATTGACAACTACTGATTTTCCTAGAATTCCGTATGATCAGGCAATTGAGAAGTATGGTGCAGATAAATTCGATATGAGAACTGAAGAACAAAAGAAAAATGGTGAACTTGCATTTGCTTGGGTACATAAATTCCCTTTCTTCAAGAAAGTTGATTCTGATGATAAAGCTGAAGTACGAGATGGGAAAAGTGGGTGGACATTTACACATAATCCTTTCAGTATGCCAAATGAAGAATATTTAGAATGGCACTTAAATGGTGAAAATATAGGAGATATTGTTAGTCAGCAATATGACCTTGTTTGTAATGGATATGAAGTAGGAGGAGGAAGTGTAAGAGCACATAAGGCTGAAATTCTAAGAGCTACTTATAAAATAATGGGGTATAGTGATTCGGAAATTGAATCAGGAGTAGGGCATATGCTTAAAGCTTTTGATTTAGGAACTCCTCCACATGGTGGAATTGCACTAGGTCTAGATAGACTAGTTATGCTTTTTGCAGGAGAAGAATCATTAAAAGAGACTATCGCATTCCCAATGACTTATGGAGGTAAGACTTCGGTTATGGAAGGGCCAGGTACAATTTCAAAAGAACAAATGAATGAACTAGGTATTAAGACACTTGCTTCTGATATTAACGATGGTAAAGATATGGTTAAGGCTATAAAGTCGCTTTTAGATGCTAAAGAATTTCAATATGAATATAGTGTACATGAAGAAACACCTACTTCTGAAGACTCAGCGAGAGTTAGAGGAACAAAAGAAAGTGAGGAAGTAAAAGCAATTATTCTAAAAGGAAAGAAATCTGAAAAAAACTATATAGTAAATATACCTGGAAATATGAGGATAGATTTTAAAGCTGTTGAAGAAATAGTTGGAGAGAAGGTTGAAATGGAAAAACCTGAAGTAATAAAGGAGCGTTATGGATTAATCATTGGTGGTGTTCCACCTTTTGGTAATTTATTAGATATACCAAATTACTTTGATGAAAAAGTAACTGTTGAAGAGCGGTCAGCTTTTAACTGTGGATTAAGAACTGAGTCTATTGTTATGAAAAGTAATCAGCTTATAGATGCAGCAGGCGGAATAGTTGGTAATTTTATAAAAGACTAAGCTAGATGAAAGATAAAAGAGGTTTAATAGCTGTATTAATTATTTTTCTTGTATCATTATTTTTAGGGATCATCCTTGCTGTTGGTTCAAGATCTAATAATGAAAATGATCAAAAAGAGAGTAATAATGACGTTGGAAACTTCATAGATCCGATAGAAGGAATTCAATTAGCTCAGAGGGCTCAACGAGATACTCAGCGAAGAGCATCACTAAACGAAATTCAACTCATTATCTATGAATATCAATCTGATTTTGGGAAAATCCCAAAAAGTAGTAGTGAGCTTAAACTACACCTAGACAAAGAGTACTCTACCTTTTTTGAAAATACTGTTTTAGAAAGCACGGAATATTGTTATTTTAATAGTGATTTAAATGCCATTACCTTTACTATAGGTGTTGGATTAGAAAATAATAATGAATTTTTCTTTTTAGGAGACAAAGAAGAACAGTGTTTAAACAATAAATTCAATCTTTTTGATTAAACTTGCGCCGTAATACAATGCGGAACCTAAGGTAAATAGTGTATAAAGCAGATAAACTTATATACTATTTATGAAAAAAGACTCTCACAAAATATTACTTATCGATTCCAATAGAACTCGTGCTGTTAAAATTACCAAATTTTTAGAAGATGAGGGCTATGAAATTTCCATTTCTATATGCGGAATAGATGCAATTCAAAAAATTAGTAAATCATCTTATTCTCTAATAATAATTTCAAATAATATCTCTGGAATAGATGCCGTAAAGATAACGGAAAAAATCAAGCTTCTAAATATACATCAAAAAGTCTTTATGTATGGAATTGACATAGAGAAGATTAATCAGAAGGTAGCTTTTAAGGCGGGAGTAAATTTATACCATTCTTTACCACTGGATTTAGAACTTTTTAGCTTTCAGGTAAAAAATTTACTTCGAGGTATGTCTATTACTGATGAAATTAAAATAGGCAAACTAAAAATAAAATCTAAGGAAGGTGCTTTAAGTATCAAAGGGAAGAATATAATTTTGAAGTCTAAAGAAAATTTATTCTTTAAACAGGTTCTTTCTACACCTTATCAGATAGTGACTAAAAGAAAAATCTATGAATTGATTTCAAAAAATAAGAGATTTAGTAGCTACAGCAAGGTAGATACTTTTGTTAGTAGGCTAAGAAAAAAGCTTGAAGAGGCAAGCAGTGAAGATCTTATAGAAACTATTTATGGTGATGGTTACAGATTGAATAGCCAATACATTAATTAATATTTATAATCTTGCAGAAAAGTATACTAAACGATAGAATCAGGTATAGATTAAATTATTAAATTATATAAATGGAAAAAACTGAACAAGCAAATGTTGTAAATCCGGTTCTAGATCTAATTAAAAAAGCAAAACTACAAAGTATTAATCTAGGGCTACTTTTAGTGTCTCTATTATCTATGTTTTTTGCATGGTTTTCTTTACCAAATGAATTTAAAGAATTAGCTAAGGCTTTCGGCAGTGAGGATAAGGTAGATACATCTGTAAATATTTATGAGACTTCAGGTTTTAGTGATGTTTTAATTACGGCTATGACGTTAGTAGCTATAGGTCTAACTAGTTATGTAATTTATAGTGTGTATAGCAATAAGAAAATTGCTAAAAAAGTCTCACTAGGAATTATAGTTATTACAGCGGGAGTTGGAGCTTTGAACTTTCTTTTAGGAGGATTTCATGTTCTAAGTGAAAATAAAGAAACAATTGATGTAGGAATGGGATTTTACATTTTTGCACTTGCGAATTTAGCTATATTAGCGGTTAATGGATATAAAGCGTATTTAAATAAAGACGCAGTTTTAAGCTTAGCTAAGGAAGTTAAGGAAGAAGCAACTGAGAAAATTGAAGAAATGACTAATAAAGTAGAGGATGCAACAGTAGTTGAGGAGAAAATTGAAGAAGATTCGGTTGAATCAACTGAAGAAAAATCAGAGGCTAAATCTGAATAATAACTAACAGAATACCCCCATTTTAAATGGGGGTATTCTTGAAATCTATCTCAGAAAAATATAAACTTCGCTAAGTTACTATATAATAATGGATATAATAAAAAAATCACTTCCTATACTTTCAGCCTTTGGATTTCTACTACTGATATTGTTAATGTTCCTTGGCTGGTTTAATGTTCAATATACTGAGACTGATAATGAGATTATAAATTTATGGGATTGGTCTGATGATTTTAAATCAGATGGATTTAGGTTTATTTACTTAATTCTTAGTTTTATAGGGATTCTAACTAGTATGATTAGTCTGATTTTACCAACAGTTCAAAGAGCAGCTCTTCTAATAGTTTCTGTTTTAATAGCTATATCTTTGCTTGTACTAATTCTAAGTTATGGAAATGATGCTACAAATAATTTTATTATAAGTGATAAAACTACACTTGCTGCAGTTTATCCAGGTGCTATTACTCTTTTAATTGTTAACATAGTTTCTTCTATTCTGGGATTAGTTTTTAGAAAGTAGTTGAAACAAATACTTGTTGTGATATAATTTTTTCAATGAGAACAATATTAAATAATAACAATAATAATTCTAACTCCATATAAGGGAGTTTCTATTGTTGTATTTAATAGAAATTTAGAAGCTCCCTAATAGGGGAGTTTTTTGTTTATCTATGCACATTAATAAGTAAGAAGTATAAAGTTTAAAGTAAAAGGTAGAAAGTCAAAAACATGGATCATTTACAGTTTTGGTTCTCTGATTTTGTAGTTCGTTTTACTTTAGCACTTTTACTTTTGACAATGTTGAGATGTAGCTCAATTGGTAGAGCTCCCCGCTGTTAACGGGGTGGTTGCAGGTTCGAATCCTGCCGTC
>JAUZRK010000013.1 GCA_030950485.1 Candidatus Dojkabacteria bacterium | reverse complement strand
ATATTTAAGACTAATTGCATTATATAAATCTACAATAGGATTAATGTTTGGCATTGAATCTCCTTCAATTACTCGCCTAGCTAAAGCTAGATGTGTTGGTAATTTCTTTTTTGTATTTGCTCCAAATTTTTCAAACGTATCAAGGTAAAGCTTTGCTCTACTGTTATTTATAAATTCATCAAATGAATTAAATTCTGATCTAATATTTTCCTCAGATTGTTTCAAAAGGCTTTTTATCTTCTCGTAATCTGGAGTCGTATTTTCTAGATTTTTTATTACTGGAATGTAAATTAAAAGATCAGGAAACTTCTCTATTACTGTTTTATTTATCTTAAATCTCATTTTTTATATGCTAATATTTATTAATTCTTCCCTGACCATTTTATTACCATTATTTCACTATTGTATTACTACTGTATTACCCTTGCTTTATCACTACATTTCTAAACCCCTGGATTCTTAAACATTTTCCCGTGCCCAGGTATTATCCAGCTTGCTAAATCTAATACGTTTCTTCTAGATTTTGCTAAAGCTTCTTTATCTGCTACAAAAGGATCTTCTAGATTCATTAAATCTTCAATAGAGTCACTCTTCTGTTTTCCATCTTCCCACCAGAATACATCTTGCGCTATACAAACCATTCCATGTGACGTAGTATCAATAAGTAAACTAGTATGATCCATTGTATGTCCAGGTGTCTTTAATATCAAAATCTCAGTACCAGGAATTATTTTCCCTCCAGGAAATTGTTCTTCTCCGTTACTCCTCCATAAAACCTCAGAGTCATAGATATCTACATCTGGAAAAAGTCTAATATTTAATACATGATCCCCATGCCAGTGTGTTAGATAGATCAAATCGATATCTGACTTATCGACAGAGTTGTCCACTAAAGCCTTTTCTAACTTAGCAGCATCAGCTCCTGGGTCTACTAAAATCTTCTTTCCGTTTGATTCTATTAAGGTAGTTGTTGGTGATGCGAAGTATTCTGAATCATCCTTTCCTTCATGAGCATAGCCTTCTACTAGAATTTTAAATGATGTCATATTGTGAATATTAATATTTATTTTCTTCAATTATTTTATTTTTTAGATCGGAGTACCTTATCCATTTAGGAGTAACCTTTAAATATGTATTCCCTGGTAAATCTTTAAATTTCTTTGAATCGGGATTTTTATCAAAATGGATCTCTTGGTATTTTTCTAGATCATTTTCAATTCTTTCTATCACTCCTTCGTATTGCACTGTTATAAAATCATCCATATCCCAGCCGAAAACTATTGATACATTATTATTTAGCTCAATGTTTCTCAACTTTCTACTTTCAAAGTTAACTGAAAATATGATTTCTAACCCCTCTGTAACTGAGAAAGCCATAGCTGCTGATTCAGGTTTATTGCCTGAATTAACTGTGCTTAAAACACATATCTGTTGTTTATTTATGAATGCATACAACTCTTCTTTTGAAATCATATTAATATTGATAATTTAGAGTTTATTTTAATCTCGCTCTCTTCCTCAGCCTTCTCAAGTCAATCAATTATCTCATTTATATAGGTTTTATCAAAGAAAGCTTCATTGTGTCCGCCTAAGATTAAATTAATATCTAAGTCATTTAGATTTTTCAATGATTCAATATAATCTTTAAGGTTAGATTCTTCTAGCTGAAGAAATATCGGTCCCATGTATAAATTATCACCAGCAATTAATGTTTTAGAATTAGTTTCATAAAAACATATTCCATCTGGAGAGTGTCCTGGAGAATGAATAATCTTAAATTTTAAATCACCAATGGTTAACGAATTTGTTTCATTTAAAGCAATAAAGCTATAAGGCTTAATA
This sequence comes from Candidatus Dojkabacteria bacterium, assembly GCA_030950485.1. Taxonomy (GTDB): domain Bacteria; phylum Patescibacteriota; class Dojkabacteria; order J137; family J137; genus JAUZRK01. The sequence goes on along the minus strand of JAUZRK010000013.1, from coordinate 87,757 downwards.
AACCATCCTTCTATTTCACTCGCAGTTATTTCATCAGGAAACATTTTTTTATCTTTAAGTTCAAGAAACAATGGATCTAAAGTTGTATTAGCTGATCTTTTTAATGAGACATCATGTTCCCATCCGTAAACTTTATCAAACTCAGAATTACTTCCAACATGATCTGAATGTGAATGAGTATTTAATACAGTTATAGGTAAGTCAGTTAGATCTGAAATAATATCATTAATATTAAAAAAGCCCATACCAGTATCTATTAGAGCTGCTTCTTTATCAGATAAAAACAAATATGAAATTACATCTTCAAAATGAAGAGGCTCTCTAATTGCAAACATACGATCATTAATTTTCTACCTTAAACCAATCTTTATAAGTCATTACTTAAAGATAATTATTAACTATATCCTTCATTCCATGCGTGAACTTCTCAGGGTTATTAGCAACCTCACTCTTCAATTCTTCAACATTCCACCACTTCACTTTTTCTACTTCACTCTCTTGTAGCTTAAATGGTCCATTATGACTAACTGAATAAATTGTATTAAATCTTCTTATAATTTTTTCCCCGTACCTACCATCAATAAAAAACTTATCCAGCTCTTTAAATTTCTCTACCTCAATTCCTAATTCTTCATTTAACTCTCTCTTTGCTGCGGTTATATAATCTTCACCTGCATCTACATGTCCTCCTGCTGATTGGTCCCATGTTTCTGGAAAGGTGTCTTCATTCTTGCTTCTCCACTGAAGTAGTAATTCTCCCTGATCATTAAAAACAAGTATTTTTATTAGCCGATGAATATCTCCGTCCTTATAAACCTCTTTTCTTTCTTTTGATCCTATAACGTTATCATCCTTATCAACTATAGTTATTAAATCTGCCATGTATAAAGAGACTAATATATTATTTTACTTTTGACATTAAACTTTTGACCTTCAACATATCAATTCTACCATCTCTCTTAATACTGCTACCGACAATTCCAATATCAGAGTGCTCACTCATTAATTTAATATTATCTGAATTAATACCGCTACCTACTATTACAGGTACTTTTCTATCTGTTGCGGTTTTGGCTTCTTTTAAATCATCAAGATTAGTTTCCTTTCCAGTCCAACTACCAGAAATTATAATTCCATTACTACCATTATCTAAAGCTTGGTTTATAGATTCAGTAATACTCTTTTCTTCAAGCATTTCAGTATGTTTAACATGTACATCAGTCCATATATCTACATCTACATCAATCTTTTTCTTAAATGCCATTATCTCCTCGGGATTTGGATCAATAATCATTCCGCCTTCGACCTTTTCTACTTTATCAACAAATGTATCTAGTCGAATAAAGCTTGCTTTTGTCAGTTTCGCTAAAGACAAAGCAGATAACCAATCATTAGCTAAGACAGTGTATCCTAAAGGAAGTGAAATATACTTAGATAGTTCGCACGCAATATAACCAAAACTTATAGCCCCGGGTAATTCCAGATACTCTGAATAAGGAGCGTCATTATTATTCTCTAGCATAATTGCATCTACTCCACCTAGTTGAAGAGCCTCTATGTCTTTTTTTGCGTTATCTAGTAGATTATCTATTGTAGTAAAACCCTCTTTTCCTAATAATGGTTCTAAATGAATCATTCTGACTACAGGATATTCTGAATTAAATATAGTTTTCATATTTTATTTATAATTATTTAAATTATGCTTCAATTAATATATTATCACTTATTTCGTGATTGATCGCTCCGGGACCCTTATGTACAGCAACTCTATTTCCAAGATTAATAAAATGTTGATCCCGATTACTCATTGATTCAACAGGTGCCTCAAAGATAACTGGTAAACCATTCTTAGCTGCATTTACTAACATTGGAACATTAGCTAAAATCTTTTTAGCTAAGTTTATTGGTGATTTATTGATTATGTTTTTCATTGCTTTCTCTGCATGAATCATTACAGCCCAGTTAGTTGCTGTCGCTACTTCTAAAGTTTTACTTTCAACAGGTTCATAAACTGGAACTATTTCTCCTTGATCATTTATCTCAAGAGTCTCTACAGTTTTATGAAGATTAGACATTCCATACTCTTCGATAGAATCTAAGATAATCATCCACCAGCTGTTTAAAGTTGGATCAAAACCGTTTTCTCCATTCGCTGTCGCATCCCAATTTCCGGAATCAAAAAGTGCCCTGAAGAAGCTTAAAGTCGGACCTAATCCATACATTTTTAAAGGAAGAATGTTCAAATCTACATCAAGTTCTTGGGCAATGACCCGAATTGCTCCGATTAGGGGATAACCGTCCCTTGGTGGAATGTACAAATTTGGAGGTAATACACCATCTCGAACATTTGTAACTATCGTATAGACGTAAGCTGTAATTAGTGGTGCATAAATTCCTTCTACTATATTAGCCATTAAATTTATTTCTAAATCATCAGAATATTCATTAGACCACGTAAACTCAGGATTTAAGTTCTGAATTACTGTTGTAATATCGCCTATTTTTTCTTCACTCGTGGCAGAAGCCTTAATAGCTGTATTAAAGCTTTCTAAAATAGGATCTAACTCTTGTTCTGCTGGTAATTCTATATCTTGTATCATTTGTAAAAATTTAAAAAATAAAAAAAGACTCCAATTTCTTGGAGCCTATATAATCGTTTAATGCTTAAAAGCTAACGCCGGCTCCGTCTAAATCTTGATCTTCTTCTAGATAAATTTTTTATTAATTTCTTTAAATTCATAAACATTCTTTTCCCTCACTTGAGGGAAGGCCAGGGTGGTGATTCACCCTAGTAAAACATCACTTTAGTTTAAATAAACAAAAAGACTCCCTTTCGGAAGCTTTATAAATAGTAGTTACGAAAAAACTAAGCTTCCTTAATGGCTGCTTACTCTTCTTCTGTTTGTAACTATAATATTTTTCATTGAATGAATGATACCACCAAGAACATACTTTTGTAAATAAATATCTCAATTTACTCACACGACTTCAATATCATGATTCTACAGTGCGATCATTACCCAATCGCCAAATTTATGCATAATGTTTTACTTTTTACTTTTTACTTTTTACTTTTTACTTACTACTTATTACTTACTTCATATCTAAATCCCTTACATAAACTCAACATTTATCCTAAACTATAAATATAATAATTAATCATTCAAAACCATGTGGCTTTCATTCGCTTTATTATCTGCATTATCAGCATCATTTGTATCAGTCTTTGCTAAGCTTGGTTTGAAAGATATTGATTCTAGCCTAGCTACTCTACTTAGATCTATTGTTATGGCTGTATTTCTTGCAGGTTTTATATTTATAACTGGAAAGTTTAATTTTGATGAAGTAAAAAACATTGGTGCTAAAGACTGGTTATTAATTGCTCTATCTGGAGTTGCTGGAGCTACTTCTTGGTTATTTTATTTTTATGCTTTAAAAAACTCTGAAAATAGAACTTCGCAAATTGCAGCAATTGATAAGCTAAGTTTAGTATTTGTGCTTATATTTACAATACTTATTTTAAAAGAGTCTGTAAATATAAAAATAATAAGTGGGATAATACTAATGGCTGCTGGAGCTGTGCTTACGGTTCTTTAATTTTTTCTTGAACATATAAACTTCTACTTTTTTAAAAAATCTACTAATGAATCACTGATTTCATTAATATTCCCTTTTGCACTAACCCTAAGAAGGATTGACCTTTTTTCATATTCATCTAGAATACCGTTAATCGCCTCGTGGTATCTTACAAGTCTTAGTTTAATAGATTCAGGCTCATCATCCGCTCTTCTTTTAACTTCAATACCTTCAGCTGGCGGATTAAATTCCATATGGTATGTTTTACCTGTTTTGGGATCATAAACTCGTTTTGACAATCTATCTATAGCATCTTCATCTGAAAGTTCTAAGAATACAACAAGGTCTAATTTTCGTCCTGAATCTTTCAATATCTTATCTAACATCTCAACTTGAGGAAATCTTCTAACTACTCCAGTTAACAACAAATTCTCATCTACATGTTTATCAAGGTTTTCTTTAAGCACGTCAAAGACTATCTCATTTGGAACAAGATCTCCTGAGTCTTGGTAGTGTTGGACTTTATTACAGAATTCTTTATCTGCTTTACATTTCTGTCGTAATACTTCTCCTGAAGAGATAATAGTATATCCTAATTTTTTCTCTAGTAATTCAGCTTGTGTGTCTTTACCAGCGCCTAAAATGCCTAATACTACTATTGTTTTATACTTTAGATTTTCCATACGCGAATTTTACCATATAATATCGACTGCTCAAAATAATAAGTACTATAAATTTGTTATATTATTTACATACTGATTGAGGATACTAATCTACAATAAAACTCAAACATTTACACGCTCCTCCTCCTTTAATAAACTCACCCATTTCAATTTCATGTACTTGATAGCCCTTATTTTCTAATGTTTTTTTAATTTTTCTAGCACCTGCTGGCATTAAAATATCTTTTCCAAGAACAACAGCATTACAGCAAAACAAACCTGCCTCGTCTTCATCTACCGGAATTAAATTTATCTCATCTTGTAATATTGACCTAGCTTTTTCCGAAAAAGCACCAGGAAAATAAAATGCCTCAGTTTCATTTAAAGGACAAAAACATGTATCTAAATGATAGAATCTAGAATCTATAAGTTCAACAGGAACTACTTTAACTTTACCAAGTTCATAAAGAGCTTGATTAATCTTAAATTGAGCCTCTATTGAACTTCGAAATCCATAGCCGAAAAATAACTTTTCTCCTGCAAATAATGTGTCTCCATGCCCTTCAAAATTATAAATCTTATCTATATTTCTAATTTTAAAACCATTTGATTTGAACCATTCTGAAAAGTACTCACTTTCTGGCTGTCTCTCTGGATAAAGAAAATTAGAAGGAATAAAAGTATCTTTATAAAGAACTCCGCAATCTACATAAACAATATCTGGTAACCCCTCTACTCCATCCATAACTGAAACTTCATGCCCTAAAGATATAAACTTATCATGCAGATTTTGCCATTGTCTTTTTGACTCACTTTTTTCTGTCTTTTTATTTATATCCATCCAAGGATTAATTTCATACTGAATATCAAAAAACTCAGGGGAACACATAAGTATCTTAGCCATAATGATTAATTAATATGTAGTTTTAATTTATAAAATTTCAAGTAATATACATGCTAATACTTTTCTGATAATATTCGCTACGTTAATATATTATAGTGACAAAAAATATTAAAGCTCAATTTTCAGATAAAATAAAAAACAACAAACCCTCTGCTATTAGACTAGGCCAAATGGCATTTAGTGACAGAAAAGATAATCAGGAAATTATAGCTGTTAATGCTGCAATCGGAAATATAGATTTACCAACACATCCAAAAATAATTTACGCACTACATAATTTGTGTGAACTTGACGATGATTAAAAAAAAGGGATAATTAAATATTCTAGTACAGTAGGTTTTGAATCTACAATAAATGCTATTAGAAAGATCTACAAGACTGAAGGTATCTTTAGCGATCAATATATACAAATAGTTGATGGAGGATCAATGGCGATGGAGCTAGCGTTAGTAGCTACTTGTTCAGAAGAAAGACCACTTCTAGTTTTAGAACCGCTTTACGGAAATTATTTAGCTTTTGCGAAAAGACTTGGTATTAGAATTGAATCAATTCCTCTAAATCTTAATAATGATTCCATCTTTGATTTACCGACATTAAAAGAAATAGAAGATAAGATAAAAGAAGTTAATCCCGGAGCATTATGAGTAATCCCATATAACAATCCTACTGGTAATTTCTTAAGACAGCCATACCTAGACTCTTTATCTGAAATTTGTGCGAGTAATAATATATGGTTAATCTCAGATGAAGCTTATAGAGGACTAAACTATACAGGTGAAGAAAATTCGACTATTTGGAAGACAAAAAATAACTACGAAAATAAAATATCTATAGACTCAGCTTCTAAACTATGGAATGCGTGTGGACTTAGAATCGGAGCATTAGTAACTAATAATCAGCAGCTACATAATCTTTGCGTTGCTGAATATACTGCTAATTTATGTACTAATGTTTTGGGACAGAAATTATTTGCAGTGATAAATGATTTAAGTGAAAGTGAGATTAAAGATTGGATTGAATCATTAAAAAAGATATATTTCAAAAGATTAAATAATATTAGGAATGAATTGTTAGATTTAAATAATGATTTAATAATTTCAAAACCTGAATCAAGTCTATATTTAATAATAGATGTAAAAAAAGCTGTTAATAAAGATTTTTCTGCAAAAGAATTCGCGCTTTATTGTGCAGAGAAAGGTAAGATTTAGCTAAATGGAGAAATGTTTACTCTTTTTATAACCCCGATGGAAGGTTTCTACAAAGCAAAACCAGAGCTTGAAAGAACACAGCTTCGAATAGCAGTTGTAGAAAAAGAAGAAAAATTAAAACTAATTCCCATCCTTTTTGATAAATTATTTAAAGAATATATTACCAACTTTTCCGAAAAGCAGTAATCTTGTCTTTGCTATTAGAAAGTAAATGTTTGATAACTGGGTGATCTTCGTTTCCATCCCAAAGAAGATCGCCAATATCTTCACTTATACTTCCATAGTCATCTACTCCGAACTGGAAAATAAATTTTGATTCTCCACTTTCAATAATATTCCAATCGCTCTTTTTGTAAAATGCACTATTACTCTTCTCACAAAAACCAATAGCTAGACTTTCTGTTCTAGTAAGATAATCTAAAATTGAATTCATAATTATTTTTCCAAAACCTCTCATCTTGTCTTTAGAAGCAATTGACTGAACACCTAATATTTCGTAGTACTCATCGTCAAAATTAAGAGGAATAGTAATTAATTTACCAATTGATTTAATTTCATCATTCTCTTCTAGTAAAAACCATAAAATGAACTCATTTACTAAAACACCATATTCATATTTAGTAAGATTACTAAATTCTGCTATTCTAATCTCATTAATTTCATTAAGCTCTTTCTCACTCAATTCATTTCTATGTTTAATCTCTATATCAATCATCTTAATGACGTTACTTTTATAATTATTAATTCATTACAATAACCTACTTATCTTTCTTCTATTCACGCATATTCTCAGGTAATTTCTGTAAAGCCTTTTTAACCGCATCTTGATCTGTAAAAGGATATTCTGTTGTACCAAAACAAAGACTTTGTTCATGACCTTTTCCTTCAGTAATTATTACATCTCCTTGCTCAGCATTTAAAATTGCTAGTTCTATTGCATCGTATCTATTTTGAATACTCTCTTCGTCAAAAATAAATACAGCCTTTCTAGCAGTTGGTTTAATTCCTTCTTTGTATTCAATATATTCATTATGAGAACTGAATCTTTTAATAAGTTTTGCTTCAGATCTATTGGCTCCCTCTAGAATTTGATCATTTATATCTGAAAGTTTCTCAATCCTTGGATCTTCCGCAGTAATTATTGTTATATCTGAAAGGGCTCCAGAGGTTTCTCCCATTGTATATCTTTTTTCAACATCTCTTAATCCTGCTGATCCAAAAATACAGATTAACTTTCCTCCTGGCTCTACTAATTTTCTTGCCGACTCTAAAGATTTCTTTAAAGAATCAGTATTATGGGCAAAGTCTACAATAGTTACAAAGGGCTCTTTTTTCATTACCTCCATTCTACCTACCAATCCTCTAAAAGAATTAATCGCTTCCTTTATTTGTTCACTTGAAAGACCTAAGATATGTCCTAGGTTTATAGCAGCCATAGCATTTTCTACATTATACATTCCGATAATTTGGAGTGCATATGTATAACCAACTAATGTAAATACACTTCCGCTATGTGTAGTTTGAATATTTTGTAGCTCGGAGAATGAGTATGAAATTACATCTTCTCTTCTATCATTTTTCTCTATATAATCTGATGCATATTGAAACATTTCTTTATCATCTCTATTTATAACTATTTTTCCTCCTTTTTTTAATCTATCAGTAATACTTAATTTAGCATCTGCATAGTTTTCCCAAGTCCCATGCCAATCTAAATGATCTCTTTTAATATTAGTTATAACTACATGATCAAATTTTGTAAATCCAACTCTCCCTTGTGATAGAGCGTGTGACGATACTTCTAAAACTACCCAATCTACTTTTTTCTTAACCATAAACTTCAAAAATTTCTGTAGGTCTTTAGGGTCAGGAGTCGTAACGTGTAATCCAGATTCAAGCTCTTTATCTATAGCAATAACTCCATTTGTAGAAATAACACCAGAACTAACTCCACATTCTTTAAGCATATGATAAATCATATTTGCTGTTGTAGATTTCCCAGAAGTTCCAGTAACACCAATTATCTTAAGCTTTCTGCCTGGTCTTCCATTTATTAACGAATAGACTAAAGATAGAAGTAACCTCCAATACACTCTTAAATCTTGCGGTATCAATGATTTAAATTTATTCATTTATCTTGTATTTAATTATTAAAAACTCGTGTTTGAGAATATCAAAAGATTAACGAAATGTATACAATAAGCTGCCAATGCTGCGACTAATATCGCTACTGCTAGCTTAAATAGAAAGTCAGTATTTCTCTTCTCGGTATCAGAAGAGATGTAACCCATTTCTATACTGAATAATTTCCCTAATATAAAACCTGCAACAAATCCCCCTAGATGGCCAGCAATAGAAACATTTGGAATAATATTTACTATTAAAGCCCAGAATAAGATTGGATATAATTGGTTTATTTCTATAGGCAAATTACCTCCGAACCTATTTTTTCTTAAAGATCCTCCAACCAGTAATCCTATAAAAGCAAAAAGTCCGCTGGAAGCGCCTAATACACTAATATAGTTATCTGATATTATTGATTGAAAGTAGACAAAACCAGAACCAAATATAACTCCAGCAATATAGGCGATAAATAGTTTCTTTCTTCCATAGAAATATTCTATCTTAGTTCCTAGTACGTATAGAGCATACATATTCATTGCGAAATGCAATGGGTCATAGTGTAAAAATCCTGAAGTAATTACCGTCCATACTTCTCCTGTTTGGAAGAGATAAGTATTAAAAACACCTGTTAGTGACATAAACTCTATGTCAAATACCTGTGTTTCACCAGTTAAGAATTGAAAAAATAAAACTAATAAAAAGAACAATACGTTTATTATGAAGATAACCTTTAAAGAGTTAAAGCCATTTTTTACAAAATCCATCATACAAAGTTATAACCTAGAATATATAAATTAGCGTTTTAAAAGCTAAGCTGCGATTATTTCTTCTAGAAATTTTGCTTTAGATTTAAGCAATGAATAAATAGGACTTGTTTCGTCAAAACCTAAGGAAAATTTATCCTTTAGGCTACTTCTTAGATCTTTCCATGTCCCCATAACTAGTTCATTTAGAAGCTTATATTTAGGATTTGCTACAACTTCAATTTTTGCATTTTTTGAAATTATATAGAAAGCTAATCCTTTATCCTTTTCTAAAGTTGCATAATCCGCAATTGAATGTTCAGCTGAAGAAATAATTGAAAAGACAACATGCTCTCTTCCAGCATTTACAAATGTATAATAATAACCTGTAGGAATTGAAAATTTATCACCTTTTTCAAGTGTAATAATATTAGCCTCCTCTACGTCTGTATTTAAAGAATATTCTTCTTGCTCATCTGCATTTTTCTGAAGTAAAACTGTAAGTTCACCACTAATAATTTCTATCACACAACTAAATTTACCTTTTTTAAATTTAGAATGGTATATATGAGTTTTAATATATTCTACTCCTAGAAGTCCAAATGGAATTCTAATAATATCGTAACTTAATCCATTATCAGACTCATTCGTATCGTCATTATGAACAACATCATGAAAACATTGATATATTTTTTCTGGATATTTTAGATATTTATTTAGAAGAACAGGTATAACATCAGACAAAACTATGTCTTCAGACTTAGAACACGCTACTTCTTCTCCATAAGAAATATCCCCAGTTTCTTCGTTAAAATAGATAGGCAGACCACACACATTACTTAGCTCAATCATTTATCTAATTCTTAATATTTATTTTAATTCCCAGAGACTTCTTTCTTGTAAGGTAGTTTATTCTACTTAACAGACAGTTTATATAACTTAGACATCTTTTGTCAAATGAAGATGGGAGAGACTTTACAGGTAAGGTGTCTTACAATATTGGAAACAAAGAATTTAAATAAGTTGCTTTATTATCGAGCAACTTATTTAAATAAAAATCTTAGCTATATTTATTTAACTGAACTAACTTTTTCTAATTCTTCCCATTTTTTCTTTTCTTCTTTACTTAGTTTCTCTGGTATATCTACAATAAGTCTAACATACTGATCCCCATTTCCTTCACCTCTGAATTTTGGACCACCTTTTTCTTTTAACCTAAGTACTTTTTCAGATTGAGTTCCAGCTGGAACTTTCATAATAACTTCACCATGAACAGTAGGCACCTTAACCTCTCCGCCTAGAACCGCAGTATAAACATCTATATGTTGATCCATATAAATGTCATTACCTCTTCTCTCCAAAACATTGTGTGATTTTACATCAACATTGACGTAAACATCACCGTATCCTCCGTTATTAGGACCGGCATTACCCTTTCCATTAAATTTTAATGTCACGCCATCAGGAACTCCTGCAGGAATTTTGATTTTTAGTATATCTTTTTTCTTCTCAGTTCCTGAACCGTTACAAACGTTACATTTCTTCTCGGCTTCTTTTCCAAGTCCATTACAATCTGGACATGTAGTTACAACTTGGATAGATCCTAGGATCGTTCTTTGTACCTGAGCAACTTGCCCATTTCCATTACAAGTTTCACAAGTCTTCATTTTCCCCCCTTCTGCTCCACTTCCATCGCACTTATGACATTCAACTATCCTGTCATATTTAAACTCTTTTTCAACTCCAAATACTGCTTCATTAAATTCTAAAGTCATATTTACCTCTAGATCAGATCCTGATGTATTTCTTCTCCCTCTACCTACAGTAGACCCTCCGAATAATCCTCCAAATAGATCTCCAAGACCTCCATTAGCTCCAGAACCTCTAAACGCATCCATAAAATCTTCCATGTTACCAAATCCTCCAGCACCAGCCCCTCCAAAACCTTGAGTTCCAGCAAAACCGTACTGATCATAAGCCTTTCTTTTCTGTTCATCAGAAAGCACCTCATAGGCCTCTGCAGCCTCTTTAAACTTACCTTCAGCCCCAGAGTCTTTATTTCTATCTGGGTGATATTGTTTTGCAAGCTTTCTATAAGCTTTCTTTAGGTCTTGCTTTGATGCATTTTTACTAACACCCAAAACTTCGTAGTAATCTCTTTTATCTGCCATATTCGTTTTTAATTCAAGATGATTATATCAATTAGCAGGGTAACTTGTGAAGTGCTAATTCATTCTGTTAAACTATTTTATATACTTTAATTGATGAAATCTATCATATGTCTATCCACACTTACATAGCTGAGTTTTTAGAAAGTGTAAAAAAAAGGAATCCAAATGAAACAGAATTCCATCAAGCAGTAACTGAAGTTATAGAATCTTTAGAAACATACTTAGAATCTAATCCTAAATATATTGATAAAAAGATATTAGAAAGAATAACAGAACCTGAGAGAATTATTATGTTTAGAGTTCCTTGGTTAGATGACAAAGGCGATATAAATGTTAACAAAGGTTATAGAGTCCAATTTAACTCTGCAATTGGTCCATATAAAGGAGGTCTAAGATTTCATCCTAGTGTTAATTTAAGCATTTTAAAATTCCTAGGATTTGAGCAGATATTTAAAAATAGTTTAACAGGACTTCCTATGGGAGGAGGTAAAGGTGGCTCTGACTTTGATCCAAAAGATAAAAGTGATAATGAAGTAATGAGATTTTCTCAAAGCTACATGAATGAACTTTATAGACATATTGGATCAAATACAGACGTTCCTGCTGGAGATATTGGTGTTGGATCAAGAGAGATTGGGTTTTTATTTGGGCAATATAAAAAATTACAAAATGAATTTAGTGGAGTTTTAACAGGAAAGGGTCTTAATTGGGGTGGAAGTAATATTAGAACTGAAGCTACAGGATATGGTCTTGTTTATTTTGTAAATGAAATGTTTAAGTACAATTCAAATTCATTATCAGAAAATGATTCTTTTATAGAAGGTAAAACTGTACTAGTTTCTGGCTCGGGAAATGTTGCTCAGTATGCTATTGAGAAATGTATTAATCTAGGGGCTAAAGTTATTACAGTATCTGATTCTTCTGGATTTGTTTATGACCCAGATGGACTTACTGAGAGCAAACTAGAATTTATCAAAAATCTTAAAAATGTTAAGCGAGGTAGAATTAGTGAATTTGCGCAAGAGTATGGACTAGAATTTATAGAAGATGAAAAACCATGGTCAATTGCAGCAGAAATAGCACTACCCTGTGCTACTCAGAATGAACTAGAAATTGAAGATGCCAAGATGCTTGTTTCAAATGGTTGCCAGTTAATAGCTGAAGGCGCAAACATGCCTGTAACTAATGAGGCTGTAAATTATATTAATGAAAACAATATTTTATTTTCGCCAGGCAAGGCTTCTAATGCTGGAGGTGTAGCAACTTCAGGACTAGAAATGAGTCAAAATTCGTTAAGGCTAAGTTGGAGTAATGAGGAAGTAAACTCTAAATTAAAGGAAATCATGAAAAATATCCATGAGCAATGCATTAATTATGGAAAAGATGGAGACAAGATTAACTATGTTAAAGGCGCTAATATTGCAGGATTCAAAAAAGTTGCAGATGCAATGATAGATCAAGGAGTTGTATAATGATTTATAGAAAGTAAATATTTTAAATCAACCTTCATATTAATGAAAGTACTGAATACAAAAGTCGCATATTCATGCCCTATTCTAAATGTAGAAGAGCGTTTAGTAGAATCAAACGGAAAAAGTGAAACTCACTATGTTGTTGTTAGACAACCAAATGTAACTATTCTTGCATTAGATAAAAATGGTAAGTTTATACTTATTCAACAACCACGAGGTAAAGATAATAATGTATATACTGAGCTTCCAAGTGGAAAACTCAATGTTTTCAATCCGACTACTCAAGAGCTTGAGTCACAAGCAAAATTAGAACTTAAGGAAGAAACTGGTTACAAAGCAAATATGATTAGTCTAGCAGGAAAAGTTAGTACAAATACAAACTGGTTGGAAAGAGACTATTATATTTTTATAGCATGGGATCTAGAAAAAGGAGAACAAGAATTTGATGGTATTGAAGATATTGAGATAATTGAAGTTGACCCTGAATCAGCATTATCATTTATAAAAGATAAACTTACTCATCCAAATGAAAAACAATTTTTGGAAATAGGAATTGACGCATTTAAAGAGAAAAAGCTAATTTAAATATTTCGTTAAATGAATAAAAAGACAGTTTTAATAACAGGAGTATCAAGAGGAATTGGAAAAGCTACTGCAGTAAAGTTTTTAGAGGAGGGTTGGAATGTAATAGGAACTTATTTTAATTCTGAAGAAAATGCAAAAGAACTTACAAAACTATACCCTGATATTAAAACCTATAAGTGTGACTCAAGAGATGAAAAATCTATTAAGTTACTAATAGAGAGCTTACCAAAATTAGATCTTTTAATAAATAATGCAGGAATTTTCAGAGGTGAAAGGGTTTCAGAGATGAATTATTTAGATTGGAAAGAGGTTATAGATATAAATTTAAATGGAATGTTTTTAATGACTAAGTATTCATTACCATTATTGAGAAAGTCTGAAAAGCCAGTAATTATAAATATAAGCTCAAGAGTTGCTAATGATTCCTTATTAGGAGCTGGCTATATTGCTTATTCTGTAAGCAAGTCTGCTGTAAATACGTTTAGTAAAGCATTAAACATTGAAGAAGAAAAAATAAAAGTTGCTTCATTTAATCCAGAAATAACAGATACTGATATTTTTAGAAAAACTTTTACAAAAGATGAGCAAGAAGAAGTAATAGAAAGTAACAGCCTAAGAACTACTTCAGAAACTGCAAATGAAATATATGATCTGTACAAATCTATGTTATTGAGAATTTAACTACTCTCCTGTAGGAGCAGGTACTGCTTCTTCTTTTATATTAAGAACTACCTCGTTTGAGTAAACACCACACTTAGGAGCTGCACTATTTATATTTTCACAAACTCTTATAAAATATTTATTTGATCCTTTTATCAGAGGTAAAGATGCAACTTTTATTGAGTTAGTAGTACCTAGTAATATAAAACTATCGTTATTGTCTCTTGGAGGATATACAACTCCATTTGCAGATGAAGTTAAAAAGATTAATCCATCCTCTGCCTGCCCAATAATATTTATATTAAGAGTAGAACCAGACTCATCTAAAGAAATATTAATAGAATCTACTTTAGGTTCTGGTGAAGTTATTTTCACTTCATTACTATAAGTATCACAAATTGAACCATCAAACTTACATAGTTTGAAGAAAATTATTTTGTCTTCCTTAGAGTTTAACTTATATGACTTAGTTTCTTTGTTAATTAGCCCGCTGGAAGATGTTGCTGAACCATATACATCACCTTCATAATCAGATCTAACAAGCATAAGTCCTTGGTAGTTAATAATATTTACAGTCTCCCAATTGAAGATATACTCTCCATAACCAGTTTCGCTAACTGATAGTGTTATTGATGGTTTAAATGGAACAACAAATGCTAACGTATTACTAACTTCCATACATGAACCTAGTGCTTCACTGTAGTTACATAATGTTAGATAGTAAGTTTCTCCGTAGTTTGCTTGGAATTCATAGTTTGACTTTCCCTTTTCAATAGTAAAGAACTCACCTTGATTCAAATTTTGAGTATCTTTTTGTCTAACTATTACTTTTTGATTTATACCAGTATTATTTAGTGTCCAACTTAATGAGATTATATTTTTATTAACACCACCTTTGTAGTCAGTAAAAGATTTCTTATTACTATTTATTGTTGTGCTTGTATTATTTTTGTCTATTGGAGTTGTTTCTTTTTCGCCGCTATTATTATTTTCTGCTACGATTACATTATCTGTATTTTGTTTTTCGCTATTTTCTTTTTCATCTACTTCTTTAGTACTTTCTTCATCCGCTAATACCCCTAATTCATTCTTGAATTCTTTTTTGTCTTGAGATTTATTCCATTGTACAAATTCATCTTTAGCTATTACCTCCTTATCTAATTCAACCACTTGATTTACATTATTCGGTTCTGCAGTATCTACAACGTAAAATTTATTGCCCTCAGTAACTCTAACTAATTGTTTTTCTGTCCCATCATTAACCACATCAACTTTACTATGATAAACTTCAACTCCAACTTTATCCTTCTTATTTACTGTTTTATAAGCAGTTCCTAATGATTTAAAAGTAAATGTATCTACTTTAACAGAGAATCCTCTATCTGCTTTAACTACTCTTGTATAAACTTCTCCTTGATCATTTTGAATAACTATATCGTCTGGATCAAGTGAAAGAAATGTAACTGAAGAATCATCCATAAACCTTACTGAACTTCCATCATCAATATTTATTACAGCTCTTCCCTCTCCATTCATCCTAAAAGCACTACCCTCACTAACCCTTGTATCAATATCTGCTATCACCCAGTCTTCACCTTTTTTAACTTCGAGATCTCCTTCAAGAAATGCTATTTCTGCTCCAAATTTAGTATCTTCCTTTTTATTGTTTAAAGTAGGCGTTGTAATCGCAATTGTAAATAAAGCGATTAAGAATGTAGATGTAGCAAAACCTAGCCACTTAAATTTATTAAATAAGTAGAGAGCAAACCCTTTTTCATTTTTGCTAGTCACCTCAAGATACCTAGTATGTAAAGCCTTTCTTAGTTCTTCTTTCAGAATTTCTGAACGATCGAAACTTGGCTTAACCTTAGTCTCTTCAATAAATTTTTCTAGATTTTTAGTATTCTCCACCATCAATATATATAACGATATTAGTCTTAAAAACTTTCACTATCTGGATACATTTCAAGGTATTTTTTCTGTAGTGCCTTCAATGCTCTATGAAGCAGAACAGATACATTTGAATTATTAAGATTCATTTCCTCTGCTATTTCATCAATATCCAAGTCTGAATAAAATCTTAATGAAATAATCTTTTGATATCTTGCGTTTAAAGTAGATATAACAAGAGATAATTTTTTCTGTTTAAATTTAAGAGTAAGTTCTTTTTCATGATCATCTTGCTCTTCGTCTGGCACTACTGATTCATCTTCAATATCAAACCAAGAAGTTCTTGCATTTTTTCTATAATAATCAATAATCTTATTATTAGCATTTCTGTACAACCATGAGCCAAATCTAATATTTTTAGAGGTATCAAAGTCTATTATTTTTTCTACTGCAGATAGAAATACACGAGAAGTTATATCTTCAGCTATTTCTGAACTCGATACTTTATTTACACAAAACTTTAAAATTCTATAAAAGTAATAGTCGTAGATTTTGTCAAAATACTGAATATTTTTTTTTGCTTTTTCGACAAGTTTTAGTTCTTCTTCAACAGTCATCAAGGTATTATACCTTTCCAATTACTAAATATAAACATTATACAAATAAGTTGAAAAGTATGTAGAAAAATTTACACTAGTTTTTTTATTACATCTATTAGTGAAAACCCTCCCCAAATAGTATTAAGTACTAAAAATGGCACTGAACCAAGTAGTAACGCATAGATTACTAGCAATAGGCTACCTAGAAAGTTTAGAAAGTCATATTTAATATTATCATTCGTCCATTTATTTAATTGGTTCATTAGAAAGGCTACTAATACAATAGTTGCACCGCTAACACCAATAATCAAAGTAATCATCTCTTTATTAATCTCCATCTACTTTTTTATTAATAAGTAATACAACGGAAAATGATGAAACTATAGCCATTACTACGAATAAAGTTGTAAACCCGAATTCCTTAACTATCACACCTCCTAAGAATGCACCAATTGCAGTTGTAAAATAATAGTTCGCCTCCCAAATCCCCCACTCTGTTCCTTCTTTATCTTTGTCTAGATGTTTAGAGATAAGTGAGTCAAATGCTGGGGAATATATCGCTTCTCCAAA
Organism: Candidatus Dojkabacteria bacterium; assembly: GCA_030950485.1. GTDB lineage: Bacteria > Patescibacteriota > Dojkabacteria > J137 > J137 > JAUZRK01. The sequence goes on along the minus strand of JAUZRK010000013.1, from coordinate 70,593 downwards.
TCCAATAATTATTTGCACTATTGCTAGAGAATTCATATTGTTCACAAATGTATAACAAACATAGCCAAGTGTTATTACTGTATATCCAAAGATAACCAGGTATTTTTGATGAGGTAATTTATCAGCTAATCTTCCAGATACTATTGTTGTTATTCCGGCACTTAATGTAAAAATACTAAATATTAAGCTAGCATCTAAAACATCTCCTCCATTCTCTTCAACAAAGACTGCGTATATTGGCCCAAGCATTGCACCTGCTAAAAGAATAAGAGAGTTTGTAACAATAAGAATTTTGAATGTTTTATTCATATTTCTAGTTTTTTATGTTTACTTTTTTGAATTCCAAAATTTGCTTTCACTTTAACAAAAAAATTCTACCACTAAATGATAATAGATCATATTTAGGCTAAAATATAATTGTTTAAATATGATTAAATGAAATTTGTATCGATATATATAATTATAATCCTAGCTTTCTTAGGTATAAGCCTTACACTCTTTGCAACTATTATTTACCCCGAAATTGAAGATCAAAATAAAAGTGTTGTTTATGATAATCCTAATACAAAAGAAGGCTTTTCAAAAATAAAAACCACATTAAGTTTTACTATTAATGAAAGTGATTTAGAAGAATTAGTAATTAAACTAGAAAAAGCATATGGTGGTGAATTTCAAGTTACTCAGGTTGAAGGAGAACTAAATAAGTATATTTATACTCTAGATAGTCCTTTAGAAACTATTGAAATAGAAATATATTTAATCCCTAATACATTTGATGAGGAAAAACTTAAAGCTGGTATCGAAGATATTCTTGGGTGGAATTCATATAATTACGGAGTTTATATTCTCGATTTAAAATCGGGTCAACAAATTGGTATTAATGAGAATAAAATATTAGCACCTGGGAGTGTTTCTAAAGTTCCAATTGGACTTTTAACACTAAGAGATGTTGATAGCGGAAAGCTAACAATGGAGACTACATCTGAATTACTCGATACAGATATAGTTGAAGGGAACGTTTTAGGACCTTGGGAAGTAGGACTAGAGTTTAGTATTGAAGAGTATATGAAATTCTTAATAATAGATAGTGATAATACTGCAATTGTTCATTTAGAAAATTTATTAGGTGGTACTGTTATAGGCAATCAAAGAACTATTGATGAACTAGGTGTTACACATCTTTTTCGAGACCCTCATGACGTAACTACTAAAGATGCTGCAAGAATCTTTGCTGGTATTTATTATGAAGAATATTTAAGTAAAGAAAGTAATGACTTCTTTCTTTATTTATTAAAGAACACAGATTGGCGACTACAGACTGGCATACCAGTAGGAATACCAGAACCATATTATTATGAAATAGCACACAAGACTGGAATCGTATCTACGTATCCAGGTTATGCTTGGGCTGATATTGGAATTATTTATGGGCCTAAAACCGACTATGTCATTGCCGTATTTAATGAAAAAGTTAGTAAAGAAGATGCTAGGTATAAAATCCAATTAATTTCTTCTTTAGTTTGGGAAACATTACAAGCTTAATTTTTTGCTTAAAATCATTCTCTAATTTATCTTATTTGCATATACACCCTTTACTGCATCTTTAATATTTCTTAAGATCATTTCAGAATTTCTTTCCATGCTCTCTTTTGTACACCAACCCAACGAAGGCGCAGCCCAAACATTTCCTTCATAATTGTTAAATTCATTAGACTTACCCTCGAATGAAAGTCCCCCAAGTTTCTTCTCTTTTATGATTTCAAGAACTAATTCTTTATTGTATTTAGGTGATGAAGAAAATGTTAAAAGTGCATTTTTTTGCATCATTTTAATTCTTTCATCTGTTATCAGTTCATTAGTCTCAGCATTCTCAGGAAGCGAAACATAAAGTAACTCAGAGCTTTTAAATAATTCATCTAAAGTTACATAACTAAATTTAGAATTCTTATCACTTCTAGACCAATATTGGATCTGCATTCCAAATCCAGAAGCTAGTTCTGCAAATTTTGAACCTATGTTTCCTAGTCCTAGAATTCCACACTTCTTATTTTTAAGCTCTATCCCAGTATAGTTATAATCATGTTCAAACCCATTTTTTATAACCAGTGGTACTTTTCTAGCTAATGCTAATGATGACATAAATGCCCACTCTGCTACAGCTTCTGAAGAAAAATAAGGCGTATTACAAACTATAATATTTTGTTCATTACAGTAATCAAGATCAATCCAACTAAATGCGGTTGTTGTTAGAATTATACATTTAACATTTGGAATCTTTTCTAATACTTCTCTTGATAAGTTATACGTAAAGTCTGGATCGATAACTAGTAGCTTTTCTTCATTATTTTGTAATTCATAAACCTTGTCTAATTTTTCACTCTTTTCTATATACTGAACATTTAAGCCTTTTAGTTTCATTTTAAAGCTATCAGTAATAACTTCTTTTATTGGACTTAATATAAGTACTTTCATAGTTTTTTATTTGACTAATACTATTGTAGTGTATTAATATCTATATAATAATTGATTGTTTATATAAACAAACAAATTTTAATAGAAAAATTAAAAGAACTGAGTTTAGATTCTGATGAGGCTTCTCTATATCTACATCTCTACGAACATGGGGAACAAACCCCACTTGAAATCTCTAGAGACACAAATATAAATCGATCCAAGATCTATAGAATTACCGAGTCATTAAAAGGCAAGAAGATTATTGAAGAAACTGAGTCTGCCTGGGGAAAGAAATTAAGCGCTGCACCGGCTGAAAATTTAGAATTGATTATAACCGAAGCTGAGCAAAAAATTAAAACTCAGAAAGATGTTTTAAATGATTTAATACAAGATCTTAAGGATTTAAAACCAATAGAATCTAATAGCTTTTCTGTAAAGTACTACTCTGGTTTAGATGGAGTAAAACAAGTACTATGGAATGAGCTTCATTTAAAAAAAGTTTATTCATTTAGTCATGGGATGTTTAATGATGTAGTTAGAGAAAAATTTGCCAATAAAATAAGGAAGGAGTATGTAACAAGAAAAATTGAATTATTAATTCTGGAGAACCAAGTTACAACGCCTGATAAGCAAAATCTTGAATATTATGAACATAATTTCACTTCAAAAGTTATAAATACCAAGATCTTAGATATCCAACACATGATTGATATATGCGATGATACTATTGCAATAATTGATTGAAAATCCGAGAAGAAATCAGGAATTGAAATTAAAAATAAAGCACTTGCGTCAATGTTTAAACAGATATTTTTGGGATATTGGGAAAAAGGAAAGAGTCATAAGTAATTATAGACTGCTCCCTTTATCGAGCATTATCGCAGCTCCATTTAGTAATGAAAGCGAATCAGAGACTAGATGCACCACTGCTTTATCTACAGCAGCTGGGCTAAAGGCATGTCCATCTGGCTGCATCTTAGCTACTTCATCAAAGTCATCACTTAGAATACTTCTATTAAATTCAGTATCTGTAAAACCTGGTTGGATGCAATTAACTCTAATACCATATTTTTTAAATTCAAGCGCACAACACTCGGTAAACTTAATAATTGCAGCCTTAGTTGGAGCGTATACTCCAATACCTTCAAACGTTTTTCTTGAACCTGTTCTTTGAAATATTAATGATCTGCCCTTTATTCTTCTTAAGGAACGGTATGCATACCTTAGTCGTAGCTATTGTCCCTAAGAGATTTGTATTAATAATATTCTTAGCAGAATCCATATCTAATTCCTCAATCATAATTCCATCATCAATACCTGCATTATTTACCAATAAATCTAATTCAATATTATTTTTCATTAAGTATGAGCCGATAATTTTCCAACCAGATTTCAAACTAATGTCTGCTTTAATAGTTTTTACACTTGCACCACTCTGTTTTAATTGAGTCTTCGCAAAATTAGCACTTTCCTTATCAGATCTATATACAAGAATTAGATCAGAGTAACCTTGAGCTCCTAGTTCACTAGCAATAGCTAGTCCTATGCCTTTTGTTCCTCCAGTTATTAGTGCTACTTTTTTATTTTCCATGCCTATATTTTACTAGCTATTATAAATCCTAAACAACATCTGTCCACTTTGGTGGCCAATATGGTATAATATATCGTATGGAAGAATCGATAGAAAACAAGTTGAAAAATTAGGTCTAGATTCAGATGAAATATTAATATATTTAAATATAATTAATACTTCAATCTCAACGACAATACTCTCAATCTCTGAGTCAGTAGCAATTCCAAGATCTACGGCTTATAGAATCTGCGAAAGATTAGTCGAACTTCATTTAGCTGAATGGGTAGTAGGAGATCGAGGCAAAGAAATAAGGGCAGTAAATCCAGACAGCTTAGATGTAATCATCAAAGAAAAACAACGAGAACTCAAAGAAACAAAAGACTCGATAAATGATTTAAAGCTACTTTTAGATAAGAAAGTTGAAGAATTGCCTAAAACCCAAGTTAGAAATTATTTTGGAGTTGAAGGTATAAAGCAAATAATTTGGAATTGTTTAAAAGCTAAAACAGAGGTAATCGGCTATTCTCAATTTGGAAGAGTAAGTGTTGTAGGAGAAAAGTTTTATTCTAAGTACGTTGAAGAATTTAAACTTAGAAAGATTGTCGACAGGTCTATTACTAATGAATTAGGACTTGAACATGTAAGAACATTTGTTAAACCAGGTGAACATCAACAAAACTTAGATAATGTAAGAATGATTCCAAAAGATAAGTATTATGTTTCAGGAGATACTTCTATCTATAATAATATTTACGCGGTTTGTTGGTGGGATAAGGGTGAGATAGTAGGAATAGAACTCGAGAATCCAAAGCTTGTTAAACTTCAAAAATCGATCTTTGAAATGATGTGGAGTTTAGCTGAGCCTATTAGTAAGTATATTTGATCCCTCTATGCTTTATAACACAAGAGTAAAACTTACTTCAAGATTACAAAAAGCTACTTTTGAGTTATTATAGGAGATAGCTAAGCTTATTAATGAACTTATAATATGAACCCACTTCTATACAAAATTAAAACATCCATTTTCTCTGGCGAAACTCACACTATATTATTTTTAGGTGATTCTACTACATCAACTGAATGGGTATTCCCAAGTTGGCGATCTATATTTGAATATGTTTTAAAGCTGCATTTGGAAGATTCTAAGGCTGGATGGAATTTAAGCTGGTGGAATTTGAAATTTATCAACTCTTCTCTTGATGGATCAACAACAAAAGATATTTTAGGGAGAATTGATTCAGACATTCTTAAATATGAGCCAAATTTATTTGTAGGATTATTTGGTGATAATGATATAGATAAGTTTAGTGAAGTTGAACATGGTGAAAATACAAGAAACATAATTAGAAAACTATCTGCCAATATTGATGATGTCATCTACTCTCCTGGAATAACTACAGCAAATGAATATCATAATGGCAGGTACAAGGATTATATTGCAGAAGAAAAAGTAGATTCGATTAAACTTCCTAATATACATAGTTTAAATATGTTTGAGAAATATAAGAGTTTCGATCATAAAAAGTTTTATACAAATTTATTACCTCAACATGAAAAGTTTCTGAATGATGGGAAAGGTGGTAATTTTGATGCTTTTCATCCTAACCCACTAGGTAATGCTTACATGGCAAAGATATTGCTAGAAGAAATATTCGATATAAGTTTTGATCCTGAGAAATTTATGGAAGGTGTAAGAGACGATACTGTTAAATATCCTCAGTGGCAATAAATTATAAATTATTATGTCTACATACAAAATAACCGGCCCTACAAAACTATCTGGAAGTGCTTCTGTACAAGGAGCTAAAAATTCTTCTATGAAGCTTGTAAATCTTCCAATACTTGCAAATGATAAATTTACTTTTCGAAATATTCCTAATATTTCTAGTAATAAAAACCTTGCTAAACTTACAGCTCTACAAGGCGCTACAGTTAATTGGCTTGATGAAAATACGGTAGAAATTGATAGTACTAAGATTATTAAGCCTATTAGAATTCCTTCGGATCTTTTTTATCATACTAGCGGAGCTATTTACATTAGAAATATGTTGATAGCTAGATTTGGAGAATGCGAGATTGAGATCATACTAGAGAGAGATGATACAGGGGGTGATCAAATTGGGAGAACTTTCAATTTAGAGACTGATAGAAAAATAATGAATGAATTCAATGTTGATGTTGAGTTAAAAGGCAATATTATGGTTTATAAAGAGAGGGATAAAGCCCCTCTAGATATTGATGCAAAAAATTCATTCGGATTTACTCTTGGTGGTATTTTCTTTTTATTAGGGAAAGATGGAATTTCAAAGATACAAAATCCAAGTCATATGGCAGAACTTTACGATGTCATAGAAGCATTAAATAAGATGGGAGCAGAGATAAAGATTGAAGATAAAAAATTAATAACAGTTGTTGAAGGTAAGGAACTACACGGAGTTGACTTCACTTGCATGTATGATAAACACAACTTTATAACTCTACTCTCTGCAGCATTATGTACCGAGTCTGAAATAACTATTGAAAATATCGATTTTGAAAAAATGAAATTAGGTTCATTAGATCTCTTTCTTAAGCAAAGTGGAGTAAAAATAGAATTTAATGATAAAGATAAAACTGCATTTATTCCTAGTCAAAAGTTATCCGATCTTAAAACAGTAGATTTAATAGCAAGTGATCTCCCAGATTTTGTTACGGAGTGGCAAGTACTACTCTCCCCTTTATTTTCTTTAATCAAAGGTCAATCCAATATAGTTGAAGGGTATTTTACAAATAGAATGAGACATTGGGAAGAAATGAAAAAGTTCGGAGCTAATTATGAATTTTACACTCACCCTGATTTCGATGAGGATTCTGATAACAATCCAAGAGCGGTCAAAGTTAATAGAGTTGAAAAATTAAAAGCAGCAATTGCTACTTCTAGAGATGTTAAGTGTGGAGCTATGCTACTAATTGCTGGAATGGTTGCAGAAGGTGAATCTGTAATTAATGATCCAGAAGATCATATTAAAAGAGGTTATGAGAATTTAGCAGGCGTATTAAATATCTTAGGTGCGAAGATACAAGCTCTATAAACTAAAGACTTAGCGATATTTAAGCTGCGGCGAGCATTTGTTCCCCGCTATCTTCTATAGAAGTATTATTTTCTCCTCTTACAGATTCTCTAGCATCATCTTCAGTTCTTCTTGTTTTATCCATTGCATATGCAATTTGCTCATAACCATAAACCAACCCATATTCAATTGCTCCCTCAGTATTTTGTGGTATATTTTCATTTATTGCGTGACCAACCCCTAAAGCTATATTTGCAGAAGCCATTAATTCAGGTCTAAATACAACTAATCCTACATTTACCATTCCAGCAACTACACCTATTCTTTCCCTAGCAGTACCTGTTATTAAAGTATCGGCATTTTTTACTCCAACTGTTAGTCCTGCCATAATTGCAGCACCATGTTTCTCTCCAAACACTTCTCTCGTTGGCCCATCTAAATATTCTGCTGTTACTTCTAGAATACGATTATTACTTATTTCAGTATCTGGCTGTACTTCTTGATCCGCAGTTTGATTTTCTCCAAATTGGACTCCGCTCATATATTTAAATACGGTTTTAAGTTAAAAATCTCTGACGAGCTATTCATCTCTTCTAATAAAATCTTGTTATCAAAATAACTGTTAAAAATTTGTTCATATACTATAAAATCATTTTCAGTCTTTAATTTCCGTAAATCTTCAATCATTATTTTCAAATACTTAATCTCTTTTAATATGAGTTTAGTGAAGATCGTAAGAATATAATCATTTCTTGCTTTAGTATTTTCCCGAAGTGTTGCTCTATATACGTCTCTGTCGATATTATCTAAACATTCACAAATGTTTATTAAGTATGCAACTTCTTCAATTTTAACTTCTTTAAAATCTACCATAACTTATCTTATACTTTTTTCAAACTTGAAGTCAAAATAAATGTTGCTAAGTTGAAATTCAATGATATTAAGAATAATTTTACATTTCTGATAACTCGCCTTCCTCAATTCGAATTCCCTCTTCTAAACCAAAGCTTTCTGCGCTCTCTATAGCCTCTAAAAAAGGTATAGAACCATCTTCAACCATATCAAGTAAATCTTTTATTTCTTGTTGATAAGGACAACCTCCAGTGTTAACTTTACTTATTAATGCCGTTAATCTTTCATTAGTTTTAACATCACCTTCCTTAATTTGCTGTAAGCTCCTTTTATAAGAGCAAGTTGAAAAACAAAAGCCTGTACACTCTTCTCCTTTCATTAATAGTCTTATAAAATTCTTTACATGCAATTTTATCACACCTAATTATTGATGCATTTCATAACGACAAACACTTCTTTGATTTCTATTTTCTAATATCACATTATCTAAATAGAACTTAATTAATTTTTGAGAAAAACTAATTCTGAAGAGTATATTTTAGACTTTCAAACTGAATTTCTTAAGAAGTATAAAAAACTAACAAACGATCGTATATTAAAGAAGCATTTGTAAAAAGTCTTAAAACTTCTAATACTAAATCCCTTTTATCCAGGTCTAATACTCACCAGGTAAATCTTAGTAAATACGGAAAAGTATTGAGTTCAAGAGTCACTGAAGATATTCGTATTCTTTGGCGATTTGATGAAATTAAGATTTCTTAAATCGCTAGAAGTATAACTCCTAAGCTTGCAGCAATTCCTCCTAGAATTACCTTTAATATATTACTATCCTCTTTCAAGAAAATGTTGCTTAATATTACTGTTAGTAAAGACTGTGAATTCACAATTGGAATAATTATATATAACTCACCATCTGTAGAGTAAGACTTAATTAATAATAAATAGCCTATAAGGCTGAAAAGACCTAATAGAAGCAATTTTAAGTTGTATTTTATAAGCATTTGCTTAATTGATCCAATAGTAATCTTTGGAACTAAAAAGTACAGTAATATTCCAGGTATTACATAAGCTATAAATATAAAAAGTCCCTGAGGATAATATTGGCTGGCTTTAGAATCGAAAGCGTAAGTAATCGCAAATACTAGTGATAAGAGTATTCTTAATATAAAAGCTTTTCGATTTGGTAAGTCAGCTTCTTTAAAGAATACGTATATATTTCCAAAAATAATTAAACTAATACCAAACAAGCTAATTAATGAGGGTTCACTTGAAAATATAAAAACACCTATTAATAGTGAGAAGATTGAAGTTGTCTGTCCAAGAATTGTATTTGTAGATGCTTTGATATGTTTATACGTAATACCTAAGCCGAGAGAAATTATAGTCCAACCTATTAATGATCCTATAATCCATAAAGAGTTATAGCTCTTTTCAATTTTAATTTCATCGTCCAAAAGCAAAAGTGGTAGCGAAAGAATTCCTGCAATAGTTGTAAATAACATTCCTAATGTTTCCGGATTATCTTCATCCTTAGCAATTTTTCTAATTAGAATATTAAAACTACTAAATGAAATTAAACTTCCTAGTGCTAGTAAAATGTACATATATTTATATTTTTCTTCTTCGATAAATTAACATAAAAGCAAACAATCCATTTCCAATAGCCCATGTTACTGGATATAGAGTTGTAATTATAGAATACTTCTCTATTGCAAAAACTGCCAATACAAATCTTATAGTATTTAATCCATATAACGAAAGCGTCTCTGTATAAGGCAAGTTCCAGCTTTTTCTTATAGTTGGTACAAATGCTATTACTTCTGTAAACGAAGCTAAAAGTAACGCATACAGCTCATTATCTATAAGTAACCATAAAAGAAACGCTACTAAAGATATTGATAAAAAGAAAGTGTCTAACTTTGTTATAAATTTCAAGCTCTCTCTTTTATATAAAGCATAAGCAAATACAAAAAGAGAAACTATTCCTGCTGATAATGTAACTCCTCCGGCAACACCTGCTCCATTTTTAATTTGCATGAAGGCTATTAGTAAAGTTAGAAAAGACCAGACGAACCAACTATAAACGTGCGGTATAGTTTTTCCTTTTAAAAGATCTTTTATATATGGAACGTAGGCTATAAACACTAAGCTTACTGCGATATATCCTATTATTTCTTTCATTTGTTAAAAATCTAACTAGATGTTTTCTAATGCTATAGATATTTGTTTAGCAACCGCATCAGCTCTAGTCATTTTCCCTTGAGTAAAATAACTCACGACATCACCATCATCAATACCATATTCACTTCTTAGAATATCGCTAGCATCCTCACCCGATTTAATCTTCTCTACAAACTCTTTAGGATGTCTAATTCCTCCTCCAAATCCCCAGTAACTTAATCCTTCTTTTGACTTAATAATTGTTGCGCCAAATCCATAGTAGTCTTCAAGAAAGCTATAAGTGATAAAACCTCCTTCACATGAAACTAAAAAGTCATAGTCTTCAGTTACTTTAGACTCCATTTCTTTCATTCTATTACTAGCTCCTAAAATAGTTTCCTCTTCTCCAAATGGTTGAGGAGATACACCAGATTTGCAATTTATTCCAATAATTTCAAATTTCTGGTTTTGAAACTTACTAGAAAATGCGAGTTCAACTGCTGTTTTTTTTGCTCCGCTTGTAGAAGCTAGATAAATTTTCATAGTTAAATTATTCAAATTTCTTATTCGGCTTAAACCCATCCATAAATTCAGGCATTACCTTTGACCTGTCTAAATAATCTTCAAAGCTCTCAGTATTTCGTCTCAACTCCTCTTCTCTACCTAATGCCATAATACTGTCTCCAGAAGCAATTCCAGCTTCACTAGTTTCTTCTAAATTCTCAAAAGTTTTAACTTCAAGTAAAGGTCCGCATCCTTCACTCCAATTTTCTAATTTATGAACCCAGACATCGGTCATCCTGTTTCCGTTTAAATTCCAAACGAAAAGAATATGATATCTTCCTTCATCTAAATCATTCTTAGAATACAGCTGTTTTAAATGATCAATAATTTCATCTTCATTTTTAAAAATATCTTTTAGTGGATTCTCGTCTAAAACTGGATAGACATTTAAATCCATGGCATTAATTTTGTAACTAAATGGAATGTACTGGCCTGGTGTTTGCATATTTTTATATTTAATAATTGTTTTATCCGTAGGGGCAAGATATATCTTGCCCCTACGGGGTTTTATATATTTAAACTTCTACACTCTCAGCCTTATCTCCTACCGTCTCATATGCAGCCTCCAAAACCGCCATATCTTCATGTGTTGATCCTAATGATTGAAAGAAAATAATCTCTTCTTCATTTTCTCTTCCCAGTAAGGGCGAATTATCATTCGCCCCTACTGTAAGCGCTGCATTTATCACTTCTCTCAATTCGCCATTCATTATTGATTCATCAAAACCTTCGTCTAGAGCTACTTTAACAGGTCCAAACTCAGTTTTAGCAACTTCATATCTACCAACAAATGTCTTAATGTCTTTTGATTTTGCAATCTCTTTATCAACTTCTTCAGTATGAGCTGTTGAAATAATTAACTGTCCGGCTCGCTTTGCTTCTTCTAATTTCACTAAAGGTTCTTTTGATCTTGTACTTAAAACAATAATATCTGATTCATTTATTAACTCTTCTCTACTGACTATTTCAACTTCGATTCCTGTTTTCTCCTTAATATAATTTAATTGGGTACTCCATTGTTCTGGATTTCTTGAAAATCCAAGAATTCTCTTCAATGGAAATAATGCCTTCATACATTCAGCGTGAACCTTTACGCTCTCGCCAAGTCCGATTAAACCTAATGTTTCAGAGTTCTTTCTTGCAAGATATTTAGCAGCAACTGCAGCTTTAGCACCAGTTCGATAATTAATAAGCTCAGCCCCATCAGCAATAGCTAGAAGTTCTCCCGTCGCGTAACTTTTATACATAAAATGACCCATTACAGTTGGAGTTCTTCCAGGTGTAAAGTCTGATCCTCTTATAATAAAAGTATCATTTGTCAAGTTAGTACAAGCAGCAACTAAATAGTCTCCTCCATTCTTTGTATTTGCGAAAAATCTTGGAGGAATCCCATATTTATCAATGTTTCTATATGAATCTTCAACAGATTCAATCATTTTCATGATATTCGCATTTTCTATGATAATTTTATTAGTTAGTATTCTTGTCATTTATAATTTAGCTTAATATTATGAATATATTATAACAATGTCTTGATATATATTCAGTATTACTGTACAATTATACATATTTACTGAATAAAGAACATGTTTACGCAGCAACAAGAATCTATAATTGATTTACTGAAAAGAGAAAGTAGTCTTAGCCTTGCTGATATTTCAAGTTCACTTAAATTGAATAAATCGAGCATTTCGTTTCAACTCGAAAAACTTTTAGAAGAAAAGATCATAAGAAAGAAGGAAATTTCAGCAAAAAAGATATATTACTCTCTTGAGTCTAAAGAAGTTTTGGAAAATTATATTGAGAGTAAAAAGTTTGATCTTGAGAATGTATTAATGAAAAATAGTATTGTAGGACTAGATGCATATATAGATATGTTAAATTTAATTGCTGCAGGTAGTGGAGAGATTTGGGGCTATGGCAACCTAGAAAGAAAGCTTATCCCTGAATTATACGAAGCAGTAGAAATATATAGAGATACAATTTCAGTAAAGAAAAGAAGAGATATATTTACAGTTACAGATACTAAAGAAAATATAGCACTTTTAAAGGATCACTCAAGAAAAAAGCTCTGGGAACCTTGGTTTATAGGACGAATTGCTACAAAAGATATTATAAACGTTAATTGTGATATTTACTGGTGGAATGACCGTGTCGGAATTTGTAGCTTTGAAAAAGGTGGGTTTAAGGTTAATATTTATGAAGACCTTGCGACGACACAAATGTTTAAAGCATTATTAAAAAGACTTTTTGATACTTCAATGACTAAAGTAGAATATTTAGAATTAAATAAATGAAACACGAATTACTATACATCCATGGATTTGGTGGCCATAAAAACTCAGAACAGAAGTTCTTAAATGAACTAGAAAAAGTTGATATTAAGACTCATTCTATTGATTTAAGAGGGTTCGGAGAGAATCATAGTAAGCAAGGTTATATAAAATCAATTACAGACTTTAGGGACGATATAGATAAGGCGTTACTAGATTTTATTGATGACTCAGATAAAATTTTACTTGGTTATAGTTTAGGAGGACTTGTTTCACTTCATTATTTTCTAAAATATAACCATAGTTTTGATAAGTTGATATTATTTGCTCCTGCCATTGAAACTTATAAAAAATACCCTATTTGGTCTAGCTTTCTTTCAAAGATAATGAATTATATTTATCCACAACTAAGTTTAAGAGCCGGGATTTTAGGCAATAACGAATTAAAGAAAGATCCACTATTTCACGATCAGATAACTCCTCGACTCTTTTTAGGGATTAAAAAAATGCAAAAAGAAGTCCTAGATTTAGTTAAATCTAATAAAAGACCAATTTATATCTTTCATTCTAAATCTGATACTTATACAAAATACTCTTCTAGTAAGACTTTTAGTGAGTTAAATAATAATAATAATATTGAACTAATTACAATAGAAGATAAATTTAAGCATGCGCTTCATAAAAAAGATTCTACATTTTTCGTGGAACAGGTTGTAAAAGTCATAGGGTAAAAGAATTTACAAATTTTGACTCCAAAATGTTAGAATCAAGTATGGAAGAAATCAACACTGAAATAGATACACCTGAAGCAGTAGAAACAACTAACATAATACCGTTAGACCAATCTAAGTATGAAGTACCTGTAGGTAACTTATTAATTCAATATGTGAATCTAACTAATAAGTAATATGAAGGTAATGCTACACAAAGAGATATAAGAACATTAGAAATATTAGACCTATCAAAATACTCAGATAAAATATTAGAGAAATTAGATGATGCGGATAAGATGCCAAAGCATTTTGATATGTCACTATTTGACCAAGCAAGAACTACTCAGCTCGCTGATAGTATGCGGTTATTAGCAATTGATGTACTAGAAGAAGTAGCTGAAATAGTTGAAAGTGTAAATCCTGGGACAGACTTAATTAGACAAGTTAGGGCTACTAAAGTCAGAGGTCTTTCATCTTCTACTGCAAACATTGATTTAACAGAAGAACAAAGAGAAGCTGAAAGAGCAAAACCAGATATAAATACAAGAGGTCCCGTTGATTTACAACAAGAGTACTTTGGTCACGAGGCAGATTTAGTTAATTCTGATTCAATAAAGCCCTTACTCGCAAGTTTAAGTGCAAAAATCGGAGGGACTCAGGATGAGTTCTTATTAAAATTCAAAGCAGAGTTTATTGATAAGATTGGACGAAAAACTGGCCTAGCAATGACAGTTGCTCTCGAACTTCTTAACTATCTAAAATTATTAGGCCAATTCTCTCAATTAAATATGAGCGATGAGTTTGATGATACTATGTTAAATATTTGTGTAATTTTTGGAAATGCAATAATGGATGCATATGGTATGGATTTCGCCGAGGATGGTGATGATGATTTTGACTTTATGGATACACTTTAGTAAATCAAAGACATTTCTCTTAAACCATACTATTCAGATTTATCTATATCTTGAGATCAAGCTATTTCCCAAATCTTCCTCCACTGTCTAATCTGTTTCTTAGGATCAGTATGACTAGCTGGATGAAAATTTGGGATAATAGAATAATCACCTACCCTAATAGGTTCTTTATCTAGATTTTCTTCAACAATCTGAGTCAAAGTTTTATCAATAAATAGCCCTAATTCAAATTTTTTATCAAGAATTTCTACCCCCATTCTACCCAGCGGCATTATTACTTTCGGCTTAACTATATCAATCTGTCTAGAAACATACGGATATGAAATTTCAAAAGATCTCTTTTCGTGAAAATTATCCACTCCTCTAAAATGATTTCCTTTTCTAGTAAATAAAACAGCCATTGTAAAAATAAACTTATCAAAGACATCTCTATTGAATTCTCCTACCTCTTCTTCATATGTAGATTGAATTGCCTTCATTATGAATTTTTCAGTACGAGAGGAAAATGTCCCCCAATACCTTTCTTCATCATTCGTATAAGTCGGATCTTCTATCATTTTTTTCAAGACAGAATATGGTCCCCAGTCTTGCCCTATAATCATAACCTGCGCATCTACCCTATTTACCCAGTCGAACCACTTATTAGGAATATTATCGTGAAGTTTATATTGATTAACTAAACTTTTATCATTCCCGTTAATAACAATATTTTCAGCTAAAGAGTCTTCTCGCAAATCTGAAATAAGTTTTTGCATTTGTTCTTGTTTCATTTATCTTTATTATTTAATTCACATAGAATTAAGATAATTACTCTATCATCAAACAATATCCTCGTATGCCCAACAATATCTACTTCAACATCTATATCCTCCTTTCCTAAAACTAAACTACTCTTTGGAATAACATGATTATCGACTTTAGGATAAATATTTAGAGAGATCTTCTCATTCGCAATTTCCTGAATGTACTTTAATAATTTAGAATTCGGAATCATTTCCGATAAATTCATTATTCTAAAATGACCCCATATACTTCCTTTGATTGGACTTGATATTGTTACTATCTTAGAAGAAAACCCAGGCTTTATTTTTTCAATAAAGCAAGATATTAGAGCTCCTTTACTATGACCTATTAAGATCGGTTTAGTAATTCCTAAATCATCTAACTCAGCGAGTACTTCTTTAGCGGAGTCTTCAATTCTCTTAGTTTTTGTTGATATTGCTGGAATAATTATTCTAAATCCTTGTTCATTTAATCTATTCCCAAGATAACGCACATGTTCTAATCCTTCAGTAAAGCCTGGTATTAAAACTACTACTCCCCTCTCTCCAGTATTCCATTTTATTGGAGCATTACGATTTAAAAGTTCTAAAAAGTATAGTTTGAAAATTAAAATATACTCTAATATTAAATAAAAACTGTTTTTAAAAAAACTAATTATTTTCATTTATTAAATTTGAAATCAATTTAAAAACTTCTTTTGAACTTAATACTGCTATAGATCCTTTTTGATCAATCAAAATATTCTTAACGCCTTTTAACCTAGTATTCTCAGTATTATTTCCCTTTGAATAGATATTTATAATTCCGCTTATTAATGATTTATTATTTCTAAAATCAATAAAGTCTTTTGATTGAATTAATCTTTTCCTAGACCCTAAAATATCAGCTATATTCCAAGGTGTATTAATAGCAATAAATTTATCAATTAGATCCTTTCTAACTTCTTTAACCCTTGCTGCAACTAAACCTCCCTCCTTATGTGTAATAAATATTGCACTCTTTATTTTTAAATCATTTAACTCACTAATTACCTTATCAACATTCTCCTCAATATTATTAATTCTTGATAGTGAATTTGGATAAACTACTTTGTAGCCATTTTTATTAAATCTATCTCCTAATAATTTTATAAAGCTAACCTTCTCTGCAAAACCAGGAATTAGCACAATTACTCCCTTTTCTCCTTCTGACCAACTAACAGGTACTTTTCTTGAAGAAAAGATATCTCTAAATGAATAATAGATCAATAGAATTGAATTCTGAATGTTTTTTATTATATTACTAAGTACTTTCACAAAATAATATTAACATTTGATAAACTTAATGTATGCTTAAAACAAGAATACAAAAACTAAACGGTGCTTTAGTCAATGATACTAGCGGAAATATTATTTATGTAATGTCTAGAGATCAAAGAGTTAATGATAATCACGCGCTACTAGCTGCGAGTAAACATGCTGAGGCTTTAGGTTCAGCAGTTATTGTCTATTTTAATATTTACCCAAAAGTTAAAAATAGAATTAAACCTCAATATGAATTTATGTTTAAAGGTCTGACTGAAATAGTTAAAGATCTTAATAAATTAAATATATCTTTCATATCTTCAGTTGGAGATTTTAATAAAAGTGTTCTAGAACTTGTAAATAAATTAAATGTCTCAACAATATATTTTGATTTTTCTCCATTAAACGGACCAATAAATACAAAGAAGAAATTAGCAGAAAAACTTAAAATACCATGCTACGTTGTCGATACCCATAATATCGTTCCTATCTGGGTTACTTCTGATAAAGAAGAATACGCTGCTAGAACTATTCGTCCGAAAATTAATTCAAAACTAGCTAGTTATTTAGTTGAACCAGAATTACTTAAAAAACAAGATTCTTTTAAGATTATAGGTTTAGATGAAAAATTCAAAATAAATCCAGATAAAACCTACTTTAAAGATATCTTACAAAACTTAGATATAGAAGATTTTGATTATAAAGTTAAACATGATTCCGGGGAAAATGCAGCTAAAGAAATCCTTAATAATTTCATTAATGAACGACTAGAAGCCTACGGCGAACTTAGAAATGAACCGAGTTTAAATCATTTATCTGGACTAAGTCCATATTTACATTTTGGACAGATAAGTTCACTAAGAGTAGCCATAGAATTACAAAAGCTAAGGAGCATTAATAATGAAATGGATAAATCGATTGATTCATTTTTAGAAGAACTCATTATTAGAAAAGAACTAAGCGATAATTTTTGTTATTACAATAAAAACTATAAATCATTAAAAGGGGCTAAAGATTGGGCAATTAAAACTTTCAAAGATCACGAAAATGATAAAAGAGAATATCTATACTCTCTTAAAGAGCTAGAAGATGCAGAAACTCATGATATTGCTTGGAATGCAGCTCAGATTAAATGATGACTACGGGTAAGATACATGGATATATGAGAATGTATTGGTGCAAGAAGATTTTAGAGTGGTCTGAGAATGCAGAGGTTGCTATAGAAAGAGCAATTTATTTAAATGATAAATATAGTTTGGATGGATATGACCCTAATGGTTACGTTGGTATACTTTGGTCAATAGCTGGAGTTCACGATAGAGCTTGGTTTGAAAGGGAAGTATTTGGTAAAATCCGATATATGAATTTTAATGGGTTAAAGAGAAAATTCGATATTGATAAATATATAGTTAAATTTAAGCAACGCTAATGATTACTGAAAGCGAAATTCAATCTGTTCTATCTGAAATTGATACATTTGAAGACACTAATGTTATAGATCCAGCATTTTATGAAACTGAGTTAGGCTACTCCCTGAAATGTCTTGAAAGTAAATTTTTATTTATTTCAGATCAGAGTCGTACTTTAGAAAGTTTCTTTATTGATTATGACTTTGTTCAAGCGTTAAACGATTTTTATAAAGAATTTTTAGAGGCTGGTTTTCGATTAGAAGATTTTCATGAAATGCTTGATCAAACGGATATTGATCATTACAATAAGTTATTAGATTACCTAAATGATCCCAATTTACATTACCCTATTTCACTTACCAACGAAGATATAGATATTTTTGCATACGTAATCAATGCAGTAAATGAATTTTTTACGATTAAGACATCAGAAGCGTTAAAAAGAGATTCTCAAAGTGAGATTAACTATTTAAAACATAAAGAAGTTGGAAAAGATTATGTATTATTATGGAAGACGATGATGAAATTAGCAAAAGAAGCCGATCTTAAAAGCCTACATTATCTATCTAATAATATAATTACAAATATTGAAAAAGGCGATCCTAGCTTTAGCCATAATTATCTAAATAATGAGAACATTAAAGCAGAAATTGGAAAGATATCTAGAGAAGCCTAACTATTAGGCTATCTTTTCCGCAACTATAAAATGGTTGATTCCAAAGAAATTTAGTGGTTTTTTCTCTATAAGATGAAAAAGAATTGGGAGTTATATAAAAATTAATCTTTCTTCAAATTCTGAGATAA
This sequence comes from Candidatus Dojkabacteria bacterium, assembly GCA_030950485.1. Lineage (GTDB taxonomy): Bacteria > Patescibacteriota > Dojkabacteria > J137 > J137 > JAUZRK01. Next base: position 51,758 of record JAUZRK010000013.1, on the reverse strand, counting down.
TAAAGTATTGGAGCAGAATTAACCCCTGCTCCAATATTTTTTAAATACTTCAATAAAACATTAACAGTATTATAAATTAACTGTAATCTCGTTTGAATAAACTCCACAAGTACCACTTTTATATTCACACACTCTTACAAAGTAAGTTCCAGCTCCATCAAAAGCATTAATATAATTGCTTGTAGTATTAGGATCTGAAGCATACTGCGCTTTATCAGTTCCTCTTGCAGGATACGTTGGACCTGCTGTTTTAGAGTAAGTAACCTTAAAACCTTCAGCAGCGTAACCACTTGTTGACCAATTTACTATCTCTCCACCACCTGAACTTAAGCTAATAGAGTTTACTCCAGCTACAGGACCACTGGAAGCAGTTACAGCAATATTATTACTATAAGAATCACAGCCGTTTCCAGTATATATACATACTCTGAAATTATATGTCTTACCATCTTTGACACTTATATAATGTGATTTTTGATTTTCATCTCCAATGTAAGTAGCATCGTCAATTCCATATGCTGGATTTGGTGATAAACTTTTTACAACTTTATAACCTTGTGGTGCTGAACCGCTTACACTCCAATTTAAAGTAATTCCATCAGCAGTTGCACTTCCGCTTAGACTGATTGATGCACTATCATTTACTGGAACTGGATTAGTTTTAGGTTCATCTTTAACCTGTACTAAAGGTGCTTGAATTACAATGTCAGCACTATAACTATCACAAGAACCTCCTGTATATCTACATACTCTAAAATGGTAACTCTTTCCATCTTGAACAGGTTCAAAGTATGTTCTTACGCTAGAATCTGAGATGTAATTTGCAGCAGCATTCCCTCGAAAAGTAGGATTTGGCTCGAAGCTTTTTAATACTTTAAATCCTTTAGAAACATCTAATCCCTCAGATATTTCCCAATTTATCATCACACCTTCTTCTGTTGGATAACCTGAGGCTGATATGTTACCTGTACTTACCTCAACAACATTAGATTCTTCAACTGTTACACTCTCTGCTTTAAAGTTTGCTTTGTCTAGTATTCCTAAATTATTTTTAAACTCTACAGAATCTTGAGTCTTATTCCATTGGATGAACTCATCCTTATCAAGATCATCAACGTTAACTGTTTGTACTTTATTTGCAGTTTCTGGAGCGTCAACATTAACTAAGAAAAATTCTTCTCCTTGGTTAACTAAAATGTCACCATTATTATTAATCCCTAAGATTTCTACTTTACTTTCGTAAACCACTACTCCCTTTTTATTTTCTTTATTTATAGTTTTATAAGCAGTTCCTAAAGAGTGATATCTAATATCATCTGCAACAATACTAAAATCTCTATCAGATTTAACTACTCTTGAGTAAACTTCACCTGAATTATTTGAGATAACAATATTCTGAGGATCTAATGAACTTAGTGTTACCTCAGTATTTGAGTTTAGTCTAATAGCAGACCCATCATCAAAGTTTACTGCAGCTCTACCAGCTCCTGCTATTCTTAATGAATCTCCTTCTTCTAAAACATATCCTTCAGAGTAATCATCCCATCCACCAGATTCGTTCATTAACTCTAAATCACCGTCATAAAAAGCTACTTCAGCACCTAAGAAAGTACCTTCAGCTATATTTTCATTTTCAGATTTATCATCTGAGTCTTTATTAGTAATAAATAGTGCAGCTAATGCTACTACAAATACGATTGCAAATGCGCTTCCTAAAAGCATTCCGTATTTCTTAAAAATAGAAGTTTTCTTTTCTACTTCCATATGTTTTTGATCATAAAAATTAATATAACTTTGGAGAACATTATCTCTTAAGTGACTCTGAAACTCATTAGACGGATTTATTGTCTTTGCTTTTCCGCTAAAGAATTCTTCAACACCTAAATTTTGACTATTACTAGTTTGCTCCATAGTAATTAATTTTACGTAATTAAATTCCAAATATTTCACTTTTAGGATATTTCTTTATGAATTCTTTCCTAAAAGCCTTTAGTGATCTATGTAAAAGTACAGATATATTTGCATTCGTCTCCTCTAAAACTTCTCCTATCTCGGGAATATCTAGCTCTCAAAAGAATTTCAAACTTATTATATGTTGATATCTCTCATTTATACCTAAAAGCACATCAGCTATTTGCTTCTGTTTATATGATAATTCAACTTCCTGCTCACCTGTATTTTTCTCGCTCCCCAACTTTTCTTCATCGAAATTTGTAACATTTACTTTAAATTTTTTATTTCTCCGAAAATAATCTATCATTTTGTTGTGTGCGACCTGATATAGCCAAGCACTGAATCTAAATCCTTTACTAATATCAAACATTTGAATTTTTTGACAAGCCTGAAGAAAGACCGCAGATGTTATATCCTCTGCCACCTCCTTATTTGAAGTCCTGTAGAAAATGTATGAGTAAATTCTAGTCACATAGTATTGATAGAGCTTATCAAATGCATGAATGTTAGTCTGAGCATTTAAGACAATCACCATTTCTTCTTCACGGTTCATACTTGATTATTACATTGTAGAATTTCTATATCAACCTTTGTTTAAAAAAGATTACTCACAAGATAACCCTATTCTATATGCTATTAGTTTTACGTATTACTAATATACCTTTTCAGCAACTATAAAATGACTGATTCCAAAGAAATTTAATGGAGTTTTTTCTATAAGATGAAAAAATTTCTGAATCATTTTTCCAAACAATCCGTACTTTCTCGCAAGCTTGTCGAACCCAGGAAATACGTGAGAATGATGTATTATTTTGAACTTGCTGACAGGTTTAAACATAGTCAAAAGTTCAGGTAAAGTTGATACATTTTCATGATGAGTAAAGTGTCCTTTTCCTTTTAATTCTATGAATTTGGCTCCTTTTAATAGTTCTATCATGTAACTAGTTCTGTCTTTGCCAGACACACTATCCTCTGCATCAAATAATACAGTAACCTTATTTATATTTTCTTTAAGTTTAAAAAGATCGTAAGAACCAAGTTGAGAATAATAATTTTGTAATTCTAATGAATTATCTTTAGTAGCATTAACAACTGGAGCTACTAAAATCAATTTATTTAAATCATACTTTTCTGATAATTTAAGGGCAATACCTGCTCCTGCAGAATGCGAAATTATGCTTACTCTACCTTTACTATTTAATACATCGCTATATTTGCTTTCAATATAATTTAATGAATTACTTAGGTTTGTATTTGATTCCGGAAGATCTAATAACTCAACATCTACTCCCCTTAACTCATTAAAAGCCCATTCCTTCCAATTATCTTTGATCTGACCATTAAAACCAGGAATTATTAATACTTTTTCTGTTTCACTTTCCTCTTGCGCATTTGCTGTTACCACTTTCTTTATTTCAAAATGTCCATAATTTCTTACATGAAGACTAAATTTCTTTCTAACAACCTTTGGCATCCAAGGTAAAAAAGGAATGTTTCCCCAATAATATTTACCCCTAAAGAATGCTCCGTGAGTTTCAAAAGGCCATCCTCTATTTGGAGTAAAAATAATAAACTTCCCTCCAGGTTTTAGAACTCTTAGTGTTTCAGCTACAACTTTTTTATCATCTACTACATGTTCTAATACTTCATTTGATAAAACTATATCAAATGTCTCATCATCAAATTCTAATTCTTCTCCAGGACACACTTTTATGTTCTCAGACTTTAAATTAGGATTCTGTTTTTTTAATAACTCAACACTTTCAGGATCAATATCAAAACCATAAATCTTATCCCAATCTGTATATTCACTGAACTTTTCTAACCATACTCCTTCTCCACATCCTTGATCAAGAATACTTTTATTATCAAGATTAACTAGTTTCAAGATCTGATCTAGTCTTCGTTGAAATCCAGATGTAAATGCAGTACCAGGTTTCCCTAAATGTGCAAACTTTGTGTCACTAGAAAGTTGTTTCATAGTCTTATAATTTACTAGTTACAAGTATAACGTAAAATGGTAATTCAAAAAATAAAGTTAATATTTAATCAAAATACTCTTATATTAATCTCATTTTATATTCTTATTGTTAGAGCCTTTACTTTATTCTTAATGAAGGTATTCTCAAATACTGAATTTACAAACACAATGATAAATGATTCTCTTCATCATTACCACTATGGATTAATGCTAGGCTTTGTTGCAATAGTTTTATTCAAGTTCAACAAAACCCTTTCTACTAACTTCCTCGCATTTTGTGCTGCTACTCTACTAGATGAATACAGTATTATTCTATACGAACTGTTTGGCATAATTCCAAAGTATCTCTACTCAACAAAAATTGATAATTTAATAATCATATTTATATCCATTCTCACATTTACTCTAGGGCTAACTAAAAACAGACTTATCAAGAAGATAAATTCACTATGAGTTACTATTAATTACTACAAGTTACCCCTGCCTTTCTCTTTGAGTTATACTTTTAACTTTGTAATTTTTACATTTTAATTTTGCTTTTTTACTTTTGCATTTTACATTGCAGTACGTAATACTTTAAAATGAATCAGAAATAAATTACATAAAAATCATTTAGTGGGAAGAAAAAAGAAGAAAAAAGTAACATATGATAGTAAGGAAACTACTACGGTATTCGGGCTTATAAGCTTTATTATCGGAGGATTCCTGTTTCTTGCTTTCTTTACTACATCAGAAAGCGAAAACAATCTGTTGTCTAATTCAAAAGAACTTTTTAATGATGCTACTCTATTAACTGCTATTTTCTTAATAATATTAGGTCTTAAATTTATAGGACTTAAAATGAAATTTACTAGTACTAGAAATCTTGTATTTAGTTTCTTAACTCTTTTAAGTGTTTCTGGATTATTAACTTCTTTAACTGCTGAACCTCAAGCACTTATAAAATTAGAAGGATCACAAACTGGGGGTGGAAAAATTGGTTATTATATTGTTACAGATCTACTTGGAGATACTATTCCAACGGAACCTTTAACGAAGGTTTTATTAATATTATTTTCAATTATATTTGGTTTATTAGCAACAGGAATTTCAGCTGATAGATTAGTAGAAGAAATTGGAAAATTCTTACAGTGGATAAAAAAGTTTACATGGTCTGTTATATTCATACCTAAAGACAGTGAAGAGAAAGTCTCAGATACAATGCAACAAGAAGATATTTCTAAAGCCTCAAGATTTGGTGACTTCAATAAATTAATAAGTAGAAAAGATAAAAAAGAAGATAAGAAACTTGATAAAGAAGATAAATCTACTAGTAATCATAATAGACAATTAGAGTTAGCAGAGGCTTCAAAACCAGCTCCCGTAAAAAAAGTGAAGTCTTTGGATGAATTAAATGTAGATATTAAAGAAGGTTCTATTGGTGAAGATGGTCTTCAGCAAGATGCATTAAAGTTTCCTAACTGGAAATTACCACCAGCTAGTTTATTAGTTCCATTTAAAAGAACTAAACCTAAAGATACTACAATTAAACAGAATGCTAATATTATTGAACAGATTCTTCAAAGTTTTAATATTGAAGCCAAAGTTGAAGATGCTTATATTGGTCCTTCAGTAATTCAGTATGCTTTAAATATTCCTTTAGGGGTAAATGTAAAAAAGATAAGTAATCTTTCTGACAATTTAGCACTAGCACTTGGAGTAGATTCAAAAGCAGTTAGAATAGATTCAATTCCAGAAACTACCTATCTTGGTATAGAAGTTCCTAGAAGTCAAAGAGATATGGTTAGATTTAAAGAACTGTTTACATCTACAGAGATGGAAACAAGCAAAGATGATCTTAAAGTAACTATTGGTAAAGATATTAACGGAGAAGCGCAAATAGGTAGAATTGAAAAAATGCCCCACTTACTTATTGCAGGAGCTACAGGTTCTGGAAAATCTGTTTTAACAAATAGTTTTATAACCTCATTAATTATGAGGAAATCACCAGATGAACTTAAATTAATCTTGGTAGATCCAAAACAAGTAGAATTAATGGATTACAATGGAATCCCTCACTTACTTACCCCAGTAATTACAGACATGGATAAAGTAGTAAATGCACTAAAGTGGGCAGTAGGTGAAATGGAAAGACGATATACAACTCTTGCAAAAGATCAGGTTAGAAATATTGAAGGTTACAATGATAAAAAAGGGTTTGCAGCTATGCCATATATAGTAATAGTAATTGATGAGATGGCAGACATGATGATGACAGCTAATAAGGTTGAGTCAGAGACTGCAATTGTAAGATTAGCGCAGAAAGCTAGAGCTGTAGGAATTCACTTAATTCTTGCTACGCAGAGACCTTCTGTAAATGTAATTACAGGAATCATTAAAGCAAACATTCCAGGTAGAATTGGTATGAGTGTAACAAGTAGTACAGACTCAAGAGTAATCTTAGACAGAATAGGAGCTGAGAGTTTAATGGGATCAGGAGATTTACTATACAAAGCGCCAGATAAAACTAAAGCGTCTAGACTTCAAGGAGCATTCGTTGATCAAAAAGAAGTAATAAGAGTAACTGACTTTATTAGAAACCAAGCTCCAGAAGTTGAGTATATCTCAGAAATTCTAGAGAAGGCTATGAGTTCTGAAGAAGCAACGGCAGAAGCATTAGGTGATATTTCTGATGATAGTCTAGTTGAACAAGCAATTAGAATTGTTATTCAATCTGGAAAAGGTTCTTCATCATATCTACAAAGAAGATTAAACATAGGTTTTAACAGAGCTGCTAGACTACTAGAAGAGCTTGAAGAGGCAGGTGTGGTAGGTCCAGCAAACGGCCCAAGACCTAGAGAAGTACTAATTAGCGATGCTGACCAATTCATTGCTCAACTAAGAGCAGGAGCGTAACAATTTACAATAAGGTTATATAAACCGCTACTCCAGACTATATAACAATGCTATAATGCTTTTTATTATTGCATTGTCTGGTTATGCCTGATTGTCCATTTCACAATACAACAGAAACCTCTCCAGAAAATGATGTTGAAGCGAAAGTAATTACTTCAGCTGAAGAGTTGTCTGGGGTTAAAGGAGTAATTTCGGCTTTACCCTCAATAGAATGGAATGGGCTAACCTTTTCTTTAGTATACAAGGTTAGGCAAACAGAGACTTTAACACCAGGTTGCCTAGGACAACTTTTGAATTTACTTAATAGAAATAATACAGTAGAAAAAAAAGTAAGTAGAGGAACTTATAGTACATTTATCCCTAAAAAGATAGAACTCCCTGAATCAATGACTCAAAAACAAGTTGAAATTATCCATTTTTTACTTGATATAAATCCAAGTTTAATATGGCATATTGATAATCAAAAACAATTACCTTTTAATCAAATTATAAATAGCCTTCCATCAAGGGAATTAGATAGAGGTACTTTTCTTTTAGGAGGGTATATTAAGTTTTTAGCTGGAGAAGATGCCTCAATTATAGATTGCATCAGAACTCTTGATGAAAAAGAGACACATATAATCAAAGAAGCTAGAAATAATTATAGATTATTAAGATCAAAAGCCCTTTCTACAGTTAGAATACAAATTTTAGATCAAAGAGGAGCGAGTAATTTTGAGCAAGAAGCAAAAACGATTCTTACAGAAATTAATATTCATGATAAGCATCCTAGGTATTCAATTTTAAAAGAGAGCTTAGAATCTGAGCTAAGATCTGGCTATTCTTCTGCACTAAGTATTCCTTCAGATGCATGGAGAAATCATATCGACAAGGCCGATTCTAATTCAATTTATGCTCCAGTTGAAATAGGCACTTCAACTATTGCAAGCTCAATCTCCCCAGGAAAATGTATTTTCTTTACTCAATATACATATATAACAATTCCAAATTTTCTCGCAGATGTTTTGCATAAACATAATATTGAAGTAGTTGAAGCTTAGTTTCAATGTGCAATTTAATAACTTTTTATTCCTCGATTAAGGATGGTTCGTAAGTTCTATAATCAGCACCATTTTGAAAGTGCTCAATAAGTTGATCTGTTACTAGAGTATCGTCATTAATTTTGACAACTGGAAGAGAAAACTCGCTATTACTACCACTAACCGATTGGTATATATCCCAACCCACTGTAAAGATGAAGAAGAATATTCCAAATGCTATTAATAATATCCAAGATCTATCTAAATTTGACATAAAAGTTTATTTAATAACTATTTCATCGTTCCAATAAAAATATTGAACTTCTAAATTAAATGTAAACGGTTTTAAATCTGAGAATAAATCTAATGTTTCTGAATTAACTGGAAAGATCTGAAGGCTTCTAACATTATAAATTCTTCTAGACTCTTCTATTATATTTAAAAAACTAACTAGATCGCCTATTTCTGTACTTCCTTGAATATTTACTAATCTCGAGACAACAGGTGGGTCAAGTAAAAATCCAGATAATTGTTCGAATTGATCATCATTTCGTACCCATTGTATTGATGAAATTTCTATATTATTACTATTTAAATACGTAGTTAACTCATCAAATATGTAATCTCCTCTGTCTTTAGAAGGCAATAGAAATCTAAAATAATCAATTACATCCGCATTTAAACTTTCCTGCTCAGTTAAGGACTTTAAACTATCTAGTTTACTCTCAAGTTGTACAATTACATCTGTCCTCTCTTTATTATCATTGTACTGCCTTATTGAGGCTGTAATGGCAGGCCTAATTCCAAATAGAAATATCACTAGAGTAAAAACTAACGTTACAGCAGCTACAAAATAGCTTTTCTTCTGACTATTAGCTAAGTACTGATCTAATCTTTTTGTAATACTTGATTCAAATATAGTTGCCATTATTAAAATTTACCTCTAAGTAATACTGCCTCATCTATAATCGCATTAAATGCTCCTTTACCGGTTCCATTTATAATATCTTCACCTTCTATAGAAACACTTGCTCCCGCACTGCTAAATGTCGCTGAGGACTTTATAGCTGTCTCTAAACTATCTAGATTTGCTCTTGAATCATCAGTACTAATAGAAACTATATTTCCAATTATAGAGATGACTACATCAGTACCTATATTAGGTATATATGAGTAAAGTTCTCTCAAAACAGGAGCTACTTTTCTAGAGCTACTCCACATATTTCTATAATTGACTTCTTTATTCTGAATTAGTCTATATCTTGGCTCTCTTTCTGTAGTGTAAAGTATAATTTGATTATTTAATTCTTCAATCTGATCATCTTTACTTTTGGCAATAGTATCTAAGGCTACTTTTGCAAAAAATGTAATTGCTATAACTGCTTGAGTAACCATAATAATGATTTTTGCTCTACCTATAAGCCATTCGTATACTCTATCCCAAGAGGTTAGAGGTTGTTCGATCGGTTTTAATAGATTAAAAATGTAATTTTTCTCAGCCATATTTATAGTCTAATTGTGTTAGAGATGTTTGTAAAGTTTTTATATAGAATAGAATTTAATGTAGAATCATTTATGCATATTTATGATTTTGATTTTACAAGTAAGCCATTACTAATAGCTACTAATACACAGCTAAGTGAGCACTTGATCTATAAAATAGAAGTGATCATAGACTCTCTTTCTGAAGAGCTAAACCATACTATTATTGATAGTCCTGCTTATAGGTTTAATAGAGCTCCTACTGAGAGTGTAATAAGGCTAAACGCTGAATTTATTTCATTTCTAAAATTAAATTTAAACTTTCAAGCATACAATAGCCAAATACGAACAGTGCTCTTCAATAGAATTGGTAAAGATATGAATCAGCTTATAAATATAAAAGCTAACCTTGTTGTAAAAAAATCGGATATTAGATTAGATACATCAGTTTTAAAGAATGCTTTTATTATTGAATTAATTAGAAAACTATTAATTAGTAATAATATTCAAGAGTTTAAGATTTCAAGTGATGATATAGTTATAGCAATTGGTACAAAACCTTATGCGGTAAATTTTAAATTAACGAAAACTAAGAACTTTAAAAGTTCAGCTAGTAATCAAGTACTTCTAAGGATAGTTCCTCAATATAATGATAAGAAAGAAATACCTATGAAATTTGCAAGTAAAGATTATATTATTGATTTGGAACATTTAATTTTAAGAGGTAACAATATCATAGAGCTTTACTACTCTGCTCTGAAACTTCATAAAAAAAATCTTTATAGTGATTTTATAAAGTTAGCAAATGAGGATAAAATAAAACTTATCTTGTTTGATAAGAATGAAGTTATACATGAATTTGCACCTATAATTTAGTTACTTATTAGTAACTATTACCTCGCTAGTTGGGAATGCAAAGTTTATTCCTTTTTTATCAAATTGGGTTTTTAACTCAAAAAGAAATTCTTCCTGAATATTAAGCATCTCATCATACGAATTTGTCATAGCGTAAAAAACTACCTCAAAATTTATACTAGAGTCACCAAATTCAATAAGATTAGATCTATATGTAGCATTTTCAATTCTTGTATTTTTCTCTAATAAAACATTCATTATGCCAGGAATCTCTTTTAATATTGTACTTTCAGTTGAATACTCTACTCCAATAATGTGTTTTACTCTTTTTTTATCAGCTTTTCCATAATTTTTAACAAAGGTTTTTGATAACTCTGAATTTGGAACAATTATCTCCTCTCCTTCTATTGATTGAATCCTAGTACTTTTAATTCCAATTGATTTTACTTGACCTGTAAACTCTCCAAAGTTAATTATATCTCCTATCCTAAAAGGCTTATCAAAGATAATTGATGCTGAGCTTATAAAATCACTTAAAACAGTTTGAACTGCTAGGGCTACAGCAATTCCGGTAATTCCTAAACCGGCTACAAGTGAGCTCACATTGTATCCAAGGTTTGATAATATAAAAAGAAATGCTAGAAGTATTAACAATGATTTAACTAATCTACCTATAAATCTATACATCATTATATCTGTTGGGTCTTTAGATTTTCTTGATGCGTCAGAAATAAAGTAATTAATTGAAGCAATTACAATATCGAATAATTCCCATATCCAAATGATTATAAATAGGCTATTTGCTGATCTAGTTACAAAATTTCTATTTTCACTAAAAACTAATGTAGAAATATAAAGACCTGTAATTAAGGGCGTTAGAAAATTTAATTCTACAATCTGTGTTCCAACAAACTTTAAAAATCTGTTGTTATTGCCGAATAATTTTCGACCTACGATATTCTTTAGAATAAAAAATACAAACCATATTGAAACTATTATTATTGCAGGAATTACTATGTAGTCTAGGTCTAATGAAAACCCATTTATATCTATTTCTTTAAAAAAATTCATTTATTCAACATTTAATTTATATTCTATTATAACAAAGAAGCATCCAGTGTTTACTGGATGCTTCTAAATCTCACTCTAATTACCTTATTTTGCTAATCTTACTTCCTCTAGAAGCGTTAAGTCATTTATATTATTAGCTCTTAATTTACCGTTTATAAATGTATATAGTAAATTATCAACATATAAAGACCTCGCATCATAACCACTATAGTAGTAGCTATCATATGGCTTAACATCATCTCCAATTCTACCCTTCTCAACGATTCCATCTTTTAGATTAATATTGAAAACAGTAAATCCGCTAAAGACTCTCTGTCCATATCTAAATGGGTCATTATTAATGTACGCAACTACACTATAACCAGTAGATTCAACTGGCGGTAACGGTTCTGGTGCAGGTGCAATTAATTTTAGCTCAGAAGACGGCACATCCATTGGTTCACTGTCCTCAAATGTAATATCTTCTTCCGTTTTAAAATTTTCATAATAAAAGTTTTGATCTTCTATGTAGACTTCTTCAAGCCCATAAGTATTTTTCAATAGATTCTCAATTTTTACAGCATCATCTTTATTAGAAATCTTACTCGAGATTCTTATTTCGTAATCACTGTATTCAACATTAATATTATTGAATGTTTCCAATTGAAGAGATTCTAAATCAGAGTAAATTTCTTCTTCTGTAGGAACTTCAATATCTTTCTCAACTTCATTTATATCTGTAGGTATTACCATTAGCTCTTTTTCTTTATCAAATAGGAATGCCTTATGTGAATCGCTCACTGCAGTATATGAACCTCTTCCACCAACTACTACTTCACTATTTACTATTGGGTTCTCAACATCAGTAATATCAAACAGCGCAACTTTAATACCTTGGTTAACTGCAGAGTTCCATTCATTTACAGCTGTATCCATTCCAACTCCTATTATGTGGTTTTCATCATATGGATGTAAATAATCTGAATATCCAGGAATTTTTAGTTCTCCTTCTACTTTAGGGTTTTCAGCATCTGAAAGATCTAATACAAATAGCGGATCTACAGTTTCAAAAGTAACCATGTATGCTCTATCCCCCATAAATCTTGCAGAGTAAATCTGCTCTCCCTCTGCTAATCCTTCAATCTCACCGATTACATCTAAATCTGAATTTAAAATATAAAGATTATTATAAGAATCACTATTCCATCCGCTATAGTCATTTACTGTTGTTACTACTCTAAAGTTCTCTTCATATTCATCCATTGAGAATTGATTTAGTAATGTACCATTAATTTTTCCAGATGATTTAAAATCAATATCTGTTCCATCGACTGCTAATCTATAAACTTCAGTATTTATATCCTTAAGCTCTGGATAACAATAATCATATTCGGGTTTAATAATCTCAGGATCATACATCATAGTACTGTTATTAACCGCTCTGCTTCCTCTTGAATTCCCTTCACATTCCTCATATTCATAAGTTACTGTCGCTAGATATAGATTATCTTTAGACATATATACATTTGAAGAGTCACCAAGAATTAATTTGTTATTAACTTTACTTTCTATATCTAACGGAATTGAAGTTACATTCAATAATGAATTTACATTAGTACCATAATGACTAATTTCATCACACTCAGCTATTTTATAATACTCATCGCTAACTTTACTGTCGCTAAACTCTGTAATAGCTCTCTCAATACTTGAACCTTCTCTAAAATCATACAGATATTTATTAGTAACAAAATAAACTGTATCGTCTACCTTTCTAGAAGTAATATAATCACCTTCTATCTTTACTTCTCTTTCTAATTTTGGATTAGATTTGTTAAAAATATCATATATAAATACTCCGCTCTCACTATTGTCTAAAGTCCAGTATCCGCTAAATGCATAACTCTCTCTTGCTAAAATAACTAACTTGTCAGAATCTAAATACATTTCAAATGGATCCCCAGGAACTTCAAAATTTGCAATTTCTTCCTCTATACCATTTTCAGAAATCTGATAAATATATCCCTCTTCACCAAAAATTACATATATATAATCCCCGTCTGTTTTAATAATGTCAGCCTCATCAACTCCAGCTACCTGAATATTTGTTTCTGAGAAATTCTTATCGTTAGATTCTCCTCCAGCTGAATTTGTTGTTGTAACATCTACTGCCTCATCAAAGTCTCTCATTAATGATCCATCTCCCTCCATCATAGGGAATGGTGTTGGAACACCGCCATACCAATAGTCATTATTAGTATTTTCTGCTATATATTTTTCAATATCTCTACAACTAGAAAAAGTATTAAATCCCGGGCTTTTTTCTTTTTCTGGAATTGTATTATAGATAGCAATTCCTCCTAGAAGAATAGATATTATTAAAATTAATATGAGCATTATGCTTAATGGATTTCGCTTAAGGAATAATTCTTTGAGACTCGACATAGTAAATTATTAAAAGGTATATATAAATATAATCATTTACTAGTTAGACAGCAAGGGTTACAGAAACAAGTAAGAAGTAAGAAGTAAGAAGTAAGAAGTAAGAAGTAAGAAGTAAGAAGTAAGAAGTAAGAAGTAAGAAGTAAGAAGTAAGAAGAGTTTAAATCTAGATGAAAGTTAGTCAAGTATTTCCCTCTCCTGGGAGAGGTGCCCGAAGGGCGGAGAGGGACAGGAATGTTAAAATTTCTCCACAAAAATCCCTGAACAGCGGAGCGTGATTCAGGGGTAGCACCGGATAAAAAGTCAAAAATTAAAAGGCAAATGACAAAGATAAAAAGAGATATATAAAATTAAAGTAAGGTTACTTTTCCTTTATAAACCAACACTTCGCTCTCAGCAATAGCACACAGACTTTACAGATTGAACTGATCTACGCAGATAAGGCAGAATAGAACTTTTAGTTAGTAGGATATGAATTTTCTTAATTCTTTTAAGGTACCGGATCATACCCACCCTTAGACAAAGGATTACATCTAAGTACTCTTTTCCCTCCTAGATAACTTCCTTTAATAATTCCATATTTATCAATAGCTTCGTACGTATATTCAGAACAAGAAGGATAATGAATACATGCTCTAACTCCAAATTTTTTCCACAAAGGTGAATGATCTAAAGAAAGAGTTAGTTGGTAAAGCCTAATTAAAAACTTTCCTATACTCTTCAAAAAATTGTCTATTGTTTTTAGAATGATCATATTTAAATTATCTCATACTGACAAAAATAATAAATCTTTTGCTATATTCAAAAGTTTTTTAAAGAATTACTATGTTTGATAAAGATAAAGATGAAGATTGGGGCGAGAATAGTGCTCCCGAGTCATTTGAAAATAAAGAGGAATATGATGAATTTGAGGATAGATTTCATGATTCCAAATTTAGAGAAATGCTTTCGAAATTATCTCAGAATGCATATAAAAACTACCTAAATGAAAGGATGATAGAAGATTTTGAATTAGAAATTGTTTGCCAATTAGAACAACTTGTTGATGAATTTATTAACTTCTCTCCGAGCTTAAGCTATGATCACATAAATAAATTCTTTACTTATCAAAAACTAAATACTTCAGATCATGGTGTAGCTTATATTTATGATGCACTTTTTTACATCCTAGATGACTTATGCAAAAAACAAACTTGGAAAGATAAATTTTAATTTCTGCTCCTCTATACTATTTACTAATAGCTTCAAACTATTCTAATCAATATCATCAGTAACTACGGCACTATCATTAATAGAAGTAATAACATTTCCAACCTGCATATTAAACTCTTCTTGCAACATCATCTTACTTTGAATCTTATCTATCGCGTGAATTACTGTAGTATGATCTTTTCTATTTAGAGTATGTGCTACTTCTTCAAGTTTATAATCAAACTCCTCTCTTAGAATATACATAGCTACTTGTCTGGCAAGAGCTACTTCTTTCGTTCTTCTTGGACCTTTTAAATCAGCTACCTTTACTCCAAATGATTTAGAAACTTCCTTAAGAACTTTTGGTATTTTAATCTTCTCTCTCTTTGATTTAGTATCCTTACCTAACATATGAGAAACCTCTTCTAAAGTTAAATCTCCATTAGGTTTCATTTGATTAAATAAAGATATTTTCTTTAAAGCTCCCTCTAACTCTCTTACATTGTCCGTAACTGACCTTGCAATATATTCTAAAATTTTATGGTTTAAATCTATTCCAAAGGTTATGGCTTTCTTTTCTACTATTGCTAATCTCATTTCATAGTCCGGTTTTGATATATCTGCAACCATTCCCCCCTGCATTCTAGACCTTAATCTACTTTCAAGGTTTTTAATGTCTTCTGGTTTTCTATCTGCAATCATTATTACCTGGCTACCTCCAATATGAAGTTGATTAAAAGTATTAAAAAACTCATCTTGAGTTTGCACCCATTTTGAAATTAACTGCATATCATCAATTATTAGAATATCAACCTGTCTATATTTTGCTCTAAATTTCTCCATTGAAGCAGTTTTCAAACCTTTTACCATTTCATTCAAAAAATTTTCAGATGAAGTATAGATAACTTTTTTTCTAATATTCCTTTCTAATACTGCTCTACCTATAGCCTGGGCAAGGTGAGTTTTACCAACTCCTGTTTTTCCATAGATAAATAATGGATTATATACTTCACCCGGTTTATCTATTACGGCTAAAGATGCTGCATGAGCTATTCTATTTGCATTACCAATTATAAAGTTTGAAAGTGAGTAGGTTGTGTTTAACCCTGATTTATTTATGACATCTATTACATTTCCCATTATTCCATTTTGAGCAGATAGCAAGGGAGAGTCTTCTGACTCATTGTCTATCACAGGTTCTTGTCCCTTTTTATTATGTACTTTAAATTCAGGCGTAAGCTTATCGCCATATACATACGTAATAGTCTCTTTTATTAAGCCTTCATGTCTCTGTTTTAACCAGTCTGCTGTATAAGGATTTTGTACACCAATTATAGCCTTCTTTCCTTCAATACCAATAAGTTCAGTATCAGCAAAAAAGGTTTTAAATTGAGCTGGTGCATCTAATTTAATTTCTATCTGCGCCAAAGCAGTCTTCCATAGTTGTTTAGGTTCTCTAACTTTCATTTTAAGTCAGCATTAATTCAAATTATTTTTTTCGGACAGAGTCTATTTTTATTGATTAAATATAATTTTTTAAGAAGTTATCTAAAAAATTATTTAATCTTGTAGTTATTTTTCTTTCTAAACACAATATATATCCACGTGGATAACTTGTAAAGTAGAAAATCTGAGTTTTAATTTTAAAGCTCTGCTCTACTTTATCATAAATAAAATTAAAAAATAATTAGTAGTTTATAAGTTGTACAATTTAGTTACAATTTACATTTGATGATTTAAATTTATTTTATAGTAAGTGATGAAATCTCCTTCACTAGTATTATAATTCTTGTCAATATAGAATCCTAAGTAAACAGAGATTTATGACCTATTCGTCTCTGGATTTACAGTTTTTACAGAAGGCGAGTATTTTACTGACCAATAAATAAAGATATCTAAGTTCGTCTTATTAATACTAATTTAGGCTTCCTCAATAATCTATTTTTGATGACTATCAATGTATGCTTTTAGGGAATTAAAGACATTAAGCTCAACAAGCCCCTTGTTGAATAGATCTTGTAATAATTGAGTAGCTTGCGAATAGTTCCCATCTTCTACATCCTGCCTAATTATTTCATTAGCCAGACTAAAGGTTTGAGATTTAAACTCAGTATCTAATTCTAGTATTAGTACTTCATCTAAAATACTAACTATATCTGGATTCTTAACTATCATTTTATAAAAAACTTCCAAATCAGCCCCTAAACTTGTTTTATCTTCTTTCTCTTTTTGAAATCCTATAGCTATTGCTACGAGATCAAAAGCTTTAATTTCAACTAAATCTTTAGTATTAACTTTTAAACTTTTTATAGAGCTGTCTAAAAATAATCTTGTTTCCTTAATATTCTCAATAAAGCTGTTAACGTTACTAAAGGAACCAGCATTAACGAGGTTTTCTATTTTAGATCTAATCTGAGGAAAAATTTCTAGATTTATATCTTCAAATATCTGATTAGCTCTGTCCTCATTAAATCTAACCTCAATCGCTAGTTTTATATCTTTCAAAACGTCAAATCTCTCGTTTTCAATACAAGCGTCAGTTAGGCTGACTAACAAATCTGTATATTCTGATCCTTTTCTTGAACGAAAAATTTCATAATCTGAAACAATACCTAGATTTTTAACCCTATCCAGATAGCTTGGTATACTATCTAATTCTCTACCTAAATCTATATTTATTTTCTGTTGTTTTAACATTTCAAAAACACTTCTATCAATTGATTCCCAGGGATCTAGTTGAAAATCTCTCTCTTTTAAACCAGCTTTCTGATCTTCTTCTATGCTCCTGCCTTGGTTATCCCCTGGAGTTTCCATCTCTTTAAATTCATCGCTCATAATAGTAATTTAATGTGTAATAAATAACTTCTCTACTCTTCTTACAAACCTATCTTTAAATGGTGCGATATTTCCTCCAAAAATGTAAGAGTAAGGTTTAAGGAGAACTCTAAGTTTAAAACCTGTAAGATAAGCTCCATAAATATCCGTTCCTAATTTATCTCCAAACATAGCAGCATCTTCAGGTTTAAGATTATAATGATTAAGAATTTCAATATATCCATTTGGAGAAGGCTTTCCGTTCTGACTCGAGATAAAGTAATTTCTACCTTCGAAAATTTCGAAAAGAACCTTATTTCTTCCATCGCTACAATTAGAATAAATAGCAACTTTAATACTGTTTGAGTCTAACTCATTAAGAAAAGAAGCTATATCATTTGAAATGCTCTCTCCATGAAAATCACTCAAAGTATCATCAAAATCAAAAACAGCAAGCCTTATATTATTTTCAATTATCGTTTCAATATTAAAATCTTTTAATGATTCAACTTTATCAGTAACTATACTTTTTCTTAAAAAATTTCCTTTTAACCAAAATCCTAGATATGTTTTTATGTCCATTTATATAGTTTAAATTCTTATTTCTTTAATAGTATAACCTATTGATAGTATTGATTAAACAAGAATGATTTCGAGCATGACCTCATGGGTTGAGAAATACTAGGAGCAGGGTTGCACCCTGCTCCCGCATAAGTAGTTTTAGAATTAGCTCCAAATAGAATGAATATAAAAAAAACTACCTCTAAAAATGCCTAATACTTTTATTAAAAGATACTTAGTAAAACTATACTTTTATAATATAATTTTGATAAAGCTTTTGGGTTTTTAGAGTTATCAGAGCTTTAAATAATTGTTATTCACATAAGAAAATCTATTAACTTTACACTATGTTTAGTGATCACCATGAATAAAGGAGAAGTTATCCCCAGAGGTTACCCACATTTTTTAATTCCCGATAAACCTGTTATAATCAGACTAATCGATGAACTTATTCACAAATATACACGCCCTACTATAATACTAATACTATTAAAAATAATCATATAGTTTATGAAAATCAAATTAAGACATACGAGCTTCTCAAAAGCATTAATTTATACAAGTAAAGCAATAAATACAAAACCTAATATCCCTATATTGGCTAATGTACTTCTTGAAACAACAAAAGACTCTATTAGATTAGCAGCAACTAATCTAGATATGGGAATTAATATATGGTTACCAGGAACAACAGAAGTAACTGGAAAAACAACAGTTAATGGAAAATATATTTCAGACTTTGTTTCTGCAATTAATTCAGAAAATGTAGAACTTTCACTTGAAGATAATAATCTAATTGTTAAGACAAGTAGATCAAATGCTTCTTTTGCAGTAATGAGTGCAGCAGAGTTTCCAGTACTTCCAAAGTTAATTGGTGAACCTATTTTTAAAATTGATAGAAAGGAGTTTATCGAAAGTATGGATAAAGTACTATTCTCTTGTTCTACTGATCTTTCAGCTGGAAGAATCCAACAATCTGGAGTACTATTCGATATTAGTTCAGAAAATGTGGATAAGATAAGTTTTATTGGGTTAGATGGTTTTAGATTATCAAAGAGAGAGTCTAAGGTAACTGATCTTTCAAAAAATATTACAAAGGAAGAAGTAATTGTTCCTGCTAGATATTTATCTGAATTATCAAAAATTCTTTCAGATTATAGTGATGTAGATGAATTAGAAGTATTTTTAAGTGAAAGCGGATCGCAAATCATTTTTAAATTCGATGATATAGAATTTAGTATTAGATTATTAGAAGGACCTTATCCTGACTATAGAAGAATTATGCCTGATTCATCAAGCTTTACTTTTGAAGTAAAAAAGTCTGATTTTGAAGATGCTATTAAAGTAGTTAATTCTTTTGCTAAAGGAAATTTAGGAAATAGAACACTATTTGATTTTGATATTGAAAACTCTAAAGTAACCCTAACCTCTACAGTTGCAGAAGTCGGAGAAGGTAAGACAGAGTTCTTAATTTCTTCAGCAGACGGAGAGAGTGATTTAAATACAGCATTTACTCTTAGATACTTAGGTGATTTAGTAAATCATATAAAAGGACAGGATATAGTGTTTGAGTCAAAGGGTCCACTTGCTGCTTCAGTTTATAAAGATAAATCAGATCCTCATTTTGTGCATTTAATAATGCCAATGAGAAGAGATACTTAGAGTTAAGTTTATAAAATAATATTTAGGGAGTAGCAAAATGTGCTGCTCCCTTTTTTTTCTATGTTTATCAATAACTTCTGTTGAATCATGAGGACCAGGGTACAACCCTGCTCCTGCATGAATTATATCCCTGCTCCTGCATAGGTTCCAAAACCTAACTCCTGCTTTGGGTGTGTAACCCTGTTCCTATTTTGGAGTTTGACTTCTGAGCTTTAACTTTTGACTTATTACTTATTACTTATTACTTATTACTTACTTCTTAAATCTACTTCTTTTCTACGTTATAATGACTTTATGAAATTTAGAATCGAAAAATATTCAGATGCTCTTTTAGAGGATTGGGAAAAATTAAACTTAAATGTTAAAAATTCATCATTTTTATCTTCAATTCACTGGCTGAATTTTAAAAAGAAACGAGGAGCAAATATAGATCTCTATCTCGTTTACTTAAATGAACGAATAGTAGGATTATTACCAATAGAAATTTTTAGAAGAAAAATAGCAAAATATGCCTACTCTGCTTATTCGCCAGTATTAGATTTAGTAGATGAAGATTTAGAAGACTTTTATAAATCATTTAAAAGATTTTGTAATGAATACATTAAAAAGAATAGTCTAAATTTGTTTAGATTCGATCCATTACTAGATGTATCGAAGAGACCATTGCTGGAGAAATTAGAATATAAAAAATCTTTATCTCCTGCACAAGCAATTGATACTTGGGTCATGGATATTTCTGGAGAAGAGGAAGAGTTATTTATGAAAATAAAAAAAGATACTAGATATTATATTAGAAGAGCTGAGAAAAATGGTATTAAAATAGTAAAAGCTTCGAATAAAGATAAGGTAGCTGAATTTGGAGAATTAATGAAAGAGACGACTTTAAGAAAAGGTTTTGGAAATTATAATTCGGAGTACTACATCGATCAATGGAATGAATTAAGTTCAAAAGGGTTATGTTCTATCTATCTAGCTAAGTTTGAAGATAAGGCTATCTCAGGAGCTTTAATAAACCATTATAAAGATACAGCGAACTACTCTCACGGAGCATCGACATCTGATTACGAATTAATGAAATTAAGTTCCCCTTATCTACTACATTGGGAGATAATTAAAGATATGAGATCTAAGGATATTAATAAGTATAACTTCTGGGGAGTCCTACCAGATAATGTTTCAAAGTCACATAATATGTACGGACTATCTATGTTTAAGAAAAAGTTTCCAGGAGAGCTAGTATCTTATGTTGGAGCTTATGAATTCGCTCCAGGATTAAAGGGTTTGATTAATAGAGTTTCTGATTATTTTAGTTATAAGAAGGAGAGGTATTAAGAAGTAAGAAGTAAGAACATTATGCATGTATGTTGAAATTGTTCAATGATGCTGGTGGATAAGATTGATAAAGAAAATGATCTAGCGTTTGGGGTTTGAGCGTGCAGTATCGAGTGCCATACGAAGGCTTTGCGAAGTATGGTGTATCGAGATAAGGAAAGTGTGAAATTTTTTTTATTGTTAACTCTGAAACATGTTCAGAGATGTTACAGAATATAAAAAACTATTGAATGGGTTTATAAAATATTACTCAAAATTAATAAAGTAGAATTACCTGTATTTATGTCTTTACAAGAAACTAAAAACCAAAAACTACAAACTAATATCCATTTTCAACAGTCACAACAGTGGCGAGATCTTAAAGAATCGGTTGGAAACGAAACTTTTTCTTTCAATGGAGGTTGGTTTCAAACTACTACGGTTCCTGTTATAAAAAGTAAGGTCGGCTATTTACCTCCGGTTGACTACTCTACTCTAGATTTAGATAGTTTATTTAATGAGGCAAAAAAAGTAGGTTGTGTTTTTGTAACAATCGACAGTAATAATTTAAATTCAGAGCAACTAAAATCTGAAAAATATCACTTAAAAAAAACTAAAGCAGTTCGTCTTCAAGATAATGTATTAATAGATCTAGAAAAAAGTGAAGAGGATCTTTTAAATGATATAGGTAGAAAAGTAAAATACAATATAAGATATGCAGCTAAAAATAACGTTGAGATTAAGTTTGAAGATTCTGACGAAGCATTTAATAAATTTATAAAGATTTTTTTAGAAACAAAAAGTAGACATAGTTATTATGGTCGAAATGAGTCTTACATTCGTACTGTTTGGAAGATATTTAAAGAATCCGAAGAAACAGAAGTAAAAATAGCGACAGCTTATGTTGGAGATGAAATTATTGTTTCTTGGTTTTTATTAGGTTGTGAAGGAGTATTATACTATCCGTACGGAGGCTCACTTTTAATACATAGCAAATTGAAGCCAACATACTTACAGGCGTGGGAAGTTATAAAATGGGCAAAGGAAAATAATTATAAACACTTTGATTGGATGGGAATTGAAACTGATAAGAATGGACAAGTACTAGATGGTTTTGGCTCATTTAAAATGCAGTTTGGAGGAAGGCAAGTTAAATATAATGATTCATATGATTTAGTAATTAATCAGGCTCAATATACTATTTTGAAATTAGGTGAGAAATTGAGAAATAAATTTAAGATTATAAAAAAGGTAGTTTAAAATAGTGATTCAATAAATATTTAGAGATTAATTTAAAAGTAGATATAAAATGGGAAGATTTAGAAAAAGTATTTTTACAGCCGCATCTCCAAATACACAGTTTAATGATGCTCTGCTTTCATTAAGGGTATTATTAAATCCATTTTTATATCGAAAAAATAAATTCAATGAAAAATTTAAAGAAGATCTTTCTAAATATATAAAAGTAGATAATATTTCATTAGTAGATTCAGGAAGAACAGCGCTTCTTACAATTCTAAAAGCATTGGATTTAAAAGAGGGGGATGAAGTTATTATGCCTAGTTTTACATGTGTCGTTGTTGCAAACGCTGTTAGCTGGAGCGGGGCAACTCCAATTTATTTAGATACGAATAAAGTAGATTTTAATGCAGACTACTCTTCTCTAGATTCAAAAATAACTAATAAAACAAAAGCCATAGTTGTACAACATACTTTTGGAAAAAGAGTTGATATAAAAGGTATAAGGGATTCGATTAAAAATTATAACCGAAAACTATTTATCATTGAGGATTTCGCACATGATATTCATAGAGATATAAATCCTCAGGGAGATATTGCTTTCTCTACATTTGGTATTGAAAAAGTAATGTCTACGGTTAGAGGTGGAATGATTTTTACAAATGATAAGGCTTTTCATGATTCCATTGAAAAAGTGATTGAATCATATAATGATTTTCCAATAAAAAGAGTTATTATTTCTCTACTAAACCCAATTTTCTGGTTTTTTGCTATACCCTTGCACTCTGTTGGTATAGGTAGATTTACAGTCGGTGCAATGATTCGTGGAATTTGGAGAAAGTTAGGCTTCTTAGGAATTATGGTTGAGGAAAAAGAAAATCATGCTTTAAAACCTGATTGGTTTCCTGCAAAAATGTCTCCTGCTTTATCAAGATTAGGCATTCTACAATTAAAAAAATTAGATTTTTATAATTCTCATCGAAGTGAAATTGCAAAAATTTATAATGATCAATTAATTTCTATTTCTGATTCTTCAGAATTTGATAACGACAGAGTTTATCTTCGATATCCAATTTTATTAAACTCTAGGGAAGATTGGTTGAAAGTTTGGAATCTTTCAAGAAGTTTAAGAGTTACTTTAGGTAACTGGTTCTCTTCCCCTTTATATGGTGCTGGTGTTGATGAGAAAACGTATAAAAAACTTTGTTATGTTCCAGCTACTACTGAAGTAACAGTAAAGAAAACTAATCTAGTTTTAAATTTACCTACTAGTATAAATATAGATAAAAAAAGAGCTAGCGAACTAGCCCTTAGAATTAAAGAGGTATTGGATCTTTAGTTTGTCCAATCAGTTAAAATTACGTATTTATTTAGCTGATTCTCAACTAATGTATTAACCTTACTATTAAAGTAAGCTTTTAGTTTAAATCTATAGGGAATTACTCTCTCCTCTTCTATTTTAAAATTTGGATGAATATCAAATTCGTATGGAACGTCTTGATATTTCATTATGTCTTTAAATATTTCCTTAACATCATCTGTAAGTTCATTATAAATTTCATTCCAGATTGCGTTAAGTTTAATCTCTGACCATTTATAGTCATAACCCATTATTTCTTTGTAATTAATTTTTATTGTTATCATAGTTATCGAAAGTTGACGACATAATTAAAGTTAAATTATTCTTATTGTGTCTGTAGATAAATGATACAGTAACTTCTTATTATCGGTCTATATGTGATATCTACTAATGTATAAAATATAAACTACTACTAAATTTCTTTATCTATAGTATAATCAGATATTATATATTTATCGGGAATGAGCGATAACTCAAAAAAATTACTATTGATAACTCTGTATTGGAGTTACTTTCTAAATTATATATTTCAGAGATAGAAGCTACTATTTACATAAGTTTATTAGACTCTGGTTTAATATCAATAACAGATATAGCTAAAAGAACAGGAATACCTAGAACAACTGTTCACGAAAATATTGGAAAATTGCTTGAAATGGGAATGGTTACCTATGCAATACATGGCAAAACTAAAAAGATAGCCCCAGAACCACCTAATAAACTTAAAGTAATTATTGCAGATAAACTAGCTAATATAGAAAATAATCGAAAAGAGATTAAGTAAATAGACAATACTTTTTCGGACTTAGTAGAGATGACAACTCAACCAGTCCCTAGTTTTGATAAAAATATACAAACTAAGGTTAAATACTATCAAGGTAAGAAAAATGTAATGTCAATCTACTTAGACTCTACAAAAGCTAAAGAAGTTTATTCTTTTGTAAATATAGATAAATTTTTTACTGTATATCCAGATGGTGGTAAGCTACTAAATAAAGCATTGGATAAAAATCTAACTCGAAAGGTATGGGATATTGCCAAAGATACTCCCTTTGCTAGGGAAAACTTTTCAAAGTATGCAAATGATAGTAGATATTATTGTAAGTTTATACTAGGCGATTTACCTTTCGCTGGTATAGATTTTTTAATCTATGACCAAACTGTTGCCTTAATACAATTAGAAGTTAATGAGACTATAGGCGTTGTAATCGAGTCAAAATTAATGGCAGAAGGATTAAAGGCAATTCATAATACTCTATGGAAACTAATCTAGTAAAACCAGTTCTAAGTTAATTACTAATTCTTTAACTAGCAGTTCTGCTGTTTCTCTAATTCTCTTCAGGGTAATACTTTTTATCCTATTGAATTCAGATATATCCTCTTTTAGTGATTCTCTTTTAACATAAAAATTATTTTTCTCTTCAATAATAGTATTTAAATAATTATTGATTTTTACCAAAGGAAAGAAATTTAAAGCAGTTTCGAAAATAAGACTATTGTGAATATCCAATTGCAAAGTATTAGCCTCCTCTTTTAATTTAGAAATAAATAGTTCTAGATTATTTAATGAAGGTTCAATACTTTGATTAAAGTTAAAATCATAGGCTATATAACCTATTGAAGAGTTATCCTCTGGTTTCCTTACTTCTTTAGATATAGGGAGCTTATCTAAAAAGATCTTCCCACTTTCATTTTCATCTAGTCGAAAGTGTTGCCATGGTTCATAAATTAAAACCGTCTCATTACCAACTACACCTATCTCTTTTAGAATTTCTAAATACTTATCTGTATATAATACCCATATTTTCGAATAATCATTAATGTATTCATGAACCATCTCTTTACCGGATAAAGATTCTTGTCTTTTACTTATAGGCAAAGCAAGTTCTTCTATAGTTATACCAATTTCTTCTAACATATTGTCTCTTTCCTGTGTGAGTCGCTCTAGAATATCTATGTCTTTAATAATAACTAATTCATTATTAACTGAATTTGATATTAGATTTATGTAATTTTTAGTTATTCTTTCTCTTTTTTTATCTCCTTTTTCCACTGATTCTTCTATAGCTTTTTTTTCAATAGCTGATAATTCTCTATTAAATAATCTTTCTAAAGAACGAATAATTTTTTTAGTCCAAAGATGCGCTTCGGAAATAATAAGATATTTATTACCGTTGTATATACCAATAGATTCAACTATCTGTCTTAATGGAATATGAGTTTGAAGCCATTGTGCAACTTGTTCAACAGAAGTTATGGGTTCATTTTGATTTAAACTATTTATAATTATACCGTTACTGAATAGCTTTGAGTCATTTAATGTTAGTACACACCATCCACCAGCTACAATAACATTTCTATCTAATGATAATTTTTCTACTCCAATACTCCCTAGTACTACTCTTTCTGAGAAACCTCCAAGATTATTTTTTCTCCATTCTGAACTTAAAGGTGTACCATTTTTTAGAAAACCTCTTTTTGAAAGTTTTTTTTGAATTGTAAGAAGTTCGTATTTATCTCTATTTAAATTCTTATTAATCACAGTAGTTACGCTTTTACGATAAAGTTATCAGAAGGATTATAGCTTGAAAAATATTCTGTAACAAATCTTAAAAAATGTTACAAGCTAATAAGCTAGAAGAAATACTCCAAAGACTCAATACTAAATAGTTCTAGTATACCAACCAGCTATCCAACCTCTAGTTCCATCCTCTAATTCAACCTCTATCCAACCATTCCCAGCATCATCAGTCTTAAAGAATCGTTCTCCTTCAGAAACTTGATTTATAGTATCTCCAACGCTAGATGGAATATCTCTTACATTTAGAGTTCCAGTTTCAGTTGTAAGAATCTCAACTATTTCTCTATCTGAAGCAACAATATTAACCTTTAGCTCAATTGAATCATCACTAATTAAATCTCCATTTATATTTCTAATTTCAAAAGTTTCTGAATACTCTCCTACAATCAGAGGAGTTTTAATTTTTACAGAAAATTCTCCAGTATCAAATGTTTGTAATACATCACCATCACTCATTAAACTCATCTGACTTTGACTTAACCAAACATTATTAATGAAGTAATTGCTATTCTCCCCATTAACTCTTGATAAAAGCATCTCTGCATCTGTACCTGAATAAATACCAAAATCGCTAGTATTAGTAATTGTTATAGGAATAATTATCTCACTACCAGGAGCTAGATTATTTTCAGGAACTGATACGCTATCTACATTTACAGAATAAATTTTCACTACAGGATTATAATTTTTTTGAACTCCTTCAATAATATCTAAAAGACTTATATTCCATAACCCGAACAAATCATCTTCAACCATAACAACTGTTTTATTCTGTTCATTTCTCTGAAATTTAGTACCTTTTATTTGAATATTTGTAGGATCAATATTATTTTCACTAGCTACTTTTGTTAATAGCTCGACTAGATCATCTTTAGCCCTATTATCTATTTGGCTAGCAAATTTATCGGACATATATCCAATTAAAATCATATCGCTTCCAACTCCATTTATGCTCAACTCTCTTTCATAACCTCCCGTGTTACCAGAATAAACAGTTCCAGTTTTTGAAACTACATAGTGGTAAGGTATATCATTAAAACCTAGAACATCAATCGTATAGTAAAACAATCCTCTAAACCAATCATCTTCTCTAACATTAGAATCACTAGAAGGAAGATAAATTGGAGTAATAATTATTCTTGTAGGTAGCCCAAAATTCTGATCATCTTTTATAATTGTAGAATCAATATTTAAATCATTACTAGTATTAAGACGTAGGGCTGAAACTATTGAGATAAATAGTGTGCTTACTAAAAGAAAAGTTAATACTGTAAATATAGGTTTTTTCATGTACTAAGGTAATTTGTAGTAATTTATAGTAACTGATTGTCTTAATTACAATAAATTACTATTAGTTACGGTTTATTTGCTAAAGTTAATAATACAAAGTCATTAAAGACTTTACCTCTGTGCTTTTAATTCAATTTTTTTACACATTCACTAAATACAAACTCATTCCTACTTCTTCATCTATTTTACCTGTTTTTACTGCAAAGTCTAAGTCAAATAGTTTGCGATTCAATATAGCTAAATCACTTTTTGAAAAATTTCTTAATTTAGACTTAGATTTATTAACAACAAAGGGATGTAGTCCAAGTTCTTTTGTATTAATATTATTCTCAGAAGCATAAGACAATTGAAGTAAGATATCAATTTCTCTTGATATCATAGCTATTATCATTTGGGTATTTCTTTCAAATGATACAAGTTTAATGTATTCCTGAATTAGTTTAATTCTATTTCTATTTCCAAAGTAATCTAAGAATTTCCATATATTCCCTTTTATATCAAAACCTAATAATTTTTCTAATTCATCATCTAATAAAGTATTTCGGCCCTGATTTTCTAAAAAAATTTCAACTTTTTTTAACTCACTTTTAATTAACCATTTATTTAAATCTAAACTTTCGATTAAATAACTAATCTGATAATCACTTAATCTAATTTCCTGTTCATTAGTAATAGTGATTACCCAAGACTTTAAATCATATTCTTTAGCTTCTTTATATTCAAACAATAATTTTTCTTGTTTTAATTTTTTAAAAATCTTTAATCTACCGTCAGGCTTTTTATCATGCCAGATTATTATTTCATATCTAGATAACTTCTCAATATTAGTTTCCAGATATTCAGAAAGTTTTTTATTTCCTAAGAATCTTTTAGCAAAAATTACTGACTCCTCAGAAAACATTCCAATAGTCTCTACCTCTGATAGAAACGAGTCTATATTTTTAAGCTCATCACAGTTTATAATTTTTACATTCAAGTTTTTTTTATCCGCAATATTTTTAGCTTCACTTTTAGAAGCATAATAACTTTCGAATGTATCATCACCGCAGTAAACTTTAAGCATTTTACGAAGGAGTTAAATTAATTAATATTTTGTCATCACTTAATTCAATATCTTTAATCTCAAATCTGTTTTTCAAATTTAGTATTGTTAAGAAAAAGTCATTTACACTATCATTTTCCCCTTGTTCGATAAAATTACTTACTCGACTTGTAACAAATTTATTTACTATTTTTGGGAACCCGATTCTAGCAGTTCCAAAATGATCAATTTCTATATTATCGCTTTCCTTATTTAGAGTAACAACTCCAAGTACAGGGTGATCTTCTACTCTACTATAGGCTTTCCAAAATAAGGTGATTTTATTGCTTTCAATGTCTATAGTTAAATCTTCTAAATCTTCAAAACTTTCTCTAGCCAAAATTGTAATCTCTTCTTCGCTAAATTCTAAAGATTGTATTTCAAGTTCTTCGTCTATTTGGGAGTATACATCAGCCAAAATATCGTATGAGGTATTTTCAGAACTAATTGATGTAGTTTCTAAATCTTTATTAAGAAAATCAATAACAGTACCAAGTATTATATTAGTTCTAGTAACTAGTAAAAATATTAAAATACCAATTGCTGCTAGTATTATTAAACAACCACCGAGTGCAATCGTTCTACAACCTATACCAGATCCTTTTTCCTCATGATTATTATCTTCACTCATTTTATTTTTATCAATTTATGTATAATAGAAAGTATATCAAAGAAAATGACATAAAAAGTAAGTTTTGAAAATTTAGTGAAATTAATGGAATTGACTTATGAACTGTCTGATTTACAATAGTCTTCAATATTAAATCTTAAATCTTATCTTTTGACCTTTAGAATTTTCTTTATAACAATAATTTTGGCAATGGTATTTAGTCTTTTTACCAAATACATTTTTACAAACTTTCCACCTTTTGATATTGATAAAATACAACAACTTGCTATCGATAAAGGTATTGAAGAAGATGATTTTGATTCTTTAAATGAAGAAATAGATTTATTAATTGAAGAAAAAGAAGTATTAAACTATGCCACTAATAATCTATATCTTGGAGGATTATCACTTACAATTGCAATATTCTTTTATATTATCTCTATTCATATAGCATTAGATAAACTTTTCTTTAAAAAATTCTTTGAGGAGCCAAAATATTTTGTAGCAGCTAGGAGGTCATTAATCATAAGTACTACCTTTATATCTATCTTGTTTTTAAATTTAAATGGAGTTGATAGAAATACTCTCCTAGGTATTCTGGCTTTGGCAATTTTAATTGAATTTATTTTTGGATATTTACTTAGTCAAAATAAAACTAGTTCTCAGGAAGTAGAACCGCTGTAGGAGATTGGCCTCCTCTTGATTTCTTATTATTTAATGTTTCTAAAACTAGGAAAGTTGTTGCCCCAGTAGTGCCTTCTACTCCGTTACAATCCGCTGTATTTAAGACAAATCCAACTACTCCATCATATCTATTAATCCTGTAAAAGCCAGTGCCAGAAGTAGAAGATTCTGGATTTAGATAACCAAATTCACCATATTTAGGGACTCCTTTCCCATCATCACTTAAAGCTAAAATAATATAATCACTCCCTGAATTATCTACAAATTTACTTAAATATTTTAAATCTAATTGTTTTTTTTCAATAGCCATAGCAATTAAATTATAAGCAAGATCTATCCTATCCAATATTTTCAAACTTACCACTGTTCCATCAGCCTTATGGATATTTTCAAGGATTGTAGATAAAGAGATAGACAAATGAAAAGGGTTGATTCGTAATTTTGAGATTTCAAGTGCTTCTACTTTTGGATCGATCCCAAATACAGATACCAGACCTCTTGCTCTTCGAAAAAAAATACTTCTAATATCTAATTTCTCAGTATTATCTTCCGAAGTTAAGTAGTTTAAATTACCTACAATGAAAGAATCTTGTAAAATTGCAATATATTTTTCAGCTAGATCTAATAGATCTAAATGATCTATCTTTCCTTGTTCTGGAAGTTTACTTAATCGATACGGAATTAGTCTTAGTGAAGAAAGTGAAGCAGTATATTCATGTACAATATCACTAATGTCATCACTTGAAAACCTTTCTCGATTAATTCTAGAGACCATCTCCTTGGTTATATCTACTAGAATTTTAGAATATCCTTCTAAACTAAAAATAAGACTAGCTGTATCTGAGTCTCCACGAAGTTTAGCTTCTTTTAATTTAGCTATATTCTCAAGCATTTCATCACAGTTACGATACACTTCCGCTTGAAGTTGATCTTCATTTAAGACATCGTAATTTGGATCGTATTGTTGTTGATTATCTCCCATCTTTGATAAACATAATATTGCTAGGCAAATCAAAAACTTGTTCATCTCCAATAAACAATGCTGTAGCCCAAGCATCAGCTTCTATTGCGGTATTTGCTTTGACAAAAACAGTATTATACTTTTTAATAGCCGGCATTCCGTTAGTAGGATTTATTAAATGATGAAACTGTTTGAATTTTCTAGCCCAAGAACCTGAACTAGCTAGCGCTTCATCAGTAAGTTCTATAAACCCCAAACTTTTAATTTTATTGTTAGTGTCTTGACTTTTTAATTCAATATTCCAAAGGTTACTTTGCTCATTTCTCCCTTTGACTCGGATATCTCCTCCAGCATCAATTAAAAAATCATCTATTTCTGAGCCTAGTCTAGCATAAGCTAGATCAATTGCAAATCCTTTACCAACAGCCCCTAGATCAATTTTCTGACCTTGGATTAGCCTCACAGATGAGGCTTTTCTGTCAAGTTGTATAGACAGAGGAGATGGGCGATTTTTTAATTTACTCTTTACTATATTATCTAGACTTGGGTTATCTAATTTTGAAAAATCGTAGTCTTTATCGTAACCATATATTTCTAAAAAGTCTATAACAGTTGGATCAAATGCACAGTTTGTTCTATTAGAAATATCTAACATGAACTCTATTAGATAAAAAAACTCTTTTGAAACAGTAACCCATTTTCCTGAATTTCTATTTAAATTTGAAAGCTCACTATCCTCATTAAATCGTGTATATTTCTTTACCACTCTATCGAATTCCAAGAAGGCTTCTTCGATAAGTTCGTTGATTCGAACTGTGGACTGAAGTGTTTTGATTACTTTAATAGTAATCGTAGTATTCATGAAGTTTTTGTCTCGAACAATTAGCTGTCTATTCACGCCTTAGTATATGTGAAATTTAAAAATATTTATATACTATAGAGCATTTAAAGCTCCAACGAATAGCAATAGATCTCCCTCATGTGTAAAAGCATTTCTTCTTAGTATTCCATTTGATCGCATCATATTCAATCTAAGGAGGCTTCTTAATTCTTTAGATTCAGATGCTACAGGTAATAGCCTACTTACATTCAAAAGCAGTCCACTTGTCTCTAAGTATAAGAGCCTATACTCTTGTTCCTCTGCAACTTCAGTAAAAGTTATTATGTTTTTTGATGAAGCCTTAGTAAGAAGATTACCATTTGGAATTACTAATAGCTGCCTTAAAAAGAAAGTTGCTATGTGTTAATTTACAAAACTCTCTTCGTGGTTATTTTCAATTAGTGCACTACTTAAGTAAGCATAACCAAATTGAGTTATATTAGATCTAATGCCTGGATCAATTCATTCAAGGTTGCGTCTGGTAAGTACTCTCAAGCACTGCTATGTTTTTCTGAGTTTAAGTCTTCAAAGCAATAGCTTGGACCTATTATTCCTCTGCTTCTTAGCCTATTCGCAACTGCTACTAATCTATTTCGTCTATCACTTGGACCTGTAATTTCAATATATATAGGCCTTTCTGCGATTTTATTTATGGCAATACTGGCAGTAGTCATAAGTGAGCCGATTTGGTTATTATTTGGATCTAATCCGAAAAACTGGTTTAACCTAGCTGTCATACTCTTAGTATCTTCTGGATCTAGTAGAATTGCATATCTACAAGCAGTAAAGCAAAGTATAAAGACCTCATCTTGGGTATATTCGCTCTTAGTAATAATTTTGTCAGAAATTGCTCCTTTCGAGATTTCAGTAACTAAAAATTGAGTATTCTCTGGAGTAATATTAATGTTAATAGAGTTAAGACTATAATTGTCTGTTAAAGACAGTACCTTGTTTGTGAAATCCTCTCTCAACCTTTCCATCTCTTGAGCTCTTTCAGGAGATATCTTTTCATCAGAATCATCTGAACTAGAGTCATTTCCTGAATTAAACGGTGTGATACCAAATTTAGACATTTTGTAATTTTAATCGATTGGATTATAATGGCTGAATATCAAATAAGCAAACGAGTCTAGACCAATTACTTTCAAATCCAATAAAAAAAGCAATCTTGACTAAGCTTTATACGACTAATGATCTCAAATATTCAGATTTGAAAGAATTTAAGATGGATAATACTTTATTTAATTATCACCTCCAACACCTTGTTAAGTCAGGTTATATTGAAAATATTAATGGGAAATATTCTTTAACTAGGGACGGAAATTCAATTACATCTAATATTACCAATACAGGTATAATATTCCCTAAATTTGTATGTAGGTTTCAACTCTACGTTATAGATAAAGAAAATAATAGAGTATTATTTCAAAAATGGAATAGAAAACCCTGGAAAAATAACTTTACACCAATCTCTTCAAAACTACTATACGGAACTAATTCAAACGAGAGGGCAAGCGATAGAATTAAAGAAAAAGCAGGGATAGAAGTTGAAATGAAAACTATTGGAGTATTAAGGCAGTTTATAGCAAATACAAAAGGAGAATTTTTAGATGAAAATATGTATTTTATATGGGTATTACTCTGGAGGGGATGTATTTAAGAAAACTGATAATGGAGATGACTTAATATGGTTAAGTTTTAGAGAGGCAATAGAGAAAACAAAAAGCAATGATGCGTCGGGAAATTTTCAAATAGAAATTTTAGAAAGAATGAAAAATGAAGATTTTAGAGAAATATATTTTGAAGAAAAAGTCGTATCAAAGAATTTTGTTTAAGATGCAAATTGTAAATGCTATTCCTCTAAATTAAATGTTCCAACTATAAAAGCTCCGTTTCCATTAGGGTTATTCCCTATATTTTTTTAACATTTCCAAATAAAGATAACCCTCTGCCTGAAGTATGAAATCCTTCTTTTACACTTTTTCCATGATTCTCTTTGGCATTTGATAGTATTTCTTCTTCATCTCCAGTTAACCAATCTTCAGGAAATCCAGGTCCATTATCATCTGCTGTTAATACTAAATTCGTATCTTTAATATCTAATATTTGAAAGTCTACTTTTGTAGCTCCTACTTTCCTCGCATTAGTAATCATTTCAATAACATACAAGATAAAATATATATCTGTATCCATAAATTTAACGGAATTTAGCATTTCTAAATTAAAGTTGACATTAATATTATCTGTAGAATCTGACTGATTTGTATTAAATGATTCAGCAATTCTAGTTAGAGAATTGCTGAAATTGGTTTGTTCTTCTGAAATATAATCTATATGTAGAATACTTATGAAATCATTGAGAGCAATTAAAGAAGAATCTATCTGAGCTATTAATATAGACCTTTTATCTGGACTAGACAGATCCCATCTTTTAGAAAGTATGTACATATTAGTATTGAAAATAGATGTGAAATTATATAAGGCATGCATAATTGGCTCTTCAAGTGCTAGCTTAGCCCTATCCTCTCGATTATTTGCTAATACAACTTGATCTCCGTTAAGCTGAGATCTAATTCTCTCTCTTACTCCGACTGCTGTAATCTGCTTTTTTATCCCAACATCCATAACTTTTATACTTTTTGCTGCCTGATTTTTTAGTACTTCTAAATTAACTCCAATTTCTGAAGAACTCATATTTAAGTTATTCTTTAGAATATCAATTGATAAGCAGATCTCCCCTACTAAATTTAGAGCATCTTCAATTGTTGAAGCATTTATCATCTCATCAGTATCTTTAGTATCGCCCGATAAATCCTCAAGTATTAATGCTGGAGTTTCAACTGTATCTTTAATGTCTCCCATATAAATTACCTAGTATCACCCTAGCTAGAAATTAAATAGTAAAAAAATTATTATCAAACAGCACTATATTACTCAATCTTTTGAATAACAACAAGAAGAGATTTATATAATTTTATATTTAAGAATCGAAATGAAATTAACAATAATAAATGGTTCTAATAGAATTCAAAATAGAACTTTAATCATCTCCACCTCTTTAGCAAAAATAGCTAAAGATCAAAAATTAATAACAAATTTAATAACATTAGAAAATTTCACTACTCTATTTAGAGGAGATTACCTTGATGTTTCTAATACAAATGGAGATCAGAAATCAGATTTAATAGCACTTGATGAGGCAGATCTTGTTATATTTGTAGTTCCAATTTATCACCATAGCCTTACATCAGCTATAAAAAACTTTTTAGATTTAGTTGATGTTAACCTCTACGCTAATAAAGTATTTGGATACATTTCTTCTCATGAATCTAAAGATTTTGGGGTAAGAGAAGTCAAAGTAAATGTAGATGGAATAATTCCGTATAGAAAACATATTTCAATAAGCATGCCAAGGATTGAGATAGTAGATTATAATGAACCCAATTTAGAAAGAATTAAAAGCTATTTAAACTACTGTATAAGCTTTACTAGTAAGTTTTTATAGGAAAGATTTTCTAAAACATACTATATATGTAATAATAGAGTCTATATATTTTAGAATAAAAATATGAAAGTACTAGTAATCCCTGGCAGTAATAGAAAGAAATCATTTAATAAAATGCTTGCCAAAGAAATAGCTAGGAATGTAACTGATGGAATAGAAATAGTAGTATTTGAAATAGATAATATTCCATTTTTTAATCAAGATATCGAGTCTGATTTGCCAAGTATAGTTAATGAATATATTGAAAAAGTAGATAGTGCTGATGCAATTATTTTCGTTACTCCAGAATATAACAATATGATTCCAGGCATTTTAAAAAATGCAATTGAATGGCTAAGTCGAGGTTATTCGAATCATTCAGTTAGGAATAAACCTGTTGCAATTACCGGAGCTACAGATGGCGGTTTTGGAACTGTAAGGGCTCAAAATCAATTATTAGAATTATGTGCAATAATAAAGATGAAGACACACTCGCAGCTAAGATTGCCTGTCTCTCATGCAGATAAAATTTTCGATGAAAATGGCGATTTAAATGATTCAGAAATAGAATTAAAGATTGGAAAATTACTAAAAGATTTGAAAACGTTTTATGAGAGTGGTGAGTTATGATTAGGTTATAAGGTTAAATGTGTAGTCTCGAGTGATTTAAGAGCGAAAGCGAGTAAATTGTATCGAGAGGCGAGAAAGTATCTAAGATCTAATTTATTGAACTGGCGGCATTAACAATAAATATTTTCTCATCCTTGAAGGGGATTAAGGTGGTGAACTCTCAAATTTTGGAATCACTCCCCTAGCCCCTCTCAAGAGGGGGAAATAAAAATCTAATTTTTTAAATTAAAACTATGTTTACAAAAGTTGTACTACCCTACTCATTCGCAGCACTAGAGCCGTTTATAGACCAGGCTACTATGGAGGTTCACTATGGAAAACATCACGAAGGATATACTTCAAAGCTAAATGAGGCTGTTTCTGGTACTGATATGGATGGAAAGAGTATTGAAGAAATACTTATGAATTTAGATGAATCAAATACAGCAGTTAGAAATAATGGAGGAGGATTTTATAATCACAATCTATTCTTTTCTCAGTTATTTCTAAATGAAGGAGGATCTCCAACTGGAAATCTAGCTGATGCTATAAATTCAAAATTTGGAAGTTTTGAGACATTTAAAGAAGCTTTTAATAAAGCAGCTACTACTAGATTTGGATCTGGTTGGGCATGGTTAATTGCTAATTCAAGTGGAGAGTTGGAAATCTGCTCTACTCCAAATCAGGATAATCCACTAATGCCTTTTGCTGAAACTAAAGGAACTCCAATTTTAGGATTAGATGTTTGGGAGCATGCTTATTATCTTCATTATCAAAATAGAAGAGCTGAGTATGTTGAGAATTTCTGGAATATTATAAATTGGGAAGTTGTTGGTAGAAGATTTGAACAGGCTAAGTAATAATAAATTAAGGAGCATGTTTTAAAACATGCTCCTTGTTAAATCTTGAGATTTCTACTTATTGTTCAGTATTAGCTATTGATGTAGAAACACTTTTATATCCTAGTGTTTCTTCGTGGCTAACATCGCCAACGTCTTGTAGTCGTTGTTTTGCTACATCAGCATCAAA
Organism: Candidatus Dojkabacteria bacterium; assembly: GCA_030950485.1. Classification (GTDB taxonomy): domain Bacteria; phylum Patescibacteriota; class Dojkabacteria; order J137; family J137; genus JAUZRK01. Next base: position 14,734 of record JAUZRK010000013.1, on the reverse strand, counting down.
GGATATAGTATTAGAAGTTTGTAAAGTTTTTGCTACAAAATCAATTTGTCTATATCTGGACTTTAAATCTACTAGATGCTCGTATAATCTATAGCAGATTGTAGCTAGTACTGCCATTCCACCTATTTCAAAAGATGGAAGGTCAATATTGTTAGCTGCAGAATAAAATAATGGTGCTGCAGTGGCTAAAATTGCTATAAGAGGTATCATTAAGGCACTCAGAAGTAATGCTCTTTCATTAATTTCTTGCTTTATCCTTTCGAAAAACTCTTCATCCCTCTCTCCATCATTCATTTCTCTATATATTTTTATATCGGGAAAACCTGTTAAGGTAAATCCAATTATATGTCTCCCTGAGTCCCCAACTTCAACTGTAATATTATTAGGATCTCCTGGTAAAATATTAGGGTCTGTGTCTTGTCCTAGAATATCAAAAAATCCATCCATATTGTCTTTAGTTTCTGTATTCTCCTGTACCATATCTGTATTTTATTATATCATAATATTGTCAAAAATAAACAAGAGTGTATTGCTAGCTAGTTTGAATCTAGCTCTCCTCAGTGATAAACTCACCCTCGTTTAATAGTTATTTTTTTTATAATGGGTTTAAATCATATAGAAGAGTTAGAAAGCGGAAATATCGAAGAAATTAAAGTAGATGAAGATACTCACGTTTTACTAAGTGTGCTTGAAGAATTTTCATTTTATTTTAACAGCCTTAAGAGGTTGTCTGTAGGAATACCTTTCCCAGATATAGGGAGTGATCCTAACGTTAGAGAAGACCTTATTACAATTGTAGAAGACGAAAAATTAAATCAAATTGAAAAACTAAACTTAATTGAAAGTCGACTTGGTATTGATATATCAAGTGCTTTAGCCCTTTCCATGAGCTTAAAAGAAGTACCAACCTCTATGCCACAGGAAGAAGTTAAAAAGGCTATTTCTGAAGGAAATTTACTCAGAGTCATGGGCGAATATATAAATTTAGACGTTTTCCCATTAAATTTAGTATATGAAAATTATGAAACTATTATCCCTCAATCATATAGCGAGGGTTTTGTTTATCAGCTTCATTTACCAGTTGCACTAAGAGAAAATAGAAGAGAACGAATGGAAGTATTTAAAGGTATATTAAGGGAATTAATAGAGTTTGAACCCATACTAGACAGTATTCCTGCTGCAAAGAAAGCTGGAGGGTTTCCTTTAGTCATAGGTTTGTCTACTACTGAAGAAATGATTAAATTTTTAACTACTTCAGGATTTACTAATGGATACATTAGAAGGCCAAAATTATTTAGTGAAGAAGGTGAATATCCTATAGTACTTATCGATATTAAAAGTATGATAGATTTCGCTAAATAAAAACAAAAAAGATATTCTATTGATTAATATAGTCTACTAAATAAAGGATTGATTTTCGGATTCTAAATTTTTAACCTTTTCTGAATGAAGTAAATTAAGTTCACTTAAATTACTAATTAGTTTGAGATTGAATTTAATCTATCGTTTTAGTTTGTAAAGCTTTTAACCTTTTAGCCTCTATATCTATTGCTTTTATTATAGATCCTCTTGTTGTAGCATTTATATAGCTGATATCTAGTTCAGGATCTACTTGTTTTAATAATTCTATTACTCTAGACAAGTTATCTTTATGCACCTCACTACTAATAACTAAGCTTTCTTCTTGAGTTAATCTATTCTCATCATCTGCTTTTTGGAAAGCTTCCTGCAATTCTAACTCAAGCCTATTTTGTATTTCTACTAATTCCTCTAGTTGTATTTCATTTAATTGTCCTGTAGCTAGTTTCAACCTATCACTTGAACCAAGAAAGAGTCCATTAATAATTTCACTCTCTATATCTGGATTTGACCAAATAGCTAAAGCTCCTAAATTAGACATAACTGTTCTTATTTCATCTAGTCTAGGACCCTTATCTTCATCATTACTTATAGAAAGAATCTTGGTAATGGCGAAATATTTATTTTTTTCAGGCATTTTATTATCTATTAAAGTAAACATAAGAGAACTAATAAGTTCAATGTCCTCACCTAGAAGAAGGTTTTTAGCGAGTGAAACTGGCGTATAACTACTTCGATTTGTGTATATTATACTTTCAAGTCCAGGCGTATAAATATCGTTTTCTTTACAGAATTTCCTTAATGCTTGGACATTAGTTTCAGTTTGTACAAATATTCATTAAGATGAGATATTAATATTTCCCAAGCTTCGTCTCGAAGCGGCCAATATATGTTTAAATGATTGTGGTCAAGAAAAACTGAATGTAACTCCTCCATCAAATCATCATTTCCAGAGTCAAGTGTTCCATATTTCTCAGCAACGGCATGCCATCCTCTATTAGCAATAGATCCAAGTCTTGAAGTTCTAAAATCTTCAAACTCTTTTCCTGTAATTATATCAACTGCTCTTAATCCAACAGCAATATTGTAATATGTAAATCTATAAGTCTCTGCTAAATCAGCTCTATTAATTTTTCTTCCTGTGTTTATATAAATATCTTCGATATCTAACCCTATTAAGTTACAAGTAGTAGATAATTTATTTCTTACTAAATACAGCTGCTCATCAGATTCATCATCACTTTCCAATTCAATTTGAAGTACAATATCTTTAATTTGTGAGATGAGATTTTTGTTTAGATCGTCGCTAGTTGAGTATAAATGAGAATATTGTAGACCCATCCTATACTCTGGATTTGTATCATTTGGATTATAGGGAGCAACAGAAATACCTATTCTATCAAGCACATACCTAGCAGCTGCTTGCCCACTTTGCATAGCGTATCTCTCTCCGGCAGTCATCTCTGTCGTTTCGGTAGTATTTTCACTATCTCTTTTTGATCTATCATTATCTATACTCATAATACATAATTATAATATAGTCATTATATCTAAGCGACATAACATTTCTCAAGGTATTTCTATTGATCTTGCGAGTAAATTAAGTCTTTTTTTTGATGATATAGATTTATTTATGGGACTTTCAATTTTATGAGCTGATATAGGTAAAGCTATTGTAGAATATTTTGATAAAGCTTAGAAAATGATGATGCCAGTCAGTATTATAAGATAGAGATTATAAATGAAAAGCTAACTCTAGAACTAAAGCCTTTGAACTTCTCCAATCGCAATTAATTTGCCTTTATGAATAACTAATGCCTGGTCATTTTTAACTGTGTAAGCTTCTTTAATGTTTTTTGCTAATGATTTAATAGAAGGAAGCATTGGATCTTCGAAGTGGGGATATATCTCAAAGTCTACTAATCCGAATGGTTTTTTATCTTTTACTTCTGGATCAGTTTCACCGAGATAGTCAAGGGCGAAGTGAGTTGTATTACTCATAACCATAGCTCCTGAGCTAAAACCCATTGTTGGTTTTCCAGATTTTATTATTTCAACTATTTCTTCTCTAATTCCTGTTTTTTCAACAGAACTGATTAGCCTTGAAACCAAACCTCCACTAAAGGCTAGTACATCACAATTCTTAATTGATTCTAAGATAATTTCTTTAGGCCACCTCTCAATATCAAGCATCTTTAGATACATATTATGAATAGTAGTAAATTCAAACAGATATTGATAAACCATATCTACTTTTTCAGTTCCTACGCCTGCGTTTGGTATAAGTACAACTTTCTTATTTTCAATACTCTCTCCCAGCATTTCCTCTAAGATTGGTCCGATTCTATAAACAAATGATGAAGCGGAAAGTATTAGATTTAAATTACTATCTGGAAAGTCTCTTAACTTTTCTACTTTTGTATTCTTTGGAAATACATCTGGAAACTCATCAATTTTTCTATTTAGTTTGTTGTAAGACATAAAAAAATAATAATACTTTATGGTAATATCACTCAATTATTTTAGTATAAGATGGAGCTTCTAGATTTTAATATAAGCGAACGAGGAAGATCATTAATACAATATGTTTAGAGTTTACAGTGTAGTACAGCTTTTCAAACTAATACAGAGATAAATATTTTGATAACAGCGATAACTTTTGTGATGAAAAGGAGATAGTTGTAACTTCATCAGCAAATCTAAGTCACAACGGCTCTAAGGAGACAGAAATAATTACTGTTAGATTTAGTAATACAGCTAATCCAGAGTTTTTAGGTTATAAATTAGAAACCGGGTATAGTGATTTTGATGATGAGTTTTAAATCTTTAAACAAACACCATATCGTGAAGTGTTAGTTTTATCATGCTGACGACATAGCTTACTAACATGGTATAATCGTTAACTATGAAAGAAATTACTTTATGAGTGATACTATTAAAGGCTTAGTAACAATAGCAGCGGCAGTAGCTTTTAGTGGAAGTATTAATCCAGTGAATGCTCAAAGCCCAGAATTTACACCATACCCTGGAGAGAATAACAGCACGGACTATGGCAATGGACAACAAATAGGAGGAGATATTGTTGATGGTATTATTTACCCACCTGAAGAAATATGTGGATTTAACCCAGATAACTATATATATATATAGAAATATCCAATCATTTTCACAAAGATTTGGACCACCAATTGTCTTTGATTCAAACAGTAACGAAATTAGGATAATAATAAATCCTGATTATTTAATACCAGCAGACGAGAATAATGAATTAAAAACTTCACTTTCTGTATTACTCTCAAGAATTTATAAAGAGGCAATCCTTGATTATGATAACGAATTTTATTTAAACCCTATTCATATTGAATCAACCGAAACTGACATTTTATTATTAACCTTAGAAGAGGTATTGGTTGATTTATCTGTATATATGTCTTCAAGTCAAGTGAATTTATTGATAGAGCGCCTAATTGCTAATTTGGATGCGCATATTGAATTTTTAGGAAATTTAGAACTAATATCAGTAGGAATCACTGAGATGAAAGACAGAATAGTACGTAATTCTTTAGAATATAGTATTACAGACACATTACCAAATTCATTAGATATATCAAGAGAGGCTACACAAGTTAGAACAAATGAAATAGCATATGTCTTAGGTTTCTCAGATGAGCTTAGACAATATTTAATAGAAGGTACACTTGCACTAAGGCTTAGTTATGAGAGTAATTCTAAAGATAGTTTTGCGGTTCGTTTTTCTTTAGATGGTCCGGAGATATGGTTTGGCTATAAAGTTAATAGCCTTGAGCACATTATAATAAGAAAGGATATAGTTATTCATGAATATGCGCATATTCTAATAGCTCTAAATATGACATTGCATCAACCAGATCAGGATACAATATCTATCATCTCGCAAGGTCAATATACAGAGCTTAACATGGAAGATGAGAATATAAGAAACAGTATAATAAGGCGATCATTCTCTTATAATTATTTATCATCAATTTTAACTTACTTAGAGCATCCAGATCCTGCTTTTTCTGAATTTAATCAAGTTATTAATGGAATATTCTATGGAGAAGATGGCGTAAGTATTGAGAATAGAGGCTATTTAGGATTACTATTAGATCTAGATGGAAACCCAGTTAGATCAATTACATACTTTACAGAAGATCCAGCACTAATTGAGCCAAGGATGTCTATGTCTATTACTCAAACTCATGAGTCAATGGCTGAAATAATTAGGCTAACAAACTGTTCAAATATGCAAATTCCGCCAAGCATAGAGGCAGAATTCTTTTCAGGTCTAATACAAGATCTTATTAGTAGATGAATTTAACACTGATAATTATTTATTAGTTTCTAATAATACTATAATTTCTTCATAATCTTCAAACACAAAATCTGCACCGTTTTCAATATGCTCTTCTCTACTAACAAATTCTGATGCCCTAGCAAGACAATAAAGCCCAGCAGCTTTAGCGGCACTACCACCACTAAGAGAGTCTTCGATAACAACAGTCTCCTCTTTTGGAATATCTAGTAGTTCGCTACATTTAAGATAAACATCAGGTGCTGGTGTATTATTTTGAACATCCATTCCAGAAACTATTACACTAAATGGATTTATATCTTCAGTAGCTAGTTCGAATGCAAATATTTCAGAATTTATTTCTTCAACAGAAGCTGTAGAAGCTATTGCAAGCGTGTATTTTTCAGATACTTTATTTAATAATTCTTTGAAGCCTATAACTAGAGATTTATCACCTTAGAATTAGAATCTAAAGCAAGCATTTCAGCATAAAAAACTCTTACGTCTCTAGACATTCCTTTATCTTTATAATCCTGAATAGATAAATCTATCTCATTTGATTTTAATGCGAGCTTGTGAGCTCTATAGTGAATCATCTCACTATCAACAATAACACCATCTTTATCAAAAATTATTACCTTAATATCCATGATAAAATTACTTTAAAATGATTAATTCTTAATAAAGTATAGACTATGAAACTCTTTTTAGCTTCACAAATGAAACATGAATCTTCAATAGAAGGATTGAGAAACTTTATTGGCGGAAGTTTCGATAATAAAACAATTACTTATGTTGTAACAGCTGCGAATGGAGAAAGTTACGGAGCTTGGAAAGAAAGTAAGACTTTAGAAAAAGTTAGAAATTTAGGTGCAAAATTAAAGGTCATAGAGCTGGAAAATATTAGTAACTATGATGAGCTAAAGAAAGAGATTAATGAACCAGATATCTTATGGTTTTGTGGAGGTTACTCTGGATATCTTAATTTTTGGCTTCATAGGACAGAAATGATCAAATATATTCCAGAGCTTTTAGAAAATGGAACTGTTTATGTCGGATCTTCCGCAGGTGCCTGCGTAGCCTCTAGAACTCAATACTCTGCTGGTTGGTATTTAGAAGCTCCAGAGTATGGTGCGGAATTTTTACCCGGAATAGGTCTTATTGATTTTGAACTCTACCCGCACTTTACTGGTGAAAAATATAATGAAATAAATAAGCATTGGCGAGAAGGTGATGGTAAGCTAGCTTTGATGAAAGATGATCAGCATTTTATTATTGATAATGGAGCGGTGGTGTCTAATAGTGAGGTTAGATTTTTAGAAAAGTAATAATATTTTTTTAAAGAATTTTTTATGGGTGAGATGCCAGGAGGAGAATCGAGTGATGTTTATGAAGATATTAATGACGATCATTCTCCAAATCGAAAAGTTAGAGATGAGATAAATGCAAGTGGAACTTCAGAAGGTCCAAATCAAACACCTAAAAAACTTCACGATTTATCACACCCGTCTAGGGATAATATAGAAAAAGGTGACTTTTCTTCAGCATTGGTGTACGGTTTTCTAGAAGCAAAAGATGGGAACCTAAATGCGCTAGAATTCACTGTGAATAGAATGAAACAACAAGGATTTAGATTTAAAGGTGGAGATACAAATGAGCCAGATTATTCGGCAGAAGAGATCTATGCTTCTTTTAGATCTTTTGAGTCTGCATTTATGAAAGTAGGTATTCCAGATAGTGCTGCTATAACAACTACAAGGGATATGACCTACCTAGTTTCATATATCCAAAGTGAAAGACTAGAGAGATTTGATCCATCTACAATCCCAGATGATCAACTAGTCGAATATAAAAATAAAGTTAAAGGGGTTATAGACACAATATTTGAAAACTCATTGGAGTCCTTGCCTAGAAGTTTGAGAACATGGGGAGTTAATAGACTTGTATTTACAATGATGAATGAGGGAATCGTTGGAGGAATTGGTGGATAGCCAGGTGATGAAGGTTATACAGTAAATCAAGTAGCTGGCATCCATTCAGAGATATTTGCTTACTATAAGACGTATATATAGGGCTTGCATAGAAGAAATAAAATTACGTAAAGGCAAGAGGTAATATATAGAAAGGGTTTTTAGACAAAGGAAATATATAAATAGTTAATAAGAATTGAAACCTATCGAAATTCCCCACCTTCAGTCGCTGATTCCGATTCTATGTCTTCGTCTTGAAACACCTTTCTAAATGCACATTTACTATTTCATTTAAAAGCTCAAGATTGGCACTATCTCCATCTACAAAGCTAAAGACATCATCTATCATATCTAGAATAAAATTTGGTTCACTTCCTTAAGGAGTAATTAGATTAAGTAGTTCATTTATTTCCTCTGTATTGCTAAGTGACTCTTCTGATCTTCCAGTCATAAAACTACAAATCTCATCTTCTTGGATACCAATAATTTCCATATTGTATGAGATTGTTCTCCCTTCTGGTGTTAATGTAACTTGACGTAATGAAGTATTTGAAAGAAGATCTACACCTTCATTTCTAAAAAACTTTGCCTCCACTACAAAAGGATGTTCTGTATTTTCTACTTCAGTTACCTCTGCCCCTTCATCTAAATCTAAGTACTCATTCAGTCTATTTAAATCAGTTACAGGAAAAATTATTCTAAATGAATCATTTACTAAGGTAAATCCCTGTTCCTGTATATCTTCGATTAATCTTACGCCTTCTTGCTGATTCAGACTCAGAATTCCGTTATCTGGCGAATACGCGATTACCCCATTACCTATAAGATTTATTGTATACCTCTGATTATCTGAATTTAGAAAAGTAAATAAAAACTCAGGGCGAATAGCATTAGGGTCAAGAGAGTCAGTATTAAACGGCTCTAAGTTATCCAATATGCCTAAGACTAGACCTAAATTGTCAGTATCTCCATTATCAAAAGCCTCACTGTATTGAGATATAAGGCGACTGTTTCTATCAATCAATTCTCTAGGAACAGATCCCTCTTTAGCTTTTAAATATGCAAAGCCAATGCTAGATGATATTCCAATCATTAACGCAATAATTGCGGTCAAACCGCCACCCTCAGTATCTCTTCTAACCATTTTATTAATAATAAATCTGTCGGATTATACCACAGCATATGATAAGCATGATGCAGAACTACTATTGTAAATAGAATAATCTAATTCCTTATTATTGCTCTTTTAAGTATAAATTTGAACTAATCTCATCACCTTTACTCTGTTCAGACATTTCTACAAAGTCTCCATCTAAAAGCCTTTCTAAATCAAGATTATCTCTCTCTCCTTTAGAAGTCATTTCTTTCTCTAAAGCTAAACGAATGAATTTTAATTCTTGAATTTTCTGGGAGTTCTCTTGAAGATACAAATAAGATGCTAAGAAAGTACAAGTTATACTTATTGCGAATGGGAGTAAATCTATTAGCTGACTTTGCTCAATTAATCCTGTCGCTTCGAACATAGCTATATTCATTTGAGTCATAAAGTTAAGAAGAAGACCTCCAACAAGATAGGCACTTAAAATCTTACTTGGTTCAGCTTCAAGACTGATTAATTCTTGTTCAATTACACTGTGGGCGTCATCTAACGTTTCTGTTCTATGCTCTAAATCATTTAAATCAGATTCAACCCTGAATGTACTTTCCGTAAACTCTTTATTATCCATGTATGTGTTTAATAATATGCTATTAAACACATACTGTTACAGTAACCACTATATTTTTGGTTTATAGTCTTTTAAGTATTTTAGGAAAGTTTAAATAATTGACGTTATATCTTTCAAACTGATCTTCCACCTTATTTAATAAATCATTTTTCTCCATTCTAACAATCTTGCTTCCGCCTTCTCTACCCTCTTTATCTCTTTTTTGCTCATCTAAATCAGTCATTTTTATTACAAAGAAAGGTACAGTCTTTTCAACAATAACGTCCTTATTTGTTTCACCAAACCATGGGTCATTATAAATCTCAGTTCCTAGAAAGCGCTCTATTACTCCAGTAGCTCCAAACTCTTCCAACAAACCTCTCTGTATTGCATTCTCTATTGTTTCATTTGACCTTATAGTCTCAGTCATTAATAAATAAACATCTTCAAAACTACCAACTTTATTAAAGTGATGACAAATAATTCTATTTTCTTGATCTAAAAGTACCGCACCTATTGAAAGATGATATGGATTTTCTGGTGATGCTTGAAAAAAGTTTTGCATATATCTTTAGTAACTAAATGATTATAGCAAAACAGCATTAATGATCTATCTATAGCGAGTCTGTCTGATATTTAAGTGATTTTAATAATGACTCGATAGAAAGCCTTTTGGAGAGTTAATTGATCTTATATTTACAACTACACCTTTAAAATGTTCTTCACCCTGTCGGTTATATTCTGTTTGTGCAGGAACAGCAAAATCTGATCTTATAATGACTTGCATTGGTGATATATCTGGAAGGTTGCCGTCATTTGGAGCGTATACATAATTTATAAGTATAGCTTTAATTGAAGCATCGTTTGTTAATCGAGAAATTATAAAGTAACCACCTTCTAAATCAATATCAGGAATCACTTCAATTGGCTCAGTTAGAAAAAACTGAAAAAGCCGCGAAAGTATTTCTTTCCCATGTGTCTTTATCTCTTCCTTTCGTATTAGGTAGTTAGTATTAAGTTCATCAAAATGTTCTAATGCTCCAAATAGATTACTGTAAGAGTTTCTTTTTGTAATATTCTGCAGTTCTGTTCTTGGAATATATGCATTATTGTTAGATACACACATTACCTTTAATTCATTATCCTCCTCTATTATTTTATGAAAATGTCTTATGTCGAAATTCAAATTTCCATCACTACTTGGGGAAACAGCAATCAAACTAGCTACAGTAACGGGATCCTCTCCAAAATTGCTAGCCATTACTGCTGCTCTTCCATTTCTACCCTCATTTTTGAAAAAATCTATAGAAGTAGTGCCAATAGCTGTAGCTGAACCATCACTTTCTATATTCAAAAGTAATTCAGAAGCAACTTCTTCAAGATCTTTAAAATCATCACGAAGCACAACACCGTCTAAATTTTGCGAAAATTGGTTTGAAATACTCAGATTTATAAATCTCCTTAAACTGGAGACAATCATACATTTTAAGTACTATTTCTGTAAAAATATTACAGAATATTTGCTAGTTGGATCTTGGGTTGGAGCTGAATACAGTGTTTAGAACTTCTCTAACAGGACCATCAATTGAGTTATATGTAGGGTCTACACTTCCTAAAGACATTAGGAGTAAGATGTGATATTTTAGATTACCGTAATATTCTACTAAATTGGTTAATTGCTCTATGTCCGTGTATTCGAGAGGGTCATGCCCTGAGCGGAAGGCAGTACTAGGAAAGCTTCCGCTATGAACTTCTTCTACCGGGTCGTTGTCGTTGTATATGACATTTTCTCTAAAACTTAGAATATTCTGGGCTCTATTTGCGTCATTTAGTGATACTGTAAATCCTGTATACCCTCTATTTGTAAGTGTGTTTAAGGCTTCATTAATTACTACAGTACCGTGTACTCCTCCTTCTAATGGTGCTGCATCTATAATTTCGTATTCTCCTTGATCATTATAAGCACCAATAGTAAAAGACCATCCAGACCTAAAAGCAAAAGCTGGTCCTCTTAAAACGTATCTATAGTATTGATCTTCATCACTTCTTTCCAAAACTTCAACTGTAACTCTTCCTTGGTAGCCAATTGGTGTAAACATCGTCGTACCTTGAGGACTATTTGCTATCTGAGATTCAATATCTCCTCTCATAGACCATGGAATTGCATGCGATGCATGAGGGTACGCAGGTTCAGAAAGTAAGTTAGCAATTGCTTCATCGGGAGTAAATGTACATTCACTTTGTTCCAGAAAGATATCTTCAGAAAGATTTTCGCCATTTTGAAGTAACGAGTTTAGCAGTATTGATACTGCTCTAAATTCATTACCTTTTAAAATAACCCTTCTACCGCCAATTGTTAAGGTTCCACCTGCAAACTGGTTTGTTAGATTATTCGTTATTTCTTCGCCTATTTTATTTCTATTTCTACTATCGTATTCATATAATCTAATTTGTAATAGGTCAGGGTCATTGTTAATAACCCCATTAAATATTGAGTTAATTAAACTTACCTTTTTATCAGCTGTCATTGTGTTTACATCTAGAGATGAATCAGGATGGTAATCTCTATGACGAAACTGTAGGATTGAGTAAAAAGGAGACTCTGGTTTTATACCCTCTTCCGAAGCAAGAATATTTATTCGTGGATTAGTGCCTTCGTAAGGACTTTTGACTTCATTAGAATTTAGTTGAAATCTGCCAGTATTAATAATGGTACGCTCAAGTTCTATGCCTTTACTTCTAAAGAACTCTATTGTTTCTTCAGTATATGAATTCATTTGTATATTTCTAGACGCGGTAATTTGGTAATGTTCCGAATAATTTTGTGGATATGGTGTAGTTCCCATATTAAGATGACTGGACTGCTCAGTCAGTAACATTAACTCTGCAGCTTCACTATAGTTAGGAATGTTCTCAAAGTCATTACCCGCCATTACTAAAGGTAAGTAATAACCATCTCTGAATTGCAGTACTATTAATGATGTTTCAGTAACAAACTCACCTTGATTAAAATAGCTTATTCCGTAAAGTGGAAAATAAGAGCTATTACCTTCTGCGAGCTCAGTGTCTGTATATGGCCTTGGGGACACAAAGGCTAGGCCTTTCATATCTCTATTTGCTTCTAACATTCGTGCTGCTATATATAAGAAATCACCAATTTCTCTCATATTTATAATCTCTTCCTCAATGTCTATATCAATTTCTCGTGGAATAGAAAGGCCTTCTTGTGCCTCTACTGGAATAGAAACGTTTAACATTATCGCAATTCCAACTAGTACTGTATTGAACGTCCTTCTTGATACAACAGTCTCATCTAGAAGCGATAAAAGAAAATTAGAGAATTCATTGAGGCCACTATCCTGGCTATTTTCTTCGGTTACAATAATTTCCTTGCTATCAAATTCTTCAAGTGCACCAGGAAACAACATATTTAAAGAATCCCTACGAGAAGGTATAGGTTTAGTTTCATTTACTATAACTGAGATATTTTTTTCATAATTGTTTGCTAGACTAGTGTCCTCGACAGTTGGGAAATCTCTCCAGTCAAAATCTTCTGCTGAATCAGTCAGTGAATCACTGTTTTCTATCTTTTCTACTAAAGCAATATCCATTATTCAAGTACTAATATTTAACTCAAATTAGATGTTTATAAAGGTAGATAAGAACCTTGATAATGACCTAATTTATATAGTTATTATATCAAAAATGGCTATTTTTGGCGACAAATTAGGATTGTGATTGAAGAGAAGCTAAGAGGCTTTCTATTGAAAACCCAGTTTCTGTATCATTTAAACCAACTGCTGAATAAGAATCTGAGTCGCTAAATGAAGTAACTTTATACTGTGACCATTCAGTTGGTGAAGCTAAAAATATGTTCCTTCGAAAAACTATTTGCATTTCGGATAATAATGGCTGCAATCCTTCAAATGTTACTAAATTAACATAAATCACCCTGCTCTGATTTCCTAGTCTTTGATGCGTTATTATAAAGAACTCATTTTGAGGGCTATAGGTATTAGCTACAGCTATAAATGAGCTTTTATTAAAGTCTAATTTATTCTCTAGAGCATTCCATATGTTACTGTTTAACCTCATTAGATCTTCAATTCTGCCATTTACCAAACTCTCTATATGAAGAGATTCCCCTGGTTTATAAAAAGTTAACTCAAAATTATTCCTTTTAATCCCAGCAATAGTTTCTGGTTTTAATAGGCCTTGCCCGAAATTTACGGCGTCGATGTTAGCAAACACGTCCGATGAATTTTTTAAGAGTAAGACCTTATGTAATGCTATAGCCTCGATTTTTAATAATTTATCTACCAATTGGATTCCTATTACTAATACAGTACTAAGTGGATCTTCTCCAAATCTAGCAGCAAAAATTCCTAATGAAAGTTGCTGATCCCATTTATGATTAACTATATTTGCCATAGCATCTGGTTGGTTACCTAAAGCTTCAATAGAAGCAAGCTCTGCCGCTTTACTTGATGGATTGAGCTCTACTCCCTCACCAAAATCATTTGATAGGCTTTCGGTAACAGAACTAAAATCTAAAGACATCTTTGATACATAATTAGAACAGATAATACCATGAATAACGATTGTCAGACTATAGCCTGTCTAAATTGAGGAGCACTACTATATTTTAATTCAGTTATTTGAATGCTATTATTTACGTATGAAGATAGAAAATATTTATCAGAAATACAATTTGCAAGCAAACTTAAGATACCATCAGTATCAAGTAGCTGCAGTTACAAAGATAATTGTAGAGTCGATTATGAGCGTAGATGAGAAATTAAGAAATTCTCTTATAAAAGTAGCTCTAACTCACGACATGGCTAATATTTTAAAATTTGATCTTGAAAAGTATCCAGAAACAACAGAGCCAGAGGGACTTGAATATTGGAGAAATATAAAAAATGAATACAAGAAGAAATACGGAGATGATGAACATAATGCAACTGTATCTATAGCAAAAGAAATTGGATTAAATGAATTTGAAATTGACCTTTTAAATACTGTAGGCTTTAGTCAAGGACCTACAAATTTAGCAAAAGGAGATATCACATATATGATAGTTGGGTATGCTGATGCCAGAGTTAATTTTGGAAGCATAGTTTCAATTGACGAAAGATTTGAAAAAACTTTAGCTAGAAAAAAAGCTAATTACGCTTCTCAAGGAAAAGCACTAGACGAATCAATTTATAATGAACAGCATAATTCTTTTAGGAAAATTGAAGAGTTAATTTTTAAATCTTCTGAAATCTTATCAAAAGATATAGATGACAATAAAGTTTCTAGTTATATAGACAGCTTAAAGAGCTTCGAAATATAGTTTACAACATCACTTGCTTCTAGTATTATTCAAAACTTAGATTCCTAAT
>JAUZRK010000012.1 GCA_030950485.1 Candidatus Dojkabacteria bacterium | reverse complement strand
ACGACGCTCTTCCGATCTCGACTCTCGCGACTACCAGGTGATCCGGGTGCGTGCCTGCAACGGATCCCTCTGCGGTGGCTGGAGTAACCCAGTCACCTTCGAACCCACAAGCTGCCTCGAAGATCCCAACTGCGAGCGCCCATGCTGCCCTGGTGCGGCTTACTATTTACCAGAAAGGTACGAAGCTTGTAACTAATATCCATAAGGAGCCTACCGTGTTTAATCGAAACTCTACTGACGAATTTGAGATCACTAAAGCTGCACGTGAGATTAAAGAACTCAAACGTAAAATTCGTGCGATTAAGGCAGCCAATAAGATCTACAGGGGCTTGGATAATAGCTTGGTTATCACTGTCGGAGCTATTCTGGTAGCTACTACCTTGGCCGTAGTTATGTGGTATGCATCTAACTAGAGGTGCTTATGGTGGAAAATGATATCAACAAGCGCCTTGTAAACGTAGAGCAGAAGATCGTAGAAATCAAGGCCAAGACAGAAGCTCGTGAGCGGATTCAAGATGAACGCCACGCACAGGTTATGAAAGTTCTTAGCAGGCTGGAGGCTAGTTTACTGGGCACTAATGATACTCCAGGGTTGAAGATGCAGGTAGATAGATTGTCTATTGCGTATAAGGAATTGGTAGATAACAAACACCGTATGCGTAACTGGCAGGACAGACTATCTATTGGAGCTATCATTGCTGGCTTTGGGGTATTGATTAAGTGGATATGGGAAGCTGTTACGTACTATGCATCTACAGGTAAGTAGAGGAAATCATGTGGCATGCGATGTTGATTGTTAGCGTTCTTGGCGCGATGGCAGATGGCGTAGTTACGACATCTAGAAATCGAGGCGTTGAGGTCGGGCTTATAGCTAAGCTTGCGCTCAAGCTAGGGTTAGCTGAAGAGCGAGCTATTGGGCTTACTATGGTCTTGCGGTGGGTACTTGTCGGACTAGCCGTGCAGTTGCCAGTGATTCCTGGAACGTATATGCTTGGCTGGATTGGTGGAACGTCTTGGGCCGCAGCGTTGTATAACTATATCGTGCAGAGGGAACGATGAATAGGCTTATTGTAGATCCTAGGCATATTAGAGAAATCGCTCGCGCACAGCGCGAACTGCTGGAAATTGTTGCTGATCTGGTGGACGAGGTACCTAGCATCGTTGGGCATTTGTGGACTACGCGCATCTGGTCTAGTCCTAATGAAGAAGCCAGGATCATGCGGGATATTAAAGAAAAGACCGGTAAGGACTATAAGACTAGTGGGATTCACACCGTAGATAATCCTATTCGGGCTTGGGATATCGCTCCTGCACCGACGGTAGATGATACAATGGGCAAAGAGATTGCCGATGCAGTTAATAGCAGGTGGATCTACGACTACGGCAGGCCCAATATGAAATGTGTGTTGTACCATATGGGCCACTGGCATGTGCAGGTTCACCCTAGGACTCGACGGAATAAAGAATTCAAACCTCATGTGGAGTCTGATCATGGCTAAGATGTCGTTGCTTGATGTAGGCGAGCTGTTGAAGCCTATTGGGGATATTATTGATAGCTTGCATACGAGCAAGGAAGAAAAAGCTAGGTTGAATATTGCGTTCTATGACGCTCAGGTCCAAGCTGCGGCTAAGTTTGCGAATATCCAGAGAAGCATCATCGAGCGTGAGATGTCAGGCGAGTCTCCGGCGCAGAGAAACTGGAGGCCGCATTTGATGTATGTGATTATATTCATCCTCGCGTGGAATTTTATTATTAGTCCATTGCTTACATGGATCAGCGGGGTAGCTATTGTGCTTGTAGGTGCAGATACTGCACTGCTGGATGTGGTTAAAGCTCCTGCGCTTGAGCTTCCAGATAAGCTTTGGACCGTGTTGTTGTTCGCATTGACCGGGTATGTTGGCTTGAGATCACTGTTTGACAAGGGAGGCCTTGAACGCATGTTTAAGGCTAAGAACGGAAATGCGTAAACGTATTCCATTTAACCGCATAGCCCAAGGCTATGAGCCGATAGATGATCCGCGCCTTGCCGGGTTGCTGCTTGCGCAAAATGCGCGTATGCATCTAGGCGCTATTGAGAAACGCAGCGGCTTGGCTAAGTTTGGAGATCAGGCTAGCGCTAATGCGGTTATGTATATTGCTACTGCTAGATACGCTAGCGGGCAGGATCTGTTTAGATTTGAAAAGTCTGCGATATACAGGTACAACTCTGGCGTATGGACAGATGTTACGCCTGCAGGCGAGACTATTAATGCAGTTGCATGGACTAGTGCTAACCTGTATGAGCTGTTCTACTGTTCGCCGGGGAATGTGTTTAATACGTCTACAGCTAGCGGGATACTTAAACAGTCAACCTTGGCTGGTGGGTTTACAGCGGTCAACGATAGCCCTGGGTGTAAGGTATTGATCGGATACGCAGGTAGACTGTTCGCTATGAATACCACCGATAGCGCAGCTACTAATACGCCATACAGGGTAAAATGGACAGGCGTAGGTGTATTCGATAACTGGACAGATGCCGCGCTCGGAGCCGGTGAGGTAGATCTAAGTACATCCGGGTACCCTATCCAAGCAGCTGTTGTGACGGCTGGTAGATTGGTTATTCTTAAAGGCGACGCCACTGGCGGATCTATTGTTATGTGCAGTAGTACCTACGATGCAGCTATTCCGCTAGTATTTGAGCCTATGTATGGTATCGGTATCGTAGGGCGTGGGTCTCTGGTTACTGCTGGAGCTGACTTGCATCTGTTCCTAGGGCATGATCATTTCTATGCAATATCCAGCGCCAGGGTAACACCGCTTGAGCACCCCGTGGCTGCAGAGGCTGTTAGTAGAGTTAATCCTGACAGATATACGGAAAGTTTCTCGTATTATAACCCGTACTCGGGAGATGTGAGATTTGTTATCCCGGTTGGTACTAGCGACATGGAATGCTACACGTTCAACGTCCGGACTAAAACTTGGGCTGGGCCTGAGAAGTCTACGCCTACGCTAGTAGCTGCTACGTCGTATATTGTAACTGATGTTAGTACATGGAGTACCATTACCGGAACGTGGGAATCTCATACCGGCAAATCCTGGGCATCCTTGAGCCCCAGTGGCGGACCGGCCCGGCTTGTGCTAGGATCAAGTGATAGCTGGGTATACGAGGAAGACCCTGGGTACTACTCGGACGCAGGAGCTAGCATCGAAGTCAAGATCGAAACTGGAGATTATGATTTTGCCGGAGTTGATATTGTTCAGTACGGAAGTCGATACCCGTCGCGGATTGAAGCCGGAGATGAGTTAGCGATTAATGGATTGTATGTTGAATACGTTAACGCCTGGACTCCGGTTATTGAAATTAGCGCAGATGGCGGTAAGTCATGGACGCAGGTATTTTCAGGAACGTTATCTGGATCAGTAGACGAACATACGACCAAGCTAATAACATTTCCTGAGATCGTAGGCACGAAGTTTAGAGTACGCATAACGCACACAAGCGCCACGGAGACGTTTAAACTAATCGGGTTGTACGCGCAAGTTGACTGGCGCAGACGTGCATTTGCAGATTAGGAGGCATCATGGCACCTTGGGTTCCAGCAGCTATTTCCGCAGGCGGGGCTATTCTTGGGGGTATTTTAGGTAAACCTAAGGCTAGCAAAGGAGC
>JAUZRK010000011.1 GCA_030950485.1 Candidatus Dojkabacteria bacterium | reverse complement strand
GAGATTGGAGATGAGATCCAGACAGGAGATGTTATTGGAACTGTTGGTAATACTGGATACGTTAGAGGTAATCCTGATCAACCAGTAGGTGAACAAGGTTGTCATTTACATTTTGAGATTAGAAGTAACGAAGACATTCCACTAGAAGTTTATGGAGTTTATCCAATAGATCCTGAGTTATTGATTATGTATAGTGATAATGAGTCTCCTTTAATACTTTCTATCGGGGATGCTTTGGCGTTGGGGTATGGGCATGGAGCAGTAAGTCCTGAGATACTAAAGAAATTAGAGCCAGTACATAGGTACTTGAATAACCAGTACGGAAGTACTCACTTCTATACTATAAACTCAGAAGATCGAGATACAGTAATCGAGAACTCTCAACCCGGAGGAGTTTGGGATGGAGTTTTTACTTATGAAGGTGCGAAATACTGTGCTTTCAAATCAGAAGCTACTAATACTGATCCTGTATTTAGATTTAGGAACAATGATGTAATTGGAACACACTTTTACACTATTAGTTCAAAAGGAGCAAAGACTGTTATAAAAATTCTGCTCCAGGTGGTATTTGGGAAGGGACTTTTACAGATGAAGGTATAGCATTCTATACTTATCCACCTTCAAAGGTATTTCTAACAGAAAACCAATCTATATCAGTTGAGGGAGAGATGTGTGGTGGATATAAATGGGCAATTGAAGAAAATGGAAAATTGATTGGAGATCTGATATTAAATCAAAATAAGGGTGGAGAATACTGGGTATTAAATAACGGTTCAACAAACGCATAGTATAACCAAACTTATGGGAAGTTATGCGAATATTTAGGGCTACCTAAAATGAATCAATCTACAGGAGCAGATTCTCCTCAAGGTACTTCAGGAAAATATCAGTTCTTTGATCATGGAGCCATATACTCTTCTAAGTTTGGTACATATGCGGTATACGGCAAGATATTTGATTATTATGAAAATCAAATTTTAAATATCCTAGATCAAGATACACTTGAGCCTAATGGAACAAGAAGTTATTTTGGTTATCCAACCAGTATTCCATACTTTAATGGTACAGACCTTTGCCAGGATTTTGAAGGAAGAATTGTTTGTGAAAGTGATATCTTTGAACTAGAATTAAAATATAATTTTGCAGAGAAAGAGGCTGAATTATTTGATGAATTCAAATCAACAGAAGGCTATCTTGGAGAAATTCATGATTTTTGTGGAGGCTGGATAAAAGATTATGACTGGGTGATGTATGGGAATGATAAAAAAGGAAAAACTTGGTTAGTTTATAATTCTAACTTGGGTGAGGTATTTGTTCTAGATGATTCATTCGGTTATAAATATTGGGAAATAAACGGTTGTGAAAAATTGGGATTGCCACTCTCAGATACACTTACTGCTGAGTATACCAATTATGGAAAAGATACTTTAATCGAAGAGTTCATTCAAGAAGCTTACTGGCAACCCTTTGATAATGGTCAAATCTATCACTATAGATCTGGTAAATCAATATATTCCAATAGCTACTCTAATTGGCATACTTATGCAATTTGGGATAAAGATATTTTAACTAATTACTCAACTTTAAATGGATATGGTTTTCCTACAAGTGACAGCATGTCAGGGCTGAGTGCATGTGTTGATGGAATAAGATATCAAAGATTTGAATATAAAATATTGACTGTTCTAGATACAAAAAGAGTTTGGAGTCTTGATGATAATCCAAGTAAATATACTTTTAAAGGTGCTAGAAGAAATAACAATTTAGTATGTGGTTACTTAAATAGTCATAAAGCTCTTAGAGGAATAATCAGTGATAATGATGCTTATATAAACATAATTAGTTATATAGCAGCACAAGATCAATCAAATGGAGATTTCATAGGTGACATATACACTGTCTTTACAGGGAAAGATAATATTATTCAAGAAGTGGTGATCGACCCTGTAGGTCCAGTGCCAGCACTTTATACAGGAGGGACAGAAGTCGAATATAGTACCGTAAGAGACTTTATTGACGGGAATGGAATATTACATGCGTATAAACCATTTTCAGATGCAGGTTTTAAAACCTACTTACGAGATAGCAAGTATGTAAACACTCTATACTCTCAGTCAGTATATCCAGATGATCCTAGATCTAACCAGCTCTACCATGCTACAGGTGGGATGGCAGCTGGATGGTATATTAAAATAGATAAATATGCAATTGATTCAGTTGAATACCATGAAATAGATCAATCAGGCTGGGTATTTGGAGATGCTCCAAAAAATGGAGGTAGTATGGAAGATTTATTATTGAATTACATGACAGCTTTCGAATCTATCCAAATGCAAAATGATGATAAAAACAGGTATGATGTTATTGACTCGTACAAAAATTTTAGAGTAGATGGTGATATGCTGTATTATCTAAATTCTCTAGTAAAGATGGAAGATAAAGGGCTCATAGATGAAGATAAAAAGAATAAACTAAGTCAATTTATAATAGATAACGATTAATTATATGAAAATAAATAGTAAATTACTCTTGAAAATATTTGTAATATTTTTATTAAGTTTATGGATTATTTCTTACTTATCAGTAAGCTATTTAGTACAAAGTATTAATTTCCCACCTTAGAGGTTAATAATATTGAACTAGTTGAAAGTAGCATTAGAGAAAAAACTTACATAGTTTCAATCAAAGATGATTTTTCGTCTTACTCGGGTGCATATAGTCCTAGGATTGTAAAAGCTAAATTCAATGGTATCTTCTGGAATTATGAAAAACTGGGTATTGAATACCTAAACGAAATAATAATTAGCGATAATAAGCTTGAAGAAGTTTTGTATGACAAAGATAGTGATGAGTATATAGATCATCTTGAATCAGGAGTATCAAGAAATGATTATGAGATACCCCCTACGATAGACTTTGGTAAGGCATACTCCCAAGATATTCAAAATTTAATGTACTATAATATTGAAGATAATAAATTTTCACTAAATGGATCACCATATGATTTCAGTGAATCATTACCAAATGGTAAAAAATACTTTGGAGGTTTTGACTATTACGATGGGAATTTAATGCTAATTGGAAATTACACTGATACTTATACCTGGTATTTAATTTCACTGAAAGAAAACTCTATAAATAATTCCTATAATAATTTACCATTTGGATATACTTTTTTATCACCTAGTGGTAACTCAATAATAGTTATTAGAACAACTGACTTAGACCAAGAAGGAATTTGGAAATATGAGGGAGAAATTGCAATCTATAGTGCTGCTGATGGTAACCTAAAAGATACATATAGTGTACCTACTGCTTTCTTAGAGCCTAAATATAATAAAGGTGAGAAAAGCCTGGAGTTCCAAATGTTTGATACAAATACTAGCGAAATTGTTACAGTACTAGAACTAGAAGATATATAAAACTATAGAGCCTAGACTAGCATAGAGGAGAAAAAAACTATAATAAAATAGGCTCGTAAAGGGTATACCCACTTCAAGATAATAGTTTTAATATGTATAAGCAATACTACAGATAATGACCAGATAAATTCTATGTTAGGAATTAATGATATTAGAGGATCATACTATGATATAAGATTAATTAAAGCTGGCTTATTTTTCAATCACATTGTACGTCCTAAGAATGATGCAAGGAATAATATTATAGGATTAGCTTTATATGATAAAAATTAAAATAGTGTTATTAATAGTCATAGGCGTTTGTGTTTTGTTAGCGCTATCTGTTCTAACTTATATACAGTATAAGGAAAAGACACTTTTTAAGGATGGAATAGAGATTGCTTTAGATGGTATCGAGCCCAAGTTGCCGCTTACTTCAAAAGAAGAAGGAGATATAGAGTATTTAAATCAGGCCTGGGCTGGCGGGTCTTTTGAAAGAAACTATATTCGGATTTCTAAAACAGAGGAAAAAGAAATTCTTGAGATTATTAAATTTAATTTTGGAGGGCTGGAAGATGAGTATCCTTATCTCTTAATATCTAGTACAGAAGGCATCCAACTAGGCACATATATTAGTTACTTTGATTGTAAGGAATATTATATTGATACTGGTAACTGTAAAGATCTTATTAAGTAGCTATTAGAGATAGACTCTATGGAGGTTTTCTATATAAGCGCTGAAACTGATTTTACTAAACAATTAGAAGAAATAATCGAGGAGGCTCAATCTAAAATTTTAAGTCAGCATGATAATAGTTTCATAGTATATTCTTTTAATTCTTATAGTAATACTCCCACTGCCCAATGAATCAAATTGAACAAAAGAGAGGTGGAAGATACTATCAAATTGAGTCCATACCCATTTATTGAAAAAGTAGGCAAGAATATTTTTATTTCTGACGAAAATAAATTAAGTGTTCTTGCAGAAGATAAATTTGAAATTCAAAGGCTATTTTCATACCCTCAAGAAATAGTAGAAAAAAATCATTCTAATAACCCCTTACCATTTTCAAATAATATTATATTTAAGATTATTAATGACCGTCTAGTCGTTTGGTTCCCTTATAACTCTATTTGGATTACTCAAAATCGTAATAGTGAAGACTTGAGTTGGGCGATTTTGAACTATTGAAGGAAATTAATAGTAATGGGTATACAAATATCGAGATCGAGGAGATAGGCGATATGTTAATTCTCATAGATGCTAATTCAATTGATGTCTATAGTTCTGATTTTACATTAGGTAAATCTATTTCAATAGATCAATTTACATCAAATTTAACTAATAAAGACTTCTATTACTACTATGATAAAGAAGCTAATAAAATCATTATGAACTTTAGTGAACTAGATAAAGATATAGTTATAGATTTGAGCACTGATTCAGCTATCTGAGAGTAGCATGTACAATCATGAGCAAAATTAAACAACGACACATAAAATTTTTAATATACCTATTGCTAGTATCTCTGTTAGCTGCAGGTATATCTTACTTTGTTATCTTTAGGATTAACGCCTTAACCTATTTATTTTACACATATATGCTAGTCGGTATAACACTAGGATATTCGAATTCAGTCGTTATCAAGAAGCTTGATCTACATGAATCAAGAATACTATTGCTTTCTATTATTGCATCAGTAGTTTTACTAGTAATAGGTTCTCATCTAATATATTTGATTGCAGATACTCAAAGTCTAAACTTTGGATATATAGATCTAATGATTGCCCTAAAGCAATATAAACCAGACTATTTTACTGGAGTTGAGCCAATTGATGAGATATTTAAAGGGAATATGTATTACGTGTCTTTACTACTTAACATAGTAATAACATCAGTTATTACTTATGGATTGAGTTTTTATCACTATCCACATGCAGATTCTAGTCAACACAAATAGTTTAGTATTTTCTACTGAAGAAAAACAATAATTTGCGCTGTAATACAATGTTATTTTATAGCTGATTTGGTATAAATTACTATTAATACTTTACAGCACCAGTATGAGCTTAGGAGAAAATATATTAGCACTTGTAACATTTTTAATTATTCTTAGAGTTTTACTCTACAGAAAGCTTAAAAGATTCTTAGATGTGGATAAGGTTTGGGCCGAAGAGCTATACTTCAGCCTATTTGGTGAAGAGAAGTCAAAAAAGAAGTTCTTTATTATGAGAGTAATAATGTATATAGGATATATCGCTTTTGGGTCTGCACTTATTTTTATATATGAAACATTTAAATAAGTAACTAATATGTTGTTTTCTATCGTTTTATTTCTCTCTATTTTTATATTGTGGGTTTCATTATCTTGGAATAAGATAAAACGAATAGGAGAGGAAGAGAGCCGAAAAAGTAAAGAATCATTTGAAAAGCTTTTTGGAAAGCAGCCTAAGTGGAAGTTCTATTTGTTTAGAATAGCTCAACTAGTTTTTTATTATTTAATCGTATTTGCCATTACATATTATTTTAATTAGTATCTAATCATATATGAGTGAAGCAATACCAATTTTAATACTTCTACTTTTCCCGTTCATAACTTACTTCGCTATTAAATATGCAATGAAATGGGATAATTTTGAGAAGAAAAAGACCAAAGAATGTTTTGATAATAAGTTTGGAGAAAAAAGTAGTATTTTTTACTGGGTCTATAGGGTACTAGCTATTATGGCAGTTATAGGCATCTACCTTTATCTATCTTAAATATTAGATTATAAAATGAAAAAACTGATAACTTTTTACTTCGTACTTTTCTCAATATTACTAATTAATACTCAGCCTCTTATTAATCGTATAGAAGCACAAGTAACTGTCCCAACAAATGAGGGAAGTCAATCCTTACCAGTTTATAGGTTCAGAAATAATAAAATTGATTCTACTCATTTCTATGTTTTAGGTGACACTAATAGAGATATAGTTGTAAATAATTCTAAGATAGAAGGCAAGTGGGAAGGAGCGTTTACTTACGAGACTATAGCGCTTAATGCATTTGAATACAAAGACGAAAAATGTCCTGTGGGCACAGTAGAGGTTTATAGATTTAGGAATAATGAATATGACTCAGTTCACTTTTATGTAATAGGTACTGAAAATAGAGATACGATCATTCAAAGGTCAGCCCCAAATGGTCTTTGGGCTAATGCATTTACATACGAAACTGTTGCGTTCTGTGTATATAGTGAAGAAAACGAAAATTCTATACCAATCTATAGATTTATTAATAATAAACTTGGTGGGTCTACTCATTTTTACGTAGCCGGTGATATAAATAAAGATATTATAATTTTAAGGAGTAAACTAGGTGGTCTTTGGGAAGGAGCTTTTAGTTATGAGAACGTTGCTTTTCATGCTGTGAGAAATGAGGAAATAGAAAGCTATGATGCTAGACGTGAAGCGTATGAAAATATTTATCCCGTTATAGAAGATATGTATGTTAGAGAGGAAAGTAAATTTGATTTTAGAATGGATAAAGAAGGGAAAATGGATTACTGGGAGCAATTAAATAATTATAAGTCTACATTACCTCTAGATAGTATTATTAACATTGGAAAAGCCTCTGTTAAATATCCAAGTGATTGGAGCACTATTTCAGATCCCGAGTATATTTATAATGACTCGTCATTAGTATTAATAAGAAGGACTGGGGATATAATGTATGAGCCCATAATTGAAATTTCGAGCAGTAAACCAATTTACTCAGAGGAGACTTGTATATCATACGTTCAGAGTGGACTTAATTTTATAAATGGAGAGCCAGGACCAAGGACTCCAGAACGGTATGATTACAAATTTGTAGACTTAGGAGATAATCAAGTTATATGTATATACTTTGATAATACTTTCTTAAGAAACTATATGTCTATTATATCAATTCATTCTAATACCTCTAATGGGAATGCAATAAAGCTCGATAGCTTTATGAAATATAAAGATCAGTATAATGGAGATATCCTATCAATAATTAGAAACTTAATTGTTCTATAGAAAGTAAGAATAAATAAAGTTAACAAGCAGTAAAATAAAGCAAATACATATTAAATATTTAATCTACCTAGCAGTATCATATTTAATAGGTGCCTTAATCTCTTACATTATAATATTGAGAATCAATGACTTTTCTTACACTCTCTACACATTTATATTCATAGGAATATCTCTAGGGTACGCAAACCCCTTTTAGTCTCAAGCCACTCCTGCTCAGATCTCCAGTTAGTTAGCATTAAAAGCCTTGCAATGATATAATGAGTACATAGAGTATATCAATTTCCAATGGTAGATTTTGAAGATATAAAATCGGAAAAAGAGGATTATGAGCTGTTAACAGAAAATCTTGAAGATTATTCAGAATGTATTTACGCTGTAAATAAAGTAGGAGAGACTTATGGTGGATTGAGCAGTGATAAAGAAAATGGAGTTAGGAATTATAATACTGCCCATGAAAATAATATTGCTCGATTAGATCTACTATTAGAAATATATGGGAAATTTGGCGGAAGCGTTCCTGGTAGTGACAGTAGCCAGTATAATCTGAGATTAGTTCGAAATAATACCAACTCAAATCAATCGTCTATTATTATTTCTTCTTCTTATGGATTCTATAAAATTACTTTACCTGATAATAATGCAGTTAATGTAGTAGATATTCTCAAGAAGGATCCATCTATGATAGATAATGTTTTAGAACATTTAAAGTTGCCTAACGATAAAGTAAGCAGAACAAAAATGTTATATTTCCTAAGCACTTCAGTTCCAAAAACAAGAGATGATATGCAATATGAAATCTTAGAATGTTCAGTAAATGTAGAAGATCTAGGCAATGATACTAGTTTGTTTATAGAAGACGATTCAACTTTTTCACCACCAGCAGAAATTATAAGTGAAGTATTTGAGGAACCAAAAAATTCACATACATCCATTGATGATATATACGATGGGATTATTCAATGTGAATACGCAGATCGACAACATTACAAAAGCGCTAGAATAGATAGATCTACTTCTGAACAAATGACATCTAGAGAAGAAGATGCAAATATTATACATAGCTATATATTCGGAGAACTCTACAACCGTGCTAATCGATTTACACCAGTTGGATTTAGTCATCGCGAATACTACAACGCCAGAATAGTATATAAACCAGACGAACAAACAGCATCTATGTTTATACAGTATGGCGGTATATTTTATAAATTGACACTACAGGAACAAGGTGCTTCGGACCTAGTTGAATTATTAAAAACACACCCTCATCAAATTCAAGCTATTTTTGAAAGACTAGAATTACCTGTAGATGAGATTCCAAGATATACGATTAACTTAGCAGAGGGTCCTAGTTCACAACAACTAAGACATGGAGATAAAGGATTTGAAACTTTTGTCGATCAAGAAAAACGAGAGGAAATACATAGAAATTTGATTCCGGTTGTCAACTTAGTAGAGGACCTAGCCGCGCAATCAAGCAGTGGTGAGGTTTCTACAACAATGAGCTTAGAAGAAGTAGCTGGAGTCATTAATGAAGTTATTATTTATGGAAAGCCTGTATTGCTTAAAAATAACCCAAAGAGTTGGATAGACGAATATAAATGGGATGGTCGTGGTGGTGTAATGGACTGGAATCAGGTAGGTTTAATACGTGAATAAGAAGATGTTTTTAGAATGACAAAAAGAGTACAAACTCTTAGAGGGTATAAAATTGATAATAATTTCGACCAAGAATCATTCACAGTAATTCTTGAAGACCCGTACGCTGAAGAATATAACTATAGAGGATTGGTTAAACTAACATTTTCATTATTTCAAGGTGATGAAAGTCTTACTGATGTAAGAAATAGCTATTTATATCGTAAAGATGTCAATCCAAGTCGTAATGCTGAGTGTGAATTAGTACAAATCAAGTTGCCAAAAGAGCATGCATCAAACCTTATTAAATATATCTCTCAATCGAACCAAAATTTAATAATATTTTTTGATTTTTTACTAGGTGAGCAAAATAATTTCTTTTTTAGGCCAGAAAATATTCCAGAATTTGAAAGTAAAATGTACGCATCACTTGAGACAATACAGTCTCATCCAGATAGATTCATGTATAAATTACCAAAAAAGATAACAATTAGAGTTGGACAAAGAACTCAACATACTTTCGAGATTAATTCTTTTTAGACTAATACAAAGTTACCGGTAAGACAAATCTATAAAATCCCCCAAATTTGCGCCATAATACAATGTCTCGAATCAAATTAAGTGATATAAAGATATACAGTTTATATGGATAAAGCTATTATTAATATCAACTAAACAATTTTTTAAAGATTTATATGAGCTACTCTTTCTCAGTACAATCAAAAACTGAACTACCTTTGGAAAAGATAATTGAAGGAATATCTATTGAGAACTTAAAGCATGAACAATTTCAGATAGGTGATTTACAAATGCCAATTAGCGAGGCTTGTTACATAGAAGGTGTTTCTACAAGAGCGGTTTTGTTTACTTATGAAAAGGGGATCTATAATGTAAGAATACTGATATTTTCGTCTCCAGAAGACTACCAGGTTGCGTTTACGCTTATAAAAAATGTTGCAAGACTTACGAACGCTGAAATCGAAAGTGAAGAAGGATTAACCGTAAGTCTCGAAAATTTTGATAATCATTTCAATATTAAATGGATAGAAAGAAAGGAACATGCGTATTTTAATACGATAAAGGTAACAAGCAGAGAGGATGGTGGAATGAGTCAATCAGATGGATATAAAAGAACATTTTATTACGGAGAGAAAATGTTTAAGCATATTAATAAGCTCTCTAATGATTTATCAACTCAGTATGATTTTTTTATAAACCGTATGAGAGATATCCAAAATATTGAGAACAAAGGTATTTCAGTATCTAATATCCAGCGCTTTAAACATATAGAAACTGGAGAGATAGAAGGTCTAGTTATATGGGATGTCAATGAGGATTCCTTCCTACCCTACTCTAATTACATTGGAATAAGAGATG
Source organism: Candidatus Dojkabacteria bacterium (assembly GCA_030950485.1). Taxonomy (GTDB): domain Bacteria; phylum Patescibacteriota; class Dojkabacteria; order J137; family J137; genus JAUZRK01. The sequence continues at coordinate 38,058 of JAUZRK010000011.1, read as the reverse complement.
AAAAAGGTAAGCCATTTAAATTTGATTATAATTTACTTGAAGAATTTAGAGAGGAACTTAAAGAAATAGTGCGTTTAGATGAGAAGCAGTTTGTAATTATGAAGATCAATACTGGAGAATTAATATATCTAATAGAAAAGATAAAGGAGTTATCTAATTTAGGAGAAAGTAATGAGGATAAAAAGAAAGGTGAAGATGATAATAATGAAATGAAGAAAAAAAGCTGGTTTAAGAGAATTATTGATACTTATAAACCGTAGAATATACTAACTTAATTAGTATATTATTTAGTGTATAAAGTAGGCTATAAATTAACCTCCTTTAAGCTGTCTTATAACTCCTGCTAATGCCATTTGGCCAACTTGACACTCAACAACAGACAGAGCAACCATTTCCATTTTTTCGACAGGTCTCATGTCTTTTTGTATCTGAACAATGTATCGTTGACGATCTGCTGATTGCCTCATAGAAACAGTTACCTTGTAATTCATTCCGTTCTCAATCTTTACAGGAATAACTATCCCTTCAGTTGTTATTTTTTGATCACTACCAACAATAAACTCTAACTGAGTTACCGGCTCGTATGGCATGTTAGTTGTAGCTACAATCCCAGCTTTAAAGCCTATGACCTTAGCTTCAGTCGGTCCCTCAGGTGTTTCCATAGTAAGATTGTGACTAAAAACTAGTACACTCTCTTCTGCTTCTCCCCCATCAAATGGATCAATATTATCAATATTCATTTTAATCACTTATTTAGCGTCAGATTATAGCATCAATACTCGAGAATTCGCCTTTTGAGAAAAAATTTACATTAATTTAATTAAAACACTCAAAATTTGCGCTGCAATACATTGTTATGAATGAAGTAATCTTAGATTATGTAAATATGACATTACGAGATAAACTTAAAACGATACGAAAAGAAAGAAATTTATCCTTAAAGAAGCTAGCTATAATGAGCGGCATTAGTTACAACACCTTAATAGCTATTGAAAGACGCAGAAGATGCGATATAAATCCACAACTTGAAACTGTTGTTAAAATTGCAGGTTTTTATAAACTTACTCTAGATCAATTAATAGAGGGAACTACTTTTAAAGAATAAATAATTTCTTCTTTGCTTTAAACATTATTAAATCTCATATAATATATATTCATACTCTTCAATATATATTTATGGGAAATGCTATTACACAAAAGCGCGGGCTACTTAATATGCTCAAGGCATTAAGTACTAAAGAAAAAGCTACAGTAATTTTTATTGTTATAATTTTTATATTCGGCTTTGGAACTGGCGCTGCTGAAATAGAAAATAAAGTTAGTCAAGATAAAGAAACTGTTGAAAATGTTGAAGAGAAATCTAAGAAAAGTATTGATATATCTAAAGTTGATAATAATATAGCATCACTAAAAATTAGTGATGGAAAAGTTGAAATTGATGCTCTAAATGATTTTTAAAAATATAAAGTATTAGATGTAGTTGATGGAGATACTTTAGGAATTGAAATAGGCGGAAAAAGAAACAAAGTAAGACTAATTGGAATAGATACCCCTGAAATTCAGCACGCTGAAAAACCTATAGAATGCTTTGGAACTGAGGCTAAAACAGAGTTAGAAAGATTAGTACTTAATAAGGAAATCTATCTAATTACAGATGAGTCGCAAGGTAAGTTTGATAAATACGATAGGCTATTAGGCTATATAGCATTAGGTGATGGAACAATTGTAAACTTATCATTAATAAAAGATGGCTATGCGTTTGAATATACATATGATAAAGATTATATATTTGTAAATGAATTTATTAAGGCAGAAAATGATGCAAAAGAGAATGAACTAGGTATATGGAGTAGCCAATGTCAATGTTCAGACAGATATAATGAAGAAGTTAGTAAAAGTTGTAGCGCATGTAACATTTCAACTATTTCTCTAATGAATTATGATTGTTCATTAAGGGAAGTTCAAGTAAATGATTCTAGCTGTAATAATCTATGTCCTGTTGTTGAGACAAATTATAAAACAACTAATACTCTGCCTAAAGAAGAAGTTGTGGTTGGCCGAGTAGTTACAACTGAAGAGCCTACGACAATCCCTCAAGTTAACTTAGTCGAAAATCCTTTAAACTCAGGCGAGAAATACGATTTAGGAATCACTGTTAATCCTACTCCTAGTCAGTCATTATTAGTAGAACCATCAAATCCATTGGCTGAATCCTCTTCTGCACCATCATCTAACTATAGTTGCGACTGTAAAAAGGCCTGTAGATATATGGTTAGTTGTGATGAAGCATATTTTCAATTAAATACCTGTCACTGTGCTGCAAGAGATGCTGATAATGACGGGGTACCTTGTGAAGATATTTGTAAATAATTTGATTAGTTCATGCTTCTTCTGTAGGGAAATACGTTTTCTTAAAATGCCAGCAAGGCTTATTTCCAATATCATATGTAATACCACAGAAACAGTAATCAAGGTGAGCAAGTTTTTGAGTTATTAAAATCTTTGCAGCTTTATTTGTAGCTTGGTAGTGATGCTGAATAGGTACACCCCTTAAGTTAGTTTGTCTCTGTACTTCAGCTACTACTTCCATCATTATCTCAACACCTTTCTGAGGAGCATACAAATACTCTGTAGCTTCTAAAACTTGATTTGAATCGCTATCAAAAATCATATATAGTTACCTTTGCATAAAAATCTTGTTCCAATTCCCCTATTTCGACTTCTTCTCTATGCATCTAAGCACCTAATAAAAAAATAAGTCGAAGGATTATATCATATCTAAATGAATATAGAATAAAGAGTTAGTATAATAATCTATATATTGTTGAGTAATTTTTCAGTCTTTTTAAAGTATTCAAAATCATATTCTTTATTCATATTCATAATTCTATTTGACCAAAGTGCTATAAAATAGTTTCTATAATTAACTAAAGGCAATATTAAATCATTTTCCTCCTTAGATAATTCTGTTTCTTGTAGATAAGAAGATAAAAATGATTCTTTATCAATATTCCACTTCTCTAATGGATTTTCTGATCCAAATGCATTTTCAAATAATTCCCATATAAATATTGCTATATCTAAAACTTTTGTAGTTACCTCCATATCATCAAAATCTAAAATTCCTGTAACTTTATGATCTTTTAACAAAATGTTTTCTGGATGAAAATCACCATGAATCATTATTCGTTTAAGATCAGTTCCAAGTTTTAAATTAAAATCCCTTGCTCTAATGTAAAAATCCATATCTTCTTCCTTAATCTTATCTTCTTCTAAATAGTAATCTTCAAAAACCCTTATTTCTTCTTCGTCAGATTGAAAAATCTTATATTTCTCTGATGTTCTATGAAAATTTGCAAGTTCAGCTCCTATACTTTTTAGTTCCTCAAGATTTAAATCTCTTTTATGAGAGCCCTCAAGAAAACTCATTTGCACAGCTCTAAAGGTATATCTTCCAGCCTCTACTCTTGTTACAAACTTATTCTTAGGAGATTTTAAAAACTTAGGTACTTTTACTTTTTTATTATTTAAATAATTTAAATAATTAATTTCCTTCTTTATTTCTTTATAAAGCTTATTAGTAGGTTTATAAATTCTTATAACTCTGTTTTGTTCAGTTAGAAAAGTATAATTTTCGTTACCATCTTTAAAATGTGTTACTTTTTCAGGATCATATTTATAGATCTCAGAAAACCTTTCTACTAATTTCTCTTCACTTACTAAAGTTCTAAATTCTTTTTTATCCATATTATATATTTATATTACAATCTTCCGGAAACTCTAGATTTCTAATTCTAGACATTACCTCTATAATTAAAGTTTTTAAATCTTCTACATCGTTTGATGCAATGTTAAATCCTCGTTTTACATATTTTTTTCTATCACTTCTTAAAAAATCAATTTCTGCCTCACCTAGAATATATTTAGAACTATTAAACTTCTCTTCTGGTTTAAAATTTGGATCTAAATCGAATAGTAATTTATAGAATACCAGCTGTCTATAGTATGATCCATCTGAACTTTTCGTATTACCTAATATTTCATTTTCACTTTTCGGCTTAGAAGTCTTATAGTCAGTAATTTTTACAATATTTTGATCTTTATCCATTATTTCTACTTTATCAATTTTTCCAGTAAGCGATATTGGTTCATTCCCTTCTTTTGTTAAGTAGATATTTCTAGCTCCAAAATTATATTCAGCTAAAACTGGTATTGAGTAGCTACCAGTTTTTATATAGAAATCATAGTACTCATTAATAACTCTCTTACCTTCTATTAAAGTTTCTTCATATTCACTAAAGCCAGAAAATTCTTTTTGAAGCGCAGACTCAAACCATTCGTTCATTGAATCTAGAGTAGGATAAACATCACTATTCTTAATGAGATTAATATTAAATTTTTCAAACGCTGCGTGTACTGCAGTACCTAAGGCGAGTTCTTTTGATTTAAGTTCTGGAACTCTTAATAAGAACCTATCTTTAAATTTAAGCGGTGAATCTAAATAAGTATTTAATGAAGATGGGCTGAGCTTTAAGTTTTTAATTTTCTCTTTTAGATATTCTTCTTCGTCCTTATTATAAATTGCGCTATCTGTAGGTAGTAATATCTTAGTGAAGTCATCAACCTCAAACTCTATATCATTCGTATCTACACTTTTAACATCTAGTAAATCTGTCTCCAAAAGCTTAGAAATATACTGAACTGGAGATACCTCACTTACACTTCCGTAAGATTCATATTCTTTAGCAAACGTAAAATACAATTTCCTTTTAGCTCTAGTAATAGCAACGAAAAACAACCTTCTTTCATCTTCTAAAGTTAACTCTTTCTCATCTAATCCTAAAGTATCTTCAGTGTATATCTCTGGTATTAAAAGGCTATAACCTGACCTTGTCGACGCCCAGTTATTTTCTGAAGCTTTAATAATGAATACATAGTCAAACTCTAACCCTTTCGAACCATGAGCTGTAACTAGGTTAATAGCATTCTTTTCTGAGTCTTGTTTAGCAATATTAACTTTTACATTATTCTCATTTATTATTTCTATATCATTTAAAAATGATTTAACAGTTAGATTCCTATTTACTTTCTCCTGTGATACTACGTAGTTATAAAAAGAGTTAATTGATAAGATTTCATTAAATATTGAAGAACCAATACCACTTATTTCATCTTTATTCGTATCATCTTTATTAAGTTCTGCAAGATAATTTAAAATCCCAGTTTGGGATAAAATTGATTCTACTAATGAGCTTAGATTGAGATTAAACTGAGCTTTATGAAACTGTACTAACAAATTCCTTATCTTAGATAGCTCAACTGAAGGTTTAAAATCATTTGAGTATTTATTATCTACAAGTTCAAGCTGTTCACCTGAATCATCTATCCAAAGAGAGTCATCAATAATTATTTCGCTTAAAGAAATTTTATTTGTTCTAGAAAAGTCATTTAATTTATAAACTTCTACAGGATTTAATTGAAAAAAATCAAACATTAATATTTTATAAATGTTTTCATTAGAAGAATTAAATTTGAGAGAAATAGTTTCAAGCAGATCTAAAAGTTTATTTACGTAATTACTATTGAAAATATTTTCTGAAATATTTAGTTTAGTTGGGATGTTGAATTTATTTAATACCTGATTAATTCCTTGCGCATGAGAATTTTTTCTATAGATAACTGCGATTTCTCTTAAACTTACCCCATTTTCTCTTAATCTATTTATTTCCTTTGCAATGAAGATATTTTCTTCATCTTCATTATTAAACTCCCAAAACTCGTTATCAGTCTTATTTTTATCAAGACCTGAAGTCAGCTTTTTGTTTAAATCTTCGTAATGATTTACTAATCTAGTTTTATTTTCATCAATAACTTTCTCTGCAAGATCTAAGATATTACTATGAGATCTATAATTTATATCTACAGAAATCATCTTTACATCTTCAAAGCTCTCTGAAAAAAACATCAGATTACCTAAACTCGCTCCTTGGAATCTATAGATAGCTTGATCATCGTCTCCAACAACAAAAATATTAGGCCTTTGGTCAAAGCTTCCTAAAAGCTCGATAATTTTATTTTGAGCTCCATTTGTATCTTGATATTCATCTACATGAATATATAAGAATTTCTCTTGATAAAAAGCTAATGTATCTGGATCATTTATAAATTCATTAATTACAAAGATAATCATATCTTCATAATCATACAAACCCTCTTTCTCTAACTCATCTAAATACATTGAATAAATAATATTAAGTTCTTCAAGCTTTTCAATTTTTTCTAATTTCTTTTTCCACTTACTAGTAGGCTTTCCTCTAAACTCTTCTATATTTGCCAGATGAAATGATTTAATTTCTATTAATTTAGTCTTTAAATCAGCTGGTGTTATACCTTCTTTTTTAAGCGTTTGAATTGCTGCAGTTATAGGGTATAAATGATAAAACTTATTGCTAAAAGGGAATAATTGCCATTTCTTTTCATTTCGATCATTAAATCCAAAATCATCTACTGTTTTCAATAAATCAGATGTACTAAGACTTTCAATTATCCTTTTTAAAATTTTAATTCTAGTTAAATCATCTAGTTGTACAAGATCTTTAGAAAACACAAATTTTTCAGGGAAAGTTTGTATTACGTCGTTAGCAAAGCTATGGAATGTATGAATATTAATTTTATATGCATCTAAACCTATAATTTTTGTAAGTCTCTCTCTCATTGCTCTTACTCCAGCTTCAGTAAATGTAAGACAAAGAATACTTGAAGGTTCTACATCTGTTTGCCTTAATATATTGGCAATTCGCAATGCTAATATTTGCGTCTTTCCAGTTCCAGGCCCCGCAACTACCATAACTGGACCTTCTATTGTCTCAACAGCTTCCTTTTGTTTAGGATTTAGACTTGTTAGGAGTTTTTCAAAATTCATACTTATTTATATCATACCTCAATAATCATTTTACAAAAACTGTTTTACTAATGATTCTACCTTGAAATAAATCCGACATAGAGTAAAATTAGACATTGAATATTCATATATGAAAACAAAACCACTATATTTAGAAGATCCGTATTTAAAAACTAGTAAAGCTACTATTCTTTCTATTGATAAGGAAGATGAAAAAACATTTAGAGTGTGTTTTGATCAAACTATTTTTTACCCCATGGGTGGCGGACAGCCTACAGATCAGGGTTTTATAATGTTAGATAATGGAGAGAGGTTTGATGTATTTCAAGTAATGATAAAAGACGATGAGATAAATCATTATATAAAACTACACGACTCTCACGAAGCATTAGAGACTAAGGGGTCTATGCCAAAAGTAGGAATGGAAGTTATATTAGAGATTGATTGGCAAAGACGATATAAAAATATGAAAGTTCATACAGGAGGTCATATTCTTGATTATGCAGTTCATAAACTTGGATTGACCCCAAATAAATTAAAGCCATTAAAAGGGGATCATGGAAAGAAGCCCTTTGTAATGTATGAAGGAAATATTGATTTTACTGAAGATGAACTAAAAGAAAAATTACAACTAGAGATTAATGATCTAATAAATAAAAACTTGGAATTTAGCTGGGAGTTTACAACTCTACAACTTTTAGAAAAAGATGCGATTTATTTACAGCCAAATTTACCGATAAATAAACCTCTAAGAAAGTTAACTCTCGAAGGGATTGGATCAGTTGCTGACGGGGGAACTATTGCAAAAAAAACAGGCGAAATAGGCAAACTAGTATTAACTAAAGTTGAGATTTCTGAAAATCAGGTTAAAATATCTTATAAAATTGAATCTGAAGATAAAAAAGATGAGGTTCAATTAAATAATAAAAAACAAGAAAGTAGTATGAATAATGAAGGCGAGACAAATAATAAACATAGTTCAGAACTTGGAAAGCTTCTAGAAAATGTTAAAGATAGCGTAGAAAATCTTAATACTGAAGAAGAACTTACAGAGTTATGGAGAGAATATCTTGGAAAGAAAGGATATATTAGAGATGCGATGTCAAGAATTAGTGAGGTACCAAATGAAGAAAAAGCTTCTTATGGACAGACAGTCAATCAAATTAAAAACAAGATTGATGAACTAATAAATTCAAAGAAAGAAAATATTCAAAACAAGAAAAATAATGAGTATTTGAATAAAAATATTACTAAACTAACAAGTAATAAACCTAAAGTAGGTCATTTACATCCTCTTACAGAAACAATTAATGATTTAAATCGAATATTAGGAAGGATTGGATATAGTGTCTACGATGGTCCCGAGATAGAAACTTATGAATATAATTTTAAAAGATGTAATGTCCCTGAAGATCATCCAGCAATGGATTTACAAGATAGTATTTATATAAAAGAACCTAATATATTACTGAGAACCCAGACTTCTTCAATGGAAGCACATGCACTTGAAGATCTTAAACCACCATTTAAGATTATTATGCCCGGTAGAACATTTAGAAATGAAAAGGTAAATGCAAGTAATCATTTCATCTTCCATCAATACCAACTAGTTTGCGTACAGAAGAAAGTAAGTTTAGTTGATCTTATTGGAACAATAGATTATGTATTTAAAAGTTATTTAGGAGAAGATGTCGTAACTAGATATAGAAATAAATATTATCCTGAAGTAGAACCAGGAGTAGGTCCTGATATGCAGTGTTTTAACTGTAAAGGAGATGGATGTAATATTTGTAAACATAGAGGTTGGATGGAAATGGGAGGAGCAGGAATTATTCATCCAAATATAATGAGAATGGCTGGATTAGATACTAATGAATGGCAAGGTTTTGCATTTGGACTTGGATTAGATAGATGGGCTATGGCTAAACATAATATTAAAGATATTAGAACACTGTTGGGTGGAAGTTTGGCTTATAAGCCGAATGTTAGGTAAATCTTTAGAAAGCGACATAAGCTTATGTCGCTTTCTAACTAAATATTCATAATGTACAAATATGCCTCACTTGATGATGATTTCCTCTATTAATTCTTCAATCTCCCCACTTTTCTTTTCAGATAAATCAACAGATTTAATTATAAAAATATAATTATCTTTCTTAAATGTATTATTTTTTAAAAGAGAATATATAGCAGCTCTGAATTTTCTTCTAATTTTATTTCTAGTAACAGCTTTCTTACTTACTTTTTTAGAAATAACAATACTGAATCTATGGTTTTTAATTGCATCATCATGCCATATTTTTAAGTCAAAAAATTCAGATGATATTCTCTTACCTCTTTTTATAATATTTGGTATTTCGGTTTTCGGTATCCTATACTTTTTTGATAACATCTCTTCTTGAATAACTAGCTAATATTACGGCAAAACAAATTATATGCAAAATTATAAACTATTTTCTGCTAAAATTATTATTGATTAATTTGATTTTTAATCTAAATGTAAATTTAGATTTTTTAAAATATTTAATTTAATTTTTAAAATATAAAAAATGATAGAGGTCGAATTTTATGGAGCGGCCAAGACAGTTACGGGATCTAATTATCTCGTAAAAACACCCGAGGCAACTTTTATAGTTGATTGTGGTATGTTCCAAGGTCCAGAAGTAGAGGGTAGAAATCTAGAGCCCTACGAGTACGATGCAAGTAAGGTAGATTTTGTTCTATTAACACATGCTCATATTGATCATAGTGGAATGCTTCCTAAACTGTATAAAGCAGGATTCAGAGGTAAAATCTACGCAACTAGTAACACTATTCAAATTACAGAGCTTTTACTGTTTGATTCTGCAAAGATTCAAGAAAGTAATTATCAATCTGGTAATTTCTATGGAAAGTACACACAGAAAGTAGCACTAGCATATAACTCAAGCGATGCGGAGCAGACTATAAGGTTATTGCAACCTGTACAGTTTGATGAGGAATTTGAAATAATGCCAGGTATTAGAACTAAGTTTCTTCATGCAGGACATATTCTTGGAGCAGCAAGTATTGAGGTTACAATCGCAAACGAAGGAGAAGAAAGACAAATAATGTTCTCTGGTGATATTGGTAGAGTTGAACAACCTTTAATCCCAGGATTTGATAAAGATTATAAATCAACTCCTGACTACATTTTTATTGAAGCTCTATACGGAGGTTTAGAACATCCAAAAAGAAGTGAATCAATAGAAGAAATGGTTAAAATTATCAATAGAACAATTAGTAGAGGTGGAAATGCTTATATTCCTGCATTCTCTGTACAAAGAACTCAAGAAATTCTTAAATTCCTTAAAGATGCTATAGAAGCTGGTGATCTAGATAAGGACATCCCTGTATGGCTAGATAGTCCATTAGCCCAGAAAGTCTCTAAGATTTATACAGCTGCACTACAACATAATGAAGACAGTATTTTCTATTTTGATAGCTTAAGATTTGTTAATCGATACAGTCAGTCAAGAGGTATTCAGAAAACTACAGGTCAAATTGTATTAGCAGGAAGTGGTATGGCTGATGGAGGAAGAATAATGAATCATTTAACTACAGGACTTGATAAGAAGAATAATTCAGTTATTTTTGTTGGTTACCAGGCTGCTGGAACAATCGGAAGAGAATTAACTGATGGTCATAAGGAAATTACAATAGGAAAGACAAAAATTCATGTAAGCGCAGATATTCGTTACCTTCATGGATTTTCATCACACGGAGATACAAGTGATTACCTACAATGGATTAAAAGACATAAGTCAGAAAAATTGAAAAAAGTCTTCTTAGTTCATGCAGAAGAAGATAGATCAAAAGCTCTAGATCTTGAACTTGACCAAATTGGTATTATGGAAAGCTATATTCCAGATTGGAAAGAGAAAGTAACACTAGAATAATAATTTAATAAGGGCAGATTTCTTATCTGCCCTTATTTATCATCTTCACCTTTTCTAAAGTAGTAACCAAGTACAAATCCTAAACTCCCAAGGAACACTCCTGATATTAGTGGAATTATTTCCTTTAAATTATCAATAATACTAACATCTCTATTTAAGCCATCAACGACCGCTATAAGCGTTCCTAAAAAGAAAACGCTGAATATTGCGAGAGTATATATAATAGCAAGCGTACTTCTAGTATCCTCTCTTTTTCTTATAATTGTCTCATCTGACTTATCCGAATTAAAAGTAGGATTTAAACTTATTCCATCTTCAAAACCATCGTCATAATTCAAGTCATCATTATAATCTTCTTCTATCTCGTTTGGATCTGGCATGTCATCATCATCCTCAAGATCTTCGACACATATTAGTCCAAAGTTAATACTTTCTTCTTTTTCATTAATTTCACTATTCTTTATTTGGTTCTACATCTGAAATAGTTTTGAATTTAGTATACTTGTTTATTTTTATATCCCATTTTGAATCAGGCTTTCTTAAGATTAATTCTCTTCCTAGAGCTTTCTCAAGAATTTTAACTGCCTCATTTATAACAGTCATAGCATTCGAGTCTGTTAGCCTTACGATATCTTTAATTTTATCAGCCGTTTCCTTATCTATTGGTGCAAGTTCAATATCTCTTTTCTCTAGCTTTTTTAATAGTTTTGTTGAGTTCAAACGTTTTATCTAAAATCTTATTTGTACTATACTTATATTATCATAATTTTAATATATGAATAAAAATACAAAACAAATCGAGGATAAAAAATTGGATAGAATTGTTTACTTTGGAGTTCTTTTTTTTGCAATTATATTATTTGTAATAATAGGAGGCTTAATAACTATAGACTTTACTTCTAGAGATTCAAAAGATACTCTTGTCGAAAATGATAAAGAAGAAATAAACCCTCAGGTTGAGAATTTAACTATTAATGATAAATTAAGTTACATTCCTGTAGAGACTGGTGCAAAGAATATTAATATTGATGGTAAATTAGTGGCTCTTCCAGAAGGCTATTTTATAGAGAAAGCATTTTTTGGCAGAATCTCAGAAAATTATATTTGTAAAATTTTTGATATTACAAAATCAGATAGTTGTGATATCTATTATATTGGTAATTTAAATTCAGATAAAAATTATTATTTAAGTACAAACGGACCTATAGTCTTTACTCAGTATTCTGATGATTTTGAAAATCAAAAGGAAGCTACTTTGTTCGAAAATGGATCAATTCTTATATCTCAAGAAACATTTATCCTGGATGAAGGAATACTTGATACAGATGAAGATGATATTGAAACAACAGTAATTGCTCAGTCTTACATATGTGAAGAATCACTATGTGTCAGCTCAGGAATTTATGATTTAATTAATAAAGATTCAAATTCAAATGATGTAGTTGAATTCGAAAGTTTTATAACAAACTTAATCCTAAACTAAATGGATACAGAAATCAGTACTATAGAAGAAACTACAAATACTACTAATAATAGTAATTCAAATATTGCTATATTTTTTATAGCGGCTATTCTTATAATAGTTTTAATATCTATAGTAATTCTTCAAAATAGGAAAATCAAAGACTTGAAAAGACCCAAGTATGGTTTTTTGGGTAAACCTCTAGGATTAATTGCATTTGCAGCATTAATTGGTGCTGGAAGTATAACTTTATATGTAGGACAAAATAGTGATTCTACAGATATAGTAGAAATTAATGCAAATTCAGAGTTTTCAATTAAGATTGATTCAAAATTAATTGATAAAAATACTAATCTATATATTTTGTCAGCCACACCTTTAGTAGAAGATATTGAATGGGGAGGAGATCAAAATTTTAAATTAGATATTAGCTGGGTTATTGAAAATACAAGAGTTAGTACTGAATTTGAATATGAAATTAGTCCTTCAAATCCAAGTAACCTTGAGATAAATTTAAAACCAGGAACTAATAAAATCAAAGCTATTCTGTTTATAAATGGTAAAAAAGTAGAAGAAGAAATAGTTATTACTATTTAGAAATAGTGTTCGATACGAAAATATATAAACAAAATTTTATATTTTAGAATATAATAATCATATATAAATATAATTAAATTAAAATTCATGAAAAAAATACTAGTAGCAATTTTAACAATAAGTTTTGTACTAAGCATTACAATAAGCCCCATATTTGCTGATGATAAAGTTACAGAAACTGGAAATAGATATAATGGAGATGAATATTTAGAGGTAAATGAAAGAGTAGAAGGTGATTTAATAACCATAAACAATGAGGTAGTAACTAATGCGCCTATTGAAGACAATATGATAAGTCTTGGTCGAAAGATTTTAGTAAATGAAAATATTCAAGGAGATTTGTTTTTAGGAGGAGGATATATCGTAGTTAATGGAAGTGTTTTTGGAGGAGATGTAAGAATAGTTGGTGCAAAAGTTTATATTAACTCAGAAATTATTGCAGGAGATCTTACAATAATAGCGGATGAAGTTTATATATCTGATCAGACAAGAATTCTAGGGGAAGAAATCCTAAATGTAAGAAAAGAAGTTAGAAATGCTGATGATAACCCAACTGATTTAAGAGACGCTGAAGAAGAAATAAATAAGTATATGGATACTTACGTTGTAGCTGAAAAAGGATTTTCTGGTTCTACTGGAGTAGTGGGTTTTATTTTTGCAGTAGTAATGTTTCTCGCATCAATCTTAGTTTCATATTTTATACTAAGATTCTTCCCTGTATTTACTGAAGCTACACTTATAACAATAAAGAAACATTATCTTAAATCAATTGGAATAGGATTTGTTCTATTGGCTTTAAGCGTACCAATAGCAATTGTTTTATTAATCAGCATAGTTGGAATTAAATTATTCGCATTCTTAACATTATTATTCTTCATTTCAATAATGCTAACACAGACTTACTTTAGATATTTAGTTGGTAGAATGTTATTAGTTAAAATGGGGAGAAATGAAAGCGGTAGATTATTACCTCTTATTGTTGGAACTCTACTAACTACTGTATTTTTCTCAATAGTAGTATTCATTCCTGGAGTTGGAGGATTAATCTGGTTCATTTCTCATATAATTATAATTTCATTGGGATTTGGAGCATTAACTCTTAACAAAGTCAGAAGCTTAAACTAATTAGTAATTCTTTAAATTAATATGATTGATGACAAGATAAGGTCAAAGATCTTAAATGAGAACTTTACTTTCTATGGTATCGATCTAGAGAAGTATTATATTAAAGCAGGTGTTAAGTTTTCTGAGAAGATAATTGAATCATCTAAAAAAATTAATACTATTAGCATAATTTGTGGCCTTGGTGGAAACGGAGCTGACGGAATTGCAACTGCTATAGCTCTAGCTAAAGGTAATAAAGATCTAGAAATAAATACTTATCTTATTGGAAGAAGCAATCTAGTAGAAGAACCCGTTATAAATTTACTATTAGCTAAATTAGTAAAACTAAAAAATATCAACTTCATTCAAGATGCGTATGCTAAAGATATAGAAAATTCTGATGTTATTATTGAATCATTAGTAGGGACGGGCTTAAAAGGCGAAAAATTGAATAAAAGATTTAGAGATGTAATTAAAAAAATTTCTCATTATAAAAAGCCAATTATTGCACTTGATGTTAATACCCCACACTATAAACCAAAGAATGTAATCTCTATTAATTACCCAAAGACTGAAGATGCAGAAGTTATTGGAATTAACTATCCTGGAGAATATGAGATGATTGTAGGTCCTGGTGATGTTAATGCATTAAAGAAGCCTAATAGCAGTTCTCACAAAAGCAAAAACGGTAACATGTTAGTTATAAAAGAAGATAGCGGCGGGTTTGAAATTGTTAAAAATTTTTCAAAAAACTATCTTGTAAAGAATAAACTTTTTGCTTTTAATCAAAGATATCTAACTAAATCTAAAGAAAATGTTGATATTAGAGATCTAGAGATCAGTTTGGAAATGAATGATTCAATAATGCTTTTAGATACTGAATATTCAATTATTTCTAAAGCCAGTTTGGAATATATATTAAGTGAGTTCTGTAATAAAACTTATGTTATTAACGGAGATATAATTGATTACTTAGATATAGAAAAGATTCGAAATGTTGAAAACAAGGTTTTGATTTTAGATCGAAAAGACTTAGTTAATATGTTTAAAGACAGTAAAGCCTCTAATGGCGAAGGTAAATTAAAAAGGTTTTCGATTGAAAATAATTTTCATATAGTTTTAATTGGCAGTCAATCAATTTTATATTCCCCAGAAGGTGAAGTAAAAACACATCGATCTTCTAATATCTATAGCCCTAACTATAAATTGAAATTATCTTCACTTATAGCTTCTTTTGCTACACGAAATAATTTATGGCTATCGATAAGAGCTGGAGTTTTCGAAGTCGATAAGTATTTTTAAAATGACCCCAGAAGATATAAAGAGAGAGTTATTAGAATTAAACATATTTAAATATATTGATAAGGTTGAAACAGTCGAAGAAGGTGTATCTACAAATGTATTTAGAATATTTTCAGATTCTTCAGTATTTTATCTTCGAATACAACAACAAGAGAATATTAAGGCTTTGATTTCAGAAATAGAGATCTATAACTTATTAAATGAGCAAAAAGTAAAGGTGCCAGAAGTAATCTACTATGAGACAGACAGTGGCAGATTTGGAAGTCCCTACATGATTGTCACTGAAATAAAAGGTGAGCCACTTTATACTAAAGATCAGAATATAAAGAGAAAAGTTTTAAATAAAGCAGGTGAAGATCTTGCAATAATAAATAGTTTTAAAGTTAATGGATTCAGCTGGATAGAATCTATAAATGAAGAAATTATTATAGCCAATTATAAAACTTACCAAGATTTTCATTTTAGCGGGTTAGAAAAAAGGTTTAATTCAATAATTAATGAAGGCCTTTTAAATGGTAAGAGTAGTCAATATATCAATAAAATTAACACAAGCAATAAGGTTTTCTCTGAATACACAACTGGGCATTTAGCTCATGGAGATTTTGACATATCAAGCGTTTACTATAGCGATGATACTTATACCGGGATAATAGACTTTGGAGATGTAAGAGTTGGAAGCATTTATTATGATCTGGCTCATAATTATTTGTACGATGGAGAAGAATCACTTAAATATCTACTTGAAGGCTATCTAAATGTCACTAAATTAGATGACAATTATATGGAACATATTCGTTCTGAAGCACTATTCATAGCAGTGGGAAAGTTTAGTTGGATAATTAAAAATATTCCAAAATCTAATTGGAATAATATAGAAATAAATTACATAAATAATTTTTTTATTAATATATAAATAATATGAATAATTCATATGTAAATCTCATAGAAAATAAAAACAATTTCTTTTTTGTAACAGCCCATCCTGATGACGTAATTGTGTTTTTCGCTGGTCTAATATATAAATTAAGACAAGATAATAAAAATGTTGCTGTAGTTACTGTTACTAATGGCGCTAGAGGAAGTCGAGAAAATAAAATAACTGAAGAGGAACTTGCTAAAACAAGAAAGGCTGAAGAAATAAATGCATTAAAAGTATTAGGCGTAAAAGAAGAAAATATTCATTGTTTAGAACATAATGACGGAGAGTTTGAAAGTAACTATGAGTTAATCGGTGAAATCTTAAAATATATTAGAAAGTATAAAGCAGATTTAGTCGGAACCCATGAACCTTCAGTAAATTACACAATGACTTACGACAAATCTGGTTACTTCGTTCAACATAGGGGTCATAGAAAAGTTGGAGAAGCCGTTATGGATTCTGTCTATCCATTTTCAAGAGATACTTCCTTCTTTCCATAACATTATGATGAAGGGCTAGAACCTCATTCGTGTTTTAATCTTCTTTTTTCAGATGAGAAAGACTGTAATTTTAAATTAAACATAAATGAGATTACTGAGATTAAGAAAGACTCAATGAGAGAACATAAAAGCCAATTTGATGAAGATACTGTAAATGGAATTATGGGATCATTTAAAGATGGAGAAGATTTCGTAGAGAATTTTAATTTTGTGAATTTGTTGTGGTAGAGAGAATAAACATTAATTACAAAATTTATTGATTAATACTAATCTCTTTGATCTGAGATTTATAACCTAGATTTGATAAAAAGTCACTTATATCTTTCTTGTCAGCATCACTTAAATTAAATAAATCTATACTCGGAGGTAATTTCTTTTCTTTTTGATCATCTAATACATCTAATGCAACATATAACCCATTTGTTTTTGCATAATCGTAGTACTGGAGATATGCATCTTCTGCTGATGTAATTTCAACATCAATATTCGGATAGTTTTTCTCAATGCTCAAAGCTATTTCTTCAATATATTCTGGTTCTGTTTCAACATTGAAAAAGATATAGACACCTGCTTCATTATCATTTATTTCAATATTTTCAGCGAATTGAGCAGAAAAGAATATCAAAATGACTTGTAAGAGTAGTTGTAAAAAAATCATTAAATTGTGTTTGTATTTATATTATCTTAGCTGATAATAATCATTTAGTATAGAGCTATCTAAGTATCATTTGTAATTTTTTTATCTACTTCTATCATGATATATTTTTATTAATTTAACTTAAGCCAATCTCAGCATTTGCAAATTTAAGATTATTAAAATATAATCTATCTAAGTATCACGATTAAGAGGACTTCCTATCCTCCTAGTGAAAGAGGACAAGCTTAGTGCCCTAACTCTTGTGAGAAACTATACTCATTCTAGAAAATATAGAAGCCATTGTCATTATAGAGATGGTTAGTAAGGTAATTACAGTAATGTAATTATAAAATTAAGGTGGTAACGTGTGGTTAGAAACCTCATCCTTATATAACAGTTTTACGTTATACGTATTACGTTTTATGTAGGGGTGAGGTTTTTTGTGTATTTTAATCTCCTCCTGGGATGAGTACCCGAGTCTTCGAGGGGGAGGTGGGTTGTTTCGATTAGTGTGAACCCTCCCCGGCCCAAGCAAGTTGGGCCACCCCTCCAAGGAGGGGATTAAAAATAATTAAATAATTTGTTAACAAAAAAAATGAAATATTCAAGACTATTCGGAAGAACAATTAAAGACGTACCATCTGATGCGACTATTGCATCACACAAATTTTTAATACAAGCAGGATTCATTAGAGAATCTGTAGCCGGAAGATACTTCTTCCTACCTTTAGGACAAAAGGTTATGGATAAATTTGTAAAAATTGTTGAAGAAGAAATGGCAGCTATAGATGCTCAAAAAATGCTGATACCAATATTACAACCAATTGAATTATGGCAGGAAACAAATAGAGATAACTCAGGTGGATATGAACTTATGACTGTTCAAGATAGAAGAGGGGCTATGTTTACACCTGGAGGAACTGGAGAGGAAATGTTTACAGATGTTGTTAGAAAATTTCAAATTTCTTATAAAGATCTTCCTATTCATATATATCAATTCGGATATAAATTTAGAGATGAACTTAGATCTAAAGGTGGACTTATGAGAACAAGAGAGTTTTTAATGAAAGATTCTTATATTTTTACTGAAAATAATGAACAATTTGAAATTGAATATAAAAGAATTGTAGATGCATATGTAAAAATCTTTAAGCGAGTAGGTTTAGATGTTGAAGTAGTACCTGCTGATAATGGATACTTCGGAGGTGAGTATTGTCATGAGTTTATTATTGAGTCTGAAACTGGTGAGGGTAAATACTTTGTTAGTGAAGACGGTAAATATATAGCTCATGAAGATATTGCATTATTCAAAAGAGAAGATGTTAATCCAGAGGATAAAGTAGTCGAATTTGAGATATTCGAACAACCTGATCATGTAAGGACAATGGATGATAATGTTGAATTTTATAAACTTCCTGCATCTAGATTTTTAAAAAACGTTGTTTATAAAAATCGAATTACTGGAAAACTTATAATTGCGACAATTAGAGGTGATCTGCAGGTGAACAAGAATAAATTAGAGCATGTTTTAGATATGGTTGGTTTATTAGAAGATGCAACAGATGAAGATCTTGCTTCATTCGGATCTAAAAGTGGTTATGTACATTCATGGGGTTACAAAGATTATGATCATGTAATGTTTGTTGGAGATACTTCACTAAGAACAGTTAAGAACTTTATAGGTGGACAAAAAGAAGAAACTACAGATTCTAGAAATGTTAATTATGGTAGAGATTTTGAACATGAAATTACTGCTGATATTGCTCTAGCAGAAGATGGTTTCTTAAGTGAAGATGGATCAAAATTGATTGGTAAGAAAGGAATTGAAGTTGGTAATACATTTAATCTTGGTTACTTTTATTCAGATAAAATGAAAGGAGCAAGATTTACAGATAATAATGGTAAAGATGAAAAATACTATATGGGATCATTTGGAATAGGAATGGCTAGGACAATTGCTACAGCTATTGAAGTACATAATGATGAAAATGGTATGATCTGGCCAGAATCTATAGCCCCTTATACTGTTAGTTTAATCTCAATTGCAAAATCAGAGTCTGATGAATCCTACATAAAAGCCCAAGAGCTCTACTCTTCTTTAACTGAAAAGGGTATTGAAGTATTATGGGACGATCGAATTGAAACTAGACCAGGAGAGAAGTTTGCAGACGCTGATTTGATCGGAATCCCTCATAGAGTTATTGTAAGTAGTAGAAGCTTAGAGAATGGAGGTTTCGAGTATAAGAAGAGGTCTGAGAGCGATTCTAAGGTTATTAGTGAAGCTGAGGTTATGGAATTATTAAGATAGTTAAAGAAAAGGCGAGTAAAAAACTCGCCTTTTCATTGTTAGTATTATTTATGTCGAAAGTACTATTAGTATCACATTTTTCACAAAAGGCAGTAAGATTATATAAGACAACTCTCTTAACTAAGACTAACCAAATTGGCATGTTCATGCCAGCTAGAGGAATTAGCGAGAAAAGCGAAGTATCTTACAACGTATGGAAAGAATTAGTTAAATCTAATGGGGATGAACTAATCCAATTGGATAATTCTACAATTATAAATGAGGAAGAAAAAACGATATTCGAAAAAGCAGCTTATTTAATTGTTCCAGGTGGGAATACTTATATTTTGCTAGATAACATTAAAAGAAATGGTTATTTTAATGAAATTCAAAGCTTCTTAAACACAGACAATAAAACTTATTTGGGAATGAGTGCTGGAGCAATTATTACTACTGATATTAGTATATCAAGAGATGAAAATGAGCCAAATTTGGAAGACTTAGCTGCCCTAGGTTATTTGAATCACACTATAATAGCACACTATGAGAAAGATAGTGATTCGAGAGATCCAAGTAAATATAATAATTCACTAATCTTATCAAATGATGGATTTGCAATATTCCAGAATAAAGATTTAGTCGAGCACGTTATCTAAAATTCTTCTTCATTCCAAAGCTCATCCAAATTAATGCCAGCCTTATTTAAAGCATCTAAAGCTCTACCTTCTATATTCCATGTCTTATCTGACATTACTAAACCTTTTGGTTTCTCTGAGTCACTATGGTAATAGCCTCTTTCGCCGCTTCTTTTGACTATAGTAACTAACATACCCAGCTCCTCATCAGTCAATTCTTCAGTATCTTTTGCAAAGATTCGATTAATTCTTTCAATATCAAGCCCATCAAGAATATTATCATTTACTAGGACTCCAATTCTCTTAGCTTCCTGAGCTGGGTTACAAGCGCTTATAGGTATATTTATACCAGTAAGTTGTAGATAACCATCTTCATCTCCTGATTCATTTTCTTCTTCACTAGGTTCGTCAGCTACGCTCTGAATATAAGCTTCGAAATCACTATCACCTCCACAAGGCGATGAAAAACTGCCATCATGGCCGCTAAGTATATCCTTATGATTATTCATATCTACATACTAATCCGAGGGATTTTAACTTAATTTATAAGTATTTTCAACAATGATTAAGAATTAAGTAATTATTTTTTTAATCTTAAAAATCTCCTAATCAACCTCCTAGCCTCCCCAGATTTGACAACTTTTTCCCAGTCCTTTGTCACATTAGCTTTATTGCCAGTTTTAATTTCAATAATATCCCCAGTTTTAATTTCATGGCTCATTTTAACCATTTTACCGTTGACTAAAGCGCCCAGATATCTTTGACCTATACTTGTATGTACCTTAAATGCAAAATCTAACGGAGTTCCCCCTTTTGGAATCATTATGACCTCTCCTTTTGGAGTAAAAGCAAACACACTCTCTGCAAAAGCTTTTATTTTAAAACTCTCTCTACTCAAAGTTTTTTCTTCCTGCCAGGCTACTAAATCCTTAGTCCAAGTAAAATTCTCTCCCTTGGATGCTTTTTGCAATTTGTAAGCTATATGAGAAGCTGGACCAAATTCATTATATTCATGCATTTCATGAGTCCTTATCTGAATTTCAGCGAACCTATCCTTTTCTAACTCTATTACAGTATGAATAGACTTGTATCCATTCTCTTTAGGCTTGGCAATATAATCATCGAAGTCTGAATCTAATCTAATCTAATCTAATCTATTCTATTCTATTCTAATCTAATCTATTCCATTCCTTTTGAATCAGACCTAAAACTAGATAGCAAGTTTCTACTTCTTCAACAAGGACTCTTATTCCTATAAGATCTTTTACTTTAATCAGTGCATCTTCTGTCAATCCCTCATTATGTCTAACATATTTTTTCATTACCTTCCTAAAAGTGCTCCCGTATCCCTTTGCCCTTGCTGATACAGAAAAATTGGTTATTTTTGAATCATTCAACAAAATATCAATCTTGTTAACTAATAGATCTATATTCTTTTTGGAATCATTAAAAACCTTATCTGTATATTCTTTAATTCTATTATATTCATCTTTATTTAAGATCTCGAAAGCCTTGTCCTGAAAAGCATTAAGTAAATGACCTAGTCCTAGGTATTCACATAATGGAGCGTATATTAGTTTAATTTTTTTTAGCTTGATTAATCTGACTTTCTTCAGGTAAGTATTGTAAAGTCTTAAGATTATGATATTTATTAGCAAGCCTAATAATAAGAATCCTAATATCTTCTGCTGCTGCTAGTACTAATTTTCTAAAATTTTCTGGAACTTCATTATGCTCTGAAAAAGTAGCAGTCTGATTTTTCATATCAGTCATACCATCTATAATGAATGCCACATCTGTTCCAAATTGCGAGTCAATCTCATCAATGTCAGTTGCTCTAATTATTACAGCTTCGTGTAATATTGAAGCAATAAGAGCTGATGTATCTAAATCTAGCCTTGCAACATAAGCTGCTACAGTTAGGACGTGGTTTATTAATAGTTCTCCAGACCTTCTTTTTATTTGGTGATAATACGCTTCTGCCAGCTGATATGACTTTTTAATCTTAACCAAATCGTACTCAATCCTATTACTTAATAGTATTTCCTCCAATTCACTGTAAGTTTTTATTTCATCGGAATTAAAAATTTTCATATTTCATTTCTAGCTTAAGAAATGTATATGAATACAGAAGCATTTCTCAAGCATTTAACTTAAATAATAAGCGAAGCCATAATGGTACAAACGAATTGCATTCTTTTATTTTGTACATTATTAATCTTCATACTTGAGATATTTATAACAGTATAACGATAGCAATTTAAATTTAAACTTTCAATAAATAATTATTCATCTGTTCTTTTTAATTCAGTAATCTTAATTCTCTTTTTCTTTAAAAGTTTATATATAAAATGCATTATTGACTCGACTTCCATATCTATATTTTCGATCTTACTTTTTCTAAGTTTAACTTTAATATTATACTCTGTTACTTCCGTAGTTATATTGGAAAGCTGAATGTTTAAATAATTTTCTTCAATGCTTTCGAATGAAATTGGTAAAGTCTTTAAAGTCTCAATAATTGGAAAATCTTTGTATCTTGAATATTCAATTTTTAAAGATAATTTAACTTCCTTAAATTTATCACCCTTTAAATTAAGTACAACCTTATCTACTATTAACGCATTTGGAATAACTATCTCCTTTCCATCGTCTTCAATTCTTGTACTTTTCAAACCGATTGTTTTAACTATTCCTTTGTAACTCTGTGTATCAATATAATCACCTACGGCAATAGGTTTATCGAATATAATTATAAATGATCCTAATACATCTTTAATTACATTTCTAACAGCAAATGCTATTGCAAATCCTGAAATACCTAGACCTGCTACAAATGCAGAGACATCATAACCAAGATTACTAAATATTAATATTGTACCTAAAACCCATACCGCTACCCGGGCAATTATTGCTAAATATAAATATGCATTATTCAGGGATTGGCCAGTAATGTCTTTTGACTTCTTATATGTAAATCTCTGTAAAGTTTTATTTATTAATCTTACAGAATAAAAATTCCAACGATAAATTTTGAGATATCAAAAATAAAGTTATAATTCTGGTCAATATTTAAATTTTGAATAGAGAAATATAAAGCAAGTACTATATAGAACTTGCTGGGAATCTTTGATAGTTCTGAAGTAAAAATATTTACTAGCAAATTATTCTTAAATGAATTTTCCGCTATCAACATTAAGATGTACTTTATAACTAGTACTATTGATAGTACTAGTTATAAAGTTGCTACAGCTCTTAACAGCTCATCTGAGTCTAGATTGTAATTGAAGTTTCTTATGTCTGTAATCATTTGAATATGTGTGACTACATAATTAAACAGGTTATTGATCTAATAATCAACTATTTATAGAGAATCTATTACTTTTTCGAAGAATTCTATAACTCTACTCTCTCCATTATCATCAATAAAATAACTAAAACCAGGTGTTGAATTAATTTCAATTAAATAGAATTCACCAGATACATCTATAGCTATATCTAGTCCACCATAATTAAGATCGACTACTGAGGTAATATTGTCTATAAAGCTTTGTAATCTATTCTTTAAATTCAAATCATCTATTAAGATCGCCTCTGCCCCTTCCCAATGAAGTGGACTTAGATTACCATTAAACTGTGCACCTTTTTTTGATTTCTCATAGAAAAATTCTACCTTATTATCTAATACTAATACCCTATATTCTTTTTCAATATTTATTAACTCCTGTGCAAGTGCAATATAATCAAAGCCTATTTCTTCTTTATAAATAGTATTTAGATATTGCTTTGTTTCTGAATTATTATTCGAAATAAAAACATTATTTCCAGCAGCACCTCTATTCTTCTTAATTATTATTGGATATTTGAACTCACTATTAATATTACTTATTATTTGGTCTATGTTTTCAAATTTTAAATACTCTCTATATTTTTCATCTATCTCTGGATAAAGATACTGTATAGTTTTTGGCATCCTGACATGCTCTTTCAAAACATCATATGTAAATCCTTTATCTCTAAATATTTTAGTGTTTATCTCATTATTCTTAGGGGTACTAAACTGAATAAAATAATGGGGGATATTATTCTTGATAATCTCTAAAAAGTTTTTGTTCTCATCTACAAAACTATATTTAAGACCTAACCTTTTGCAAGCTTTTACTAAAAGCTGAATATTTAAAACCATATTTATATCTTCTTATTTTCAAGACCAACTATAAATCCAATATACTTAACAATAAAATGTCCAATAAAAAATACTATAAATATAGCAAGATAACTAGTAATGCTAAACATATAGTAAGGTGCTAAAAGTAATAGGCTGCCTAAAATATAATCCGATTGATCAAATCCAATCCAAGGTTCACCTGACATAATTCCTACTCTTCTTTTAAAAAAGCTTTCTACTGAGTCTCCAAGTAATGCCCCAAAGCCTAGTAAAGCTCCGAATATAAATATATTAAAAGAACTATAGTCTATTTCGGCTAAGTCCTTTAATGAGGAGTTAAGATATATTTCCCTCTGTATATATGAAAATATAACTGCAAATAAAGTACCTAAAAGAAAACCTCTAACAGTTTTATTCTTCCCTAATAATCTTTTCCCGCCTAATTCAATCCCCATATCAACAGGTATTGCTAGAAAGTTTAAAAATTTCAAATGTCTACCTAATGCGGCTGCCATATTAGAAAATGCTGCTGGTAGAAATAACCATAAAGCCATTAGAATCTCATTCATTTTTTATCTTTTAAATTTAAAATACTAATCCAGTTCATTTAGAAGTGATTGGATTGTAGATTTAGATTTGTTTATAACTAAATTTGGAATTACCATACCTTTCCTTATAAAGTTTGTATCAGTATCCCACATCCACCTAGTATCAATGAACTTCAATTCTTTTTCTGTAACAATAATATTCTCTGTTTTTGTTAACCAATTATAAGCCTCGAAAAGAAAATATCTTGGTCTTGTATCTGGAAGCCAGTTCTTTTCTAAATGCATTATTAAAATTAAATAGCACATTAGAATTAGCTGTTCTTTAAGTTTTCTTTGTAATTTTTTATCAGGAATATCTCTTAATAATTTACCTTCAACAAATTCTTGAAATATAATAGAAGTAATTCTACCTTTATTTTCTTTTGATATAGATTTAGCTATTATTAGGTATTCTTTTGGAAGAAAGTTGTGGTATCTAGTCTCTGGATTATTTAGTACTTCATCTATTTTAGGGTCAAATGTAAATCCATATTTCTCTTCTAACCTCGGTTTATATAATAATAAAGAATCTCTAATAGTTTTTTGGGCTCTAAAAATAACTTCTCTATTTGGATGATAATATTGTTTATCTGTTTCAAAATAACCAAAGTATTGTGCAAACTCTAGGTATTCACCATACTGTTTTAGGATTTCTTTTGGATTAGGTAAGAATTTAAAATTAAAAGGTTTTAAAATAAATTCTAAAAATCTTGCAGGGACTGGAAGTTTAATACCTAAAAGAAAATCAAAACTAAGATCCCATCTCCCTTCTTTTATAACCCAAGTAGTATCTTTAATTTTATAAACTCTTCC
Source organism: Candidatus Dojkabacteria bacterium (assembly GCA_030950485.1). Taxonomy (GTDB): domain Bacteria; phylum Patescibacteriota; class Dojkabacteria; order J137; family J137; genus JAUZRK01. The sequence goes on along the minus strand of JAUZRK010000011.1, from coordinate 12,229 downwards.
TAATAGCCCCATACCTATTTTCTTGAGTTCATAATTTTCTAACAATTTACCTATATCTACTATCTTATATTCTTTAGTTGAATATACTGCATGAGCCTTTAGAGATTCTTCAATAGGATCTTTTCCCTTAAAAAGTTGTTTAATTTTTTGTAATCTACTTTCCATTAATATATATTTTATCAGGTTACACTAAATTGTTTTTAGAATTTTATTAATACTTGTTTTAGCCTTTCTAATTGCTAGTTTAGGTATTACTGAAGGTAATATCAAATAAGAAAAATTCTTAGTATCATAAAACCATCTAGTATCTATAAATTTAACATCATTCTTACTAATTATTACATTATCTGTTTTGGTTAGCCAGTTGTAAGCTTGGAAAAAATTATATCTAGGTCTAGTATCCGGAACTACTCCAGTCTGCATGTTCATCAAAAGTAGTAAATACATCATTAAAACTAATCTTAATTTTTGATCTTTTGAAACCACCATTTCATCTACATCATGTAATAAATCTCCTTTAACAAACTCTTGAAAAATGAATGAGGTTACTCTACCTTTATTTTGCTTTGAGATTGATTTCCCTGCTAGTAAATATTCCTTTGGTAAGAAATTATGGTATCTAATATCTTTATCTTCATGTAAAAGATTAATTTTATCGTCCAGTTTTATATTATAGAATTCCTCTAATTGGACTCGGTAGTTAAGCAGTGTATCTCTGATAGATACTTGTGCTAGACTTATGACTTCCCTATCTGGATGATAATACCGCTTGTCACTATCAAAAAAGCCAAAATATTGTGAAAAAAGTAGATACAACTCATATTGTCTTAATATCTCTTTCTTTTTTGGAAGAAAACTAAATGCAAGTTGACCTAGAAGATTATCTAAAAATGCTGCAATCTTACTAGGAATAGTTAGTCCTGGTTTAAAAGGTTCAAATTTTACATCCCATTTTGCTTCTTTTACTAACCAATTTGTCTTCTCTACTTCAAAAACTCTTGATAACTGGCCAGCATACTTCTTGGTTATTTTAAAATCAGATAAAAATGAAGCTACATCAGTCTCTTTATATGAATCTTTCGAGTATATTGCATTATCCCTTATACTCTCTTCTAGTGTATTCATCTTTATGGATCTTAAAAATTCAAATCAAATGAAAAATGTTTCTTAGATTAGTTATCCTATATTCTTAATTATAATCTCCAATCATATATATCTCTAAATCTATTCTCTAGACTTGAAATATGATTTAAAGTTATACCATTTATGGAATCTGAAACATAATAGGTATATTTTGGATGGTATAAATATACAACTGATGCATCTTCTGCTAGTAGTTCTTGGAATTCATCATAGTCCTTCTTTCGATCCTCCGCCTTTTCTTTTGGATCAAAACTTCTTGCTGATTCAAGCAGTTGATCTACTTTAGGTATTCTTTCTGTACTACTTTCACCTTCTTGTCTATTTTCTCTCGGCCTGACTGTTTCTTTTGAGCCAACATAGCCTGAAATATTTAAACCTGGATGTAACTGTTGAGAACTATGGTAAAGCTCGTATCTATCAGGCTCAATAAATGTGTTAACACCATATAATATAACGTCAAACAACCTTGGAGCAAGTACTTGTTCATTTAGTTCCTTTAGTGTCCACCCCTCTCCAACTTCTGGCTGTCCAGGCTGTAGATTTCTATCTATTATTACCTCTATTCCTACCTCAGCTAAATCTTTTTGTATTATTTCTGCTACCTGTCTTCTATCATGATTTTCTACAAAATATAATGAGAAGCTTAATTTATCTCCATTTTCGTTTGTTCTATATTTATCTCCCTCTTTAATAGACCAACCAGCCTCTTCTAAAAGATTTTTTGCTCTTTCTATCTCATAAGTATACCAACCAGCATCTGGATTAAAATAATAAGAAATTTCAGAAATGGGTCCTACCGCTTCTTCTCCTAGATTATTTAAACCATCAGCTATGATTTCCGACCTATTTATAGCAGAAGAAATAGCTCTTCTTACAACCGGATCTTGAAAGAATTCAGGACCAATTGCAGAACCATCATTTGGGTTTACTCTAAGATTAAAATATAAGCCCCAGAATTGGGTATAGTTTACTGAACTTTCTAATTTATTAATATTTGGATATTTTTCTATCTCATCACTATATTGAGATGAAATTGTAGCAAGCGTATGAACTTCACCATTCTGTAAAGCGTCTACAGCAGCGTCTAAGTCTTTATAGAATCTAAATTTAATTTTATTTATTATCTTATCTACATCAATAACATCTATAAGATCAACAAGTGAGTGATGCTCTTCATTTAAAACTAAAACTATTTCATTATCTCTAATAGCTTCAAATTTATATTTACCAGTTCCAACTGGATCTCTAAATAAAATTGGCTCTTTTGAATTTATATTATTAGGATCAATATCATTAGATTTATGTTCAGGTATAATTTTCACACTTATTAATTCAAGGAAGTTCGGAAAAATAAAGTCATTGCTATTTTCTCCACAAATTTGACCTTCTGCAAAATCTACTTTTATACATACTCTAACAGAATACTTACCAATTTTTTCCCACTGCAGTTGTTTTAAAGCCTGAATATTTGCATTAGGAGAATCAATTTGAGCATTTATTTCAAATGTTCTAATAACATCATCAGCGGTAAACTCCACTCCATCGTGCCATTTAACTCCTTCTTTTAATTTGAATTCATAATCTGCACCTTCTCTCCACGTTATTCTCTCATCAACCAATACATCCTCTATAAAGATTGTAGACTCATTATTTTCATTAACTAATTGTTCATATCTGATTAATGGTTCATATACCAAATCTACAATATCTTTCTCAAGCTGAATGTTAGAAAGTGCAATTGGGTTTATTTTATCTATTTTCTGAAGATCGCCATTTGAATCAACTCCTGCAACTACAGCTTCAACTAATTCTTCATTTGAACTGCTCTCTATAATTGAATATCTAAAGCTACCTAGCATCAGAATTAGTACGAAGATTGATGAAAACAAGAAATGAGAATAAGGGATTGTGATTTTATATATCTTAGAGGTATACGATCTAGCTGTACTATCCGCAAGGAAAAGATCAGGATAATTCCACCAGATGTCTCTAATCTTAACTAAGAAATTTTCAATGCTTTTAAATGGATTATGCATTTAATATTGCAATAGCTAGCGCAATTAAAGAGAATACAACACCAAATAGTATAGTACTATTAAAAAGTGTTTTTTCTAACCCTCTTTTTGATCTGTAGAATTCTCCACCACCGCCTCCACCGAAGGCATTACCTAAACCTCCTTTAGGAGATTGTAAAAGAATTGCTACAATAATAATAACGCTTACTAAACCTATAATATATTTTAGTATATCTACTGTTTCCATTATTTTTGCTTTCCTAAAATATATAATATTACACTCGAAATAGATGATATCATGCTAATAAGAATTAGTCCAAAAGTTTGATCTGATACAGAAAACAATTTAGTTTTACTTGATAAAACAACATCCCCAGCACTAATTGTAAAAAAATCAAAAACATAGTGTCCAACAAAAAAGAAAATGAAAGTTATAACTATACCTAACAATATTAAAGACCAAGCCGATTCTTTAATCTTCATAAATTGTAAAATATTTGGCATTAGTGCCATTACTATTCCAAATAATAGTCCTCCTATTAGTATATCTACGAATTCATTATTACCAGATAACAAAACCCTTGCGAAAAGCGCTGAAATAAAGAAAAACAAAAATGTATTTCTAAGTGTTATATAAATATATTTCATACTCTATTTTTTAAGATATAAATGATAAGGCTTATCTAAGCTCTTAGCTCTTAAATCCTATTTCTTAAATCTTAAAATTATTTAATGTATCTTCTTATAGATAGGAAGCTACTTAAAGCACCTATTATAAATCCAAATCCTGCAAGAAGTCCTACTATTGCAAATATCTCCACTGTTCCAAACTGATCGATAAATGGAATACCTTCGGCCCATGGTAAACCATCAAACCACTTATTTAGTGTGACTGATAAATTAGGACTAACTTCAAAGATAAAAACTATATAGTATGTTGATAGTAATATACTCGATGAGACTAATGATCCTAATAATCCATAAAATCCTCCTTCAATAATATATGGCGCCCTAATAAAAGCTAGGCTCCCTCCAACAAGTTGCATAACACCTATTTCCTCCATCTGATTGTATAATCTAAAGTTAACAGTCATGAATGTTAAGAAAAAGATTACTATGAATAATGTTATTAATACAACTATCCCAGCTAGTCTTAACCACGAAAACGTCTCTATCTGTTCATCAATACTATCACTATCAATTGCTAGTTCTATTGGAGCCTCCTCTAGTCCTACTCCAGTACTTGCAGTAGAAACTTGAATTGTTTCAGCCTCAACAGCAGCTACCTCTTCTACAACTTCCTCTGCACCATTCTCTTCAACAAAATTTGTTAGAACTTCTGTATTTGCATTTTGAGTATCTATTACTTGTAATTTTTCTAATTCACTGTCAATATCAGCTCTTAAAATAGGTTCTGTTTCTGTTATATAAGCTAATGATTTTAATTGTATATCAAGACTGGATGGCAGTTTCTTCTCTTCTTTTTCTATAAGTACTTCATAAATATCTCTAAGAGATCTTGAAGCATAGTCGCTGTATAAAGCATAAGCATCATCCTCTGAAGTAAATTCAATACTTTCAATCTGATCTAATTCTCCCCATTTCGTCCATAGCCTATCAATTACTCCTTGATCCATTCCTACATCAAAAAATACAATTATATTATTCTTACTCTCAAATAACTTAATGTATCTATCCGAAACAAAGGCAAGCCCTCCAAAAACACTTATAATAAAAAAAGAAAGAGCCATCACTACTACAGAGCCAACTCCTATCCAGCCACTTCTACCTATATGTTTTATTGAGTTTGTAAGAATTCTATTCATCTTTTTGAACTTTTTTACTTAAATTATCTATAGCTTTAGCTACATTTATTACTTCCTCAGGATCTATAACTAGCCCTTCTGCAAGCTTTTCTGGTCCATCATTAATTACATCCCCAACTGTCTTATAACCAGAAGTTCTTAGATCTCTAATAACATCTTCATCTAGGTCTAATTCAGATACATCAATGCTATTCAGTATTTCAACCAGATCTTTTACTTTATTTTTTTTCTTTTTCTTGTCTTTTTTTGAATCTTTATTTAAATCAAGATGTATTTCTTTGCCAAAATCGATATTATTCTCTTCTAAATCTTTTTTGTTTTTCCTTTTATTGTTCTTCTTCTTTTTTCTAGTAAATTGTTCTTCTTCTTCATCTTCTGACTCTTCTTCTAGGTCTTCGAGATTATTAAGTTTTTCTTCTAAACTAGATTTGTTATTTTTTTTAGATTTAGTTTTATCTGATTTCTTTGATTGAATTTCCTCTGTATCCTCTATTTCATATGCGTCTTCGTCATCTATTTCATCTGTATCCATTTCTTCTTCATAATCTTGCATATCTGCATCTCTAAAGTTTTTTCTATCATTACTTTTGCCGAATCCAAAAAATCTCTTTATTAAATGCGGTCTATTCTGTCTTTCTAACATTTCTTCTTCAATTTCTTTTTCGTTTTCAACTTGTTCTTTAATTTTTTCAGAAAGATTAACTTTAAATTTTGTTTTTTGCTTTTTTTGCGTTGGAGTTTCCTTTACTTTATCTACTATTTTAGACTCAAATTCTTTTTTAAATTCGTACTGTCCTTTTGAATCATCTCTAACAATCCTACCCTTCTCCATCTGAATAACTCTTCTATTAAGGGAATTAACAATATCAGTACCATGTGTTGACATAATTACAGTTGTTCCCCAATTATTAATTTTATTCAATATTTGTACAATATCCCAAGCGCTTGCTGGATCTAAGTTTCCAGTTGGTTCGTCTGCAATAAGTATTTTTGGATTATTAGCTATAGCCCTAGCTATTGCTACTCTTTGTTGTTCACCTCCTGATAATTCTTTTGGGAATGCTTTCATTCTTGAGGATAAGCCAACAATATCTAAAACATACGGAACTGCCTCTTTTATTTCTCTACTCTTTTTACCTGCAGCCTCCATTGCAAAGCTAACATTCTCATAGGCTGTTTTATCATTAATTAGCTTGTAATCTTGAAATATCACACCAACTTGCCTTCTGATTTTGTAAACGCTTCTTCTTCTAATATGCGTGATATCATCATCGTTGAGATAAATTTTTCCAACTGTTGGCTTTTCTTCTCTAATAAGCATTTTTATTAAAGTAGTTTTTCCACTACCTGATGGACCAATTAAGAAAACAAAATCTCCCTCACTTACAGTGAAGTTTATATCGTGAACACCCATAACGGCATTGTTATATATTTTTGAGACGTCTTTAAATTGAACCAATTTATAAAAATAACTTTACACTACAGTATACATAAAAATATAGTTTTGGGAAATTAAGAATGACTTATAAATAAGATTTTATCTTTTAAATATTATTTACAGTAAATTAAAATATAAAAATTTTAATTATTATATTTAGGAAATAAAGATTAGTAACTTTGCAAGAAATTACTTAAGTCAAGACCAACTGCATTTATCTCAGACTTTAATATTAAAGAATTATTTTTTAAAACCATTTTTCTAATCGAAAGTTTGTAATTATTTGATTTTTCAAACTGAACCTGACCTATAAATTCTCCATCTTTAATTATTGGCATTCCATAGGGCCCAATTTTTCTTTTAGATTTAGGAACATATGCCTCCCATCTATAATAAAATTCAAAAATGTCTTCCAGTAAAGTTCTATCTATTACTAGAGGATCCAATGGAGATAATAATTTTATTCCGTCAAAACTATTTTTTAGTGATTTTTCTAAATGAGTTAAATCTTCTACTAAAATATAGTATTTTCTTTTTACATCCTGAATTTTAAGCTCAATAATCTCACCCTCTTCTAGCATCTCTTTAAATATAGTACTTATTTCAAACTTGCTATAGCCAATTCGATTGGATAAAAATGATTTTCTAAAAATTTCAAGATATTTAAATTGAGATTTAATTATAAATTTTATGCTTTCTTTTTCTGTAACTTCTTCTTTCAGTATTTGATTGGGAATATATCTTTCAACAAGATCATAAATCTTGTTATTACTCTCCCTAGAATGTATTACTAACTGACCTCGATCCCATAAAAACTCTAAGAGGGCTTTATGCGATAATTTCGCTTTTCCCCAGTTATGAAGTGATGTACCAGCATTTAGATGAGATAAATCTGAAGACTTTGTTGGTCCGAACTCACGTACATATTCTAAAACATCATCAACTTCACTTCGATGCTTTTTGTAATACTCCTCTTGCCATGATCCAGATATATTCATTCTAATTTTTAAAAATGGGAAAAACTTAACTGGGATAATTGAGTAGAGTTGAAGCCAATATTCGAAAAGATTTCTTTGTTTATATAGTTGACTATCAATCTCTTTTCTTGAAATATTGTCTATACGGTTCCAAAGCGCTATTTCGTGGCTTTTCCCTACTACTTGAATTGGATCTACTTGGATGCAAGAAAGAGACTCTAAAACATGATTAATATCTGGAGAGTTGTTATACAAAAATGATCTAGCAAGCAAAAAAGCAGTTATTTCTTTTTTAGAGACATTAAGTGGGATCATTTTACTTTTTGTAATTATTTATAACTGAGTAACTAATAGTAATTTTTTGTATTTAATTACTATTAGTTACCATCAATTACTATTTTCCAACTTCTTTCTTCTCGAATAAAACCCCCTTCTCTCTCTTTTCTAACATTTTTGCAGCCCTTTCGCATGAATCAGGAATAATTGGAGCATATAGCTCAATAACTGTTTTTAAAAGATAACTTAGGTTATTTAGAGTTAGCTCAATCTCTTCATTAGTTTTATCTTTAGCCCAAGGCTCATTTTCAGTAATATACTCATTACCAAATGTTGCTAATTCATTAACTAAATTTGCAGCTTCTTGCAAATCATATTCCTCGTATAATCCTTTAAGCCTAGATTCATAGCCTAAAATCTTTTCTTTGAAGTCATTTTCAACTAAATCTTCGTCATTTAATTTAACCTCTTTTGTATTTGCTAGATGAATTACTCTGTTTAGAAGGTTACCAAAATTATTTGCAAGGTGTGAATTATAAATATTTACTAAATCATCTTCTTTGTAAGGTGAGTCAGAATAAGTAGGTATTCCAGCAACTAAATAAAATCTTACGGCTTCAGCTCCATATTTTTCTTCTTGGTCAAATGGACTTACTGTATTTCCAACTGTCTTACTCATCTTAGTACCGTCAGAGGCTAAAATGAATCCATTTCTTAAAAGTTTTTTAGTTTGAGGAAGGTCAGCTGTTAAAAGTATCCCTTGCCAAATTGCACATTGAAATCTTAAATTATCTACTCCAAAAATTTGTACTCCTGGCCACCAATCTTCGAGTTTTGAGTTTTGAGTTTTGAGTCTCCAGTCTTCTTCATTTTTAAATGCTTCCTTAGGTGGGAATTCTTGGCCAAACCCTAGTACATTAACATAGTTAGTTAGTGCATCAAACCAAACATACATTACCTGTGTATCATCTCCAGGAACATCAATTCCCCACCCTAGATTTTCCTTACTTCTAGAAATAGAAATATCTTCCATTTCACTTAACCAATTAACTAGCTCAGTTTTAGCTTTTGCAGGTTTAAGCACATCAGGATTTTCTTCAATCCATTTTAATAGTTCGTCTCTATATTTCGAAAGTCTAAAAAAGTAATTTTCTTCTTCAGTCCAAACTAGATCTTTCTTATGTATAGCACATTTACCATTTTCACCTTTTTCATCAGATTCAATAATTTCTTTTTCTGTCTTAAATTCTTCACAACCAACACAATACCAACCTTTATACTCCTTTTTATAAACATCTCCTTTAGCAACACTTCTTTTCCAAAACTCTTGCGCTGGTTTTACATGATAGCTTGCAGATGTTCTATAGAAAGTATCGTAATTAATTCTATAAAGTTCGCAAAACTCTTTCCAACCTGCAGCTAGTTCGTCTACATACTCTCTTGGTTCTTTTCCAAGGTCTCGTGCCTTTTGATAGTTTTTCAAACCATGTTCATCAGTACCTACATTAAACCAAACATTTTCTTTTCCTAGAACTGATCTTTTATATCTTGTAATAACATCAGCTTTTATAAATTCAGATGTGTGTCCAATATGTGGTAGGGCGTTTACATATGGAAGTGTAGTTGTTAAGTAAAATTTATTGCTCATTTTTATTTTTTTGATTATTAATTATTTTTTTAAATATTATTTGATCTCCAATATTAATTCCTAGTTTTTCACTAGCAGATTCTCCCTGAGATATTATTTCTACAAATCTTTTATTATCAATTCCCGAACTACCTATTACCAAAGCTTCTTCTCTATTAGGCACATCCTTCATCCTATTGTAACATTTTAGCTCGCCAAAATTAGTTAAAACCATCTCTCCTGGCTTGAAATCAAATTCCTCTGGTAAAACAGTAGTTTTACAATTTCCATAGTTATCAATCCAATAAATACTTGGCTCTAAATCGATGACGTCTTTGATTTCTAACTCTACATTTGGCACATCACCATAATCATATATCCATTTTACAAGTCTTGGTTGATAATCAAAACTTCTATATTGAGATTTTATAATTCTATTAATTAACATATCGTCACTAATCTCATTTTCTTCTTTAGCCCAATTTAAAACTTTTTTAATATCTGTAACCTTTATTTTAGAAACTAATTTCAGTTTTTTAACTAAAGATAAACAATTTCCGTCTATTGTTGAACTAATTATTAAATTTTTATACCTAAAGTAACCAAATGGAGTTCCATTTTCCCACTTTTTTGCTAAATCATGCCTTGGTGCGGAGTTAGCAATTATAATACCTTCACGGTCTTCATAGGAGTCTATAATATCAATTAAATTACCTGCCAGTGATAAATCAGCAAATTTACCAACATTAAAGGTTGTTACTGAAGAATTAAATAATGAACCTAACCTTGAAGCTGCTCTTGCTATACTTTGCGAATCGCCATCATTAATAATTGTTAAATACATAAAAGCTTGATAGATAATAGATAAAATAAAACCTCCTGATAAATCAGGAGGTTTATGTTTAGTTAATTTGAAATACGATCAACATATACCTCCTATTCGAGGCATCATCATTGAGTTTGTATTTACTATAAATATTTTCATAATCACAATATTATTATTTTAAGAATAATAAGTCAACTTACTAGTAGATGAATTTTTCATCCTCATCCTCACCCTCTATTACAACCTTAACAGTTGCTTCTACTTGTATTTCATCGTCATTAAATGCAACCTTCAAAGCATTATTTCTAATGTTTCTTTTTCTAAGATATGTCACTACAGTAAATGCAACAAAGATAAGAGTTATAGTAACAATAATTGCTCTAAAATCAGATCTAATATTACTAAAATAGATAGCGATTGAAGAAATCATAAGCATAATCGCTGATTCTATTAGTAGTACAAGCTTCCTAGAATACCCCGCATCCATAAGTCTATGGTGTAGATGGTTCTTATCGCTAATAGTTAGTATTTTTAATGGATTTCTAATTATTTCAGGATGGGACTTAAATCTCATAAAAATTACTAGTAGTGCATCGATTATTGGTAAAGCTAGAAGTATAAAAGACGACGACCACCTAGTCCCCCCAATAATTGCAAATACTGCTAGTAAGTAGCCGTTTAAAAAATCTCCGGTTCCACCTTGAATAATCTTTGAAGGGTTATAATTAAATGGAATATATCCATTTAATGCACCTACATGTGCTATTGCTATTGTCGCAAATGCAATATTATTACTATTCAAGGCTAGAATTGCCATTGTTGTTGCTATTATCATTGTAACAACTGAATTTAAATCATCTACTCCTCCTACCCAATTTACAAAATTCATAATTCCTACAATCCATAGAATGGTCATAAAATCTGCAGGAAAAATAAAGTTATAGCTCAATATTGAAGTATCAATTACAGCCGAGAACCAATTTAGATCTATACTATGTGAGTAAAGGCTAATCTGAGTCACTGATATACCACCAATTACAATTATAAAAGCAGCTATTAATTGTCCTAGAAGAGTAACCTTTCCTGATGGATCAAACTTATCATCTATTATTCCGAATAACAAAATTACGAATAGGCCTAATAATATTCCTAGATTTAGGCCATTAATATTATCTGTAAAATATAATGCTCCAATAAATCCTAAAAAAATTGCAAAACCTCCAAATTTAATCTTCGGCTCTTTATTAATTCTACTCGACTTAGATGAATCATTCTGCTTTCTCATAGAAGCAGGTAAATCTATCATTCCTAAGCTTTTAGCTAGCCTACCTACAAGTGGGGTTGTTATAAAAGTTATTAAAAAAGCGATGATAAAAGAAACAGCTAGTGTTTCAAAATTTGATCTTATAAATTCATTGTCAAATAATCCCATGATTAATTAATTATTGAATAAGTTTTTGTAATAGCCATTATAGCTATAAATAAAAATGTATAAATAAAAGCCATGATCCAAGAAATTAATCTACTAGTTCTAACATTAATTTTAAAAGTAACAGTTATTAATCTGATTTGGATTTGAAATACTACAAACAATATTATTGGTAAGGCGTATAAAAATTTCTTATCTATTTGCTCCCAAGAATTATCTACTGAATTATAAAAAAATCTTATTCTATCTGGTAAGTTATCAAACCTAAATAATATTAGGAATAGAAGAATAAATTCATTTGCAAGAAATGTAACTATAAGTAAGGGATTTGCAAATGATTTCCAAAAAGCTGAGAGTTCTAATAACTCAAATCTTTTATTTATACGTCCTCTTAATGTATTGATAATTTGCTTTAACTTAACAGCTTTAGACTCTGTATTGAAACTCAACTGTTCCTTATCTAGTCTAATTTTTTTTTCGCCTCCGACCTCAATTGATTTCTCTTCCCTATTAATATCTTTAGCGGTCGGATTCATTAATGGCCTATTTATATTCATCTCTACTTATTTATATGATATAATTCTTTTACTCTTAATGATACTATAGATTTGCTTTTGAATTTTAAGATATTATTTGAGATTAGTAAATGAGTCTAACTTTTTTAGGACTCAT
>JAUZRK010000010.1 GCA_030950485.1 Candidatus Dojkabacteria bacterium | reverse complement strand
AACTCTCCATGACTTTACTTGCTTTATTTTATCATCAATTAAGTTTGAAGATTCTACTTGTAAATTTAATTCATCATCTAACACAACTTTTTTATTAGTACCCTCTTTGAAATGAAAATATACATTGGTATTAACACACTTACTCAAAATACTTTTAAAGGTTTTTACTAAAGTACTTGGCTCATCATTACTTTGCATAAGCGAATCTAAGACTAATATATTTTTGTTATTTTGATTTAATATTGAATCAATATTACTTAAAAAAATCTTAACTTCCACTGATGAAAAGTAATTAATAAATCCTTCTGCAATTATTAGTGTACTTAATGAAACATCAATAATCTTATTAAGATCATTACTAGCACTATCAGAAAAAATATTAATCGAAGAGTAAGTAATATCTTTAACTGGATTTAACTTTTGTTTTGCCTTTAATACATTTTCTAAATCTATTTCGATATATTTAATTTCTGAAAATTTATCTTTTAAAATAATGCTAAAGTCACTAAAACCTGACCCAATTTCTATAATTTGTTTTATATTATTTACTTCTATTGTTTTAATACACTCTTCTAGAATTAATCTGTGACTTGCAGATAATAATCTGTTTAGGTTGGTTTTGAGTATGAGTAGAGAAATTAAATTTGGAATCATTAATATATAGTATAAAACTGCCCCTCTAAAAGTCTTATATATAGCAGTATTTCCTGAGCTTCTAGAGTATACATATGATGTATAGTAAGCAGTTAAAGATATTCTATTATGATTTATAATTCTCATAAAATGAGGCCTTTATGAATATTTATTTATAATATATCTATTAGCTATTCTTAATTTTTCTTTTTAAATAAGGAGAAAAATACTCTCCATATTTTTCTGTAAACCTGGTATTTTCCAGTCATTATTTGTAACGTTACCTCTACAATCTTGTTCATTACAGCTACATTGAAAATTCATAGGATGGGAGGATTCACAAAATGCATAGTCAAGTGTTATTTCCTCTCCAATTTCTATATCTTTTATAGCTAGAAGTTGTATCTGAGCTTTAAATCCAGTATTTGGATTACATGAATGATTTATAGTCCCTGTTTTTTTAATCTCTTCTCTATTTGTAGGTACAATAAAAATGTATCATCAATCTGAGTGCCTGTATGTCCCATCAATCGCCAGTATTCTTGAGCTTCATCTAGATGTATGATTACGCCACCGTAAACTAATACATCCTCACCTTTACTAATTTTTTCAATAGCCCTAATTCCTAGCTCATGTTTAGGTGATGTATATGATTCAGCCTTTGGTGTTAACCATCTCTTTAGCTGCAGTTCTAGCTTTTTCTCTAAGTTAGTCATTTTTATCTTTTTATAAGTATTCTATATTCTACTATAATATTACTGATGATTTTAATTACAGCTCCACATACAATAAAAACCTTACGACTAAAAAACTTTATTCCCCAGATTCATAAAAATGAAGTAGGATTATTCGAGATTGGAAAGGAACTATCAAAAGAAAAAGGAATTAAGTTTATCCCAAATAAGCGATCAATTATTGATCCAAATTATCATCGTATATCGAGATACCGAACTAAAATAAACATTGGACAGGAATATAACTTTGATCTTCATGGAATGACAGATGATCATGGATGTGATTTAGAAATTGGGACTGCAGGAGTTGTTTATAATCTAGAAGAAATCAATGTTTTTCTAGATTATAATTCTATTAGTTATAAAATTAATGAGCACTTTGTTGCAGGGGAAAGAACAATAACACATATGATGAATAATGGGCTAGAAATTAAAGGAGTTCAGATTGAACTTTCTAAAGAGTTTAGATTAGATTTTCAAAATAGAATAAAAATTTTAAGAGAAGTGATTATGCTTTTTTCGAAATATAACTAGGTTTCTATTATTGTTACTGAGTCAACTCTTTTAACACCTCATTGTAAAGACTATCTCTACTTTCTCCAGTAAAATCATGATTACCTGGTAGTTCTATCAATTTACAGTTATCTACTTTTGTAAGATCTGCACTTTCAACAAGGCCATCTTCAGAACCATAAATTAATACTAGCGAAGTCTTTGTACCTAGCTCACTATATTGAGATTCCTGTTTAGAATTAAATCTCTCTTGCCAATATTTTTCAGGTATTACAGTTGTTTGTCCATTTGAGTGCTTTCGTTTTGATACTCCGTCAAAGTCTGGAGCACTGTTTCCAGCTCTTGAAGCATACCGTTGGTGTACACTTTCACGATCAGTCATAAAGAAAGGTGATATTCCAATGATCTTTGAAATATTCTTTACATCACATAAAGTTGGGATAATGCTTCCTTGTGATTGTGCAATAATTATTATTTCTGAATCAGGGTTATTCGCGCTTACACTATCAATTTTATTTTGTAGTTTAACAGCTTGCTCTGAAAATGCCGTTGAAAAGATTTCCTTTGTTTCTGCATTATATTCGTAGTAATCAAATAGAACAGATTTCATTCCTAATTTCTCTATTTTCTCTGCTATAAAAGTAAATAATCCTAAGTTATCTTTCTGGATACCAAAGCCATGAGAAAAAATTATTATTTTGTTTTTAGATTTTATATTCATTCAATTGATTATATCAAACTAGAGTTATCAGAAGTATTTAATTTAGAGAGTACACCCGTCCTGGCACCCTTATCGTTCTAAATTTCAACTTCACTTTGTTTATTTCTGTAAGAGCGGAGAGGACAGGATTCGAACCTGCGTTGTGGAATACACAAACATCGTTTCCAACGATGCGCCTTAAACCACTCGGCCACCTCTCCAGCTTAACTTGATTATACATTGAGAAATCTTATTTAAAAATAAATTAAGATTTGTTTTTACATTGATATCTCTACCCCAAAACTTTATACTATAAGATATTAATTAATTATTATAAACAAAGATAATGAGACAAGGTGGTGAAAGCGAAAACAAACTAAATAAATATCACATAATATGTGACGACTGCGGGAGAGCAACAACAGTACCATTTAAACCAACAGAGGGTAAACCAATCTACTGCGATGATTGTTTCGAAAAAGCTAAGGCTAAAAGCGAAGGAAGAACTATGAGAAATGACAGAAGAGACGATAGAAGAGATGACAGACGAGATAATAGAAGAGGAAATGATAGAGATGACAGATCATCTAGAGATTCTAGAAGTGATGATTGGCAAGATGAATTTGAAGTAATCTGTGATGATTGCGGTAAAACAGCAACCGTTCCATTTAAGCCAACTAGTGGAAAACCAGTTTACTGTAGTTCATGTTTTAGACATCATAAAAACGATGACGATAGAAGAGGAGACAGAAGAGACGATAGAAGAGATTCAAGAGGAGGTGGAAGCGATAGATTTGAAAGAAGAAGAAATGATAGAAGAGAATCAAATAATGGACCTCAAACAGATGTAGTAGAACTAAGTAAACGAGTTGATCAATTAAGTAAAAAAATTGATGATCTTGTAAGCAGTTTACTAAAGTAGTTCTAAACAAAACTTTAATCAGAAGCTATTAATATTTTTATTAATAGCTTCTTTTTTATCTAAAATATCTATTCAAGATACTTTAATAAAAGTTCTGGTTCTTCTATTATCCATCCGTGAGATCTATTTAAAATATCAATTATTTGTAAATCAGGATATATTTTTTTGATCTCCTTACTCCACTTATATGGAGTAGTTAAATCTTTAGTACCCCATAAGATTTTATAATTGAAGTTATTTAACTTAGAGAAAGCACCTAAAACATTTTTTTCTTTAAGAAAAGTCATTACTGGGACCAGTTTATATGAGCTCTTCATAATGTTTATAGGGATAGCAAAAGGTACTTTCTTATAATCTAGTATAAATCTTAAATCATCAACTATATTTCGAATAATTGCTTTAAAATATTGGAATTTACCAGAATAGATAGCAGGATCAATAATTATCAACTCAATCTCAGTATTTATTATTGATCTATCAACCCAGTCTAGAATAAACTTTGCCCCTGTAGAATGACCAATTAAAATTCTATTTTTATTAATAATTTCTTTATGATTATTAAAAAAGTCTAAAGATATATCATCCGAACCACTGTACGAGTTCTCTGATTCATGACCTGGTAGCGAAATAAGATCAATACTGTACCCTGAAGCTGTAAACAAATTTATAAGTTTTTTGTGAATACTTTTTGTCAAAAAAATACCATGTATATATGTAACTGACTTATCCTTCATATAAATGTGTGTGTGATTTTTCCATATGCATTATATTTAACCATTCTATTTGTTCATTATCAAACCCATTTTCAATAGCCCATTCTATAAAACTTTGATAGCTTATTTTAAATTTACTTTCTATGTAACTTAGAACAATGCCAGCTTTTTCGTATGGAGTATCTATACCTTCAACTAGAGAAATTATATCTGATCTTTTTAAAATTATAGGATCTAGATAAATCCCTCCAGACTCAGTAGGTTTAATTAAACCTGCTTTCACAGTTTTAATTGAACGAAGACCGTTATGAGCAATAACCAATGGCACCTCGTCTAATGAAGTCATATCTGGATCATTTGGAAACATCAAATTCAAAGCCATTCTTGCTATACCTCTTCTCCAAGAACCGGGTGCCATTGCCATACCCTGGGGAAAAATATTTAAGTTTTTAGAATCTCGTAACCAATTTACTGCTTCTAAATCAGTGGCTATATTATTTCTTTCAGTCTTATCATCTTCATTTATAAACAATCCTCCACCTAGTATATGATGTAAAAGTAAATGAGAGTATCCAGAGAACTTTGCCTGAGGATTATTATATGCCATTGCCTCTCTAATATTTTTAAGTCTCACTTCTACTTCAATTGAAGCTTCACCTGGTGGCATAATTAATGGAAGTCTAGAATTAAAAGTAGTTAATTCTCTTCCTTCAGATAAATTTCTAATTAAAGCATGAAAAATAGGAATTTCAAATGCAGTATTGTGGGGAGAAATTATAATAATAGCCCCCCCCTCTTTTAACATTTCATTAGTAGCTTCCATATCTGGAGAACCAATATGAATACTTTGTCTAACTCTTTCAAAAAGTGAGTTAGCAAATATATTATATCTTTCAGCAGATTGAGTAAAAATAGTTTGTACATATTCTAATACAACTTGTAGCTGAGATGGGGGTTCAGCTTCTAGGCTTTCTTGTGCTAAATCTTCAATATTTTTCATATCATTACTCATAATTGCTATACGTATTAATAAACTAATGTTACAGTTTTAACAGAAACTGATTCTAAATCTTAGAGACAAAATAATCAATGTAGCATTAAAGATTATTAAATGAAGATTAGGTGAAGTGTATGTAAACTTGTAGTTAATATTTCCCCAAATTGTTTATGAATTATGACACTATATGTTATAAATATATTAGTGAAAGCTCTTTACGATAAATATTATTTAGTACAATAGATGTCTATGAGAAATAGGCCGTCAATACTTTTTGGTATTATCCCGGCATTTACCTTCCTACTAAGTGGAGCAATCATTGATTTTACTGGAAATAAGGGTATTACGGTTGTCCTGGGCACCTATCTGTTTATTACAGGTTTTAGTATTTGGAGATTAACTACTGAAGCTAATACAAATCATAATAATATAGAAGATTTAGAAGAGTTTTAAAATAATACTAAGAATATTTATATATATAAATATTTAAATACCATCAAAAACTTATATATTCCTCGAAGATACCTTTTCCTATTATTGCACTTGGATCATCTACAACAAGTGCATTTACTTCACTTGCCCAAGCATTAAGCCTTGTATCATTGCACCCCATAATAATTGGATAGTCTACTAACTCTAAAAAAGCCAAATCAGCATAATTATCTCCAACGCCAACCAAAACCTGGTACTTATTCTTTTGATTCAAAACTCTACCATGAAGATTAGACTTATCAGAATGAGAAACTAAAGTTGAAACTAGTTTCTTAGTGTAATTACCATCTATAGTCTCATATTCAGTTGATTTCATCTTAGAAAAACTCAATCTACCCAAAAGATAATATAAGGATTCAAAAGATGAGCCGGAAATAGCAGCATGGTCTGAGCCAAGTACATTTAGATAATTATAAAGCTGGTATGAAGCTTTGTAGATTTTACTAAAAGATTTATCCCAAAATATTTTAGATAATTGCAAGATCTCAAACTGATTTTTATTAAAAATGTTATCTCCATAAATCATATAGACAGTTTTTGCAAACTCATCGTAGTCTACCTCTCCTCTCTTATAGCTAGGTTGAGCAGTATCAATTCTTTTTGAAAAATCATTTTTAAAAACTCCGATAGACTCTAAGTATTTACCAGAATCAATAATTACATACCCACTATAAAGTGTCTTATCTATATCCCATATTGTAATCATTTGTTTCTTTGTCATAAATTGCGATAACTAATGATATAATATTATCATGTATACAGTAGACTTCGAAACATTTGACAGATACGTCAGCGAGGGAATTAAAGAAATCCCAAAAACATTTAGAGATAGATTTAACAATGTAGTTTTCATAATAGAAGATTACCCAACTGGTTATCAATTAGCTAAGATGAAGATGGAACATGGGAGATCACTATTTGGTCTTTACGAAGGCGTCTCATTGCAGAGAAGAACATCTTCTTACTCTGGAGCCATTCCAGATAAGATTACAATCTTTAAGAATGCAATAGAAAGATATTCTATAGACGAAGAGCATTTAAAAAGAATTGTCAAAAATACAGTTTGGCATGAAGTAGCCCACCACTTTGGAATGAATGAGGAAGAAGTAAGAAGCGCAGAAAAAGAACGTGGCCATTATTACCATTATTAGAAAATAGTATGAAGAATATACTAAAATTAGAAAATCTACTACTATCTTTTCTATTCCTTTATATGCTAAATCAGCTACTAGATAATACTTTAATTTTAGCATTATTATTCTTTACTCCAGATTTAGGGATGATTGGATATTTAGCTAACAACAAAATAGGGAGTTACACATACAATTTAACTCATCACCTTGGAATAGGTGCAATATTTGCACTTTTATATCTTGAAACTGATGAAAAACTCTTTGGAATAGTAGGCTTTATAATTCTCGCACATTCTACATTTGACAGATTCTTAGGATATGGACTTAAGAAGGATACGTTTCAAAACACACACCTTGGACGAATTGGTAGAAAAGTAAGTTAACAGTTTTAAACTTTTCTAGTAAGCATATAATCATTGATAGCAATCAAAAACTCTTTACCTTCATTATTCCATTTTCTGTAGTTTTTTATTACATCAGTAGATTTAGTCAATAGCTTTTCAGCCTTTTTCTTAGAATATTCTAATGAACCAGTATCAACAAAAATTTTTCTAACAGTATCTAAAGTGCTATCTGATAAATACTTATTCCCTAAAGCACTGTCTAATATCGCCTTATCTCTGGAATTAGCTTTTTCAAATGCTTTAACTACTAATAATGTCTTTTTACCTTCTTTTATATCAGTTCCGGGAACTTTACCGGTTTTACTTTGATCATTACTATAAGCATCAATAATATCGTCAATTATTTGGAATGCTATACCTCCTGGTATTGCATACTCAGTAAGAACTTCTAGATCTCTCTTTGTTGCTCCTGCTAATATAGCTCCCATATGTAGAGGGTTTTCGTATGTATAATAGCCTGTTTTATACAAGTGAACTTTCATTACATATGCCTCATTTACATCTTCAAACTCTCCAAACACATCTATCACTTGTCCATAACCTGTGTCAGTAATTCTTCTATGAAATCTACTAAGAGCCTTTATTTTTAAATCATTTGGAAACTTTGAATCAACAAAAACACTACCTGAAATATGTGAAAATATGTCTCCTATATTTATTGCTATAGAATTTCCAAAATGTTTAGAAGCATTAAACAATACACCATTTTTTAATCCATAAACATTATTATAGTTATCTTTATATACCTCATGAATAGTCTTAAAACCTCTTCTTAGAGGTGCGTCATCCATTACATCATCGTGTACAAGCAAGTATGCATGTGTAAGCTCAATTGCTGCTGCTATTTTATAGATTTCATTTAACTGGTCACCCCCAAGCATTCTATAACTATTATAAACAAAAGCCCCCCTTAACCTTTTACCACCTTCTGCAGGTATAGGTTTCATTGTCTTAATAAGATTCTTTATTATAGGGGATATAGATTTTGAAGATTTGAATTCTTCATCTAAAACTTTTGCAACTTCTTTATCTATCTTCGTTGCTATTTTTTTTAACTCATTTTTGACTTCCATTAGCAACTATTAATTTTAGTTGTCATTCTAATATGACTTCAGAATTATAGCAACAAGAAATACTTTTTTTTTTCAAGCAAAGCTCCTTGCTATCGCTAATATTTCAAATTTAAATATCAAAGATATTCAAACTTTTCTTGTCACCGTTAATTCAGAACATCAGTTAGAACAAGTCAGCTTTACTTTGATCTAACTGTAATAACTTCTGGTTGTTGCCCAACTAGACTTAGTTGTATTTTGCTAACTTCTACGTTTTCAAATACGCTACCTATAAGACTAATCATTAGCTCAGGTTTCTTTACTAGAAGGCTCATTACAAACTTATCTTTTAAAATTCTTTTATATTCTCTTAAAGAATCTATGTATAATCCTGTAAAACTTTCAACCTCTATTTGCTTGTCCCAAGGTAAATTACTGATTGCATAATCGAATGTATTGTCAGGGTATGTTGTCTTAATCGCATCCCCAAGTTTAATATTATCTAGTTCTTCAAAATCCAAACTTTTCAGATTCTTTTTTGTAAATTCAACACTACCTGCATCTACATCACCTCCATATATTTCATTTCCTAAATTATATGCCTCGCATAAAATAGTTCCACTACCGCAAAAATTATCAACTAATTTTCCATGCTTCATACCTGTAGTTAATCTTACTAAAGCAGCGGCAATTGTAGGTCTTAAAGAACCACTCTTTGAAAATTCTTTGTATTCTCTTTTATGAAGACTTTCATTAGTCAATCTAACACTTACATAAATTTTCCCATCTCCAAGGAATACTCTAATATCAAAATTAGTATGATCCTTCTCAGTATATGTCCATCCCTTCTCAGCAGCTATTACTGTTGCTAAAAGGTCTTTAAATGGGTTAGATTTTAAATTTTTCAAACCTGGTAAACTTACTGTAAGAGAGAATTTCTTAGGTTTAGCACTTCTAAATTTTCCTAGTAATTCACGATACTTTACAAAATTGATTGAGGCAATTTCTTCAGCTAATGACTTATGATTGAGTTCTCTTGTATATACTATCTCATAGACAAAAATGCCAAGATCATCTATAGTCTTAAATCTTGATAACCTATCAAAGTCATCATCCTTAGGGTCAAATATGATTGCTTTTGATTCTAATTCTATAATGTTTGCAGCTGGGAAAAATTCTTTAATTTCATCCTTTGCAATGTCTTCTATTCCTTTTACTGTATATGCTATAAATTTCATCTGCGAGTGCTTTCTAAAAAATGGTTTATTGTGATACTGTATAGATGATATTATTTATTCATTAAATAAACAAGAATGTTAAGTAAGAAAGTATTTAATTTTATAACAAGCTTAGAGAAAAACAATAATAGAGAATGGTTTAATGATAATAAAGATCTCTATAAGGAAGTTAAAAATGGATTTGAGAACTTCGTTTATGAGGTAGCATCTAGAATTAGTATCTTTGAGCCAAGAATAACTCCTGAGAAAAAACATTTCAAATTTTTCAGAATCTATAGAGATGCAAGGTTTTCAAAGAATAAAGATCCTTATAAAACTAATTTGGGTGCAGCAATTAATTATAATGGTATGAAATCTGGAAATGCTGGTTATTATATCCATATAGAATCAAATAACTCTGGACTTGCTGGTGGTAAATATCTAATGGATACAACTGATTTAAAAAATACAAGAGAATATATTTCAGAGAATCATACTAGTCTTCAAAGGATATTGGAAAATGAGAATTTCAAGAAATACTTCAAAAGTTTTGGAGATGATGAAACTGCTTTAAAAACTGTACCTAGAGGCTTTGATAAAGATGATCCCGCTAAAGAATACATTAAACATAAAACTTTCACAGTTTGGCATGGTATTAGTGACTCATCACTTTTAAAAGAAGATTCTATAGATTATATTGAAGATGTATTTAGAGAAATAAATAAACTTAATAACTTTCTAAATAGAAAAAATTAGTTTAAAGGCATCATACCTAATTCATCTTTAATCACATTAAAGATATCTAACCAAGCTGGCCTAACATTATAGTATGAAAGACCTCCATTTGGTTCTTCTAACCTTAGTGACATTACAAATTTAGGATTTGGAGAAGCATCAAATCCAATAATAGAATTATTCAATAAACCAGTACAATAAGGACATTCAAGGTTATTTGGATCTGCAATCAAAGCTGACCCCGTTTTCCAACCTACATTATAATCTTTAAGGTGCATGTAATATGATTCTGTAATATTATTTTGATAAGTTTTTTTCATAATATCCATCATAATAATTGCAGTTCTTTCTGATATCACTTCTGCCACTGGAGTTGGATCCATAATCTGCACTTCACCATCATCCTTAACAACTTTAGTAACAATATGAGGCTGCATTCTAACTCCTCTATTTGGGATGACTGCAACCATACTAGTTGCCTGAACCATATTTACACTTAAACCATGTCCGTATGTAAAAGTAGCCTCATCAGCTAAATCCCAATCTTCATAGCTTTTAAGAACTCCATTTGACTCTCCAACTAAATCTATTCCTGAAATTTCCCCTAGACCAAATTTATATAAATAATCATAAAAAGATTTATCTTCCATCAATCTTCCGATTTCAATGAAACATACATTATCTGATTTAATAAAACAAGTCTCTGCATTCATTGGTCCCTGAGGATTTCTATCCCAAGTCCATGCATTACCATCTAAACCAAAATCATCCGCTACATAAACATATCCTGGATGACCTTCTGGCAGAATCATAGTATCTCCCTCTATTAGTCCCTGATCAATTGCTGCAGATAAAGTTATAGTTTTGATAATAGAGCCTATTTCTATTGGATCATAAATTGAAACATTTGAAAAATCGTTCTCATCTCCTTCCCTTGTATTTGGATCATATGTTGGATAATTTGCTAAAGAAATTATTTCTCCAGTTTTTGGATCCATAATAACTACGCTTCCAGATTTAGCTTCATACTGCTCTACTATTCTCTTTAGCTCTTTTTCTACAAGTCTTTGTATCCTAATATCAATTGATGTATAAAGTTCGCTACCTGCTTGAGGTTCAATAGTTGGAACTAATGCAGTTGCAATAGCTCTACCAGTTGCATCAGCTTCTTCAATTACCAATCCTTCTTTTGGTTTTAAGTCACCATTCCAATAAGCCTCTAATCCACTAATCCCGTATGTTAGTCCTTCTTCTTTGTTAACTAGTCCAATTAATTGCGAGGCAAGTTCTTTTTCTGGATAAACTCTTTCAGAAGTAATTTCAAAGTTTAGTCCTTGTAATTTAAAAGTATCGTGTGAATCAGTAGTAAGTGAGTTTATAGATCTCCATTCATCTTCAGTTAAGGATCTAGCTATTCTAAACCACCCAATATCTACCTCATCATAGTCAGTCATAAGTTCACCTAACTCCTCTTGAGTCATGTCTGTATATGGCTGAAGTTTACGAATAAGCTCGTCTCTAGTTTGAAGGTTTTGATTTTCGTAAAATTTTACTCCAGGTAACCAAATATATAAATCAAATCTCGGTTCAGAAAATGCAAGTGGAGACCCATCTTTGGCGTAAATAGATCCTCTAAAAGATTTCAAAGAAAATACAACCCTATTATCCGAAATTTCTTTGAATTCAGATGCATTTATAACCTGCCAACGTATACAGAATGCAGCTATTAAGATTACAAAAATGAAAAAAATTCTATAAATCCATTTAGTTTTTATGTTTATACTATCGATTTCAGCCATAAGAAAAGTTCTTGAATCACAATATACTATCTATCGACCTAGAGCAAGTCCTTCATTGTTCGCAGGTTCAATCCACTTTAGTTCAACCTCATTTAGATTTAACTCTGAAGCAACTTTATCTAATTTTTCAGAAGACTTTTCAGCTTTTATCTTTGCCTCTAACAAATCTCTTTCTAGATTTAAAACTTGCGTTTCATCTCTAACTCTACTTACTTCAGCACTTTTAGTTCCAACTTTTGAAGTAGCAAAAATTTCAGCAATAACAAATGCTGCAAAAAGAAAAATTATTATTAAAGTAAGATTTTTATTTACTTTAGAAATGCTTACTTTTCTATTAGATTTTATAGTCCCCATATTATTTATTAATAACCCAGAGTTTTGCACTTCTAGCTCTTTTGTTTATTAAAAGTTCTTCTACTAATGGTGAAATATATCCATTGTCACCACCGGTCAAATTTAATTTATTTTCTTCTACAAAGTTTTTAACAACTTTTTCTTCCGTAGAATGGAATGTAATTATCTCTAGCTTTGCATTCTCATTCATAGTTCTTAAAGAACTTTCCAACATTAATCTAAGATTTTCAATCTCATTATTAACAGCAATCCTTAATGATTGAAATACTCTTGAATGCATTTGATTAACATTTCTTACGTGTAAGTTAATTGAGTTTTCTTCAACTATAGCTGTTAACTCTCCTACTTTTTCAAAGCTATTTTTCTCTCTTCTCTTTATAATTTCATTTACAATAATTTCATTTTGGTTACCTCTTAGATCTGCATACCTTTCAAACATCTTTTTAAGTTCATTTTTACCAAAAGCATTTAAAAGATCTTTAGCTTTAAGACCATCAGATTTATTAAATCTCATATCAAGCTCTTCATTTAAATTCATATATGATAAACCTTCTATCCCACCTAATTGATCACTTGACCAACCAAGATCGGCTATAATTCCATCTACCTTATCTATTTTTGCAGAACTTAGTACATCTTCTAATTCGTTAAAGTTCCTATTTACTATAATTATGTTTACTCCATTTTTTTCTGCAGTAGCCTGCTTTGATTCTTTAACTTCATTCTTAATATTATCTGTACCAACTACATTTATTAAGTCTACAAAATTCTCTATAGCTCTCATGTCTAGGTCAAAGACTACGAGAGTAGCTCCTTTCTGAAGCTCATTTAGAATTGCTAGGGAATGGCCACCACCACCTAATGTTAGATCAACATATGCTCCAGTTCCTATGATACTTAGATTTCTAATTGTTTCTTTCAATAAAACACTTTTATGTTTAGTCATTTTTTATTTCGCTTAATTTTTCAGCTAAATCGCTAACATTTTCAGATAAATATTTAAGTTTATTGCTCCACTTTTCTGAATTCCAAATCTCAATCCATTCACCCACACCTAAAAATATAACTTCATTTTCTATATTTGCAAACATTTTCAAACTTTCAGGAAGTACAAACCTTCCTTGAGAATCTAAATCTATGTTTAATGCACCTCCAATAATGTATCTTTTTGTATCTCTTACACTTAATGATAAAAGAGCCTTTCTATTTATTTGTTCTAGTAGAAAATTCCATCTCTTATAATCTACAAGTAAAAGACAACCTTCGTATCCTCTAGTTAAGATTAGTGCTCCATTAAACTGATCTCTTAACTTTTTAGGAACAGCTATCCTGTTTTTATCTCCTAAATTGTTTTTGTATTCTCCTAAGAACATTAGTAAGTTAAAGTTATGAAACTTTATTAAATAATCACCACTTTCCCCCACTTAACTCCATAATAAACTAAACTAAAATTATGTCAATCCAAAATTGAAATTTGCTTTAAAATGATAGTATGAGTAAAATACTCCTACTAATTATTAGTAAATACCTATGGCAACATTGAGCTCGAATGAGATAAAAAAGGAGAAAATCATAATATATAGAGATCAACCACATATAGTCATCTCGCATGAGATGAAAAAATTTGGTAGAGGTGGCGCATCAAACTCAACAAAACTAAAGAATCTAATAACTGGTTCTAATATAAGTGTAACTTTCTCTGGTAGCGAAAAGGCTGATGAAGCAGATGTAGTTTCTAATAATATTCAGTTTTTATACTCAGATGAGACAAAGGCGTATTTTATGGATCCAATTTCATTTGAACAAGTAGAAGTAGAGATAGAAAATATTCCTGGAGAGAGAAGTTTTTTAAAAGAAGAAGAGCTTTACCTTGGAATGTTTTTCAATGATAAAATTATTTCTATAACACTTCCTAAAAAGATGTCACTCGAAGTAACAAGTGCATCTTCTAGAGTCAAAGGAGATACAGCTAACAACCCACAAAAAGAAGTTACTGTAGAAACAGGATTTGTCGTTAAAGTACCAATGTTTATAAAACAAGGGGATATAATTCAAATAAATACTGACGAGGGAAGCTATACAGGTAAAGACAACTAAGTAAATTTATAAGAATCTTACATTTTTACTAAATACTACCATCAGGGATGACATCAAGTACATTTATACCTATAATTCTTAAAATTACTACACTAAATACGAGAACTGCTAGACCAGCCAAAGTGGCAAAGAATTTTTCTCTTGCCTCTGTTATTTTAGCTTCTTGACCCGACTGATACATTAGACCTGCTAATATTAATTGTATTAGAGCTACTCCACCCATTACACCAAATGCTATTCTAATCATTCCTGTTACAATTCCTAAAGGAGTAACGTCTAGGCATCCTATAGCTATCCATATTCCTCCTTGCTCTATACAATTATTACATAAAACAAATTCACCTTCATTTGCTGTATCAAATGGTTGTTTAGCCATACATAAATCATATTTGGAAGTGTTTATTAATTCAGTGCAACAGCCTTCATTTAAATCTGCTGCTGCCGCATTTAAGATTCTTGGTTCTACAGGTGCTACTGGCACTGGCTGTTGTAATACTTGAGGGTCTAAGGGATCTGGTACGTCTGCTTCAGCTGATGTAGCTACATTAACAGTTCTAGTAGCAATAGTTGTTTCAACTCCTCCGATATTACTAGTAGCTTTTAAATATAGGTCATTAAAATCTAGGGCTTGATTGAAATTAAATAACCCACTAAGATTACCTAGTGCATCTACATCTGCTGCGTTAATTGTAAAAGTATCACCGACAAAACCATTAAAATTCATATCTGAAGGTCCAATTGTTATAGTCCCTGAATTTAAACAAGCCTCAAACCCAACAGTAAAGTCTTCAGTTGCTCTATCACCAGTTAATTCTCCAAATACTAAAGAGTTTGATCCTGAACAATTTTCATCTACTGGTGCACTGTCATTAACAATATTTATATCCTTTGTACAGAACTCCATTTCTGGAACGGATTGCTGATTAGGACTAGCACCTGGATTTTTATGAATTCGGATAGACACTAGAGTATGCTCCCCAGGAATAAATGGAATTGCAAGGCCACTACTATTTAATATAAATGTCATTGAATAAGCTCCGGGTACATCCCCATATGGTAGTGCACCAGAAACCTCAGAATCAGAAAATGCATCCGATTCATATTCCCCTCTGTTAGTATATAAAGTAGTATTATTAGCAACTAGTTCAATTGTTGCATTTGGATCCGATCCGGCTACTGATGCAGATACAAAAATTCCGTCAGGAACAAACCCTGATAATATTTCTATATCAAAACTATTTATATTACCGTCTGCTCTAATTTCAGAAGGTAAAGAAAATTCTATAAAATGATTTTGATTAAAAGCTGTAGTATTAAAATTACATATTTCTACAGTTTTCTGTGCGTTAACATTATTGATATTTAAGGCAATACTACTAGCCAAAAGCATAATGGCAGTGAATAAAATCATTACCTTCTTACAAATAGCTATATATTTTTGATTTAAATTAATCATAATTAAATATACTCTACTAATAAATTAAAGTCTAAAAAAAAACTACCGTTTGCAGAATGATTTCCTCTAATATAAACTAATGTAGTAAAAATATATAAATGTCATCAGATACATCAAATTTACCTAATATAGAACCTTATACAATCGAACCTATAAATGATGACTACTCAGTTACTGATGGTTATTATAGCGATGGTATCGAAGCAGACTATCAAGGTTCAAGTGAATCTAAAAGAAAACTACCTCTTCCACTGCCTATATTATTAGCTTTAATATTTGGAATTTTAGCTATACTAATCTTTTTATTAATAGCTTTAACAAGGAAAGGGACAGGTGAGCCAGTTCCAGGTGATATTAATAATGGCAATACAAATAATAATCAATCAGTACAAATAAGATGGGTAGGTGCATTTTTAGATGAGGATGTTGTAAATCCATTAATCCAAGAATATGAAGCATTAAACCCTAATGTAGACATACAATATTTTAATCAATGGCCATTAGATAAACCATTTACAACTGCAGAGAGAGATTATAGAAATGAGTTAAACAGTCTATTTTTAGATCCATTAACTTCTCCAGATATCTTTATGGTTAATAATACTTGGACTCAAGAATTCTTAGTTAAAGCTTATCCAAGTCCAATAATTTCAGCGGAAGCAATGCAATCAAGTTATTACCCTGCAGTAACTACTGATTTTGTAAATGGAGGACTTGTTTATGGAGTTCCTTTCTGGATAGATACATTAGCTCTTGTTTACAACGAAGATCTATTAATA
This sequence comes from Candidatus Dojkabacteria bacterium, assembly GCA_030950485.1. Classification (GTDB taxonomy): domain Bacteria; phylum Patescibacteriota; class Dojkabacteria; order J137; family J137; genus JAUZRK01. Next base: position 49,797 of record JAUZRK010000010.1, on the reverse strand, counting down.
ACTAGTACAAATCAAAATATCAATCCCCCTGATGAATGGCCAGGATTTAGATTATTTGCTGAATCTATAAGCGATTTTAGTGCAGATAACCCTATTGCTGGATTTGCAGCTGGGAACCCATCTAACACTTCTTTTGCGTTTGAATTGATTAATTTATTAATGATTCAAAATAATGTTCAGATCTCAACAGTAGATGGGGTGCCTGTATTTGCAAATGATTCGGATGTCTTAAGCACATTCAACTTCTATAAAAGTTTTTTAAGCAGTCCTAAAACTTGGGAATCAAGCTTTAGTTACGATGCAACTGGATTTTCAGAAGGAAGAGTGGCTATGGTATTAGCAACTAGCTGGAGATACAAGGATATATTAAGAGCAAATGACCAATTTAATTTAGGACTTAATATCGGAATTAAAGACATACCTCAACTTGAAGATCAGTCTGTTCCGTTACTAAACTGGGCAACTTATTGGGGAAGCATGGTCAATAAAGAAAGTTTTTACCCTGAAGAGTCTTGGGCGTTTTTAGAATGGATGTCTAGGCCAGAACAACTTCAAAAACTTTATAAAAATCAAGAAGAGAAAGATGGCTATTTCGGATTTTTATATGCAAGATCTGATATGGCTAATCTTATTGAAAATGATGAATACTTTAGTGTTTATGTTGATTCACTACCAAGTGCATTTAGTTGGAAAATTCCTAAAGGAATAGAAACTAGAGATCTATTTTTTAATACTTTAAGTGGTTCAATAACTAGCGCAAGTATCCAAACTCTTCAAGATGATATTAAATTATTATGGGAAGGTGTCGCTGCAGAAAGACTTGGGCTAAGTGCCGGTCCACAAGTTTAATGGTATAATAGTTATAGATGAAAAAGCTAAATTTAAAAACCATTATTTATTTCTTAGGGAGTTTCTTTATAACCCTAATATTTCTACATCCATTTCCTGTCAGCGCTGCTGAAATAGCTGATCCAGCTGACATATTTTTTGTAGAAGCTCCTGCGGCAAGTGGCACTGTAAAAGGTAATATTGATATTAGATGGAGAATGTATGACGATGAACAAGAAAGTATTCCTATTTCAGTAAGGCTTTATGATTCAGTAAGTTGTGAAAATACATTTTATGGTAATGTAACTAATCAAACTTACGGTAATTCTAGCCAGCAAGTCTCTAATTCTATAAGCTGGAATACAACACAAACTACTACACTTAACCCACTTAGTGACGGGAATTACTGTTTAAGAGTATGTGCATCAATGTTAGATGGGACAACTCCTTACTCAGTTTGTAATTACAGGTACGTAAAAATAATAAATAATAATTCATTACCTACAATAACTTCTGTACCAAATAAAACAGTCTTAATTGAAGGAGAAAGTTTTAATTATAAAGTAGCTGCTACGGATAGTGACTATGATCAACTTACATATAGATTTGTACAAGCACCAAGTATTTTAAATATAGATAGAAATACTGGGGTAATATCTAGTGGAGCTCTTTCTACTTATGGAAATTACGCAGTTTCATACGAGGTTATCATTGAAGTAAATGATTCAATGGCTGGTTCTGTAAGACAATCATTTACACTAGTTGTACAAAAACCTGCTGTAATTGAAACTCCACCTAATGAAAATACTACCCCACCTACTCCAACTGAGCAACAACCGCCTGATACTACAGATAATGATAATGATTCAAATGGTGGTGAAATAGTTGATGAAAATAACGATAAAGACCCTGTTTTTCAAACTATAGAAATAATTGAGCCTACTAGCTCATCAATTTTCAAAGGAGCTTTAAATACAATTGAATGGAAATTAACTGGAGAACTCGAATTTGAAAAGACAGTAGTAAGTTTTTCTAAAGATTTAGAAATCTGGGTACCTATTGCTGAGTTAGACTCTAGTATTAGAGATATTAACTGGAATGTAGCTGAAATAGAAGATGGTGATACTGTATATATAAAAATAGAGCTTATTGATAGTGAAGGAAATCCTATTGTAGAGTCAATTTCGGATGATTTTGAAATTAAAAATAAAGTTGAAAATAACATTGAAAGTGTTCCTTTAATTATTAATGTTCAACCTGAAAATAATTCAGAAATAAGTAATGATGTTATAACTTTAATATCAGGACTGTTTATACCTTCTGAAGGCGCTGAGATATTACCTGAGACATTTGAAATAAGATTAAATGATAATGCAGATATACGAAATAATTGTAGTGTTAACACTGACGAGTTCAGATGTGAGACTTCTGATAAATTAGAGACTGGAAGACATTTAGTTATAGTATCTGTAGAAGATAGTTCTGGACAGAAAGCAGAGTTTGAATGGGGATTTACGGTTTTCTCTACTGCAGAGGAAGAGACTACTTTAAATAATGAAGGGATAGATCTATTAGGTAATAATCTAAGTAAAAACGGAGTATATATTATTGTTTTAATTTGTTTAGTAGCAATTTTATTACTAATAATCCCTTGGTTACTTTATATAATGTTCTTGGGTTCTAAAAGAAATGATGAGTTAAATGAAAATAACTCTACTTATAATTACTACGCAGATGGAGGTTATACTACTCCACCACTTCCAACTATTCAGCCTGTTGAAACTACAGTTAATTATGTTTATCAACCTGAAGATCAGGCATTTCTAGACCAACAGCAAGGGCAATCGAATATGCAGCCTCAAAATAACACTGCACAGAATAATAATGATCCGTCTATTGATTTTTATGAACCTCCTGCAACTTCGTAGTTTGAAGTAGTGAACGAATTAAATACCCATAGAACACAGATCTAACTGATTTAACTGATTACCACAGATTAGTATATAAATCTCCCCTAATAACGTATCTTTACTATACACCCTCAAGGAAGGATAAACTTAAATCCAAACTGTAGTATTACGAGAACGACATTAAAATGATTAAATAATATAGTATACTAACTATATGAAATTTAAAGACTATGCAGAATTCTTATTAGAGGTTGAAAACCTTAATAGCAGGAATGAAATAACTATTATTATTTCTGACTTTTTCGCTAAACTTTCAAAAGAGGACATTAAACCTGCCCTTTATATGTTTGGCGGGCGTTTAGCACCTAAATATACAGATCTTGAGTTTAATATTTCAAGTAAACTTATATTAAATTCACTAGAGGTAATTTATGATGCAGCTCTTATTAGAACAATGTTTAAACAGTTAGGTGATGTCGGCTCTGTTGTTGAAAAAATAGTAGAATTAGGTTTAGAAGGAGAACTTTCTAAAGTATCGAGTATTGATTTGTTTGCGGCTGATTCTAGTTCTATCGAGTTTATAGATAAAGAGTTAAGTATTCCAGAAATTTACACTGGGTTAAAAGAATTAGCTCTTTTAGAAGGAAAAGGATCTGTTGACGCTAAATCAAATAAATATCTAAGTCTTATTTCTAAAATAGATCCATTAACTGCTAAATATTTAACAAGGGTGATTATTGGAGGGTTAAGATTAGGGATTAGCGATAAAACTATTCTCGATTCATTATCTTGGTTTATAAAAGGTGATAAAAGTCTTAGAAAACTTTTAGATAAGGCTTTTGGTGCAAAGGCTGATATTGGAGAGCTTGCTGAGACTGTTATAACTTCTGATAAAAATGATATAGAAAGAATTCTTGATAAAATTGAGATTAAAGTAGGAATTCCAGTTGCTTCAAAGCTTGTTGAAAGAGAAAAAGATCCTGAAAAAAGCTGGGAGCGAATACCGAATGCATTTGTCCAGCCTAAATTAGATGGGTTAAGAGGCCAGATTCATTATGATTCAAGTAAGAAAGACAGTGAACAAGTGAGAATTTTTAGTAGAAATATGGAAAATATGACCGAGCAGTTTCCTGAAATAATTGAGGATGTAAAAAAACTGGGTGTTAGCTCTATTATTTTAGATTCTGAAATCATTGGATTTGATATCGAGAAAGGTGAGTACCTAACTTACCAGGAGACTATGACTAGGAAAAGAAAATATGGAATTGAGGAGGCAAAAGATTCTGTTCCAGTTAAAGCTATGTGCTTTGATGTTTTATATTTGAATGGAAAAGATGTATCAAGAGATATTTTGGAAGAGAGAGTTGAAATATTATCGAATATTATCAGAAGTGGCCAAAAATCTTTGGCCACTTCTGGAGATCAGAATAACTTCTCTATAGATATGCTTGAAACTATTCAATGCGAAACAGTTGATGATTTAGATGATTACTTCCACGAAAAAATAAATAAGGGATTAGAAGGGATCATTATTAAAAAGCCTGGAACTCCTTACGACCCTGGAACTAGAAATTTTGATTGGATTAAACTTAAAGCAAATACTAGGAGCGAACTCGTAGACACTCTAGATGTCGTTATATTAGGTTATTATAATGGAAGGGGGCAGAGAGCGAAATTTGGAATTGGGGCTCTTCTAGCGGGTGTCTACGACGCTGAAACTGATAGTTACTACTCTGTTGGTAAGGTTGGGAGCGGTATAAAGGATGATGATTTTGAAAAAATAGTTGCTGATCTTAAAAAGATTGAAGTAGCTGATAAACCTGATGGAGTTGTAGTTGAAAAACAGTTGTTTCCAGATACCTGGGTTGAGCCTAAAATTATAATGGAGATTGATGCTGACGAGATTACAAGAAGCCCTTCGCATACTGCAGCAAGAGGAGTAAAGTCTACTGTAAAGAAAGATGATTCAACTAGAGGTCTTTCTATTAGATTTCCAAGAATGAAAATTTGGAATAGAGATAAAGATTATCCAACTACTGTTAGTGAGCTTGTTAGGATGTATGAGTTGAGGAGAAATAAATAAAAAATAGAGTTGAAATTAGTTTATTCTTAGGTTTATTTTTTAAGCAACACAATCAGCTTTAAAAAAATTAGTCAAAAAAAGAGCAGGAATTTTAATTCCTGCTCTTTAATTTTCTGAAATTTATTTTACCTAATTTCAATAACTCCTAGATTAGATGGCGCAGCTTCACTTGTATCTTCAAGGATAAATAGTGAATAAGCATTATCTAAATCTTGCGTTCCAATAACTTCAATTAATGAGTTAATATTATCTATTTTTGTAATAGTAATAGTAGCAAAAGCTGTATCTCCTTCAATATCTCCTGATAGGCTTGAAGCAGATATTCTAGCTAATCCTTTCTCGGAATCTATTTCATCTCCAATAAAGAAGTTAAATCCTTCAGTTACTCCAGTTATTGAATCAACTTGAATAGCAGTTGGATCGTAAGCTAGTACTAGTTCAGCAGAACTGACTGGGGTACTAGATGAATTCTCCAATGTAACTAAAAGTTCCATACTTTCACCTACTTGTAATTCAGCTGATTCTTCACTAAAAGCAAATCCTGCTCCTTCTAATTTCACAGATGGACTAGTTATTACTATACTTTCAGATCCAGAATTGTCTTGATCAAAAATTTGCTCAGCACTAACTTCCTCGTCTTCGTAAGTTGCATATAGGTAGATTACACCTGCTGCTGCTACGGTTAGGGCTAATGCTAGTACACTTAACATTAAATCTTTACTTTTCATAATTTTAATTTCATAAAAATAAGTAAAACTAGTTCGTTCTAAGATAGTTTAAGTCACAGTCAGCCTGACTATTAACATCATTATTAGAAAAACACTTCCAATCATATTTTATATCAAGTGGTCCAGGGACAGTAGAAGGAGTCTGTTTTATACTATCTTCTACTAGACTTGAACCTTGGGCGCACAAAGATTGAAATAAATCTTCATCTCTTTTTTGAACTATTACACCTACACTATCAGCCTCCCCACACATTGCTTTCCTATTTACTGGAGCACTAATACTTCATAGCTACAAGAAACGCTTTCGCTCAGATCTATTGAAAGACAAGTCCAACCAATAGTGCCTTCACGACTAGTTCCATTGTTTCTAGGTCCATTTTTATTATCAGAAACTGTACCTATAGAACAAAGTGCAGTTCCAGTTGGCACAGGGTCACCAATTTTCAACTTTATATTATTTGCAGAACCACAAGCAACTGAACCCTGATATCTAACAATAATATCACCCGCTTTCTCCCATACAGTTGTTATATTATCTATATTAGTCAAAGTAAGTCCAGGGATACTTACTATTGAATCTAGATTAGATAATGCAGAAGTAACACTAGCGTTGCATGATGTAAAATTATTTATAGGAGTATTAATCTCAATTATACCGCATTTCTTATACAATAGGCCTGTTACATCTCTTACAGCAGCGTCAAACTTAGCTTGTACTTCTTCAATAGTTTGGTTTGATAAAACACGTAAATCTACTTGCCCCTCAACTGTAACTGTTTGTCCTGTTGGTAAAGTAATTTGAGATTTTACTTGAACTGGTTCAATACTAAATGACTGAGCATTACAACCTCTCTCATCACTTGCTGTTTTACATGACCATTTCCATGTCGACCCATCAAAATTTACACTAGAAGGTGAACCAATTTTACATAAATAACCATCTTTTCCTTTTAGAGAATCAAATTCACTAACTTGCACACTTGTAACTCCGCAAATAGGAACATCTTTTATCGCTACATTTTTTCCACAAATTTGTCCACTTTTACATACATCCTCTTTTGTCGGTGTAGTTATTTTTGAAACACAGATTGATTGATCAGCACCTGTTGGCACACAAACTCCATCTGCTAAACCACTGTCATTATAAATCCCACAGAATTGACCACTCTTACATACATTTTCCTTAACAACAGAAGTCTTCCCATTTAAACATACTTTAGCTCCTACTTCTCCTACTGGTACACAGTTTCCATATGATAGGAGTTCCTCCACTGGTTTATCTGTACAGCTAAGAGTTTGTCTTCCTGTTGTATCATTTGCACATTTCCCATCTAATTCAGCCCATCCAGATTTACATTCAGCTGGAATTGTAACACATGCTCCATTCGCTTCATTACCTTGTCCTGGTGCTGGCAAATCTGTACATTTAAGCGGTTTTTTTCCTGTTGTATCATTTGCACATTTCCCATCTTGTTCAGCCCATCCTGTCTTACAGTCTGCAACACTTGCTACGCAAGTATCATTTACAGCTAAAGTAGCAACTTCAGTTGAAGATGCACATCTCTGTCCATTATTAATACCATTAGGCTCACACTTAGAAGAATCTACAATAACTATACCACTACTACAGTTTGGTGAAGTTTGACCTAGAGCTAAACAAGCACCATTTGATAATTTTACAGGTTGTGTTCCACAAATTGTTCTTGCTGCTTCTGTATCAGATACATTAGTCCATTTACCATTACTACAAATTTGAGCTTGGTTATTTGGACACTGAGTGTCTCCTCCAGTACATGCACTTGGAGTACTTCCTCCTCCTCCAGCGCCTCCGCCTCCTGTAGATCCACCACCTGTTGATCCGCCTCCACAGCTAGTTGATCCTCCTCCAGATTGAAGCCCACCATGTGAAGCACAGGCTTCATTTGCTCTTTGCTCGCATGAGCCTTGAGGTGCATTACAATCATCTCCAAATAACCACCCATCATTACATGTTCCTCCTCCACAAGCTACGCTTGCACTAGTATCAGATGGTGCACTATTTACTTTATTGGCATAAAGCCCTAAACCCACTGCTAAAAAAGCAGAGGCTGCAAAAATCCAAATTACCAATATCCTTCGTAATTTGGAAGTTTTACTTGTTATTTCCATATTAAAATTTAATTAAATTAGCTAAAAATATAATAGATATTAAATATACCTGTATAAAGATTATATTTTTTTTCACACTATTGCAAGATTTTATGTAAAAATGAATGAATTATTAAAATAGTATCGAGAGATTATCACACCTCACATAAGTAATGCATCTCTGAATAGCGGAGCGTAATTCAGAGTTAACACCGGAGTAAAGCTAAATACAGAAATGTATATAGAACACTGATCTAACTGATTTAACTGATTTCCGCAGATTATTATACAAAGCCTCCTGCACGCTTCAACACCCGTGGTCGCATATCTGACGACCACTATGCTGTAATTTTACAAACTCAGTGCAGTCTCGAGTGATTTACGAGCGAAGGGAGTAAATTGTTATGACTAGGGAAGTAATCGATAGAATGATGGCAAATAAATACGGACAAATACTAAATGTATCTTCAATAGCAGGAATTGAACCAAGCGGCGATTGGGGAGTTTATACAGCAACAAAATATGCAGTAAGAGGATTTACTGATTCATTAAAAAAGGAGTTTGAAGATAAAGCTATAAAAGTAATGGGTTTTTATCCTGGAGGGATGAATACTGAGATTTTCAAAACAGCTGGTTTTGATTCATTAAATGAACCTTGGATGATGGATGTTAATGAAGCTGCTGAAATAGTAGTATTTATGCTAACTAGATCTATAGATGTCTCTATGGATCATGTTGAAGTTAGAAAGAAAATAGTATAAAAGATTCAAGATAATGGGCAATACCTTAGTGCAGTCTCGAGTGATTTGTGACCGATAGGGAGTAAATTGTATCGAGAGGCGGCCAATGTTCTCTGCTCGTTTCATGTCTCGATACTTTCTACTTTGCTCCACTTCGTAGAACACGCTACACTCCACTTTGTTTGTAATTTAATACATTTGCCCCTCTTCACATCACATTCTCACGCCCGGTGCAGGGTTGCACACTGCTCCGAGATATTGTGCGTCTTTCAAATGATCGTATCAAGAGACAAGAATAGAACCCTAGGTTTTGTGATAAAATATTTCTGTAAATAAAACAACATCCGAATGATCAATATTAAAAACATTAAATTAAAACTCACAGAAGAAGATAAGATTATACTTAATGATTTCTCACTTGAAATTAATAAAGGAGAGATTGTAGTCTTAACAGGAAAAAATGGATCAGGTAAAAGTAGTCTTGTTAATGGAATAATGGGAAAACCTGACTATGAAATAATAGAAGGTAGAGTTGAAATTATAGATGAAGAATATTCAGAATTTGTTATACAGAAAGCATTTGAAGGAGAAATACCTGAGTCTATAATTAAAGATGATAATTCATATAGAGTAAAAGATTTTGATATTAATAAATTAGAAGCTAATCAGAAATCTCTTTTAGGTATTTATTTAGCAAACCAGTATCCTTTAGAGATTCCTGGAGTGTCTTTAATGAGTTATCTAAGACTAATTTATAATAATAGACTCCCAAAAGACAAACAACTTCCAGTATTCAAATTCAAACAACTCTTAAATGAAAAGATTGATTTAATTAATTATCCAAAAGAACTTCTAAAAAGAAACCTGAATGAAGGTTTTTCAGGAGGAGAAAAAAAGAAAACAGAGATTCTTCAGATGTTAATGCTAGATCCAAAGTTAATTATGCTTGATGAAATAGATTCAGGTTTAGATAAACACTCTATTAAAGACGTATTTGGAGGTATTCGAAAATATAAAATAGCTAATCCTAATACTACTCTCTTAATCATTACTCATTATGAGAAAGTATTTGAATTTATAAAAGCTGATAGGCTATTAGAACTAGAAAACGGTAAAGTTAAAGATATTGCTAACTAAAGTCTTTAGGTATATCAGCAATAGCTTCTATTACGTCATCACTTCCATATAAAATAAATTTAAGTGAGTAAGCATGAAGCATAAGTCTTCTATAGTGTCTTCCGCCATATAACTCATCTCCTAGAATAGGATTACCGATTGAAGATAAATGGACTCTCAATTGATGCGTCCTACCGGTTTTAGGCTCAAGATTCAGCACAGAACACTTTATTCTTCCAAATTCAAAAGTGTCTCTAAATCTAACCTCAGTAATTGCCGCTTTTCCTCTTTTACTTTTAGTATTTACATACCTCTTATCTCCTGGATTATTTGATTTTGACATATAAGTGCTTAACCTAATCACTTCATTATTTAAATATTCATCTTTTTCAAAAGGATTACCTTCAACTACAGCAACATACCTTTTTCTAGTAGTTCTTCGTTCAAACTGAAGTGAGTAAAAATTATGAGCTTCATAAGATTTAGATACTAAAAGAACTCCTGAAGTATCTCTATCTAGCCTATGTACTAGTCTTGCTCTTGAGTTCGTATCTTTTAAATAATCTAATACCCCGTTTAACAAAGCATTATTCTCATTTCTTTTTACTGAATGGACATTAATACCAGAAGGTTTATTTAAAATCAGAGTATTCTCATCCTCATAAATAATATCTAAATTCATTTTCCTAGGTTTCATTGTTGTAGGCTTTGCTTTTCCAAGTGCTTTACTTACCTCATCTTCACTATATTCAATTACATCATTAAACTTCGCTTTATAATTTGGTCTAACAACCTCATCATTAACTTTAATAAATCCACCCATTACAAGGTATTTCAAATTTTTTCTAGATATATCTTTTAACCTTGTCATTAAGAATAGATCTATTCTAGTTCCAACATCTTCTCTTTCTTCTATTGTTATTTTCATTTTTAGTAATTAAGCCTTCTACTGAGTAATATATTTATTAAATTATCTACTAATTTCATTTATCTACAATACTAATAAAGATTATACATCAAATTATTCCAAATAATAATTAGTAATAATTTCATTGGTAATACTTTATTTACAATTTCTAGCTAGCTAGAATATTCACCCTATACCTCCTTGTACCACTATCATTTTACTAGATTAACTCTTATAATTGTTTAACTTTAAGCACGTTTATGAAAATTATCACATCAGCTTGGCCAGGATCTGGAGGCTCAACACTAGTAATTCTTTTAGCATATTTATTAGATTACAAGGTTGTTCAAGGTTCTGAAATGTGTAGATATATAATACGAAATTTAGTTCTAGGAGATACAGGCAACACAATGGTTATGGGGGATCATATACTCCAAAAACACTTTGTCCCAATATATAATTCATTCATGACTGATTTTATAAAAACTGGAGAACTAGATAATATAATTATTGATACTGATCTAATCAGTTTTAGTTCTAAAAAAATTGACAACATATTTTCTATCTTTCTACACTCTTCTAGTGAAGTTAGAAAGAAAAGATTTATAACTGATAATAGACCTGAAGACATAGATGTTTTAGAAAAAAGAGAAAAAGAACTCCAAAAAGATTATTTTAAACTTTACGGTGTAGATTTCTTTAGTATTGAAGATTTAGAGAAATTATACGACCTTGTTTTAGATAATTCGACTCTTAGTATTAGTGAAGAATTAAAGTTAGTTCTAAATGTTCTAAATATAGATTCCGCTGTAGATTTAAAGCAATTTGAGAAAGACTTTTGGGAAAATGGGAAAAATTTTCATATTGAAAAATTAAAATCAAAGAACCAATTTATACCAGCTAGCTTTTTATTTGATACAATGAAGAGAAAATTCAGAAAAGAAATAAATAACTTGCCTGAAAAGATAAAAGATATTATAAATAGTGCGTAAATTAAAAAATTATGGATAAAAAAACAAGAAGAGCTAAGTTCATTACTAAACTTATAATTTTAGCTGTTATATTAATAGGAGTATATATACCTCTTAAAAATCATATTGACATTGAAATAGTCGATAAAGATAAATACGAGAATATTGAAATTAACAACTATACTAAAGTAGATAAAGCTGAAGAAATGGGTATTGTTAACGTAAATAGTTTTCACTCTAGCTATGAAAAGAGTGTAGTTCTATTTACTTCAACATGGTGTGGTCCTTGTCTACACTTAACAAATATACTTAAAGAACAGGCTATCAACTACCAAAACATTCAATTTTTTGAAATAGATATTGATGCAAACAGAGAGTTGGCAGAAAAGCTTAATGTAAAAATTACACCAACAATAGTAATGATAGATGCGACACGAGCTGCTTATGAAAGTAATGTAGGTAAAGAAGATATAATTAGTGATTTAAATTTCTTCTCTATTATTGGAGTATCAAATCTACCTACTACCTATACAAGAATTGATTAATTATAGATAAAGTTATTAGAATAAAAAGAAGACAATTTTCATTGTCTTCTTTTTAATTTTCTTTATCTGAATTAATGCTTGATTTTAAGCATCTACTATAAAATCTCTTTCATCTCCTTCAATTCTTCTATCAACTACTTTTTCAATTTGTAAATCCTTTGTATAAACATAATTAGTTTTGATTTCTTTAATTTTTTCAAGAGCTTGATTTAGATTACTTACTACTGAGAATATTTGATCTCCACTATCAGTAAATCCTAGGCTATCTCTGTAGAAGTTAACTGTAGTATTCCATTCATCACCTACTAAAATTACTGGCTTATTTTGCCCGATATACATTTTTGATGTAGCTAGAATTGAACTTATTAATGATTCATTGTAAATTCCACCACTATTAAAAGCTACAAATAATCGTCCCTCTTTAATAATATGCTTAATTCTTTCTAAATAATTAGAGTAAACAACTGATGCACTATTAATATTCGTCATATTTGATGAAGGATTCGTAAATTCATCTGACATATATGGTTTTAGAAATACTCCTGTAGCATTTTTACCTATTTCAGCAAGTGAACTTGTTACGAACTGTCCTAATCCATCTTTAGAGTCATATACTATTTCCATTTTATTAGCATATATTTCTTTAACAAATTTCTTCAACTCATTTTCCATATTAACATTTGCTTTTGGGCCATTTAGTCCGACCAATGCAATTTTTCTAAAAGGGTCTTTTTTCTTTGATGAATTAACTACTGGTGCTATTTCTGCAACTGGAGTTATAGGTGTAACCGATTCGCTCATTACTGATGATTCCTCAGTAACTGGCTCTATAACACTCGTAGAATCATCTTGTATATTAGTATCTTCTGTTTGAATTTCTTTAGCTTGAGGAATTTCATCTTGTACCATTCCACTATTTGAATTCAAATCATTCATTTCCTCATTATTTTTTTCAATCGGAGATTGTTTTTCAAAAGTAATCGGATCAATTTTAGGAAGGCTTTTGAAAAAATTTGGATCGATTAATGGCTTATTCATTGATTGATTGTTATTTGCAACAGGCGCTGGCATATCAGAAGTATCTAACGATTCTGTAGTTTGAGTCTCGTTATTATTAAAATCTGGCATAGCTTGTGTAGCTGGTTGAGAAACTTGCATATTGTTTTCTGTTTCATTATTCTCTTGTACTGGCTGCATAGAATCCTCTTGTGCAGGTTCTGTACTATTAGCATTTAAATCTAATGAATCAGTATTAACTATATTATTTCCATTTTCAGTTGGTAATTCCTCGTTAAATACTGGGTGATCACTTTCTTGAATATTATCTGCATCTACTCCTGAATTTAAATCACCTGGCATTTGGTAAGACTGCATTAAATCATTGTTTTTTGTTGCAGCTTGCTGAGAAATCTGAGTTTGATCAGGTATTCCCTGATTCATATTTGAATCACTAGCAGTATTATCATCGCCAAATAAGTTTGTACCAGCGTTATAAACTGGTTCATTTGTCACCTGCGTTGAATAATCTTGTATTTGTTGTGCCCCAGAGTTAAATGGACTAGGTATATTAGTTGCATCATCTACTACACCATTGTTCATAGGTTGAGTAGTATTATTTCCAGCTTGTTGATTAACTGGAGTTTGTGGTGGTAATACCGGAGCAGAAAGCTGACTTGATTGAGGGTTCATTCCTTGCTGAATTTGCTGCCCATTGTTTCCGGAGAAATTTTGCTGCTGTGAGTTCTGATTCCCTCCTTGGTTATCATTCTTTGTTTTTTTTACAAAATCAAATAGTCCCATAGATTGTATGTTTAAATATTAAACTTATACTTTTATAGAATACATGAAACTAGATATTATTAGAAGCCTTTGAATTTAGATTTTATTAATCTCTATATTTTGCTATTATTAATATGAACTATTAAATATTAATGGCAGAGCAAGCACCGCAAGAACAAGGTCCCTCACCAGAGGAGCAAGCAAGAGCGGAACAAATACAAGAAGAACTTGGAAAGTACGGAGAACAGCTTAATGATTCATTAGGCGAAATGGGGCCGCTTCAAGAGAAGATGCAGTCCTTACAAGAAGCTGCACAGAATGGAGATGAATCTGCAGCCGCAGAATTAGAATCTCTACAAAAAAAATATTTAGAGCTTCTTAGAGAAATTGTCTCAATTTTAGAAGCTATGCTTGAACTTTATTCTGAACTTGGAAGAGAGGAAGAATTCTATGAAGGTCAACTAGGTGAATTATACGAACAATTCCAAGGAATGCTTGAAGGATAACTATGAATAAACCAATAACTGAAATAAAAAGTAATACACGATTATTAAACACTATAATGAATAGTGAGCTATCTTTAATTAATAGATTAGATATAATTCTTCAAATAAAAAACAACCTAACTATCTTAAAAGAAGAGTTAAGCAAAAAAGAGTTCGAAGAATTTACAAATCTTGAAGAAAAAATAAATCTACGGCTACAGAAAATTACAGATCCTAAATTCATTCAAAAACTATTAGAAATATTTAGAAAAGAAAAAATAAAATTCTAATATTACTTGCAAAGTCCTCTTAATTTAAATATCCTATTTATAGGAATTAATAAATACGGTGACTCATTTAAATAGTAATCGAACATTCTTAAAGTTAGGCTCTATAGTTGGAACATTCATATTGTTAACTTTTCTTTTATTCTTAGTTAACAAAGTTAATGCACAATCTTTTAAATTTGATCCCGCTAGCCCTGTTGTTACAAGCGGAGGAAGCGTATCTTTCGATTTAGTTGCTTCTAATCCACCCGCTGAAAAAACTGCAGCAGTTAGAATTACCTTTCCAAGCAATATACAAGTAACTGGTTTCACTCAAGCAGCAGGAGCATTAGCTCTAAAGGGCCAGGGTTGCGACAGTATGTTTACAGGATCTACTTTATGTTTTGATTATTCAAAACTTGATGGAATAAACTTTTCTGATGGAGAACCATTAGGAACTATTACTATAACTGGCTTATCAGATGGATCTGCAGCTGTAACATTTGGAGCTGGGACTATGTACTTAAATGGTTCTGATATAACTGGAAATGTCGGTACTGTAACAGTAGGAACTGCTGCCTCAGGAGGTGGTGGAACAACAACGGCAACTGGTGGTAGTGGAGGATCTAATCTGCCTCAAACTAGCGTAAATATAAGTCAAATATCAATACTAATGCTATTAGGAATGTCAGCTTTTGTATTAGCAGCTTTAACTATTGCAGTTAAACCAACTTATGTTCTTAATTGGGCTATATTCTATAAAGATAATAAATTTATATCTAGTGTACTAAGATCTACAGAAAAGAAAACTGAAGAATAGTCTTAAAGATATTTTCTAATTAAATTCAGTATTTCTTCATAACTAATTGACTCACTATCAATATTATATTTCTTATCATAGTCGTACCAATACTCTGGAGTTCTTTCTACGTTATCAATAACTAAACCAAGATTCATGACAACATGATTTAGATTCATAGAATGATCTTTAAGTTCAACTTCAAAACCATAAAAAGAATTAATACTGTTAAATTGTTTATAGAACTTCACTTCTGCATATTCAGTTTCAAACAAATGGTTTTCGTATTGCTGTATAGGAGTGGTAAACCCGACGACACTTTTCCCTAGATTCTTCAATATCTTGTATAAATCCAATAATTTTTCCGGAGATAAATTTACATCTAAATTCATTTCTTCCGAGTTTCTATATTTCGAAGTTACTTCACCTACTTTTTGTACAACATGAATCTTCCAATTTGTGATTTTAATTCGAGTATCAATAGGGTTAGATTTTTGATAACTGGCTAAAATGAATCCCAAACGCTTTTGAAATTTATATTCGTATTTAGTTTTAAAACTTTCAATCAAACTTTTAAACTTACTTTCTTCAATAGATGATAAAACTTCAATTTCTCTCATGTGTGATACTTTACAAAATTAGTTTTAATATTGCATAGTAATACAATTGTTTTAACAATCGTATTACTACTGCTTCTCTATTGCTATTTTACTTACCTTGTAAATCTGTTACCCCAAACTCATCTCTTAATTTATCTCTAATTGAATCAGCTAATTCCCAGTTCTTTTCATCACGTGCTTTTTTTCTTTCTGCTATAAGATTCACTACTTCATCTGACATCTCTAAATCATCTTCACGATTCATTTCTTTTCTTAGTTCTAATCCCAATACCTCATCAAATTTCAGAATTAAAGCTAGCTTTAATTCATCTTTCAAATCTGATTTTAGTACTTCCCAAATAGTAGCTAATGCCCTTGGTATATTAATATCACTACTTATTGCCTCAGCAAATTGTTTATAAAAGCTATTTTCTTTCAATTCATTTTGTTCAATATTATCATCACTTTTAAGACCACTTAAAATCTTGATTAGCTTTTCATAAGCTGATCTAGAACTTTCAAGCGCTTCCCAGGTAAAATTCAACTTCTTTTTATAGTGTCCACTCATATAAAAATATCTTAAATGCATTGGGCTAAAACCTTGTTCTTCAATATCATGTAAAGAATATGCATTACCCAAACTTTTCCCCATTCTACCTCCATCAACTTGTAAAAAAGCTCCATGGATCCAGTAATTAACAAATTTTACATCCTTAGCAGCTTCGGCCTGTGCAATCTCACATGGGTGATGAGTAGACATAAGGTCCTCTCCTCCAACATGAATATCAAATTGCTCTCCAAGATATTTCATACTCATAGCAGAACATTCAATATGCCATCCAGGGAAACCAATTCCCCATGGGCTATCCCATTCCATATGTCTTTTTTTATCTTTTGGAGAGAATTTCCATAGAGCAAAATCTCTTGGATTCTTTTTCTCGGGGTTTATTGCAACACGCGCTCCTTCCCTAATCTTATCTAGATTCGATAGCTCACCATACTTATGACCAGCATCTTCAAACTTTTTAGTATCAAAATATATTCCATCGCTAGTTTCATAGGTAAAACCTTTATCTATTATTTCTTGTACTTGTTCAATCTGTTCTTCAATATGCTCAGTCGCTCTTGGTAAAACATCCGGTAAATTAAAATTCATTTGCTTCATTCCATTTATAAAATCTTCAGCGTAAAATTTTGCAATTTCCCATGCAGTCTTTCCTTCTTTTCTTTCTGCCTTTTCCATTCTATCTTCACCCGTACTTGAATCTCCTTCATTATCTCCTGTTAGATGTCCAACATCTGTTATATTCATAACATGTTTAACCTCATAGCCTAAAAATTCGAGTGTCCTAACCAAGAAGTCACTTAAAGTATAAGTTCTCCAATTCCCAATAGTAACGTAGCTATAAACAGTAGGTCCACAAGTATAGATTCCAACTTTCCCATCATTTATTTCTTTAAAGTCCTGTACTTCTCTTCCAAGAGAGTTATAGAATCTGATCATTTTTAATTAAGTTAAAAGTTAAAAGTAAAAGGTCAAAACTAAAATTACACTAATTTGACTCCTTGCTTTTATCTTCTGCCTCTTTATTTTTTTTCAATTTGCATTTTTGTTTATTACTTTTTATTTTTTATTTTAGACTTTAGCTAAGTCACTCCCCCTACCCCCTCTCGAGAGGGGGGATTTAAATATACACTTCCATTTAACATCTCAACTTTCTCTTACTTATTCTTCTTATATTTTTTATCTTTTGCCTTTAGTCTTAAAACTTAAAACTTACTTCTTACTTTTGCCTTATTTTCTCCCACTCATCCGTATAATACTCATAAGGCATTAAGAGTATTTTAAACCATAATGGCATTCCTCTCTTTATATTTTGAGATTTGTATGAACTTAATGCTTTATACTTACTTACTAAATCTTTATAGATAGAAAGTTTATACTTAGCATTAGCAGGATTTGCCTTTTCAAGACTAATTATTTTATCTCCAAAATGCAGTTCATTAGGCATATTTGCTAATTTATAAATCTTTACTGGTATTGTTGAGTATAGCGGTTTAAATGATTTCAATTCATTACTAAGTTCATGAATAATTCTTGATAAGCTCATATGATCTGGATGAGGGTAAGGTCCATTCTTCTCGTAAGTTACAACTAATTCAAAGTTATTAGTAACAATATAATCTTTAAGCTGCTCTTTAATGTCTTCCTCGTAATCAGATACTTCACCATCTTTAAAATGCCAAATTAAACTCTCAACAGGTCCTAATTTATTTAATGCCTTTAAATACTCTCTCTTTCTTACTAAAGCTAGTTTATAACCAGGAATTTTTACAAACTCATCTCCTTTTTCCCCATGAGTAATACTAGCAACAGTAACATCAATATTATCCTTTTTGGAAAGCTGGCTTATCAATCCCCCAGAGAATGCTGATTCATCGTCTGGATGAGGATAGATAATCAAAATTTTTATTTCAGTTTCTTTACTTTTACCTAAGTATTTGTATACATCTAATGATTCATGATACTTAATTATCCAATATACATAGAGAATTATTGGAAATAAGAGAATTGTTGCTGCTATTAGTAAATACATAAAAAAAATCTCCCTTTTGGGAGATTGCAATAATTTAAATTAAATGAATAAATCTACCCAAATATTATTTTTGGTTAGAACAACAAGTGTTTGTAGATTTGTTTATTTTTCTCATTTATAAAATCATAGCCTAAAAATATTAATGCGTCAATTCAGATAAACTCAAGAATTCTAAAATTATTAAACATTCTGCTAAAATAAAAATGATATTAATTAACTCCTCTCGAATACTATGAAAACTAAATGGAACTTAAACTTGATATTAGATAAAGAAACAATCGCTAGTCCAGAAAAATATAGAAAAGAAGTAGAAAAGAAAACTAAAGCTTTTATAAAAAAATGGTTAAATAATGAAGCTTATCTAAATGATCCTAAAGTTTTAAAGGAGGCTTTAGATGATTATTCTTATTGGGCTACTAATTTCGGAATTTATTCAGATGAATCATACTATTACGGTTTAAGCAGCTCATTAGATTTAAATGATCCTAAAATCAAAGCTGCTAGCAACATTATTCATCAAAAAGTTGTAGCTTTATATAATGAAACTCAATTCTTCACACTTCAACTTTCGAAAATCGAGAAAGATGTTCAAAAAAAGATGCTAGCCAGTAGCGGGCTCTCTGAATATAAACATTTTCTTGAGCAATTGTTTTTAAGCGGTAAATATACTCTTTCTGATAAAGAGGAAAGAATAATGAATATGAAAAGTAAAGTCTCTAAAGGAAATTGGGTTGATATGCTTTCAGGATTACTTGCAAAGGAAGAAAAAGAGATCTTAGACAAAAATGGAAAAAAGGCAGTCAAGAACTTTTCAGAAGTAATGGAATTGATAAGTGACCCTAATAAAAAAGTAAGAGATAAGGCAAGCCTTGCTTTAAATGAAATATTTGAAAAACATCTTGATGTCGCAGAGCATGAGCTTAATTCTGTTTTAGAAAACAAAAGAATTAATGATGAGATAAGAGGTTATAAAAGAGCTGATGAATCTAGACATATTAGTGATGATGTAGAAACAAAAAGTGTAGATATTTTAGTAGAAACTGTAACTAATAGGTTTGATATTGCAAAAAGATACTATAAGCTAAAAGCAAGATTATTAAAGCAAAAGAAGCTTGAATACCATGAGAAAAATGTAGAAGTTGGGAAAGTTGTAAAAGAATATAAATATAAAGATGCTTACGACTTAGTCTATAAAACTTTTGAAAAGCTAGATCCTAAATTTTCTTCTATATTTAAAGAATTTCACGATAATGGACAAGTAGATGTTTTCTCTAAGAAAGGTAAAAGATCTGGTGCATTTTGTTCTTATTATACTAAGAAAACACCCGTTTACGTATTCTTAAACCATAGCGATAATCTTAATAATGTACTAACTCTAGCTCATGAATTCGGTCATGCATTTCACTTTGTATTAAGTAAAGAGAATCAGGATGAACTAAATAATGACTTTCCTATGGCTACGGCAGAAACTGCTAGTACCTTTTTTGAAGATTTTGTTCTGGAGGAGGTTCTTCAAGATGCAACTGAAGAAGAACAACTCTCAATTATGACAAAGAAATTAAATGATGATATATCTACAATAATAAGACAAGTAGCTTGTTATAACTTTGAAAAAGATATACATAATGAATTCAGAAGTATAGGTTACGTTTCTAAAGAAAGATTTGGAGAGTTATTTAGTAAGAACATGAGCGCATATATGGGTTCATCTGTTGAAAAATCTGATGGATCTCAGAATTGGTGGGTTTATTGGAGTCATATTAGACAGTACTTTTATGTATATTCATATGCTTTTGGACTATTAGCGTCAAAAGCTTTACAAAAAGAAGTTAAAAAAGATCCTAAGAATATTGAAAAGATGAAAACATTTTTATCAGCTGGAAGTTCTAAATCACCTAAAGATTTATTTAAAGATCTTGGAATTAATGTAAGTAGTGCAAAGGTTTGGAATGATGGATTAGATGAGGTTGAAGAACTTTTAAATAGAACTGAGAAATTAGCTAAGAAGCTAGGGTATTGAGAGTTTAGAGTTATGGGTTAAGGGTTTTCAGAAAAATAGTTAAAGTTTGTGCTATTTAGATAGGGGTATGTAAAAATAAAGGCTAGAATTGCGATTCTCGCCTATGATGCAGGAGCCGGGTTGTACCCTGCTCCTATTATTTTTATTTCGCAGATTTTTTGTCACTAGCTTTGCTTTTCTCTTTACTAGCATCACTACTCTCCTTTACAGGTTTATCAACTACCTCTCCCTCTACGGCTGTACTTGTAGTTTTTGTATTTTCTGAATCATTTTTAACTTCAGTTTCGTCATCTCCGTCTAATGCGTCCTCAACCTTATCTGCAATATCTCTTGCCTCTTCAACAACCTTTTCTTTCATTTTCTTTAACGCCTCGTTAACTAATCTTTGATTTTGCGAATATAAAGAATAGGCAATGACTCCAAGAAAAATAGCTAACAACACTGAAAGCATTCTGTATAAAGTATATGAGCTAAATGCAAGAACTTCTCCAATTAAGTTAAATTGGAAAAAACCTACAAATAAAAAATGTACTGATAATGCTGCTAAAGATAGTGTTGCAGCAATTGTTACTGAGTTTTTATCTCTCATAAATTTATTAATTTCTTTAATATTATTTGACATATTTTCTATTTATTAGTTACTAAATAATTATATCATAGTAGAATCCATAAAATTAATGTAAAAAGCTACGAAGTTAAGCTTTCACTGGTAGAATATATTTGAATGAAAAATATTACAGTAATTGGAGGTGGTACTGGATCATTTACAGTACTTACTGGTTTAAAAGGTCATAGCTTAGGGAATCTTTTCTTAACTGCCCTTATTGATATTGCGAATGGAGAGCTAGAGGCAATTGAGATAATGCATAAATTATTCAATATAAAAGGAAAAGTCTATCCTATAACATTAGAGAAATGTCATTTAGTTGCTGAATACGAAAATGGTGAAATTTTAAAAGAAGAAAAAAATACCGACGAACCTGCTTTTCCTCATGATGGAAGATTGAGAATTGAAAAATTATATGTTGAGCCAAAAGTATCCAGTCATAAAAATGTACATGAAGTAATTGATGATTCAGGCTTAATAGTATTAGGTCCAGGTGATTTATACACTAGTACCCTAGTAAATCTAGTAATTAATAAAATTCCAAGTCAAATTAAAAAATCAAAGGCAAAAATTGTTTATGTATCGAATCTAGTGACAAAATTTGGTCAAACTTATAAATTCAAGCTTTCTGATCATGTAAATGAAATAGAAAGATATTTAGATCAAAAAGTTGACTACATACTGTTTAATAGTAAGAATCTTCCAAAAAGAACACTAGAAAAATATAAACTAGAAAATGCTGAAGCGGTGGTCCATGATATGGGTAAGGATTATAGGATTATTAAAAAGGATTTACTCGCAACTGACGAGATTTAAACCGCAAAGGGAGATATTTTGAAAAGAAGCTTAATCAGACATGACAGTATTAAATTAGCTGAAGCTATAAGTAAGCTGATTTAATTAATTTCCAACCACACTTTGCTTTAATTTTACTTTTTATTTTTTACTTTCTGCATTTTTGCTTTTGACTTTTGAGTTTTTATTTTTACTTTTGCCTTTTTGCTTTGGGTTTTACATTTCCCGCATCTCGATACATTTTTCTCGTTCCTCTCGAAAAACACTCGATACTGCACTTTGTTTTGACTTTTTACTTTTGAGTTTATATTTTACTTTTTGCTTTTGAGTTTTGACTTTTAACTTTTTACTTTTTTCCCTTTTCGGCATATAATTAGACTGTTAGTTAAAAAATATTGGACAAATGTTGGTTGTTAGCTGTTTATTGCTTTCATAAGTAAAGCAGATAGCAAACTGCTAATATTTTTCCAATATAAAGAAATTTCTGCCGCTAATTTAAATTAGTGGTACTAACAGATCCACATCATGTGGAGTCTATTTTATTTTTTATTCATAATAAATGAGTAAACACGTTAAAGAATCATTCGATTTGAATGGTAAAGAAGTAGTGATCGAGACTGGAAAGATCGCTGCGTTATCTCACGGAGCAATTACGCTTACGATGGGAGGTACTACATTATTTGCAGCAGTGACTGTTGATAGTAGAGATACAGATTTAGATTATTTCCCTCTTACAGTTGAGTATATTGAAAAAATGTACGCGAGTGGAAAAATTTCTGGATCTAGATTTAGAAAGAGAGAAGGTCTACCTTCAGACGAAGCTACAATTAAAGCTAGAGAAGTAGATCACTCTATTAGATCTCTTTTTCCAAAAAGTTTTAAAAAACTAGTAAATGTAATTCTAACTGTATTAAGTTACGATGGAATTAATGATCCACAAGCGTTAACTGTACTAGGATCATCTTTAGCAATAATGCAAGCAGGAGTTCCTTTTGCGGGACCTTGCTCTAGTGCAATTGTTGGTATTGATAGCGATATGAATATCGTATTAAATCCTTCTAAAGAAGAAAGAGAATCTTATCTAGGAGAATTTATTGTTACTGGAGTAGATGATCGACCTTTAAGTTTTGAAGGTTGGGGAATTGAAGTACCAGAAACAAAAATGGAAGAAGTCTTAGATAAAGCTAATGAGTTAATTAAAAACTTAAATGCTCAGCAAAAAACTTTTATTGAAAAAGTAGATATTGCTTTAGACTTGGATCCTAATGATTTTAATAATAAACCAGCTCCTGTTGAATTAATCGACAGAGTTAAGGCTAAATTTGAAAGTGAGATTCATGAAATAATGTTCTCAACAGACAGTGCAGTTACAAACAACAGAGGAAACAAATTGAATGAATTAGCTGCTTCACTTTATGATGAAATGAAGGCTGCAGAAGAGGAAGTTAAATTTGATGATGTTAAGGCTGCAGTAGATTACGCTGCTAGATATGCTTTAAGAAAAGAAATAATAGCAAGCGATAAAAGAATATCAGGAAGAGGTCTAGACGAAATCAGAGAATTAAAATCTGAGATAGACATTTTACCTATTGTTCATGGTTCTGCTTTATTCTCGAGAGGTATTACTCAATCACTTTCTATAGTAACTCTAGCATCAGCAAGTAATAAGCTAATGTCTGATGATATGGAAGGAGAGGATACTAAAAGATTCATGCACCATTATAATTTCCCACCTTACTCTACAGGAGAAGCTGGACGATTTAGATATCACCCAGGAAGAAGAGAAGTTGGACATGGAACTATTGGTGAGAATGCATTAATGAATATGATTCCATCAGAGGAAGATTTCCCATACACTATAAGAACAGTGTCTGAGATTATGAGTTCAAATGGATCTACATCTATGGCTGCTACTTGTGCTTCAAGCATGGCATTAATGGCTGCTGGAGTTCCAATGAAAGAACAAGTTGCTGGTATTGGAATCGGATTAGTTACAGAAGATGATAATGAATCTAACTATAAATTGATTACTGATATTGAAGGAATTGAAGATTTCTATGGAGACATGGATTTCAAAGTTTGCGGAACTAAGAATGGTATTACAGCTATTCAGTTTGAAAACAAACTACAAGGAGTTCCAATTTCTATTCTAAAGGAAGCATTTAAAAAGGCTAAAACAGCTAGATTACAACTTCTAGAGGTAATGAATTCTACTATTAGTGAATCAAGAGCTGAAGTTTCTGAAACAGCACCAAAAGTAGAATCAATTCAAATCCAACAAGATCAAATTGGTGAACTAATTGGTCCTGGAGGAAAGAATATTAAAGAACTTGTAGAGAGATCTAAGGAATATGGTAAAGACGCTGCAGACATTAACATTACAGATGACGGAATTGTACAAGTAGCTTCCGTAAGTAGAGTTCAAATGGACTTTATTAAAGATAGCATTAAAGAAATGTTTAAAAAAGCAGTTGTTGGAGATATTTACGATGGAGTTGTAGATAAAGTAATGAATTATGGAGCATTTGTTGATGTATCTAAGAACATTTCTGGATTAGTACATGTTTCTGAAATCACTGATAAGTTTGTAAAAGATGCAAGCGAATTACTTAAAGAAGGACAACAAGTTCGAGTTAAAGTAATAAAAGTAGAGAACGGAAAGACAAGCATGACTATGAAAGGAGTTGATCAACCTGAGAAGAACTAATTAGTCTGAGGGTTTCCCCCCCCTATTTCCCCTTTTTAAAAAGGGGAAAATAAGGGGGATTGTCTTATATCGTAATTTAATGTACATTATTTTGTACGCGAAAGATAAATGCCACTTGTAAAAAAACGAATAAAAAAGATTACTGATCTTTTGGGAAGCGAGCAAAAGCATATTTTAGAAACTGCTTTTATTCTAATGCTTCCTGTTATCTTGACGAAAATTACAGGGCAACTTTTTACACTACTTTTAGCTTCGTACTACGGAGCAACAGATTCAAGACTAAATCAATTCTTTATAGCAAATACAATACCGGAACTTCTAACCACTGTTTTAATGACTGGAGCTCTGGGAACTGTTGTTATACCAGTTCTTATTGCGAGTAAGTCAAAATATGGAAAAGAGCAATTTTATAGAGTTTATAGTTCAATCTTAAACGCAACAATAATAATATTCTTAATTGTAAGTGCATTACTAATAGTCTTTGCTGGTAAATTTGTACCTGCTGCAATTAACTTAGTAAAACCGGATGTCCCGCCTACACAAGCAGAATTAAATAATATTGCAAATATGATGAGGGCATTGCTTTTCCCGCAATTGTTTTTAGGTATAAGTGTCTTTGTTTCTAGTGGATTGAATATTTATGATAGATACATAGTGCCTCAACTATCGCCACTTTTTTATAATATTGGAAGGATTATTATAGTTGTAAGTTTTTTACCATTGTTCGATTACAGTCCATGGGTAATTGTTTTAGGTGCATATCTTGGATCATTATTACATTTACTTGTACAATTACCTTTGTTTAAGAATCTAAAAATAAAGTATCTCCCTATTATTGATTTTAAAGATAATAATTTAAAAGAAGTTTTAAAACTTGGACTTCCAAGAATACTAGTACTAGCCTCTGACCAGATTGCATTAGTAATTAACAACTTTATTGCAATAGCTTTTATAGGAGGCCCTGCATCTTTCAATTTTGCTAAATCTTTATATTTAGTTATTCCATCAATATTTGGATATACTTTCTCTTATGCATCATACCCTACTCTCTCTAGATTATTTATAGAAGGTAATCAAAAGGAAATCCGTAGAATTGTTCATAAAACTTTAAATGAAATATTTTTCTTAGCACTTCCATTTGTAATAACATTAATGGTTTTAAGAGTGCCTCTTGTTAGATTAGTATTTGGTATTTTCCCAAATACTGCTTTTACGCTTGATAACACTTATCAAGTTGCTTGGATCTTATTATTCTTTTCGTTTGGATTAATATTTATTACAGCAAGATGGTTTGTTTTCAATCTATTTTACGCATCTAAAAATACTATTCTCCCATCAATTGTTTCAATCTTTACATTAACAAGTGTAATTGGATTATCAATTTTATTTACAAATCTTTTAAGTCATAACCCTAATTATGCTATTTCAACAATAGACTGGCATTATAGTAATTTCTTAAGCAGAGCTGATGAACCAAGTAGGGCTGGAGTTGCTGGTATTTCGATGGCTATGAGTCTTGTTTACTCAATTGAACTAATTATAATGCTGATTCTATTTAATAGATTTAAGATTGGAATCAAGAAACTAGCTACAGATTTATCAAAGAAAATAGTTGCTGGAGGTTGGATGTTAGTATTTATGTATTTAACTTTCAAAACATGGAATGTAATAACTTATATTCCTGAGTCTGCAGATAGTTTGTATAAAGGTTCAACATCATTAAACTTATTCATTCTTACAACTGTTACAGTAATACCAGGCTTTATGATTTATTATTTGATTTGTAAGCTTTTAAGAGTAGAAGAACTAAAGCTATTAAGAAGATATCTTAATCCAATTTTTAAAATTGGAGGTTTAAGAATCTAAATAAATCAGAAATATAAAGTTGTTATTTATTTCGTTAGGCGGTAAGTCTCTTATAAATTCCAATCCATTGTTCTAATTCTAATTCAGCAGATCTCACGCTTTCTTTTAAACCAACATCATTAATGGCTTGTATAATAGTGTCAGCATTGTATTGATTAGAATTTTTCAGATTATTGTAAAGAGTCTTTCTTGGTGAAGAAAAGCCTGTTCTTATAAGCTTTTTAATACCTTGGTGATTCTCTATTAAATCCTCTTTAAATGTTACAAGAAGAATTCCTCCATCAACTTTTGGTTTTGGGAAAAATTGAGAAGCTGGAATTGATTCTAATTTTTTCACATCTGTATATAGTCTTATATAATTACTTAAAAAGCTTGCTTTTGGAGGTTTTGAAGAATAACTCTTAGCTACCTCATCTTGTAAAATAAAAGACATTGAATCTAACTTTATATTTAATAGATTTTCTTTCTTTAAGTCTATAAATATTTTTATGAACTTAGCAATTATTTCCTTTGAAATATTATAAGGAAGAGATCCTGTTATTTTTAGATTTATTTCATTACCTTCTTCTAAACTTCTATGTTTTATCAGTCCCTCTAATCTTAGAGTAAGAATATCTTCGTTAATGATACTAAATTTTTTATCCTCTCCAAATCTCTTAATTAGGTTTGGTATCAGTTCATAATCTACTTCAATACAATTAACATATGCACCACTTTGTAATAACACACCAGTTAATATACCTGCTCCTGGACCTATTTCTATTACAAGATCGCTTTCTTCTAGATTTAGTGCGTTAGCCATTATCTGTGGAAATCTAGCTGATCTTAAAAAATTTTGTCCAAATTGCTTTTTAAATTTATGATTCATTCTTAATTTACTTTATAATGCATTAGTATTATAGCTTTATTCAGCAATAAATAGTAATGATAAAGAATTTCATAGCAATTACACTTTCAATTTGTCTCGTTGTTATTTTTACAGCTAAGTCTGTATCAGCATCAGACAATAAAATAGTAGATTATTTAATGGAAATAAATCTACGAGAAGATCTTACAGCAGATATAAATGTTACTTTCTCAATTAAGAATACTGATAAAACTAAGGTTATAAGAGGTCAAGAAATTGTGCTTCCTTTTGCTAATATAAATGCAGTTACATCTTTTATAGATGGGACTGCTATTACTAATAAAGTCACAACAATTGGGAAATCTTCAAAAATAGAAATTGATTTTTCAAATGATCCAATAAAAATCAACCAGCAAAAACTTGTAAGAATAAGTATCAATGCAAGTAACTTAATCAACGAGTTTGGTGGAATAAAGTACATGATTGTATATGGTGGCTTTAGCGGCCAAAGCTCAACTAGTAACCTTAAATTAACTTATCCACTTAGCCTTGGAGAAGCTTCATACATCTCATCAAGTGGTAATTCTGTTACTACAAATAATAATGGTGAGATCGAAACAAGTTTAAATGACTTAACTTTATTATCGTGGGGAAATGAATATAGCTTAGATGTTTCAAGTTTATTTAAGCCTGAAGCTTCAAATGAGAGTTCTTCTTATTTATTTAGCCTGCCAAGAGATACAAGATCTAGCAGTGTAGAATATAGCTCAGTTTTTGGAACTAATAATGGTGTTTCAGATGATTTAGATAACTTATATTTAGTTGGTAATACTAAAGATCAAGTCAGTGTAGGTTTTAATGCTAGAATTCATAAATTCTTTGCAAGTCTTCCAATTATAAAGAATGATAAATATAACTTTAAATTCAATAGTAGTTCAGAACTTGGAAAAGAAATTCTTAGTACTACTAATAATTTTGGTACTGACAATCAAAAGCTAAAAGCTTTAGATCAATTATTTTTAACAAGAAGTAATCTTGATGAATCAAACATTTTGTCTTTAGAAGAAATTGAAGACACAATTTGGGATAAAAATCTTAATGGATCATTTAATTCATTTGAATTTTGCTATATTTATACAGCTTATGCTGAAGTACTTGGTTATAAGTCTAGAATTATTTATGGATACTCTTCTCTACCAAAGTTTAGTGGGTCACCTCACTTTTGGTGCCAGTTTCAAAATGAAGAAGAGAATTTTATAATTGATACTTATTTAAGTTTCAAACTAGATTTAGATTTCTTCGGAATTGAAAATGATTTTGATAAGATTGAATTTGGGACTTGGCATCCAAGTCTTGATCACAACAATGCATTAGGTCTATTAGGAAGTAATAATAATTTACAAAACTTAACTCAAGCAGTAAACCTTCAGATACCTAGTAAAGAAAGGTCAATCTCATTAGATAAGCTATTCGTTCAAGATGATTTAGTATCTGGATTATCTTTTTACCCAAAGCTTTCAGTATTTAATAGTAGTGATAAAGTCTTGTTATTTGAAGATATAAAATTTAATAATGCTTCTCAAATAGATACTTTTATTTATAATAAATCATTGAAACCTATTCTTTTACCTTTTAGTGATAATGTCTTAGAATCCTCAGGGTTTAGATTAATTGAATTCTGGGAAGCTGGTAGTAAAGATGTAAATGTAAATTTAGTTTTAAAAGAAGAGAACGTTGATGAAAATATATTAGTTTCAAATAAATATATTCTAGAATTCAAGCATGATAGAAAGGTTTTAGTAACCTTCGGATTCTTTTTACTGATGTCTTTTCTAACTTCAGTCTTTGTAATTAGAAAAATTTTTACTTTAAAGAGAAATCGATTTTAGCTGTGGAGAAAACTATAAAAATTAATAAAATTATCGGGGATACGCCTTTACAGGCAATGAATAAGTTTAGAGATTCTAATCCTGAATATAAAGATGTAAAAATGGCTTATGCTGGACGCTTAGATCCTTTAGCACATGGTGAATTGTTAGTCTTAGTAGGAGATGAATGTAAGAATCGAGATCACTATCAAGGACTTGATAAAGAATATGTTTTTAGAGTTTTAGTAGGAGTTGAAACAGATACTTACGATCCAATGGGAATTATAACTAAAACTGATATTAATGAATCATTTAAAAAGGCAGAGTGTATAAAGTTAAAATTTAAGGAATTCGTTGGAAAATACTTTCAGCAGTATCCAATCTACTCTTCTAAAGCTGTAGATGGAAAACCTATGTTTTGGTGGGCTAAGAGTGGTCGATTAGATGAAATAGAAATTCCTGAAAAAGGAGTTTCTATTTATAGCCTTGATCTTATAAATGAAGAAGAAATTAAAATTGAAACATTAGTAAAGTATATTAATTCGAATATTAAAAAAGTTGATGGGGATTTCAGGCAAGATGAAATAATAAAACAATGGAGTGATCTTTTAGTTAATAATCCCAATGTATCATTTAAAGTGCTTAAATTTAAAGCAGCAGTGTCTAGTGGCTCGTATGTTAGGACTCTAGCAAGGGATTTAGGGCGGGCTTGTAATACTACAGCACTTGCCTTGGAGATTGAGAGAACGATGATTAAAGTGTAATAATCAATCCGCGTGCACGGCTCACCATCCGTAGTCGCATATCTGACGACCACCACGTTGTGTTATCTTGAAGTTATTAATAAGCGCTCAATACTTTCCATATGTAGTCTATACTAACTGAATCCCTAATTCCTAAGACTTTTTCGTCGTCCTCTTCTTGATCTTCTCTACCTTTAGATTCGTCTCTCTTATTATCTTCTCTTTTTTCCTTATTCATTTCTTCTTTATTAACTTCAGCTTCTCTTTCTTCCTAAATTTCTTGTTCATCTTCAATCTCTATTTCTTCTTCATTTTCAACTTCATCTTCTTTAGAGTCGTCTTGTAAATCGTTTATTTCATTTGCTTTCTCTTCCCTATTTTTATTTTCAATTTGATTTTCATTTGCTTTGTTTACTTCTCTTTCAATAATTTTACTATCTATTTCTTTTAATCTATCTTCTATATCATTTTTTCTTTTCTCACTATCTTCATCTTCGTCTATTGCATCAATTGCTTCTTCTGCAAAATTCTTCGCATTTCTTACCGCATTTTCAGCAAGAGAATAATTACCTGTATTTAATGCACTTTCAGCCTGAGATGAAAATTCTACTGCTCTTGATTCTAAATTAGAAACATGTTTTGAATCTCCAGTGTATGAATCTAACTCTAAAAGAAGAAGCCTAACTTCTTCAAGTTTTTCATTAATCTCTTTCAACATCTCATCTAATTCTTGATTATCTTTATCTTTAGCAATTTTTGTTGCTAGTTTAGATTGATCGATTGAATTTCTAGATAAAGTTATCGATTCTAAGTAGTTCCCATTCTCAAATTCCAAATTTGCTTCAGCTCTAAGATTATTAGCCGTTTGTAATAATGAATTAACTTCATTACTAACCTCATCTAAAAGTAACTCCTCATTTAAAACTTTTTCTGCCTTTTCAATTTTATTTAATGCACTTTGAAGTTTTTCAATTGCTTCTAGTCTTTGTAGCTCGACTGGTACTTCATCAGTGTTTTCGAATGATACTGATTCTAATTCATCTTCTATTGTATCTAGTTTATAAGTAAATTCTCTTAGGTTAGTGTAAGCTAACTCGATATTTGAAGAAGCTATATTAATCCTGATTTCTTCTAAAATCCCGGCAGCTTCTGCTAAAGCTATATCTATATATGAATCATTTTCTGTAGCTGCATTTCCTATTTGTATTAGCCTAATTTGTAATAGAGCCTCATATTTCATTGACTGTTTTCTTAACTTATTCTCAATAATTTCAATAGCTAGTTTTGTATCTGTAGTTTTCTCAGAATTTTCTAAAATGTCTTCATCTAACTCATTAATTGATTCGCCTACTAATTTAACTAGTATTACGTCTTCACTACTATTTTCATCTACAATTATTTGATATTGATTTTCTATTTCTGTCAATCTTTGTTCTAGAAGTTTTAATAATGTATCTAGGTCTTGATCGTAATTATTTATAATTAATTGAATTTCTGATAAGTTAAAATCGATCTCATTTACTATATTTAATATTTCATTTTGCTCTGTTGTTAATCCAAGATCTTGGGCAGAGACTTTTTGTATTAATGAAAACTTGGGATTATTTTTAGTTTCTATAAGTTTCGAGATTTCATTTAGTTTAGATTCTGTATCGTCGAGAAGATACGTTATGTATTCTACATTTCCAGCTTCTTCTGTAATTAATACAGTATTTTCGTCTTTTACCTCATCTTTGTTCTTTTTTTCTGATGAATACCAAATTGTTACTAGGGCAAAAAAGCCTATTACTAGTAATAGAACCCATAGTTGTATTTTGAGATTTTTCATAATTTTTTATTAATTATTGCTTTATATTATCTTATTTTGCTATAGATGTAAAGTTTACTGTATCTGTATCTCTTATTCTTACGACTATGAGATAAATTAGAAAGTATAGATTGATTTCTAATATCTAACTGGTCAATTTGATGAAATTTCTGTGATAAATCTTGTTTTAGAAAAACACCATAAATTTGCGCCATAATACAATGTCATTATCAAAATCTTTTGTTATAAATAATAAACTTAACTTTTTATTTAAATTTTTTATGAAATATAAAGAAGTATCGTTTATTGATTTACAAAAATTTAGACTTGGATATACTGTTAATGCTATTGAATCATTTTGGGAAGAGATATACTCTAAAATGCCTAAAAATGTTAGAGAATTTTATAATTCAAACATTAGTAGGAATAACAGCATATCTAATGTAGCTTTAGATTTCGGAGATGATCATATTAATGAATTTGGAAAGGCTGTACCGTATATATTTACAGTTGATAAGGAGGTTGATGATGCGGAAAGTAAGAGAGCTCTTAATGCTTTTTTAAATGAGTTTGTCATTGTTGTTGATTGGGTTATAAATGAGGAGTTGGAGTAGAAAAGTGTCCACGAATTGTGACTTTTAAGATATAATTATATGCCTATTATAGACCTCCTATGACTTTAGGGGAGAAAATTAAAAATTTTAGAAAACGAGCTGGTTTGTCTCAGTTAGATCTTGAGATGCGGATTGATGGTAGTCCTGGGATGATTTCTAGAATTGAGAATGGGAAGGTTAATCCTACGAAGGAGACAATATCAAGTATCTCTAAAATAGCGAAATTGCTACTCTCTTGGACCTAGAGTTGCCCTCATTTATAGACTATATAAAATCAATTAAAGAAATTTCAAAGAGCTTTGATTTAGATACCACTCTTCAGCTTGCAGTAGATAATATGTACAATATTTTCCCAAACTATAACGGGAGTATAATTTTCAAAGTTGAAGATAATAGACTCTGGAGCCAGACAGTTTCAATGATTCCAAAAATAGAAAAAGCATTGAAGTATGTACCTCAAAAAGTTAATGAGCTTAATATTGCTATGGATATCGATAGTAAAAATCTAGTTGTACAATCGATATTAAATAATAAAGTTATACAGTCTAATTCCTTATCCGAATTTACAGAAGGCGCTGTAAGCACGGTTGGGAGTAAGATGATCGAGAAAATTCTTGGGTTTAAAGTTGGAATATCTATTCCTATGCTTAAAGGAGATGAAATGATTGGGGCGGTGTTTTATACAAAGAGAAATGATGAGAGGTTTAGAGATTAGGAGATTGATTTGTTAATGGAGTTAAATAGTCAGATTGCTTTAGCCATTACTCGAGCAAACCTATTTAAGAATATTTTAAGAGATATGGAGAGTTTATCTGGAAATATTAAAAAGTTAATTTATACGGATTAGTAATACTCTTGGAGAGAAAATAAAAAATTTCAGAAAGCGATCTGGATTGTCTCAGTTGGAGCTTGAAATGCGGATTGATGGTAGCCCTGGGATGATTTCTAGGATTGAGAATGGGAAGGTTAATCCTACGAAGGAGACTTTGCTTACTGTAGCAAAAGAATTAGATCTCAAAGCCATAGAAACTGCAAACTTATTTGATATAGAGCTAAATATAAAAAGTAAAAGACAGGAAAGTATATCTACCCTCTTAAGAAATCAATTCATCTCTGATGAAGCAAAAGTTTTATTAGACACATTAGCAATTAAAATCTTAAATAAATTAGACCTTGTTGCTGGCTTTGTTGGCTCGTCTTTATCAAGAGCAGATCTTAAACAAAATATTGCACAGTTAATGTATATTTCAGAATCTAAAATCCCAAGACTTGCACTTAAAAAATCAATAATTACCAAAAGTTCATTCATTGAAATTCCAATTAAAGGAGATAACTTAACTCAAATAGCAATTTTAGAAAATAAGACGGTATTCAGTAATGATCTAGATAATTTTGTAGCCCCTCCGCTTAATAAATTACAGGTAAACATTTACAAAAAATTCTCAGGTGTGAAATCTTTTTTAGCCATACCTGTGAGATCCGATATTGAAGTAATTGGTGTGTTTGTTTTTTCATTGGCTAGATATGTCGAAGAAGTAGATGTTTCAGAGATTCAGATGGTAGAAGGGGTTGTTAAGGAAATTGAAAGTGTTCTAAAAACTATTTTAATACAAGAAAGTGAGTAGAAGCTAAATCAATTAGTATACCTAGTATATATCTCCCTTCTTTTCTCACGTGTGAATCCATTAGAAGCTAATTCTTCTTCTAGAGTTGCATTTTGAGCATTATCTTCAGCATAGTCATTCTGACAAGCTGAAAGTTGGCCATTAATGAACTCCATTACTTCTTCTATATTAAAAAAGCCAGGATTTATTTTATTGATATTTCGTACAATATTTAATAGAACAGCGTTAGCCGATCTTTCATCAATTGCACCCTTTCTCTGTAGTGATAGATAAGCA
Organism: Candidatus Dojkabacteria bacterium; assembly: GCA_030950485.1. GTDB lineage: Bacteria > Patescibacteriota > Dojkabacteria > J137 > J137 > JAUZRK01. Next base: position 15,542 of record JAUZRK010000010.1, on the reverse strand, counting down.
ATATAGTGACCAAATTCATGTAAGAATATATATCTAGCTATATTACCTCTCCAATTTTTTTATACGGTCCAATAACAAGCTCTAAAACTTTTTTATCATTTAGAATTAAATGCGAACCAATATTTGTAGGTATGAAATGAACTACTAACGGATAATCATGAGTTGCTTTTAAGTTCATTAGATCAAAATACATATTTTGGCCATTGTTTATAAGAAACGATTTTACTCTAAGAGAATTAGACTTTAAAAATGCGCCTGGAAAAACAGGATTACCAAATATCTCACTTTCTTCAGTCTCTAATATTAAAACACCATCATTAGTTTGAATAATCCCATAGTAAGATAGGCCATCACCTCCTCTTAAGAGATATACTGACTTGTATTCTATAGAATCTGCATTTAACTCATAATCATCAACGTATTCTATTTCTTCATCATAGCGAAAGAAAGGTTTAGTATTAGTTGTAAAGTTTTCAAAGTTAGACTTATCAGTTTCAATTATTTCATATCCGAGGGAAATCATCATAGATTCAGGGGAATTAGCTTCAATAGATTGTTCGGTGTTTTTGATTTCCTCAGGTATTAATATATCATTCATATATTATTGTAGTATAATCACTGAGATAGGATTGAGCTAAATGAAATAATTATATTAAAATAGGAATACTTTATATTTAAAACTGGAAGTATACTTATATTCTGCCACTTAATCTATTTTTGGTTTGAAGTTTATCTCCCCAACAAAAAAATTTATGACTTATATCTAATGCTATAAGAAGAGATGAGCTTTTAAATATATTAAATTCCAAATAAGCACAATAAAAATTTAATTTTAGCAGTACTTTCTTAAATACAATTTTTGACCTCAGATTCTGTTGAAAAAAATTTGATTTCAATTGATTTGACTCATTGGACAACCTCTCCTTATCTACACTTTCGTCAAGTAAGTCATTTTCAATCCTTAATATTTCTGACTGTAAATTAAAAATTCTATTTAATTTTTTTGACTTATATATTCTATCTAGGTTGAGATCCATACCTACAGATGAAAAGAGAGCTAGTAATAAGACCCTGTACCCCACAGTTTTACTTGAATAAATAATATACTGATTAAAATTATTAATTTTGTTTGCAAATAAAGAAAAATGTGCAGAAAAAAAAATCTGTGAGTTCTTTTTCAAAAAAAGATGACTCAGTCTCTAACAGTATAAATCTATGCTTCATTTCATTCTGATATGCTTTTATTTGTTTAAAATCTGGACTTTCAGATTTATCATATAAGTCATCATACCTATAAATATCTATAAATAAGTCGAAGAAAATTTTCATTTTAGCTGTATCGGCATACGAAAAAGGCTTGATCTTTAAAAATTCATTTAAGCTTTTTTCTATTAATTCTCTATTAAAACCTTCCATGAAAACTGATAGGATTAGATTACATTAGATTTATAATACTACATTGTTCCGTCTATTAAAAAAACAAAAGAAAACTGAGTCTTCAAATATCCCTAATCTAAGCTATATAGGAGATAAGGATATCTTAGCAATTACAAAGTTACTAGAAAACGTTGCAAGTGATATAGATCTAAATACTATATTGCAGACTGCAATAGATTCTGTAGTCAAATTACTTGAAATGCATGGAGGTATTCTCTTTCTCTTAGAGGAAGATGGCAAATATGTCTATACTAAGTCTATGGCCAAATCTAGCTATAGTGACCGAGCTCTAAAATTACTACGAGCTAATAACCTCATGGATAAGCTAAAAGTTGAAATGTCTCAAAAAGATAATTTTGTGGTTGATTCAATAGTAACAGGAAATACACATATCTCTGATAAATTATCTGATTTTACTATTGGAGTACTTAACAGAACTCTGGTAGGAATAATACAAAAGACAACTCAAACAGGTGCAGCGATTGTAGTTCCAATAAGGTACAAAGCAAAAATAACCGGAGCCTTAATGCTAACCAGGAAACGCTCTAACCTTGATTTTACAAAAGAAGAGAGTATTAAAAATATTTATGCTACAGCTATTGGTATCTCTATAGAGAATGCTAGATTATTCGAAGAGAGAAAAAAGCAGATAAATAATCTAACCAAACAAAACAAAGAACTAACAGCTCTCTACACCCAAGCCCTTGAAATCTCTAAATCCCTAGAACCAGAACGAGTAGCAGAACTAGCAGTAAACTCAGTCCCGCAGGATGAATATATAATAGGATCTATAATATCAACACTAACAACAGACGGAAGTCAGTTACAGATACAAGCAATAACAGAAAATAAACTAGCTGCAGCTGCAAGAAAATTAATAGGAGATTATTATAGCGAGAAATTTAATATAAAAGTAAATAGTGAAGACTTTGCTAATTCACCCTCGCTACAAGCGTTTAGACAAAGTAAAATCATAGTAACAGATGATTTAGAAAACTACTTATCTCCGCCTGTTCCTAAGAAATTAGTAAAACCACTCGCAAAAATAATTGGAGCTAAGACAGTAGTTATAATCCCTCTGTCTATTAGGCAAATGACATTTGGAACAGTAGCGTTCCTTCTACGAGATAAGAATAAAGAAGATTCAAAAAAAGATACAGAGAAAACTCTAGTTAATTCTGAAAATGCGCAAGCAGACCTTCAAGCAAAATTAAATGCAATGAATCAAGATAACAAGGAATAAATCCCTTATGTCAAGATAGGTTTGTTTTTTGTCTGTTATAATTCCGGGATATATCTATTATGCTATATTGTATAGACCTACAGCTGAACAATACACTGAAACTTCAATTACATTTGAAGATAAATCTCCAGAACAAATTAAAGAATTGCTTTTTGAATTTGTAAATCAAATAGACTTAGAGAAAGATCAAGAAGCACTATTTCATTACTTTAATTTCAACCCCGAAACACATAGAGATATTCTAAGATCATTTTTAACAACTTTAGATCAAATCGAACTATTAGGTGGGAAGTGTTTTACTGTTGAATATCAGGGTCGGGTGCTTGGAATTTCTTATTTTGATCATAAAGCTAGAAGTTCAAGCGCAAGTATATTTCTTTTACCAGAAATCAGGGGACTTGGTATAGGTCATATATTATTTGATACCGTTACAAAGATTGCATTAGTCACACTTGATAAAAAAATTGACTCCTTACTTCTCAGCGTACATAATTCAAATACAGCATCGTTTAAAACCATTAGTAAAATTACTCAAACTCTTGAGGAGGAGGGACACTTTATAGAAGTATTAAAAATGATAAATACAGATATAGTTACTTTTAAGATTCAGTCTAAATCGAGAATCACTTAAAGTCCTCAAATTTTAAGAACAAATATATAGAGGAATATTAAAAGACTGAGCGATAAATTTTATTATTCGCTCAGTCTAAATTCATTATTTTATAAAAAAGTCTTTTGAAATATTTGTCTTTTGCTCTTCTTCTTTAAAATCTATTTCTAATCCTCTTTCACTCCACTCTAAGTCTAACTTATCTATTACTTTTGATAGTTCTTGGTTTGTTTGAAAAAAATTAAAACCTCGAGTATAAACTTCCTTTCCATCTTTAGTAATACTTATATCGTACGCTGCATCATTTAATAATTTTTTCTCTGAACTGAATTCAACACAAAACTTTCCTTCATCGTACTTATCTTCTTCACTCTGACAAAACTCTCTTTCGTTCTTCTTACTTAAAGTAGGATTTATAAAAGATATTACAACAAAAATGAAAAACGTAATTGTAAGAAATGTTGTTATATAACTTACCTTTTTTTGTAGACTTGCACTTAAAAACTTTTTTAATGGTGATTTACTTTTTTTCTTTTTCATTATTAAGTATTCATAAATATTAAACGATTATAATACAGATAAATAAATTAAAAAAATGATTTAATTTATATTTTTTTCTACTATCCTTATAAATCAATGTTTTAGAAAACTTTTGAGAACTTTATTTTTTCTTGTTCTTAAATTACAAATCCATTATACTGTTGCTAGATTAGAAGTTATTTTTATAAAAATGCCAAAAAAAGTTAAAAAAACTAAGACAAATGAGAAAGACGTAATTGAAAAGTCACCTCTATTGTCTAAAGACCTAAGTAGTTCTTTACACAGTACTATAAACCCAGACAGGTTAGATCCTGCAAGATTCAGTGATTTAAGAGTAGAAGAAGAAAGTCCGATTAGAATAATATTGTATGTAATCGTAGTAATTATTATAGGAGTTGGTGCGGCTTTTGGTGTTAGAGAATTAATTTCAAAAGATGATACAAACGATAATAATGGAAACGATGTAGTTGTTGAAGATAACAATAACGATACAAATACAGTTATAGATTCAAATAACAGTCCTATTACTATAAATACAACTGCTAAGCCATCAGGTGGAGTAAGCAATACTCCAAAAGATGCTAGTTTCGTTACAACAGAGAGCTTTTCTTCTATAGGAAACGAGACTATAGACAGTAAAACTGTTACAGCATCAAAATTAAACTATCAAACTTATACTACTTTTAGTAGAACTGAAATAGCTTTCGATGGATTAGTTGCAGATAATAGTCAGTCACTTCCAGTATTAGGAATTACTTTTAATAATGCTGAGAATAAATTAACAGTTGCATTAGGAGGTGCTAAGACTGATCCAAGTTTACAGACTACTAGTTCAATCGCAGATTCTATTGTATCTGAGATTCAATATGATGTTGTAAATAATAGCTTTGTTTTTATTCTAAATGAAGATTCTAGATATGCAATTTCTGCTGCTGGAAACAGATTAATAATTGATATAAAAACACAAGCACAATTTGATAAAGATACTTCAGCAATAGAAGATGTAGTTGTAGAAGATACAACAACTGAAGATAAGCCAGTAGTTACTACACCAACAGGATTAAATCTAGATAATGACTTTTCTGAAGAAACTCAATTTATAGTGAGTAGCGTTACAAATGATACTATTGAATATAATGAGTTTTATTATGAAGATACAGTTAATTATTTTGAAATAGCTTGGGGAAGTAGAAATAACGTTGGAGATGAATTTATAACAAATTCAACTGCAGAACTAGTTGAAGAAAATGGATCATTCTTTATTGATGTAACAATTAAAAATTTAGCAAGTTACAAAGATTTTGGTGAAGCTAGTCAAGCAACAATAAGTGCTGATTTATCAGCAGCGAATTTCCTAAGTGGAAAACTTGAGAGCTTTAATGAAAATACTGGTACTGCTGTTTATAGAGTTAAGCTTAAGAATAAAGCATCATTTAGACTTGCTTCAGAAACAACAGTAAGCGGTCAAACACAAGTATTAGTTCTTCAAATTCAAGATAACTAAGACAAAAGAACTTTAAATTTAAGAAGCTAATAACAATGAAGAGAACAATTTTAATTGGAATCTTAATGTTATTAGCTTCTTCTTTTTTTTAATTAAGTTTATATTACTCCGAGAATAGAGAAAATTGGTATATTGCTCAAACTAATAACCTATTCTTTTCAAATAAAAATATTCAAGATATAGAACTAGAATCTAGTACTAGTTTTGATTACAGTTTGGATTCAAGCATAGTAGAAAACAATCAGAAATATAACGAAGTAAAATTAGAATATTCTGACAGTCTATTAGATTATGCAAAAGATGACTTATATAGAGCATTAAAAAATTACTCTTCAATTGATAAAGATTCAATAGAAAAAGAATGGATTATAAAAGTTGAGAATAAGAATCTGAAAGAAATAGTAATTAGAGATATAAAAGAGGAGTTAAAAACAAGATTTAGTCTAAATACTGATGATTATACTCTATCTCCAATTTCACTCGAGATAGAAGATATAGAAACTTTTATTATAATTTCATCTAGCAATTTTGAAATTAAAAAGTTGGTAATTACAATTCCTGATAGTATAGAAATTTATGCTGACTTTTCTGGAACGAGAATTAGTAATATTGAAAATTTAAGTAAAACACTTAATAAATCAATTCATAGTGAGTCAATTGTAGTTGTGTCAGATTATATAAAGGCTATAGAAGTAGGAAAAATAACTTTTACTCAAAATCAAAGTGTAAAAAGAGGAATGTTGAATCTAGCTCTTGATAGGATATTTAAGTAAGAGAACTTCTATTTATAATTTCTTAGATTCCTTTTCTAATTCTTTCTCAGTAGTAGTTTCTATATAGTTTGCTACCAACCCATTAAAAAGTGTAGTACTTAAAAAATGGATTATATAACCTATAAACCAACCTCCAACTACAGGTAAAAACCACCAGTTACTCCAATCATTCCAAGCCGTAATAGCGTTATATATAAATAATCCTAAAGATCCTAAAATAAATATAAAAGTATGCGCTATTAGACTTCCTTTTTCTCTTGCTCTTCGTCTAGCCTTTTCTTCTAATTCATGGTCCATATCAACAAGACTGTTTATAGTTTTATCATTATCAATTATATTTTCTATTTTTGTTTCTTCCATTAATTAAGTTTATAGGAAAATATTTATTAAATCCAATTTATTGTTTTTATATTTATTACTAGGTAGGGAACAAAGATCTGCATCCACTACGTTGAATTAATTCATTGGTACATAAAATGCTACAGTCTCGTATGTAAACACTCCATCCCATATTCCTCCAGATTGTGATCTTAAAACTACTATATCCCTATTTTGCGTCCCTGTTACATAAAAGTGAGCTGATCCACCAAGATCATTATTTCTAAATCTAAATACTTCTATACTTGCGCTTGGATCTAAAACTTTAACTGCGCTTGTTCTAGTTACCGTAACTGAACCATCAGCATCAGTAATAGTTAATTTAACTTCAAAAGTACCTGCTTCAGTATAAGTATAAGTTGGATTTTGATCTGTACTATCAACTACTCCATCATTATCAAAATCCCATTCCCAAGTAAGTACGTTTCCAGAAGATATATCAGTAAAGTCTACAACTTCACCAATGTAAACTGTTGTTGTAAATGAATTATTGATTAAAAAGTTTGTAGCTAATTCTAATATAGTTTCAGAAACTTCATATGCTCCTATATCTGGATTACTATCTCTTTCTATTCTGTTAAAATCATATAAATTTGAAGCTATAACTGTTCCTTTATCTACAGCACTTGATGATGCTTCTATATTAAAGTTACTTGCTGAATAAGCAGGACTTTGAATAAAACTAATTGAAGCTACAGTAGCAAGTACATCATTTGATCCGCTTAGCTCAGTTTGAGAAGGATCATTTGAATTTGCCCAAAGATTTATAGTCAAAATCATAAGTTCCAATCGCACTATCAATCCATACAGCTCCAGCGTTACTTACTATAATATTATTTTTAAACTCAATATCATCTCCAACCTCTCCGTCTAAATAAATTGCTGATGATGTATTATCAAGAAGATAGAAAGTATTATTTGCAATAATTGTATTATCTAAACCACCTGATGCTGCGTTAGTATCAGTTCCATACCAAGTAAACCCTCTAGAACAATTGTAAACAATATTATTAAATACTTTTAAAGTACTCATTTGATTTCCCCAACCTGTATAAAATTCTTCACCTACTGAGATACCAGAAGCTTTCTTACCATCTTTAAGAATTAATGAGCTATCGTTACAATAAGCAAAATTACTATCTACAATTGTATTAATAGAATTATCAATATAAATATTTACAGAATAACTATTAAAGATAGTATTATTTTTAAATGTAACATTCTCTCCTCTTGTTATTGCAACACCTTCTCCCCAGTTATTTTTTATTGTATTATTTGAAAGTTCTATATCTTTTCCGTTGTGAGATATTTTTAAGCCAGATTGCCAACCTGAGCCTCCTCTGTCTCCATTGTAATTATTCATTGCTGCGTACTCAACTATTGAATTTTTAACACTTCCACTCGCATAGTAATCTGTTCCTCCAATCTCATCTCCTCCAATATCAATTCCATGTCCTGAACATTTCTTAACATTTAATCCATCTAATTGTAGATCTAGCAAATCAGTTCCTTCAGTATAGTGAGGTCTAGCAATTAAACATTGAGAATCTCCAGAGGCAACAGAATTAGTTGGAGCTTGCCCATCTATTATTAAATTTCTAACAGTAGTGTATAGTCAGATTCAATTCTTAGAACATAGTTTGATGATGTATCTGAAGTAATTGTAAGTGTATCATTAGAATTCCAAGGCTCTATTATAGTTCTAGCAGAGACAGTTCCATCTAGATCATTTTTTACTCTCACAGATTCTGAATATGTTCCCGCCCCAATCTTTAATGTATCACCACCAGTCATAGTATCTAGCGCATGTTGAATATCTCTCCATGGCGTTCCACTACTTCCATCATTTCCGTTATCTCCAGAAGTTGAAACATAATATGTTGCAGCGTCTGCTTTAGAAACGAGAGCAAATGTAAATGCGCATAGTGATAGTACCGTTATAGGCGTGAAAATTTTCATAAAGTTAAATTTAATCATAGTATAAAAATAAATATTTAAAATAATTCGATTACATAATAGTATAATGGAGGCATCTTTGAAAGATAGAAAAAATAGGGGAGGCATCGATGCCTCCCCTACTTTTTATTTTCCTCAAAAAAATTTACACAATAATATTCAAGATTTTACCAGGTATATAGATAATCTTTTTAGGTTTATTATCTCCAACATACTTTTGAATATTAGCTTCAGCTAATGCTAATTCTATTGCATTTTCTTCTGTAGCATCTACTGCGATTTGTATTGAGCCTCTAACTTTTCCATTAATCTGAACTCCCATCTCAACAGATGACTCTATTGTCATAGCTTCATCAAAAGAAGGCCAGCTTTGTTTATGTACGCTAAACTCATTGCCTGATTTATTCCATAACTCTTCTGAGATAAATGGTCCGAAGGGAGCTATTACTAAAATAAATCTTTCCCAAACAGATTTATTAATCTTTTCTTCTTTCGAAACAAAATTAACAAATTCCATCATCTTTGCAACCGCTGTATTAAAACTCATTGAATTAATATCTTCAGTTACTTTTTTTATTAATTTATGAATCATTTTCTCTTGCTCGTCTGATTCGAATGACTCATCGACTTTTTCAGATTGATCCCAGATTTTTCCTAAGAATCTAAATACACCAACCTCTGTCTCTGTACTCCAAGGTGTAGTTGAATTAAATGGTGCCATAAACATTTCGTAGATTCTTAATGTATCAGCTCCATATTTTTCAATTTCTTCATTTGGATCAATTGTATTACCCCATCTTTTGCTCATTTTTCTACTATCTTCTGCCAAGATCATCCCTTGATGTCTTAATTTTTGGAATGGTTCATCAAAATCAATATAACCTTCGTCAAAAAAGAATTTAGTAAAAAATCTTGCATACATTAAGTGTAATACCGTATGTTCAGCTCCTCCAATGTATAAATCTACTGGCATCCATTTATTCATAGACTCAGCTGATGCAAATTCTTCTTTATTTTTAACATCAGTAAATCTAAAGAAATACCAACTTGAATCCATAAAAGTATCTAATGTATCGACTTCTCTTCTCCAACCTTTTCCATATTTTTCTTCAGCTGATTTATGAAAGCTTTCAGAATATCTTAAAGGAGATTCTCCAGTTGGTTTAAAATCTATATCCATTGGTAACCTAATTGGCAACTCATCCTCAGAAGCTGGGTGTGGATTTCCTTCAGGATCGTAGACAATAGGAATTGGGCAACCCCAGAATCTCTGACGAGATACTAACCAATCTCTTAATTTATATTCTGTTGTTCTCTCAGCAAAATCTTTTTTCTCAAACTCTTGCATCATTTCTTCTCTTACCACTTTATAGGATTTACCGTTGAAGCTTTCTGAATTAATAACACTATATTTAGAAGGATTCTTTTTAACATCAGCAGAATAGCTTATAAAATCTTTGATATCTTCTGCTTCTACTACTGGAACAATTTCTAAATTATATTTATTAGCAAACTCAAAATCTCTTTCATCATGAGCTGGAACTGCCATAATTGCACCTGACCCATATTCTACTAATACATAATCAGCAACAAAAACAGGTATTTTTTTACCGTTTACAGGATTAATAGCTTCTATACCTTCAATTTTAATTCCACTTTTCTCTTTGTTCTGTCTTCTATCTAACTCTGTCTTCTTTTTAGATTCTTCTACATATGAATTAACATCGTCAATATTAGTAATTTCTGATTTATTAATATTAATTAAATCATGTTCAGGTGCGATAACCATAAAAGTTGCGCCATAAACTGTATCAAATGCGGTTGTAAAAACTTCTAATTCAGTTATTTCTTTATCTGAAGACGAGCTGACAACTTTAAATCTCATTTTTGCACCCTCACTTTTTCCAATCCAATTTTTCTGACCTAATTTTGTACTTTCTGGCCAATCAATTTTATCTAAATCAGAAATTAATCTATCTGCATAATCAGTAATTTTGAAAAACCATTGCTTCATATTTTTCTGAATTACTTCACTACCACATCTCTCACAAGTACCATCGGCTTCTACCTGCTCATTGGCTAAAACAGTGTTATCAGTTGGACACCAGTTCACTGGAGCTTCTTTCTGATAAGCTTTACCTGCTTTATACATCTTCAAGAAAATCCACTGAGTCCATTTCATATATTCTGGATCATGAGACATTAATTCTCGATCCCAGTCATAAGATAAACCAATATTTTCTATCTGAGATTTAAACATTTTAATTGCTTTATTTGTAGACTCTTCAGGATGAACATTAGTCTTTATTGCATAATTTTCAGCTGGTAAACCAAATGAGTCAAATCCCATAGGATATAAAACTTTTTTACCATTCATTCTTTCAAATCTTGAAACTACATCAGTTGCTAAGTAACCTCTTGGATGACCTACATGTAATCCTGATCCCGAAGGATAAGGATACATATCTAATATGTAAGCTTTATCATCACCCTTTTCTATAGATGGAGTCTTATAAACAGATTCAGCTTCCCACTTTTCACTCCATTTATTCTCATAATTTTTTGGATCAAATTTACTCATTTTTAATAAAATAACATTTTAATTTTTTACTAATTACCCTTACCTATTTTTTATCTACAAGGTAATCTAAATACTCACCACTCTATTTTTTTCAGCCTCCTCCCCAAGCTTTATGCTTTATGCTTCATGCTTTTTACTTTTTGCCATTTTAGTTTATATTTTTTACTTTTTTGCCTTAATCCAATTCTACAAACTAGATGTTTAAACATCAAATTAAATACAAACCTAGTATTAGTGAAATTTTATACGTGAAGAAATCTCCCTTAAGGGAGAAGAAAAAAGAAATTATTTATATTTATCATTTCCATTAATAAATTATAGCATTGGCTATAGTTATTTTATACAGAAATTAACAAGTAACTGCATTTTCATCATTTTCTATTGCTCATTTTTCTGATATTCTATTTATAGTTATAACTAAATATTTTAATGTCACTTCAAGCAAGACGAATTGTAATAGGAATATTACTTTTATTAACCATTGGACTAGTAGCAGCTTCTATATATGTAGGACTTAGTCTTCAAAATGATGGCTCAGCCCAAGATTCTTCTGCTAGTGTTGCTTGTATAGGCGGATCATGCATTGATGGTTCAGAGTTTGGTCCTGATTGTAGCGCACCGCAAGGTAGTTGTACTGATAGAGCTAAGGAATTTTGTACCTCAGTTGGCTCTTCTATAAGAACTGATTATAACTATGAACAAGCACCTGATTTTTGTAGTGGTACAGGAGGTGGAGGTGGAACTACTTGTAACGTAGATAACCCTTCTGTTGCAGGTTCGTTTATAAATATAGGAGCTAATTGTGATGTTAGAGAAAGTAATAGTTATTCAGGAAAAGCTACTGATAAAGATGGGAATGGTGTTATAAACAACAATGATTGTGTCGGTACTAGTTCAAATAAATCTAGTTTTAATGCATCTTCACCAGGAAGATATGATGCTAATGGCGCGGCGTGCGGTCAATGTAAACAGATTGATATAAATATTGGAGGTACTTGGTTTGGTACAGCAGCATATGGAGGAGATTGTCCTGTACCTGTATGTGGAGATGGAACTAAAGATTCAGGAGAACAATGCGATGATGGTAATAAAACAAATGGAGATGGTTGCAATAGTAATTGTAAGATAGAAGTTGATCCTTCTTGTGGAGATGGTAATTTAGATTCTGGTGAAGAGTGCGACGATGGCAATAATATTGACGGTGATAGTTGTAGTGCTGCTTGTATAGTTGAAATCCCTCCTTCATGCGGAGATGGTAATTTAGACTCTGGTGAAGAATGTGACGATGGTAATAATTTTAATAATGATGGTTGTAGTGCAATTTGTAAAATTGAGCTAAATGAATGTGGAGATTCTTGTATTAGTGATTCAGAATGTCCTAATAATCATTCATGCCTAAGTGGTAAATGTACACTAAATGGCTGTACTGATGCAAACTGTATAGATGGCTGTTCTCCGGTTTGCGGAGGTCCTTGCAAAAATGATTCGCAATGTCCTAATGATCATATATGTAATGTAACTGAAGGAAAATGTATATTAGCTGAATGTGCAAATGATCCAACTTGTATTAATAATGGGTGCTTACCTAAGACTAATATATTAACAGATGGTAGTCTTTTTTCTGATTCAGATAACAAGGTAATCATTGGTCTTTTCTTAATTACTATTTCTTTACTTATCTACAAGTTTAATTTAATAAGCAGTTCTCTAGTGACACTTGAATCTTCTATGAGATCATTTAATCAGTCTTTTAAATTTAGCGTTGAAGAAAAGCAAGACAAAAGAGAAATTAAGAAAATAAAATCATTTGAAAAGAAAGTTGAGGCAAAGAGAAGCAAGAAGTAGGAGATTAAGGTAAATTCAATTTTTCTTTTAACATTTCAATCTCACCTGCAAGCATTTCTATATATAAGGCATATCCAATTTCAGTTATATGCCCATGTTGTTTTTCACCTAAAATAGATCCGGCTCCTCTAATTTCAAGATCTTTAGAAGCAATTTGAAATCCAGCTCCTAGGTCTGAATTTTCAACAAGTGACTGTAACCTTTCAAGGTATAACTTAGATCTCTCTACACTTTTTATTTTAAGATCAGTCTTTGTTTCATCAACTGACATTGTTTTAGTTTTAAATCTTGGACACATTAAATAACAATACGCTTGTCTATCTCCTCTACCCACCCTACCTCTAAGTTGATATAGCTGTGAAAGACCTAATCTATGAGCATCATGAATTATCATAGTGTTCACATTTGGAAGGTCTAATCCATTCTCAATAATAGTTGTAGATATTAAAACATCAAACTTATTTAGATAGAAATCTGTCATTATTCTATCAAGTTGAGACGCAGACATTTTCCCATGAGCAAATTCAAATTTAATACCGGGTAAGAGATTACTTAATTTCTCTTTAATAGCAGCTATTGTCTCTACCCTATTATGTAAGAAATACGCCTGCCCTCCACGAGAATGCTCCTTTGAGATTGCATCTGCGACTTTATTCCAATCCGTATAAATCATTTCTGTATCTATAGATCGTCTGCCTTTTGGAGGTGTTGTTATTACAGAGATATCTTGAATTGAAGACAGCGCTAAACTTAAAGTCCTAGGTATTGGAGTAGCACTTACAGAAAGCATATGCACACCATAATTAATTTGCTTAATTTTTTCTTTTTGTTTAACTCCGAATTTCTGTTCTTCATCAATAACTACAAGTTGCAAATCTTTAAATTTCACATCAGAGGTTAATAGTCTATGTGTACCGATTAGTACACTTACATCTCCATTATTAGCCCTGTCTATAACTTCCCTATTTTCTTTAACTGTATTAAACCTAGAAACAGCTTCAATTGACATTGGTATGTCATAGGGATTATCACCATCAGATTTCAGTTCGAATCGCTCTCTAAAAGTAGCTAAGTGTTGAGAAGTTAATATAGTCGTTGGAGATAATACAGCTACCTGCCCTCTTTGCTCTATAACTTTAAAAACAGCACGCATTATAACTTCAGTTTTTCCAAAACCGACATCTCCAACTACTAGCCTATTCATAGGTCTTGTAGACTTCATGTCATTAATAACTTCATTAATAACATTTATTTGATCCCTAGTTTCATTATATGGAAAAGACTCTACAAAGAACTTATATTCTTGTGAATCATTTTGGTCAATTGGAACTGCCTTACTAAGTTCACGTTTCGCCATATGCTCGATTAAGTGTTTAGCTAATAGAACAGTAGTTTTCTTAACTTTTTCTTTTAGCTTTTTCCAACCTCCTTTTGAAAGCTTAGTTAGTTTTGGGGGAGAGTCACTATTTCCAAGATACTTTGTGATTTTTTCAATTTGTATTAACGGTACATATATTTCATCATCTCCAGCAAACTTAACTAGTAGATAATCAGTTAATACAGAATCATACTCCTCTCTAGTCAATCCTGAGTAAAGACCAATTCCGTAATCCTCATGAGCAATATAGTCTCCAATCTTAATCTCACCCTCAAACTGGGCTAGTAATTGCTTTAGCCTTGCGGAAGACTTATTAATAGTTTTAACTTTATTTAGAAAAATACTTCCAAAAAGCTCTCTGTCTGTAAATATTGCTGTTTTACCTACTGAAGATATAAACCCCGCCGGCAAAAATTTAATTTGTTCAATTTCTAGATTATTCAAATATTTAATATTTTTAGATATACTTTTTAAATCTTCTTTAGCAAATATATATTTTTTAAGGTCTTCTGGAATATCATCTTTGTGTTTAGAAATTAGATAAACTCTAGAACCTAGTTCTTCTAACCTTTCTATTTCACTTCTAATTAAGTGAACATTTGAAAAAAATAAAGAAGGCAAGATAAAATCAGATTCAACAAAATCAAATTTAACTTCTTTAAAATATTTATCAATCCCTTTTAATACTTTATTAGTAAAAATAATTTTTTCCAGTGGTTTATCATCTTCACTTTGAACAACAATATCTTCAATTATCCCTTTGTCTTTTGGAAGTATATCCGTAAATACTATTCCTCCTAATTCATTTAGCTTTCTACCCGTAATATTGTCGAAGAGATATATAGATTCTACTTCATCTCCAAAAAATTCAATTCTTACTGGTGAGTTATATCCTACTGGCCAGATTGATAAAATATCTCCTTTTATACTAAATTCTAAAACTTCATCTACTACCTCTCTCCTTTCAAAAGCAGTGATTTCTCCTGCATACTTTTCTAGATATTCATTACTAACTGCTAGCGATTTAGTTTGACTAATTTTATTAATAAGATCGCTAAAAGCTATATCTGACTTATTGATGAACTTTGCTGAATTTATAACTGATAGAACATCCTCAGAATAGTTAGACGCGTAAATAAGATTAATTTTCTTATTAAGAAAGTAATCATTTAAGTGAGGAAGGGTTTTTATGATTTTAATGGACTCTACCCAAAGATTATACTCTATGTTTATTATTATTTTAAATCAGACTGCTTATATTACAAGTGGTCCGGCGCAATGCCCTGCTAACATGTCC
>JAUZRK010000001.1 GCA_030950485.1 Candidatus Dojkabacteria bacterium | reverse complement strand
TTCAAAACTTAGATTCCTAATAATGGCGGACACAGGGTTTTCGAATGAAGGTGGAGAAAAAATATATTCTATAAAAGAAAATTTTGGTTCTACTAGCGGTGTAGGGCTAAACTTCATATTAGATATTTTAGGAAATGAACTAGGAAAAGATACTGATGAATATCTAGAGGTGAAAAATAGGCTTGAAGATATAAAAAGTGAAATCTATACACTTCTTGATAATGGAGGAATGATATTAAACAGTGGAGATAATCACTTTGTAATTCCAATAGAAGTATTAAACTTAGATTTTTCTAATTTACCGGATTTAGAAGAAATAGGATATATTGTTAGACCTCCAAATACATTAAAGCGTAAAGAAATTATCAATATAAACGAGGAATATATAAATTCTCTGCAGCCAGAGATTAAAGATTTTGTAACTAAGAGATTAAAGAAAGGTAATGTGGTACTCATAATAAGACCAGATCAGTTGCTTAATAATTTAGCAATTATAGAAGGTAGGGTAACTCTTTCGAATATTAAACATCCTATGAGAGATACACTTGGAAGTATTACTAATAATTTATATACCCACTTAGAAAGGATAGGAATTGAAATTCCAAAAATTAAAATTACATTTAATAAAGTAAATACTTTAAAAGATTCTTTAATAGAAATGATTTTATTTGATTATATTACTGATAGGAGTGGACGTGTATTTGAAGCTTAACTAACTTTCTTTGCTATTAAGTAAGCTATAGTACCTATTGCTCCGGTCGAAAAAGTATCCTCTATCTCTTTTAATTCAAGAAGCTCCCAGTCTGAATAAAGTTCTACTAAAGTATCAAATGAAAAGTAATATGGCATCTTCATAGCAATTTTTGTCCTAGTAGGTACTGATATTACGTTTAGACCGCTAAACTTAGTATTATTTTTAATTCGATTAATTTCTGAAAAAATTTCGTTTGCATTTCCAATATATTGAAGTGAAGCTGTTGATAATATTACATCAAATAAATCATCATAAATATATTGCTTTATATCTGAAGTTATAAGATTTATTGAAATCCCTTCGTTCAATGCAGCTAATTTCGTTTGTTCAATACCTACGTCTGAGCTATCAACACCAGTAACTGAATAACCAAGTCTAGATAAATAAAGAGCATTTCTACCCTGCCCTATTCCAATATCTAAAACACTAGCAGGTGCTGAGATATATCTAGATACATTTACTACCCAAGGGCTTGCGGCTAATCCGTAAATACTATTATTGTTTTTATAAAGCGAATTAAAATTCATTTTTGTTTTTTATAACAAAGTCTATTATACATAGTTACCAAAAACTAACAACTTTTCTACATGTGTTTTTAATGATATAATCATTTAATGAAAGCACTATTAAGCCTAACACAACTATTTAAGAACCAAAAATCTTTGGTTTCTACGTGTTTGGTTAATACTTCTGATTCTGATAATGATATGGTGGTTAACTAAACCACTTTCTAAACTCACCAAAAAAATAAGATCTCTAGATTAAATTTAATAAAATTTAAATCATTAGCCGTCTACCTAATAATAAATCTCTCGTTTAATGAGCAGATATAGTTAATCGCAATAATGATAAATCTTGAGAGAAAAGCACAGACTTTATATAAGTAAATTAAAATAAACAATGAAACTAAAAAATTTAAAAGAAGGCGAAGAGGTCAATCTCCAGGGCTTTGTTCATAACTTTAGAAACAAGGGCAAGATTGTCTTTATAGAGTTAAGAAAGCAAGCGGAGATTATTCAAATTGTACTTGAAGGCGAATTAGCTGAGAAAGCTCAAGGTATTGTTCTAGAAGCAGTAATCTCAGTTACAGGCGTCACTCAGTTACAATCAAAAGGAGAGTTAGAGCTTCTAGCAAATAGCTTTGAACTACTCTCTTTACCTGTAGAAAAACTACCTATTCCAGTTAGAGTTAACGAAGGAGAGAATGAAACTAATTTATTTAACCAACAAGAATACAGATGGTTAGAACTTAGAAAACCTAAGAATCAAATTATGTTGAAAGTTTGGACCGAAATGGAAAGATCTTTTGTCGAATTCATGATTAAAGAAGGTACGACTCAAATTCATTCTCCGAAAATTTTAGGTGCGCCAAGCGAGTCTGGAGCGGAAGTCTTTGAAGTTAAATACTTTGAAGAAACTGCATATCTTGCCCAATCGCCACAATTCTATAAACAAATGGCAATGGCTGCTGGACTAGAAAAAGTATTTGAGATAGGACCTGTTTTTAGAGCTGAGAAATCAAATACTTATAGACATGCAACTGAGTTTACAAGTTACGACTTCGAAATGAGTTATGTAAAAGAGCTCGAGGAATTAATTGAATTTGAAAAAGGATTATTAGCCTACATTTTTAGTTCTGTTAAAGAGAAATATGGTAAGGAGATGTTTCGAATTATGGGTATCGAGTTAGGGGAAATACAAAGTAAATTCATTGTACTGCCATTTGAAGAGGCACGGGAATTAATCGGAGGAACTGAGGAAGAGAATGACTTCAATTCAGAAGAAGAGGCTAAATTAGGAAAGGTAGCATTAGAAAAGTACGGAGCGGAATTTATATTCTTAACAGAATATCCTGTTTCGAGAAGACCGTTTTATCATATGCGTGAGAGTACAACAAAAACTAAAAGCTTTGACTTAATCTATCGTGGTTTAGAAATTACAACATGTGCGATTAGAGAGCATCGATATGAAGTCTTAATTGAACAAGCAAAGGAAAAAGAAATGAATCTTGAAAACATTCAATTTTATTTGAACTTCTTTAAACACGGCTGCCCACCTCATGGAGGATTTTGCCTTGGAATGGAGAGAATTCTTTTAAAATTGTTTGGATTGGAGAATATTAGGCAAGTTCAGTTTTGTATAGGGGACCAAAGAGATTGATGCCGTAGTTTGAAATATTGGAGCATAGCTATGCTCCAATAGCTAAGTTGTTTGAAAGATAACTTATGTTGAACTTTATAGAAAATGTGCTAATATTCCTCATGGCAGAGCCAACCGAAGAATACGAACCACAAAATTTCTTTTCAAGAGAACAAACTGAGACGGTACTTTCTCAACTATATGCTGATTGGGATGATATACCGAAAAATGAACAAGAGATTTATATTAATAATGCAATGTTATCTCCAGATGACTTGGTTGATATTGCTGATACTATTGACCTTGCTTCAAAAACAAGACAAAGAATGGTTATTAGTTACGAGATACTAATAATAAAAGATGGGAAAACACAAAGAGGAGATCCTAGACACTCTTCTACATGGAGACAGCTACCGAAACTTAGCCCCGAAGATGAAATACCAAGAGATGGAAATGGCTTTCAAATAAGAAAAGATAAGAATGGTACTGTCGTGAAATGGAAAGAACTGATTCCGAATAATGAGCGAATAGATCTAAATACTAATAAATTCTCAGTTGATATTAAGGATGTTATAAAACTCTCCTATGGACCAAACAAGATAGCACTCGATAATTCTAAAAATCCTTATTTGATCCCTAGTTCCCATATACATGATGAAGGTGTAGAACTACATCATCTAATTCCGAAGAACTATATTCAATCTATTAGAAATGAGCTAGAGTCAAAAGGGTTCATTTTTGGAACTAAGCCTTTTGTTGATGAATTTATTCAGTCAACTCTTGGGGTAATTCCTTGTACCGAGTTGGCGAGACAACTAGCAACAAATTGGGATAATCTAGCTATCTGTATTCCTATGGGGAATAGAACTCATGATGTTTTTCATGATACACCTAAGGCACAGTTGACGGGTTTAAAATGGGATAATGATACAGGCTTGAATTCTAGACTGTTAGCAGCACACTTAATTAACCTTGAGTTAAGTATGAGAAGAGGTGCAGTCCCAAGTCAAGATCCAGGCTATAAAGCTGGTACTATAAGAGATCAGCTATCTAGGGTGATTAACTCTTTTCAAACTGAACAATCTCAAGTCTATTTTGATGAAATTTATTCTAGAATACAAAATAATGAAATTGAGTTACACGAAGCTCTTACTTTGATGATTGGATGGTCTATAAGAGAGCAAGTAATTAAAGCATTAGTCGTAGGGGAAAATATATTGTCTGAACTAGTTGACGATGAATTTATAGTAAGAGTACTAGATAGAAAATTGTTTAATACTGATACAGTATTTACTGAATTATTTGATGGATATTTAGATATGTTTCCTGGAATAAGGAATTATAAAGATATAGATTTGTTTTTTGAGGTAATGTGTTTTAATGAAGTTGGAGACTCTGTATCTAATTACTATTTTAATCTCTATAGAAAACGATTACGAACGCACCTTCTTAGAAGTAGGAAATTAATAGAGATTGAGTTCTAAATTATAGATGTATAAAGTAACGTTCTTATTGAAAACTGAATAAAATTAACTCTCAATATTTGGCACCCTTGTCCTTATAAAAAGCCCAGTTTTATAAAAAGTCGATTGTTGATGTCGCTTTGACCAGGTTATTCCCTCGAAATCTGGTGAAATTCTCACTAATTTTGGCTCATTTTTTGGAGTATGAGAAAGCTCAGATAATTCAGAGGAGTTCTTACCTAGTATTTGCTTAAAATCAATTTGGATATCAAGTGCAGGTATATTAATAATAAAATCAATTCGTGCCCTTCTTCCAAAACTATAAGAGTTTTTACTAAATCTAAAATCATTAGTCATAAAAACTACAGGCCTTAAATTATCATCAAGCATTTTTATAAGATCAAAGAGAGGCGGATTAACTAAACCGTTAAACTGACCGATTATCTAGTAAGGAGCTCTAGTCCATTCATAATTTTGCTGCCATCCATACATCCAAGTCTTTGTATCAACAGTATAGTCTATACCCTTATCTTTTAATGATTCCAAAAGTTTTGAGACTCCAGTTAAAGAGTTTTTAGAAGAGTTGATCTCTTGCAATAAAGAAGTAATCACTTCCATTTTATCTTCTTGGGTATACTCTTCTACTTTTAAAGGAAGCTGATATTTACTAACAAATTCTCTAACAACTTGGTTATATTCGCGAGCTATTTTAAAATCATCAGACGTTTCATACAGTATATATCCAACTGTAATAGCTTCTTTAAGAGCATCGAATTCAGCTCTAGCATTGGTAAAGGTATGACTTTGATCTCTTGATATTTTCGGTATAACTTTATTAACTCCAATAGCATACCTTTTATAGTTCTGATTCGTTTCATCAGTATAGTAAGTTATCGGTAAGTAGGGAGGGTTCTCTCTAAGCCTTGTAAATAGGTTTGATAAAATTGTATCTGGTAGTCCTGTCTCTGGATTAAATACAGAGACGTCAAAATCTTCTAAGGTAGCATCTACATGTTCTTGAATTAGATTGACTCCTGTTGTTAAATAATCTTGATTTGAATCTGTTAGCACAATACTAGTTTTAATGAAGTTAAAATTTAATTATTATTAATTGTTTCAACTTATAGACAAAGGAAAGATCTTTAAATAATTCTTTGTAGAGATTTTTAGTTGTCTATAGAGTGCTTTCCTTTCAGACTTCTCCCTATAAGTTTGTTTACACCCTCTTCTCATAGTACCTTTCCACGGCTTATTTTTGTATACAAAGCCTTGGAACATGTCAGTGTCGTCAATATAAAGAGTTGAAAGGCGTTTAATAGTTGTTAATATACAATAATTTATTAAGGCTGAACATTGTTTGAAATTTCCAGCTTCTTCCCATTCGTGATATTGGTTATGTAGCTGACTTGATAATGGTACGCCGTTTAATACACTATGCATCAAATGCTCTAGAGAAAGTATATTCTCTGAAGTAATCGCATTATATAATATCTCCATTAGGGCGAGTGTTTCTTCTTCTAATCTACCAATATATGATGCAAAATTAAATTCCCCATCTCTTGAACTTTTATCCCAATTAGACTCTCTTAAAATATGGTGAATTTGACCTTTACCCTTTTCTAATTTAAAAATACCATCCTTGAATACTACAATATTGCCGTCATATGCAATTGTAATAAGCTTTCGCTTGTCTAATGGAAATGCAGCTTCTCTCTTTATATCGTCACCTTCTAAAATCGGGTCAATATAAACTATTTCTCTTGTAATGGGATCAAAAAATGGTTGTTTACCTTCTCTATCTGGCTCATCAATTTGGATAATACCTGTTTGAGTAGGTAAGATATTTACAACACCTTCATTATAAGTCTTGCCTGGCAGTGTTTGCGGTTGTATATCAAAGTTTCCTTGCATGCGTCACAAAAAATAATGGGGAATTATATCATGGATCTAAATAATTATATTATTCGAACTTACAATATAGTAATGTTCTATTAAAAGTTAATATTGAGTCTATGAGAATTTATATTGAGAGCTAGATCAAGAACAAGCTAGAGTGATCAAACAATAGACTCTTCTGGCGAATTTATAGTTAATTAGTTATAATTTATTATGAAAATATACTCTTGTCTATACGATTTATTACCAGGTGCGATTCAGCTTTTAAGAGAGTCTAATCATGAAATAGTGATTAGAGATCAGTCTTTACAAAGACCAACTGAAGATGAACTCTGTGAAATAGTTACTGAATACGAAGGTATCATTATAGGAGTTAAAGAGAAAATGACTTCAAAAGTATTTACAGCTAGGAATGAAAAGCTTAAATATATAGGAACACTTTCAATTGGAACAGATCATATCTCTATAGAATTTAAAAATGCTCCAGAATTAAAAATTCTCAATTGTGGAAAATCAAATGTTCCTTCTGTAGCTGAGTTTACTTTTGGGTTAATGCTGCAATTAATAAAAAGATTTCCTGAACAACATAATTTTACACTTGGAGAGATCGATAACAAACCTGAATCATTTGATCTTTACGGTAAATATCTAGGTGTTGTTGGAGCTGGAAATATAGCAAAGGAAGTGATTAAGATTGGTCAAACTTTTGGAATGAGCGTTCTGTGTTGGACATTTAATCCTGAGAAATATAAAGACTTAGAAGCTACTGGAGTGTAATTTCTTTCGCTAGAAGAGCTTTTTGAGGTTGCAGAAATTCTTTCTATTCATCTTCCATTAACAGATGAGTCAAAGAATCTTATCGATAAGAATATTCTTACTAAAATGAAAAAAGAAGCAATCTTAATAAATACATCAAGGTTAGATATTGTAGATAATGATTATTTATTTTCAATGCTTAGTGAAAAGAAAATTAGAGGAGCTGGGATTGATGGTGATTTTAATAATGAAATGATCAAAAGAATTAAAGACGTAGGCAATATAATTGCCACAAGTCATGTTGCGGGTTCAAATATTGATGCAAATCAAAGAATAGACATGGATATGGCTAGAGAAATTATTATTAATTGTGATGCGAATGGAAACTGGATTAGATAAACTATAGAGTATATGCAGTACTTTAATGTAATTTAGTCTATATATTCTAGACCATCAAACAAATCAATGTATCCATAAGTCTCTCCAGTCTCATTGTCAAAGCTATAGTCATAAACCTCCAAAAGCATCTTATTAGTAGTATCAGTTACATCAAAAGTTAACTCATATTCAGTGCTCTTGCCAGGTTCTAAAATTCTCTTCCCATAAGTATCAGGCTTCTTTTCACACCAAAGAGAAGTTT
This sequence comes from Candidatus Dojkabacteria bacterium, assembly GCA_030950485.1. GTDB lineage: Bacteria > Patescibacteriota > Dojkabacteria > J137 > J137 > JAUZRK01. The sequence goes on along the minus strand of JAUZRK010000001.1, from coordinate 171,919 downwards.
TATCTGCGTAATAAAAATTGTAATTAATGTCAACAATATTAACTGGAGCTTTAAACTCTCTAGTAGAATCTGAAGTATTTGTAGCCTTAACTTTTAATCTAACAAATCTACCATTTTGTGATTCACAATCAGATTGATTAAGTTGATTCTCATCTATTAATTCGAATTTAGAACCTAAATCTTGTATTTCAGTAACAACCCATTTAGAATCTCCTACTCTACCCTCTTTTCCAAAGTCGATTGGAGATAATAATGCGTCGGCTCTTTTTACTTCATTAGCCGCATCATCAACTTCAGTCAGCTGCAAGTTAGTATCTTCTGTATTAACAGTAGTAATCTCTTCTTCTATAATGTTTTCTGATTCAATAGTTCTGCTATCAGTTCCTTTATTTTCATTAACAGTATTATATCCAGTATCTTTATTTAATGTAAAATACCCGATAAATATAATTAACAAGCTAGTTAATACAAGAACAGATATTTTAAGATGTTTAGTATCCAATGAAAAGTTCACTTCTTTTTCTATCGATTTCTTCATATAAACTAGTTTATCTTATAACTATCTATATTTGAAATATGTAATTAGGGAGATTTAGTCATGTTATAATTATGTCGCTTAATTAAAGTAGCAGTAAAGTATGAGTGATGAGTCAAGAGATACAAATGAATTCTCTTCTGTAGAAGAACCATGGGAAACCAAGTAGGGTGAGACTATCTCCAATGGAGCTAATCTAATATTAGTGGCTCTAGAACATCCATATATTACTGGCAACTATTACTACATGAGTGGATCAAATGATAAAGTTGTCAAATTCAATACAGCCCTAGATCACGTGTTTTCAGTTCTTGCTAAAATGGAATTTTCTTATAGTTTCAATCCAGAGTCACAAGAGGAAGGTCAAATTGAATATCCTATTGTTACTTTGGGAAAACTTCTTTATGACGAGACTCTTAACTTTAGAAATACAATAGTTTACAGTGCACAACTTAAATTAGATCCTGAAATTATAGATGGGATTTTTATTGGAGACATTATGGGATATATCGTTGCTTCTTGTTCAATATCACCTTATGACAAAGACCCGGCTGCTGGTTTACACGATATTAAGCAAATGAGGACAATAACTTATCATAAAAATCCAAATGATTTAGAAAATACAGAGAGAGAAATAATCTCAGAAATAGCTTACTGTCTTTTAGATAACTTTAGTTCACTCTAAGCATATTATATAGAAAGAGAAGATGAGTATGTAAAACACGTAGCACTAGAGTTTTTAAGTGTATTAAAAGCACTACCTTTAGGAAGGCAAATCCAAGGAAGAATTCCCGATGGAGATGACGACGACTACCAAGCTTTAAGATACTATGGAAGACATGGATACTGGAATATTCTAGATTTCAATTTTGAAGTAGAGTTTGATTTCCAGCTTTGTGATGATGAAATTGAAAAAATTTATACATTATCTTTAGCCTGTCTCGATGCAACTGATGATATATATTCACATAAAGGAAAGAACTTAGATGGAGGTAAGTTTCCTAGAGCTGTTATTTCGGATTCTAAAAATATGTATGAGATACGATTTAATACTATTGAACACAGAGTAATAGATAGAAAAGCTAATATTAATGTAAAAATTTCTGTACGAACTCTTAGTTGTTAACTGCGGTCCAATCTTTATCTTTAAGTCCTCTATCAACTGTCTCCCTATACTTTTCTAATGTAGCATCTAAAACATTTACATCAAGATCCTTAGCCATTTTCTTTGCATACTCTAAATCTTTAGTAATCCATTCAACTGAAAAAGTTACAGGATTAGGTTCATTAAAATAAGACTTATTGGTAATCTCCGTAATTACTCCTCCAGGCCTGAAAGCTAATCCGTTTCCTACTTTTTCTAAATCCATTCCCTGATCTTTTGCAATTCTCATTGCCTGCCCGAAAGCTACAATATGAGTTCCTTGAACAAAATTTAAAATCAATTTATATCTCATTCCAGATCCAGAAGGTCCGAAATAAAATACGTTCGCTGCAATTGCCTCGAAGGTTGGTTTTAGATCATTAACTAATTTCTCATCTCCACCGCAAAGTAAAGTTAAATTACCAGTCTCAGCTCCCACTCTACCTCCAGTTAGTGGAATATCTAATATTTTGAAATTATTTCTCTCGCATTCTTTAATCAATTTATCAGTGTAGTCTATAGAAAGCGTTGAGGAAACTATAAGTACCTTTTCAGTACTAGCTCCAGCTAAAATACCACTTTCTCCATACCAAACTGCTTCTGATGACTCGTCATTCGCAGTAACTTCGAATATTATATCTGCCTGCTCAGTAACTTCTTTTGGTGAGCTACAAATTGTTAACTTTTCATGATCAATACTTTCAGATACGCTTTTAGTTCTATTCCATACGAAGACTTCATATCCATTTTTAAGAAAATTCAAAGTCATACCTTTTCCCATTATTCCAAGTCCGATTATTCCTATTTTTTTCATATATTTATATTAAAAATTAATTTATTTTCGATTAACAATAATATTTGATACCTCCATATTTTTAGGTAGCTTTAAGATTTGTATTATTAAACTTGCTAGATCTTGTGGATCCATCCATTTGCTAGGATCTTCTATTGCTACTCCTGTTGCTTTTTCGTGTATCTTGGAGTTGAACCCTCCTGGATTCAATCCAATTACTCTGGTTTTTGTGCCCTCGAATTCTAATTGTAAGTTCTCGGTAAGTCCTCGTAATGCTCATTTTGAAGAACCATATGCTGCTTGCTCTTGGTAGGCTTTAAATCCAAGAGTTGATCCAACATTTACTATATCTGCTTCATTAGCCTTTATTTTATCAAATAACTTTGAAACCAAAATCATTGGAGCAATTACATTTAGTTTGAATAATTGAGCGACTTTATTGTATTCAAGTTCATTTGCTTTAGTTACATTTAAAACACCAGCGCAATTGATTATCGCATCGAAGTCGGAATAGTCTTTTAATATCATTGACGCCGCATTTTCTATATCTTCTTCTACTGTTAAATCAGTTTTAATAAAATCAACCTTGAGATTAGGTCTAGTTCTAGAAATACCTGTAACTGATATATCTTTTTCTAAAAACAATTTACTTAGTTCAAATCCTAGTCCTTCGCTTGCTCCAGTAACTATGACTCTATTCATTCTTTAATGGTTAATATATAGTATCCAGATACTAACAAAATAAAAATTTTCAATCAAATAGTAACAAAATACAAACTCTATTCTCATTCCATCAAAGTACTAGCCTTATGACTTGTACTCTGTAACTCTTGATAGCTTCATTATCTGTAAAAAAGCAGTAGTTTTTTATTGAATCTACTAGTATATGAGAAAATCCAAAACTTTATTAAATATATATGGCTGACACAGGCGGCGATCTATTTCCAGGTGATGAGCAAACTCCACAGGAAACAAGAATTAACTTACTAAGAGATGTAGGAGCAGTAATAGGTACTACTGACATAGAATATAAAAGCACAACAGAATACGAGTCTCAAACAGGTTTTAATATTAATGAGCGTACTGGTAGTTTATGTCAAACGATTGTATTAAATGGTAAAGATGAATTTGATTTACTTTTTGTTAAAGTCCCCAGTTCTGATGAATACGTATATACAGCGAGACTTTTATTGGTAGGTGAACTGAAAGGACATCTTGGTAGTAGAGTAAGTAGAATTTATTTTGAAGATCGAAGAGATGAAACTTTAATCAATATTCTTTTAGAAAGTGGGTTAGGTAATAAAGTTAGTATAACTAAAGATGGATTAGCTAGTCAGTACTACATAGATCTAACCAGTGGTGTTGAATTAGATGAAGACAAAATGAATGAGTTTAATAGATTAATGGAGACTGAAGTAAAAGATGCATTCTTTGAAATTAACTTATTAGAATTTGCCTATAGTGTCGGGCTCAGCGATGATTTTGTTGATGACGTTTTAGAAGCATTATCATTAACCCATAGCCTTGTTATTGTAGACGAAATTACAGAGTACTTAATTTCGAATGGTGAATCTAGCATTCAAGTAACTTTTGATTGGGTATTTCTTAGAAATCTCGAAAGAGTTATGCTTTGCGCTCAAAGTGAAAGGCCGATAATAAATTTAAGTGTTAGAGCGAGTAGTTCTTAGGTAAAAAGTAGACGGTGCTAACTCTGAAACGAGTTCAGAGATGCTTATAGTAAGATTGAGGGGATAATCCATTAAAAGCTGAGTTCACAAATTATTCACTTTTCTCCATAATCCTAAACAGCAGCTCACTAGGCCATCTTGGTGCATTAAATTCTCCAGTTTGATCGTAAACTACTTTAGTATTTTTCTCCCTTTCTTCAGTAGTTTCTACGTGATCTGATTCTCTATATTCAAAAAGATAAATATCAGTTTCAAAAGGATTAACTAATCCGTGTAAATAACCTTTTGGAATTTCTACTGTTTCATTTGGGTCAACATCAAGTATCTGTAAATTGGAGATTTCCTCATCAAACTGATCTTTGTTTATTGCTAAATCTGTATGCCCTAATATGACTCTGATTTCAGTTAATGCTTTCCAAGTTTCTTTATGAGCTGACCCAGTAAGTCCATGATACCTTAATGCTCTGACTCGTTTAGGTTTAAGCCAAAGAATTTTATAATCACTTTTTTCATCAGATCTAAGAATATAATATCCTCCCCAATTCTTTCCTTCATCCATTTCCAAAACTTCATAATTATTGATTTGAAGAAATGATCGAATAAAAATATTTGTTATTTCCATAGTTTAAAATTTAACAACTTCACCATTTATAATTTCTGTTAGTATATCAGGTTCTATCATAAACACAGAGAACCTATCGCCTGCTGCAGCGGAAACTTCATCGTACGTAAGTAGATCTGAATCTATAAATGTCTTTAATTCTGTTTTATGTCCGAAAGGAGTTACTGCTCCTATTGAGAAACCAGTTACTTCTTTAACGTAATCTGCATCGGGCTTATCTAATTTTTCATTTAATAAATTCTCAATTACCTCTAAATTTGCTCTGTTTTTTCCTGAGGTTAGAATCATTATTGGAGTGTTAGTTTCATTAGTTTTAAACAAGAGGGATTTAACAATTTGCCCTACTTCAATACCTAATCTAGCTGCAGCTTCTTCAGCTGTATGTGTAGTTTCAGTAAATGTTTGAATTTCTAATTTAATATTATTTTGTTTTATATATTCTAGAAAAATGTTCATATTAGTAATTAATCTTTAAACATTGTAATACCTATCTGTAGATATATGAAATCACAATATGATAAAATTCGTGACTTAAAACAAAAATGATGAGTGATCTGCCTTCTGGAGAAGAATTTATCAACGAGGTAACGCCACAGGGTTACAGAGAATATGTTTTGCAAGCTGCAGCTGATAAGTTAGGTGAAACAATAACAGTTTATAATGATTCGAATGACTTCCAGAAATATTCAAAATTTGAGGTAAATACTAAAGAGCGATCAATTTGGCAGAATTTGAATCTTAATTATGGCGATAAGTTCCATATAGGTAGGATTCCTAACTATGAAGGAGATAGCCATATCCTAATGACTTTCCTGGCTTTAGAAAGTGAGATTATTAGTAATCTAGCTAGTGATATACGATATATAGCTTTTAGGGAGGATACGGATGAATCTTCAGTTCTTGTAAGACTTGAAAGTGGCCTTTCTTTTAGTCATAGCTTAGTTTATGGAAGTTCAATAGTATCTTTGAATTTTGATTTTCCGGAAGGTAATACAATTGAATTTGAGGAAATAAGAGAAAATTTCAGAAGACTTATGAATAGAGATCCAAAGCTTAATGACTATGATTCCAGAATTTCTGACTTTATAAGCTCTAATAATATGGACCCGGGAATAATAGACGATATAAATACTGCTCTATCATTTAGTACTAGAATTGAGATTAAAGATAAAACTACAAACTTTCAAATCCAATGTGGAAATGACTGCCTAGAGATTGTATTTGACTACGAATGGCTAGAAGATACCGATAAAGTTAAAAGAAATGTAGAAGCGGAGCGGCCTATAATAAATTTAAGGGGCAGACCATTTAGTATAGAAGATAAGTAGAAGGTTCAGTGGTAGAATTTAATATGTTATCTTCAAATCAACTAAAAGAATTGTTAATGACGCCAGAAGAATACTCTTCTCTAGCTCATAAAACCCCATATATTTACGAAATTAAAAATAATAATAAAGAGCTTTATTACTTTGGAACTTACCATTCAAGGGATCCTGAAGATGAAATTTTTAATATAATTGAAAGTGCTATAAAAGAGTTTAATCCAGAAGTCTTACTTATCGAGGGGCATACTTTTGTTAATGAGCTATTAGCTGAAGAGTTAAAGAATAAAATCTATAGAAATAGAAACAATATTTCTGCAATTATTGAAGAATTTGGCGAGCCAATATTTAGTTTAATAAAAGCAAATGAGAACAAGGCTGATACATACTCTGCTGATATAAATCATCAAGATGAGATCAAGTATTTATTTGAAAATGGATTTAGTAATGACGAAATATTCTTCTTTTTTTGCATTCATTATTTACCTACTTGGAAATATAAAAGTTCTGACGAAAGACTAGTACGATTGGAAGCAGCTATAGAGAGATTTTGTTTAGGAAATGAGTGAGCTAAGTATGATTTGAGAAATTTTATAGATTTACACAAAAAATATTTAGGAACTGGTATTTATAATGATACAAATGATTATAGAGATATTTTAGATCCTATTCCGAGAGGACAGAAATGGACCATTGTTAATGAGATAGGGAATAAATTGAGTTCTTTCAGGGATACGTATATTTTAGAATATATACAAGCTAAGCTTCAGGAATACGATAAGGTATTTATAATATTTGGAGCTAGTCACGCGGTAATGCAAGAGAAGGCTGTTAGAAGTATAATGAAGCAAAATGAATGAGAAAAATCTTAAACAAAAAGCACTGAAGTTTATAAATCTTTCAAAATTAGATTTTAAATTTAAGGATAAGCCACTTTTAGTTTCAGGAGTTGCAATGATGTATCATGAGCTTAGAGAATCGGATAAAGATATAGACATGATTCTTATAAGAAGGGATCATTTAGAACTTTCTAAAAAATTGATTGATGAGGCAGATATTTTAGAAGAGCCACATAAATCTGGTTTTAAAGAAAAATCGCAATTCTCAGATCTTTTTGGAGATCATGGAATTTTAATTTATGAATTTGAACTTTGGGATAGTATTATGCTTTTTGGATACGATGAATTAAAAGATAATGCTTTAGATGAAAAAGATTTTTTGGTTATTAGTTTGGAAAAGCTAATGATGCTCTCGGTTATAAGAGGAGTTTATACAGAAAGGTATTTAGAAGACGCAAAGCTAATTGCAAAAAAATCTCTGATTCAAAGTACAAAGATCAGAAATATATAAAAAATGAATATTGGAATAAATTAAAATAATATGAACATACTCTATCTACCAGGACAAGGTATATACAACGAAGCAGAATGGAAATCAGTTACTGATGCTTTGGAGGAATCTGGACATAATGTAATTAAACATAGATGGAGGAAATGGGATGATGTGAGTTATGAGTCTTGGGTAGGGAGTTATGAGTTGGGGGTTATTGAGAAGGAGATGAGTGATAAATTTGGTATCGTGCCGAAAACCCTCACCCCGGACCTCTCCCAAGAGAGGGAGAAATACAGTATAGTTGCTAAGTCGATTGGGACGCTACTCTCTTTGAATCTGATTGAGGATTATGAAGAACAGATTGATAAAGTTGTTTTTATGGGATTGCCGATTCAGAATTGGGAGGAAGATTCTAAAAATGAGAGGTTAGAAAAATATAAGCAGGTTCTTGGAAAAACAAAATTAGAAATAACTATCATTCAGAATTCAAATGATCCATTAGGAAGTTTTGAATTTATAAATGAGCAATTTGGTGAATTTAAAAACATTGAATTAATAGAAACTGAAGCTTTCGACCATGGATATGATTATCCTGAACTGATAAATGATATAATAAATTTATAGTTTAAAAATATAAATATGACTTCATTACAAAAAATGAGAAAAGCATTGGGTTTAACTATAATTTCTGTATTAGTTATTAGTGCATTTATTGTAGTTCTAGGAATCTGGGGAGTAGTTGACGGTGACGTAGTAGGGAAAGCATTACTTACAACATTCTTCTTAATGTTTTCTTCTTTTGGAATATACGTAGCAATTAGGATTTTTGGGTCTAAATAATTCTATATATTTGATTCTAAGATAGTATTAATCCAGGTTCTTACCAGTTCTAATATCTCGTATTCAGGATATCCATCAATAGTAAATAACTCACCTTTTTTTACCATTTTGAAATCATCTGAAAACATTCTGTCTAAATTTTTAGCAGCACCGCAATAATCATCATAAGAAATTTCGCCAAGTCCAAAAATTGAATAAGGCTTACCTTCTAAATTGGGATTTTGCTCTTCAAGCAAATAAATAAATTCATCTGTATCCGGATTATAATCTCCTTCTCCCCAAGTAGAAGTACCTACTATAATAAAATCATAGCTTTCAAGAATAGAGGTATCAGTTATTTCAATCATATTCATCAATTCTAATTCATCAAATACACCTAATTCACCAACAGCTTCGTGTAGCTTCTCCGCAACTATTTCTGTATTCATTGTTAGTGTCCCATATAGGACTAGGCATTTAGACATGTGATCTTTTTAATATTGATCGTGTATTTTATCATAATATTGGTGATTAGAGACTAGAGACTAGAGACTAGGGTTGAGGGGCAAGTGCTGGACAAGGCTTGAAATGAGAAGTAGGGATAGAGAATAACTCTGTTCCCGTATCTCGATACATTTTTCTCGTTTCTCTCGAAAAGCACTTGATACTGCGCTAATGTTTGAATTTGCAATGGGATAGTAGTTTGATGCTATAATTCAGCGTTTAAGAATTAGTAATATGTCTGAAAAAAATTTTTGAAAGAGAGGATACGATTGATGAGGTTACATGTTTAGAGGATTATGCACGTGCATTGCCTTCAGGTCGACACGAATATCCTTCTGAGAGAAGCTTGAAAGGACTCACAGATAGACTTAATAGGTATAACGATTCAGCCAAATGAAACTTCTATTCTTGAGATACTTGATACATATCGAAAAGTAAATGGTATAACAGGTGAGCCAGAAAAGTCAGACTTCGAGCCAATTGCACATGACTCACTAATAGTTAGAGTAAATCAAAACACTGCTTATAAATACTGGAACTTGTATAAAAAAGTTGCAGGTTCGATCTAATTTCATTTGGTATAATTACCTAATGAATTCTAAATCTATAAACGAAATTACAACTTTGGCGATTGATACATCTTGTGATGAAACATCTTGTTCAATTGTTAGAGGTACTACTGTTCTATCTAGCGTAATGCCTTCTCAACAAAAATACCACGAAAAATATGGAGGTGTTGTGCCAAGCCTTGCTAAGTTAGCTCATACAGAGAGGATTGATAATGTAGTGGTGGAAGCTTTAAAAAGAGCTATCCCTCACTCCGCCAGCAACGATGCAGCAGCTTCGGACAGGCCCAGCCCTCTCCCAGGAGAGGGGGAAACACAAGAAAGTGATTTAAGAAAGTATATGAGTGAAGTCGATTTAGTTGCTGTTACTTATGGTCCTGGATTAGCTATTGCGTTAGAGGTTGGAGTTAGAAAGGCCATTGCTTTAGCTGAAAAATTTGATAAGCCTTTGATGATTATTAATCATATGGAAGGGCATTTGTTGTCTGGTTTTGTTGAGAGAAATTCTAAGGTAAAAATTAAGCACGATAAAGAACATGGTCAAATCACCCATCCCCCTTTCAGGGACCTTCCCTCAAGGGAAGGAAAAGCAGTACTGGGCTTTCTTATATCTGGGGGGCATACGGAAATGATTAAAGTAAATGGGATTGGAGATTACGAAAAAATTGGGGTTACTTTAGATGATTCATGTGGAGAATATTACGATAAGGCTGGGCGTATGCTTGGATTAGGATATCCTGCAGGTCCTACAGTTAGTAGGTTTGCAGATGATCAAAGAAAGAAATTTAAAATTGAAATAAAAAAGAATAATAAAAGCACAAATGTTATAGGTACTAATAAAGAAAGTGGCACTAGCTACTCTCTTCCAATTCCTATGTATAGATCTGGAGATTTTAACTTTAGTTTTTCAGGTTTAAAAACTGCTTTTAAAGAATTAACTAATTCATTGGTAAAAGATGAGATAACTATTGAAGATCAACTTAATAAAGAAACTAAGAACTTATCGGGAGATCAAATAAATGATCTATGCGTAATGATTGAAGCTTCGGCAATTACTCAATTAAAAGTTAAATTAGAAAGAGCTATAAAGAAGCATAATCCAAGTGAACTTTGGCTTGGTGGAGGGGTTATTGCAAGTAAGAGATTAAGATCAGAATTTAGAAGTTTATGTAAGAAGAATGATGTTAAATTAAAGTATCCCTACTCTTCTAAGCTGACTGGAGATAATGCTGCGATGATTGGAGTAGCTGCGAATATTAAGTTAGGAGTAGCGGGAGGTGAGTTACGGGTTGCGGGTATCGAGTTGGGTCGAGAAACAGGAAACGGGGTAAATAAAATGGGAAGTCTATTTGATTATCTTAGAGAGAATAAAGATAAAGCAGAGTCTCTGGGAGTTTTATTTAATAACTTTGATCGAGTTGATCGAGATCCTAATGCGGAGATTGATGAGGAGATTGTGTTAGATTAAATTAATTACGCTAATAAATTATGTTTCAATCAAAATACATTCTTTTCTGGAGCGAGAATCCAGACGAACTTGCTAAATCTTACACTGATGTTTTAGAACTAGAATATTTAGTTAAAACTGACATCCCAGCGAAAGATGGTTTAGAAAAAGATTATGGCCATGATTTAAAACTGAGCGACACGAATATTCTTTGGATAGGCCATCATGATTCTATAAAAGGCGTGACTAAAGACCCGCTTAGACGAATGATAAATTTAAATACAGATGAAGTTCAAAAGTGGTATGAGAAAGTTAGAGATACTGGATGTAAAATTATTCAAGAACCTATACTTACTCCATTTGCTACTGTCGAGAACCAAGTCTATGTTTGTGCTTGGAAAGATCCTGAAGGAAATTGCTGGCAATTTATGGGTAAGTTATAATATTTTATATTAAAACAAAAATATGGCTGATACAGATACATACGATTACAACGAAGAAGGTCTTTCTGATGAACTAGATCTAGATTTTCTAGATGAGGAAGAAAAATAATGTAATCGAATCCGTAGGGGCAAAAAATATTTTGCCCCTACGAGAGCAGATGACAGCCCCTAATTTTCCAATACGAATTGCATTCGTTTGTCCGCATATTTTTATGTCGGATGAATTGATGTCTGATAATATATTTTCTCCGGGAGATCTTGCTATTGATCTTGCAAATGGTCTTGCCGAGGCAGGAGCTGAGGTTACGTTGTTTTCGCCTGGGGTTGTTGGTCGAGATAACAGTAAGGGCAAAAGATTTTTTGATCCAACAAAAAAGAGTAAAGGTAAAAGATATTTTGCCCCTACCGTAAAAAACATCACCGCAGACCAAACCCTACTGAAAGAAGAACTGGAAACTAGGGGTTACGGTCTAAAAGAACTCCTTAAAAAACATCCCTTACTGTTCACTACTCTCTCTAGACATTTTCAATCTGAAATAATAGCCAAAGCCTACGAAATGGCTAATGATGATATGTTTGATATTGTTCATGTTTACATGTTGGAAGAACAGATCGCACTTGAGATGAGCGGGCTTTGTAATAAGCCAGTTGTATTTACGCATCATGATCCCTACTCTTTTCTAACGAAATATCGAACTATTTTACCGAAATATAAAGATAGAAATTTTATCTCAATGTCTCTATCTCAAAGAGAAGATATGCCGGATGATACGAATTGGGTTGGGAATGTTTATCATGGAATTGATGAAAAAAGGTTTAAGCCAAAATATTTAGGACCAGGGTACAACCCATCTCCAGCTGGTGAGCCAAGTCCTGCTCCTGCTGGCCAAAATGATACAGAATATTTTGCTTATCTCGGGAGAATAATTGAACCAAAAGGGGTCCACTACGCAATAGCTGCAGTAAAAAAATATAATGAGGAACTCGCAACCCGAAACTCGAAACCCGTAACTCTAAAGATTGCAGGAAAGCATTATTCAGATGAGTCGAATGATTCATATTGGAATTCTGTAATTGCGCCTGAACTAAATGATACAGTTGAATACGTTGGATACGTTTCAGGCGACAAAGCTAAGCAGAAATTTTTAGGGAATGCTAAGGCGTTGTTAGTACCTTCTATATTTAAGGAGCCGTTTGGAATGGTTACTATAGAGGCCTTATCATGTGGGACTCCGGTTATAGGTTTAGATAATGGGGCTACAAAAGAGCTGATAGAAAATGGGAAAAATGGTTTTGTTATTAATGATTCTGACCGGGAAAAGAGAAAGAGTTATTATGAGAGTAAGATGAAGAAGGTGAGAGATTTCTATTATGGTGAGTCTAGGGTTGTCGATGAGTTAGTTGAAGTGATGGAGAAAATTAATCAAGTTGATAGGAGCGTTTGTAGAGATAGCTTTGAGAATAAATTTACTCTAAGAAAAATGCTCCAGGGGCATATTGATATTTATAATAAGCTTATTATAAAAGTGTAGTGTCGAGTGCCTGGAGCGAAGCGGAGGGGGTGTCCGCCTCTCGATACAATTTACATCCCTTCGGTCGTAAATCACTCGAGACTGCACCGGGTTTGTATTTTACATCCCTTCAATCGTAAATTTCTAGAGACTGTACTGAGTGTAAGATGTGCTTTATTCAGGATAATTGTATTTGTATAAGCTTTATTTTTATGAATAACCTCTGAATAAGCTAGTAGCAAGAGCTTTTGAGCCAAGGGCTGGATTCGTTCTGATTTGGTTTTATACTTCATAAAGAGTATATTAATAAATAAAATAATTCAGTATTTAAATACTGATCAAGTATCAGAGTCACTACATGATCAAAATTCAAATGATAATTAACAAGAGCAGAGGTAAGAATACTCTTGATTCGTTCAACAGCTAAGTTGTATATAAAGTGTAGCACCTTTTTAGTTATGCAATCCAGTATTTTATGGATGCAAAAGGTATTTCATAAATTTAGGTTGTTAATCGTTTTAATTTATAACACTACCAACTCCCCCTTAATCCTTGGATGAGCCTCATACCCCTTCCTCTTTATATCCTTAATGCTAAAATTATCAATATCCGTAACCTCCGGATTTAACCAAAGTTTTGGGAATGGATAAGGTTTTCTTTTAAGCTGCTCCTTCGCAGGCTCAATATGATTATAATAAAGTAGAGCCGAACCGATACTAACAACAAACTCTCTCGCCTCTAAGCCCGTAACGTGCGCGACCATAGCTAATAAAAGAGCGTACTGCGTAATATTAAACGGTAACCCTAGAAATACATCAGAGCTTCTTTGATAAAGATGTAATCTTAACTTACCCTTAGTAACATCGAATTGAAACATAGTATGACAAGGAGGTAATCTCATCGAATCTAAGTAAGCAGTATTCCAAGCTTGAACAATAATCGCCTTAGAATCGGGATTATTTTTAATCTCACTAATTGCCCACTTTAACTGATCAAGTTCAGTCCTCTGATACAAACCAACTTTATTATCAAACTCATGTTTATCTCCATTCTCATCAACCCAATATTTAGGCTTAGGAAAATCAGATTTAAACGAATCTGTTTCACTCATCTCGTGCGCATAAAAGTCAGGTTTAGGTTGAGTTAAAGGCGTGAAAGCAGGCCACTTTCTCCACTGAACACCATAAACCGGACCGAGATTTCCCTCAGTATCTGCAAAATCATCCCAATACTTAATCCCCTTTTCTTGTAGCTTCCTAATATTTGAAGAACCAGAAATGAACCAAAGTAACTCCCTCGTCATAATCTTCCAAGGCATTTTCTTCGTAGTTAAAACTGGAAATCCATGTCGAAAATCAAATCGCATTTGATATCCGAAAAGAGATTTCCCTCCATGTATCCCTCTAGTCTTTTTTCCCTTACCATTTTTTAAAAGCTTCGCTAAAAGTTTTAGGTATTCGTATTCTGGATGGATCATAGTGCAAAGTAAAAAGTTAAAAGTATAAAGTCAAAAGCAAATTATCCTAATTATTCTAAAATAAAAGTTGTGAGAAAAAAGTCTCACTCTGTATTTATGTTTTAATCCTTCCCTTCGGGAAGGTGGATTAGCGTAGCTAATACGGAAGGGGTTGGGTATGTTAAATCCTGACTCGAGAGCTTTTTAAATGCTCGCTACCCTCCCTGCCCTGTCGGGTACCCCTCCGTAGGAGGGGATTGCACTAATTTTTTTAAGAGCTGAATTGTTTAGTTTACTATATCAAACCCCGTATGCCGGTTGGCTTATAACTAAACATTTAAATGATCCCTTTAACTATAAATAAAGTAAAAAGTTAAAAATATAAAGTCAAAAGTAAATTGTTCAAATTGTAATAGAATCAGTACTGATCAGTTTTATCAGTGTTCAATTTGACCATTGAAAATAGAACACAGATTTAACTGATTAAACGGATTAATACAGATCTTTAGGTTTTCTATCCCCCTATGAGGTGAATAATACAGATTAAATTTTTAAAGAATGTACGAAAATTTTAGTACACTATAAACCCAAAACCCATAACTCTAAACTCTCTCCACCTCCTTCCCAGCTTTTTTGAGCAAATCAAACGCATAACCCTCACTATGATCGATCTTATATTTAATCTCAGAAATTTCAGTATTGCAAATCATTCTTGCGCAACTAGGACAAGGTAATAAATTTATATAAAGAGTCGTTCCAGCTAAATCAATATTTTCTTTATTCGCCTTAATTAACATTTCAACCTCCGCGTGATTAGTATCGTAATGATTAGTATCGTTAGGCGGACTTAAATGAATTTCTCTTTGATAACCGTTTAACAAAGCGTACGTTTCATACGGCACGACCCTGTTCCAACTATAAGCAAGTAACTTCTTATTCTTAGTTAAGACTGCTCCGGTCTGAAAAGAATTGTCAAAACTGAATTTAGCTATGTTATCTACAAGTTCAAACGCCTCGTTATCATCTTTAAATATATGTCCAATTTTAATTTTCTTTGTATCTTTTTGTACTTTTGACTTTATACTTTTAAAATACTCTTTCGCCTCTTCTTCCGAACTAAACGCAGAGACTAGTTCATAATCTATTTTATTTTTTACCAAAGTATAAAATTCAGACCTTGTATGGAAGACTCTACTCCATGACCCGTTAACAAACAGTACTTTTTTAAAAGGTATCTTCTCTAAAATATGGATTAGATCATCTTGGAAGTATTCAATAAAATGCAGTCGATCTTTAGCCTTAGACTTCCGAACCTTATCGACAAAATTTTCTATATCAGTAAGCTTCAAAGTACGAAATTGCTCTTGGTCTTCAAAACCTTTAATAAAGTCCTCTTTAGCTATACCTATAAGTACATTGGAACTCGTAGCATAACTCTTGAATAAATTTACTACATATTGTTCACTTAATTTCCTCGGAGCGGCTAAAAACACCAATGGTTTTAATGATTTGATATCACTCTTACTTTTAAATGCGTATTCATTCCAGTCGAAGAATTTCATAGTGAAAAAAACTTATGTAAAATTTCTTTAGTCTCCTTAGATATACCTTTGAATTTATCGACCTCGTCTTCTTTTATCCAATACAAACTGTCGGCATCATCGCCTGCTTTAAACTCTGATGAATTAACTACTTTATCGTAGTAGTATATATTCCATAAAACGTTTTCAGAATTCTTCATCTCGACTCCTAAATATTTTGAATCATTTAGATAAGTGATTTTAGAAAGTCTCGAATCGAGTAACTTAACACTCTCCTCTTTTATCGAATAATTTACCTCTTCTTTCATTTCATCGAAAAGTGATCCAAAAACTCCTTGATCTACATGATCAAGATGACCTCCCGGGAAGCAATAATCATAACCTTCTATTTTATGATCTTCACATCTTTTTATTAGAAGCGCTTCACCTTTTTCATTTTTGAAAATACAATCCGTGATTAAATTTAATAGCTGCCCTGAGCTATATTTCTCATCGAACTTAATAGCATTCTTTTGAATAACCTTAAAGTTCTCTTTATAAAGTCCAGCATTCTCAAGCGGCGTATGCTTTAACTCACGGTAGTTCCATGTCGCAAGGTCTGAGTTATCGAAGGGTATAAATTGCATATGTAAATGATCAGAAACACTCATCTGAGCATTAATGCCGCCCTCTCTAAGTAGGCTCCACATACCTTTATGACCATGAGTCTTTCTTATTAATTTCTTAGCAATATAGCTAAATTTTCTCATTGTCTCCCATTGTCTTTCAGTTAATTCCTTCGGGGATTTAATATGATTTCTAGGAACAGCTAGCATTTGACCGTCAATATACGGGTAGATATTTACAGTTAAAACAATTCCATGTTCCTCATGAATAATATATTTATCTCGAAGATCGCAGAAAACACACTTTCCTACAGTTTGCCAAATCCCATCGTACCAAGCTTTAGCCCTAGCGTTTTTATAGAGCTCCTGTTTTTCTTGTTCATTTAATTTTGCTGTTACTTTGTTATCTACTTTCAACTATATAATTTTTACTAATTTTATATTTGAATCTAGACTTTCCAAATCTACTCCCCTTTTTATAATGATCTCTTTTAATCTAGCTAGATCATGAGAATCTTTATCTCTAGTCTTCCAAATAGGATTTAATGACTTAGGATTTTTCCTTAATACATATTGGAATTCAGGGCTGACTGCATTAAGAGGGACACCGTTAAACAGGATAGTTTCTTGATTTAACCATTCATATGGAAACTCAATATAACCAAGTTCTGGCTTGTAATACCATCTCGCATACTCCTTCCCTTCAGGAAATTCTGCATGACTCATTAAAATTTCAACATCTCCAGATTTAGCTTTAAGATCTCCATTAGTTAAACTTTCGATCTCCCAACCGTAAACGTTAAATGTTTTAATAATGAGCAATAATTTTTTATGAAGATCTTCAATTAAGTACTCAATATCTTCATGCTCTCTTACAAAGTCTCCTGAATATACATCAGCTACACACCCGCCCCAAATATAGCCTTTAGAAACTACATCTCGCATAACATTAGACATAATTGCTATAGCTTCTAGTAATTTTTCGTTTAATTTCTTTTCCATATATTATTTTTCTCTTAACGGATCCTTTCTGTAGTCCATAAAATCTTTAAACATATCGCTAAGCTTTCCTCCAATTGCTCTATCTAGTATTTTTGTTGTTGAAAGAAATGGAGATTGCCTATCGGCTTTTACAACTTCCCCGTCATAGCTAGTTACAGTTTTATACTCCTTGGAATTTTCAAAATCTGTATTCCAATCTTCTACAACAGTTAGAAACACATCTGGTTTTAAAAGTCCTAAAGATGGCTGGCAACTTGTCTCTGGAAAGATAGTAACAAAATCTACCCACCGAATATTAGCTAACATTTCGGCTCTAATTAATTCTCCTAAAATAGGCTTGTTCTTTCCCTTCTTCTCTCTAACAGCAATATCACTAGCTACTCCAACGACTAATACATCTCCTAATTCCTTAGCTTTTTGAAGATATCTAGTTTGTCCTACATGAAGTAAATCCCAGTTTCCTGCTGTAAAAACTATTTTCTTTTTCTTTGCTCTAATCCTTTCTCCTAAATCCATTAAATCTGATTGCGCCGCGAGTCTGGTCCGCCAGTTAAAACTAGTTCTCTTCTTTTTTTCAGCCATTTTTTTTGAAGTAAATATTTAAAATGGAGAGTCTTTTTTTGTTCTAAGTTAACTACAGCTTATCAGGATTTTTTTACTTAGTAAAAAGTTTTTCGTACGAATAAAATGCTCATTCGAGTTTAATGATTCATAAGGATTATGTCTTAAGAATTTATAAAAATCGTATGTTAAAAAATAGTAAATTAAATAGTTTAAATGAGTTAAATCTGGTAAATCTTCTAGCTCTCTTTTTTTATATCCACTTATTAAAAAGTATTTCCTAATTTTAACTGGATCTTTATATTTACAATCTACAAGAAGAAACGCCAAGGTTCTCGCGATATCAAATATTCGATTTCCCTTTGCTACTTTTTCGAAATCTATGATTCCTGAAATAAATATGTCTTTATTTTTATCTAAATCAAATAGAACGTTGCTACGGACGAGGTCCATGTGGAGGGGAATAGATTGATCTGAATATATGTTTTGTAGGGGCCGAAGATTTTCGGCCCCTACGAATTTGTTTATAAAATTTATATTACATATCAATCCCAATTTCCTAACCATCGCATTTCTAACACCCTCTTTTTTAAAATATTGAATCATTTTATTCGCCTGGTTTTTAATGATTTCATCAATACTTTCCAACTTATCCTTTTTAGAATAATCCTTTAAATAAAAATGCATATCGCTCATTGCCTTCCCTAATAGTTTAATATGTTCTTTATTGTAAGCTTCCCATGAAATGGTTTCTCCTGGAAGATAGTTGTACAAACATGCGAATCTTTCTATTTTCTCATCATGCAACCTAATTATTTTCCCAAGAGATTTTCTTGATGGAATGCCTTGTTCTGCGAGGAAATTTGAAACTGCGTTTGCGTTTTGTATTTTTTTAATAATTCCTTGCTCATTTTTATAAAGGATCAAATTTCGTTTTCTCTGTAGGGGCAAAATATTTTTTGCCCTTACAGAATCATACAAATGCATCACATCAACCGCATAAGATTTATTACGATACCCTGATTGCTCTGGATATATTTTTACAACATCATATCCATATTTTTTTAATATTTTTTTTATTAATTTTTCAGTCATTTTCAATGATTATATTTCATTAACCTTTTTTAATGAAGGCGGCAATTATCCGAAGGCGACAATCATGATTGTCGCCTTCATCGTCGCCCGAACCAACACCATAAACTCGCCTTAATATTTCCCATGATGTAAAATAGAATTGGTATCAATAAAAAGAATGATTTCAATAATCGCAGCAATGTCTAAAAATAATGTTATAGGAAAGGGTAATACAATCCCTTGGCATATAACTGAAGACTATCAACGAACCAAAAAACTTACAATGGGACATCCGATAATAATGGGGCGAAAGAACTTCGAGTCCATCTCTAGTTTTAAATCATTTAAGGGTTCAGATGGAAAGAAATTAGATAAACCAAAAACTCTACCAGGCAGAACAAATATAATTCTTAGCTCAAATAGTGATTTAGAAACGGGTGAGGGGCAATTAGCTAATAATATTGAAAGCGCTTTAGAAATCGCAAACAACTCTCCTGGTTCTGAAGAGATTT
This sequence comes from Candidatus Dojkabacteria bacterium, assembly GCA_030950485.1. Taxonomy (GTDB): domain Bacteria; phylum Patescibacteriota; class Dojkabacteria; order J137; family J137; genus JAUZRK01. Next base: position 152,442 of record JAUZRK010000001.1, on the reverse strand, counting down.
TTATTTTTGGAGGTGCGAGTCTTTATAATGAATTTATAGATAAAGCAGATAAGTTATATTTAACTGTTTTAGATCATGAAATAGAAGGTGATATTTTCTTCCCCGAAATTAATGATTCAATATGGAAGATAGAGAAAAGTCAGAAATTTGTAACTAGAGTTTTAGAGTGTGAGATTAGGTATGAATTTAGAATATATGTAAAAGTTGTCTAGCAAGTGCTTGATGAAACGCGTCAGACTGATGTTGACAATTAATTATGTGGTTATTACCATACTAAAATAATAGCAAAATAATAGTCCCTTTATATTCCCCTATTAGTCTACTATACTATTACTAACACTTAATAAATTAAAAATGAATTTCGAATCATTAAAAAATATTGCCTATTTACCTAAGAGATTTCCTGCAGTACTAATAGGAATAGTCTCGGCTACTTTAATCTTTAATATATTAATTGAGACACAGTTAATAGGAGAGACAAGCGGTGATCTTGATCAAGCAACATTTATGTTTAAATTATTTGCTTCTGTAGCAGTTTCAACAGTAGCATTCCTAGCAATTGGTTTGACTTTGGAAAGAAGAAAAAACAAAGATACGGCTTTAGCTGTATTTTCATACCTTGTTTCATTTGGTTTCATCTCTGCAGTAACTTTCTGGCTTTTTAGAGAGGTAGAGTATCCTGCTGAAAGTATGAGGCGATTTTCATACTACTCATTATTAACGAATCTAATTTCAGTAGGTTTATTTACTGGGCCGTTCTTAATGATAAAAGTAAAGGACAGTAGATATTGGTATTACGTAGTGAGTTTAATTAGAAGCTTCTTTATAGGATATATTTTTGCAGCACTAGCAACAGGAGCATTGTTCCTACTGCTTGCTTTAACTTTGGGATTATTAGGTATTGATTTTAGCGGTAATTTTACAGCTAGGATTTCAATGTATTTATTAACATTAGGAACACTAACAGGTACAGCACTCTTCTTAAATTGGATTCCTGAGAACTTTCAAGAACATGACGCGGATGTCCATTCACAAAGATTCTTAATTAAACTAAATCAGATAATTACACTTCCGTTTTTATCTATTTATAGTTTTATATTAATACTATTTGCTATAAGAGTTATTGTTGATGAAACACCAGAGAATACTTTGACTCCAGCATCAAGTGCATTTATTGGAGCGTACTTATTTTATGCATATACAATGTATCCACTTCTGTTTGAGGAAGGAAATAAGTGGTTTAAAAAATCAATTAGAGTTTTAGGTATTGTTGGAATAATTCCTTTGATAATGTTTATAGTGGGGTTAATGATTAGAATTAATGAATTTGGTATAACTGCATCTAGATTTAACTATGTATTAATTTGGGTAACAGCGATATTCGCATTTGTTCAACTACAACTACATAAGAAAATTTCTTTGAAGTTTTTACCAATATTCAACTTTCTTTTACTGGCATTTTTTATTCTAGTTCCATATTTTAATATGTTCTCAGTGTCTGAAAGAAGCCAGAGCAATAGATTGGTTGAACTCTTAGAGGATGCTGATTTAATAAAAGATGGTGAAATTAATACAAATAAAAGATTTCCAGAACCTGAAGCATATAGATATGATAGCTATAAGTATAATGAAGGAACTTATTATGAGTTAAGCGCTCAATTTGATTATCTATCTTCTAATCATAATCTTTATGTATTAAAAGAATATATGACTGACGATCAATGGGATAGCTTAGATGTAAGTGATAAAGGTTATGTAAATGAATATGGATATTATAATGTTTGGGAGAATTTTAAGGATCTGTATAGATAAAATCAAATTGAAAAAATAGTAACTAGGTAACTTAGAGTAAGCTTTGTCTTATTAGTTATTTAGTTACTATGACTTATGGTGTTGCTTATAATAGCCAAGAAATATAAGCAAAAATAATTAAAAATTAATAATTACTAAATTGACAACGATTTTTTTACAAAGACATGGGATCTACTCAAATCCTAGAAATATAATGCCGCTAAGGATGCCAGATATTAGTCTTGCTATCCAGGGAATAAAGCAGATAAAGGAACTATGTCCTTTTTACAAAGAACTAGAAATCTCTGCTATTTACGCAAGTCCAATTAATAGAATTTTAGAAACTGTAGACATTCTTCAATATGGGATTTGGGAGGATGAGGAAAGAAATGAGAAAAAAGTGGATGTTAGCCTTGATTTAATCGAGCCCTACTCCCCTCTTCAAGGATTAAGAATTGATGAGTACTATAAACTTAATAATGGTACTACTATGTATGTTAGTGAAGAACACATAGCTGCTGGAGGTGAAACTCTAGATTCAGTTTATACAAGAATGAATAAATTCATTTCTTCAAAATTGAAAGAGCATAAAAATGAATCATTTATAATTTGCTCTCATGGCGACCCAATGATGATTTATTCTATGAAAAAACGAAGTATTGAAATTGATCCAAATGTCTCGCTACATAAGCAAGCAAATTTTATTCCGATGGGAGGAGCTATGAAACTTAAATTTGATGATGCGAATGAGCTAGTTGATTTCGAGGAGTTAAATTATTAGATCAATACAGAATTATGCTAATTGCTCTAATTTAACTAATTATTCTAAATAAAAATTCTTTCAGGAGTATACAAAACACAAGGAAGCTAATAAATAGCCTGTAACTACTGCTCCAGTCCTCCACTTACCAGATCTTCAAATCCATCTAGTAGCTCATCAAAATTTATATCTGTCAGGTTTACACCTTCAAGAAATCCTGATACTAGCTCTGTCCCAATTTCCCAGAGTTCTGATTTTATTTTGTAGTCAATGTAATGTTGAAGAAGATCTAGTGAAGCATTAATGAACTTATCGAAAATACTGATATTCTCAGTAGGTTTCTGTGGCCCTTCATCAGGCGGCCTTACCGTTTTTAATACATTTCCATATTATTTTGTAATATCTTATGTATCGAGAGTAAGTATATCATTAAATGCGCCATGGCACAATATTAACTATCAAGAAGTAAAAAATCAAAAGTAATAAAACTAACATGAAATTCAGTGTATAAGACATTTTGACTTTGTACTTTTTACTTTGAAATTCTTTCAAAACTCTTTCACTCTACTCTACTTTCTAAATCCACAGATTACTTTCCGATTTAAAATAAAGAATGATTGCAAAACTATATACCGCAGCTCTTGTTGGTCTAGACTGTAAAATCGTTGAAGTTGAGGTTGATTATAGGAAAGGAAATACACATATCTCAATTGTAGGGCTTGCTGATAAATCTATTCAAGAAGCGAATGATCGTATACCGTCGGCTATAATAAACTCAGGAGCTGAGTTTATTCCAATGAAAATAATTATGAATCTAGCGCCTGCAGAATTAAATAAGTCTGGTCCAAGTTACGATTTTCCGCTAGCCCTCGGTTACTTACTAGCTTCAAGACAAATTCACTTTAATACAAAAGATAAACTATTTATTGGAGAGCTTGCACTCGATGGAAGGTTAAGACCAGTAAAAGGGATACTGCCAATTGCTGATGCTATTCATAAGCTTGGCTATAAGGAGATATATCTTCCTATTGAAAATGCAGATGAAGCTTCCCTAATTTCTGGAATTAAAGTTTATGGAGTTAATACTATAAAAGAAATATTGAATCATTTTGATGGAATAACTGAAATACCTGTCTATCAAAGAAAAGAGAAAGACATGAAGCAAAAGATTAAGGAATATGCCTATGATTTCGCCCAGGTAAAAGGCCAGGAACATGCGAGAAGAGCTTTGGAAATTGCAGCTGCAGGAGGTCTGTTTTAATGTCGGGAGTTCCTGGATCTGGAAAGACTATGCTTTCTAAATGCTTTTGATCAATACTTCCTGAACTAACCACGAATGAATCATTAGAAATTAGAAGAATTTATAGCGTATGTGGCCTTACTTCAAAAGAAGAACCACTTATTAAAGACAGACCATTTAGAAGTCCCCACCATACTTCGTCGCAAGTAGCGCTAGTCGGAGGTGGAGGACAAATTAAACCAGGAGAAATCTCTCTTTCACACAGAGGAGTACTTTTCCTTGATGAGTTCCCAGAGTTTTCTTCTAAATCATTAGAAGCACTAAGACAGCCCCTTGAAGATAAAGTTGTCACAATTTCTAGAGCCTCTGGATCTTTAACATTTCCTGCGAACTTTACATTAGTAGCAGCAATGAATCCTTGTAAATGTGGTTATAAAGGAGATCCTGTTAGAGAATGTAGCTGTAATCCAATGGAATCTGCTAGGTACTTAAAGCGTCTCTCAGGGCCAATTCTGGACCGAATAGATTTATTGATCAATGTTCCGAAAGTAGAGAATGAGAAACTCTTTTCTCAAAGCTCTTCTGAATCTTCTGAGTCAATTAGAGAGAGTCCTAAAAGCTAGAAACCTTCAAATTACTCGATATAATAACTACCCCTCTATCATTTCTAATTCAGATTTAAATGGAAAAGAACTTAAGGAATTTATAAAACTTGATGAAGAAACCACAGATATTCTTAAACTAGCAGTTAATAAAATGAACTTAAGTGCTATATCTTACTATCGACTTTTAAAAGTATTGAGAACAATAGCTGATTTAAATGGCTCAAAAGAAATTACTAAAACTGAAGTAATGGAGGCGTTGAGTTATAGGGTTGAGATTGGAGGGTGACTAAAAATGTAAAAGTAAAAAATATAAATTGAAAAATTATTCTAATTGCACTAATTAACCTAATTACTCTAAAAGAATGCAAAATAAAGAAAAGTATAACCTTGAGGAAAGAACGGCAAAATTTGGAGAAAATGTAATCTTAATGTGTAAGAGAATTAGTGTAGATATTATTTCTAAACCTATAATCTCTCAACTAATCAGGTCATCTACAAGTGTTGGCGCTAATTATGCAGAGGCTGATGACGCTGTTAGTTCTAAAGACTTTGCAAATAAAATTGGTATCAGTAAAAAAGAAGCTAGAGAAACAAAGCATCACCTCAGGATGTTAGCAACGGCTGTTCCATACATAAAAAAAGAAATAGGAGTCTTATGGAAAGAAGCAAATGAATTGAACTTAATACTAAACTCAATTTACAGAAAAGTTAAGTCTAAGAACCTTTAGACAATTAGGTTAATTAGAACAATTTCAGTATTAACATATATGTTAAGTTTATGATAAAACATTACTATAAAGTAGACAAAGAATTGGAAAAGCTGCCTTCTAAGGTAAGGAATAAATTCTTTGCGGTATTTAATTCATTCATAGCTAATGAACAGCTAAAGATAAAGACACTAAAGAAATTAAAAGGTAGTAGATTTTACGAATTTAGAATTAGGGTTGATAGAAATATCTATAGATCTATTACAGTAAAGGTAAGTCCTAACATATATGTACTACTTGTATTTCATAAGAAGTCACAGAAAACACCAATGCAGGTTTTAAATTTGGCTTCAAAAAGATATAAAGATTTATTTATTAAGTAACAGATCTATGAAAATAGATGAATCAAAATTAATAAGCCATGAGCAACTAATAAGAAAATACTATCCCGATCTTAAAGATCGTGAAAAATTTTATAAAGAAGCAGAAGAGACCAGGTTGGAGCTTAGAAAAAAATACGGCTTAGACATAGCAGAGAAAGTTGAAAAAGCGAGAATCGCAGAAGGTTTAACTCAAAAAGAAGTAGCTGAAAGAATTAATACAAAGCCTGCATCAATTTCTAGGCTAGAAAGAGGTCAGCAGAATATTTCAGTTGAATATTTAGCTAAGGTTCTAGATGCTATTGGAAGGCCATATAGAATTACTGTAGAAATTGATTAAAGCGAAGAAAAGTTAATCTGCAGGAATCCGCCTAAACTGCTTGCACTTTTAACAAATCTAATAGAACACTGATTTAACAGATCTTACAGATTTACACAGATCTAAAAAATATGAAATCACAAGTTATAAATAAAGCTAAAGAATTCATTAAATCTAATGCAAGGGAATTAGATAAAACTTTATACGAGTATTTATTCGAGAGAGGTTCACGTGATAGAGTTTTAAATGAACTAAAGAATTATCAAAATGCTGATTTCGGGTTTGGAAACGCACTAGAGCCAGACATGAGAACTAACAATTCTTCTGCGATAGCTACTACTCTAGCCTTTCAATATTTTGAAAGATTAAATATAGATAAACTTCCAGATTTTTTAAATGATTCATTAAATTATTTTATTAATACATTTGATGAAGAAAGAAATATGTGGAGAGCGATAACTCTGGCGGCTAATAAATCAGCTCATGCTCCTTGGTGGAACTTTGATTTAGAGAATGATAAAACTGGATTTGATTTGACCTGGGGGAATCCTAGTGCTGAAATAATTGGGTACTTATTAAAATATAAAAATAACTTTGATAAGGTTAATCTTGAAAGGATATTAGGCTTTGCTAAGGATAGATTATTGAATTCACAAGATATGGAATACCATGAATTACTCTGCTATAAAAGATTGAATAAAGTTTTAGTTGAAAGCGGTGATAAATCTCTATCGAAAAAATTGGGGGAACTGATATTAAAATCTGTAGATTTAGATTCTAGTAATTGGGATAATTATGTTCCAATGCCTATTAACTTTATAGATTCTGAAAATGATCAGTATTATGAATTATTAAATGATTCATACAAAGAAAATTTAGAATGGTTAGTTTTAAAACAAGAAAATGATGGCGGATGGTATCCTAGTTGGAGCTGGTATGGTGATTACGATTCAGAATGGGAAGCAGCAAAGATTGAATGGGCTGGATATATTACTTTAAATAATTTAGTTAAATTAGGCGAATAATGAATACAGAATTAGAAGTAAAATTTTTAGATATAAATAAAGATAATGTTAGAAAATCATTAAAAGAGTCAAACGCTGAACTTATTCAGGCGGAAACATTAATGAGGATAATTATGTTTGGGAATACCGAGAATAAAGAAATGAAGGTACATTACGTTAGAGTTAGAGACGAGGGGGATAAGATTACAATGACTGCAAAAATTCACGCTAGAAAAGGTGATGAAATCTCTGATCAAAAAGAAACAGAAATTAATGTTTCAAATTTTGAAGATGCAGTAAAGATTTTAGAATTAGCGGGGTTAAAGTATGATTATGTCCAAGAAAAATATAGAGAGATCTGGGAGTTAGACGGGTGTGAGATAGTTATTGATACTTATCCAATAGTTGAGCCTTTAGTTGAAATTGAAGGCGAAAGTGTAGAAAGTATTAAGCCTGTTGCAGAAAAATTAGGTTTTAACTGGGATGATAAAGTTTATCATTCAGTTACTGATTATTATGCGAATAAGTTGAATCTTTCTTTTGAAGAGGCTTTAGAGAAGACCAAGAGATTAAAATTCTAATGAATAAAAAAAGCCCCCGAAGGGGCTTTTTTTTATTAGCTTTCTTTTTCTATACTATGACTCATCATCATGTCTTGGTAAGCCACTTACCTGATTCAAACCCTGAATTAATTTCATTGGAGTGCTTACTTCCCCATAAGGTGTTGTGGAAACATATTTTATAGCTCCAGAAACAGTCTCCGTAGTTTGTAATAAATCTATTGTATCTAATGCTAGTCGTGTTCTTTTCGCTGGCCTTAATTGAGCAAGATTTACTTTTGCCTCAGTATTAATACCACTAAGATTTTTACGCTCTTCAGTACTAGCCTCTTTTCCATCTAACTCATTAAGTATTAGTCCTAACTCAGGATCTGCCTCTGCAATTTCTTCTAAATGAGGTATTATCTGTGTATCTTCATATTGATCACTCATATCTTTACTTTAATATATTAACAAGATATGTTGTACTAGTGTGCCTAAATATAGCAACTAAATATTTATATATTTTTGAAAACATATATAGCCTTTGAGATAAGTTATAATTTAATAATTGGATAAACCTGATAAACAAGAAAATAACGAAAGTACTCATGAGTATACAACAAATCAAGAAATTAGAGCGATGCATATAGAAAATGGCATGACATTTGAAATCGTTGAATATCGAAGTGGAAAGAAACAAGAGCTAGTTGTTGATCCAATAGAAGACTGTTGGTTAGCTGCTAAAGCTATGATCATTAACGAGAGTAACAAATTATTAATGATTATAGAAAAGGGAGCTGATGGCCAACTTTTCTTTGCTTTTCCAGGAGGAAGAATGGAAAGTACAGAACCTAATCTAGCTACTACACTAAGAAGAAAAATTAAATCAGAGAATGGAGAAATATATAGGTTGGATGAAACAAATGTGGAGTTGGGGATTCTAAGAGGCGAATTTGCAAATTCAAAACTAGGTAAGAAAGTCGGATGACATGATATTAAGTTTCACTTTTATTCAATTCAGGTAAGAAATAGTTTTCAGCCAGTTTTAACAGAGGGAGATGGATATATATGGGTTGAATTGAATGATTTAAAGAAATGGAAAGATATTGCTGGCGATGACGATTTATTGATTGAAATACCAGATAATATAATAAAAGCAAAAATTCAAAGTTGTTACCTAAACCCAGCTATTACTCTACTCCAGAATTTAATCACGTAAAAGTAAATTCATTAATGACATTCTTACAAGTCCCGTGCTCTCCACCCTCAAAAATAGAAATACCCTCAATTCTAATTTCCCAAAGATCAGGTGTAAATTCATTTACTATATTTTGAACATCTTCATTATTTTCTAATCTACAAAGAGTAATATGTGGATCATAAACATACCCAAGATATGGATTTTTAAATCTTTCAATCTGCTCTTTCTGAATTGGATTAAGCTTATCTAAAAACTCACTACCCTTTTTAAATTTATCTTCTAAAGAAATATCAAACTCGCTTACTAAACTTAATGTTTCAAAATGAAGGGCTATTAATTTAATTCTATTAGCAAATTGATACCAAATAGAAGTAGGAGTTAAATGTTCACTTAAAAGCCGAAGTCCGTAAAGTTTAAACGGAGAATAATTACTAGCAAGTCTTTTTATAGAATCATTTAAAGCATCTATCTCTGAATCATTAAAGTTACCTTGAAATAAAGTAAGATGAGGGATTCTGTCAGTATCGTTTATTTTAAAAACAGGGTTATATTTAGCTGTAATACCGTCAGTAAAAGAAATGAGTTTTTCTATATCTGAATCATTTATTTTTAATGCAATGTTTAGTTTCATTACTTATTTTAGTCCATTAATATAATCAATTCTCTCCTCTACCCATTTTTGAATATCTACTTTATCAAATAAAACTCTTCTTTCTTCTTGATTATTCATTTTAGTAATATAATCAACAGTTCCCTTTGAATCTAAAAAGTCGAGATTATATTCTTGCATAAACGCATCAATTTCAGAATTAGCAGCCGTAGTATCTTCACCATCCATAACCACTTTCTCGATCTCAACCCAGTAGTCACTCATTAAATCGTAGGAATCAATAGTAATAGTAAGATCTCCGATTATATATTTATATCTATTAACGTAAGTAGTTACTCCGTATTTTCTGCCAAGAGCAACTAGCATATGCAATAAGTCCCCAAATGTTGAGACGTCATATTTTACTGTGAATTCTTTTCTCTCAGAACTACTGTGCCAATTCCCCTGTTTTAATACAAGCTCTCCCGTACCATTAATTGTACGTAATTTAAAATCATTAGTAGCATTTTTATCAGGTACGAAATCCTCTCTTTCGACGAAAACTACTGTAAATCTCTTTTGAACAGATTCGTCTGAAATTTTTCTTAATTCGGATCTAAATTGGTTAAATTTAACTTTATCAATTAGACTTCTCTTTTCAATTTCAATCATACTAGAGTTATAAATAAGTTAAATTAGAAAAAATTTATTCTTGGCTTATAAAACTGATTTCAATTCTATTCTATGTAGTTATTTTTATAAATTTCTCCAATTTTCTTAGCGCTCTCTCTAACTCTTCTCTCTCCTGTTTTTATATCTACCTCAACTAACCCAAACTTAGGCCAATATCCTTTATCCCATTCAAAATTATCTAACAAAGACCAATGCATATATCCTAAAACCTCAGCTCCATCAGTTATAGCTTGATGTAAATATTCAAGAGATTGTTTAGTATATTCCAATCGTATTCGATCCTCCTTGTCTGCGAGTCCGTGTTCCGTAATCATAATAGGTAACTTATATTTTTTATGATAAAACATTACTCTTTCATACATTCCTTTAGGATACAAATACCAACCCATGTCCGAAGTACCAATAATATCAGGATCTTCTAAATGCCTGCTCGAGAATGGGTCGGGCTCGCTTCCAAAGAATAAGATTTTAATTAAGTTAATAAATCTACTAAACCTACCGTAAACTAGATAATAATAGTTAAGACCTAAGAAAACTAAATGCTTTTTAGTTTTACTAACAAAATAAGTATTGAAAGTATAATCTAGGAATTTAGTAAGAGGCCAGAATATAAAAGACCTCTTATCTACTTTAGAAGACACTGTATTTTTAGAAATTCCGACCTTCTTTGTATTATCAATACTTTTGATTTCTTTGTAAGCTTCAATATGTGCTCTTGCTAGATTCTTAATGACTTTGAAAGCGCCGTAGAGACCTACTGATTTATTAGGTGGGAAAACCCCTGCAAGATAGGACGCCATTGTATAAATTAATGGTTCATTAATAGTAATCCAATAATTAACATCACTATACTCTCCAACTACTCTTTTACATATTTTAAGTAGTACTTTATATTATCCTTATTTTCAAACGCTCCCTTATCTTGAAACCATTTTGGTAGAGTGAAATGTACTAAAGTAACTAAAGGCTCTATATCATTTTCTCTAAGCTCTTTAATTACATTACGATAATGCTCTATTGCATCTTGGTTGTAATTCCCCTCTGTAGGTTCAATCTTTGCCCATTCAAGTGAGAAACGATACGAATTATGATTTAAACTTTTAGCTAGCGCTATATCTTGTTTATAATTTTTTTGATGAGAAATTGATACATTGGGAATATAATTAGCTACATCATCAATATCATCTTCAATTCTATCTAGAGTAACTTTATTAAGTTCACCGTAAAGGTTAGTTTGTTTTTTAAGATCTTCTTTTGCATTTTTAGCTTTATGTTGTGCACTTGTCTGAATATACGCGGTCCAATTATTCTCTATATTGCTCTCAACTTGATAAGCTGCAGTTGCTGAACCCCATAGAAAGTTTTTCGGAAACTTCTTCATTATATAAACTCAATACTTGAAATAATATTATCAATAATTTTCTTATCATCAGAGTTATCTATTACTCTCATTACATATCCTATTCCTGTAGCTTTATTTTTAAAAACTATTAAATATTCAGGTGTATTTGAATTAGAAGCTAATGTATATTTTAGCGCAATGTGATCAGTAAGAATGAATCTAGTGTCAGGACTTAAGCTTTCAAAGCTATAACTTTGACCATTATTAATTTCTAAGATTACTTTTTTATAAAAGCTTACAAGATCATCTTTAGTCTTTACACATTCAACTAGAATCTCTCTCTGAAGTTCTATTCCGTCCGATTTTGTTTGGAAGATTCTTGCGCCTTCTAATCTGTTGCCAAAGAAATTTCTATATGGAGTAACTAGTATCTTGGAATCTAGTTCATTTGTAATATTACTAAATGAAAGTCCGCATTTTTCTAATTTTAAACTTGAATCCTTTAAAGACTCTATGTCTACAACTGCATTTGTTAATACATCTTCAATGACATCTTCTTGGTTAGCGATTTCTTCTTTGACTATCTCTTCATTTGTACCATCTAAATTATTTTTAGAAATTGAATCATTTGCAAAAATGAAATCATTATTATTATCTTTTGTAGAAGTTACATTTGCTAAAAATACAGAAATTCCAACAACATAGACTGCTGTTACTATAAAAACTTTATTTATTGATTTTTGTATTTCCATGGTTATAATTTTCTAAGACAAATTACCCACTCTCCTTTGAATTTTTTATCTTTTATTGCAGCCTTTACGTCTGCGATTTTCCCTCGATAAGTGCTTTGGAATTTTTTAGTTATCTCTCCTACTAATGCTACATCTATTTCTGGGTAACTTTCAAATATATTATCAATTACTTTTTTAATTCTAAATGGAGATTCATAAAATACTACCGTTCTTTCTTCAATATCTTTTTCTATAAGCTTAATAGCTTTTCCTTTCTGTTTAGGTAAAAACCCTAGAAAAGTAAATCTATCTGTAGGTAAACCTGATAATATTAGTGCAGGGGCTATTGCAGTTGTACTAGGAATTACATCAACTTCAAACCCAGCTTCTATTACACTTCTAATTAATTTAAACCCAGGGTCAGATATCCCAGGCATTCCAGCATCACTAACTAAAGTAACTTCTTCTCCAGATCTTAAAATATCAAGTATTCGCTCTATTACTCTATCATGGTTTTGATCTCTATAAGAAGTAACCATTTGGTCAGTATCGTATGCAATTTCTAATGTTTTTAATGTTTCTAGAAATCTTTGTTTAATTAACCCTTTGAGTCTCGAGTACGACCGTGTGTCTTCAGCAAGAATTATTTTTGATTCGAAGATTGTTCTTAGTCCTCGTATAGTAACATCTTCAAGATTTCCTATTGGTGTTCCTAAAATAGTAAGTTTCATTACTAGATTATACTACAGCGTTAAGATGAGAGGTAGAAATATGCGATAAGTGATGAGTGACTAGTGAAATAAGTTAAGAGGAAAAGTTAAAATTTAAAAGTAAAAAGTCAAATAAAAAAAGTGGCAAGAAGCTAGATTTATGAAATACGATTTAAGACATAAGAAGTATTGCATAGTAAGTAAGGTAATAACTGCGTCTTATACTTTTTACTTCTAACTTTTTACTTTTAAACTACTACTTTACTGAATAATATTTACCTCGCTCTCTAGTTCAATTCCATAGGTATCAAAAATATCTTTTTTAACTAAGTTTGCATAGTCTAGAATATCTTGACCTGAAGCTCTCCAGTTTGAAATTATACAAAGCCCATGAGATGGGGAGCTTGCAACATTATTTATCCATCTATCTTTCCAGCCTCTCTCGTCAATAAATCTAGCAGCAGGTACTTTAACATAGTCATCCTTAATGACATCCCACTCTTTTTCTGTATACATTAGTTTATCAAAAGGATAATGTTGAAGTTCTGAAACCATTTTCGAAAGTTCTTCAAATTTTTCTTTAGAGACGATAGGATTAATAAAAAAGCTACCTACTGTTCCTACTTTATCAGGATCAGGTAATCTTCTTTTCCTCATGTAAATAACTGCATTATAAATATCATCAATCCCAAAAGGCTCTTTTCCAACTGCTTCTAAAGCGTCCTGAAGTGATCCATATCTTCGCTTTCTTTCGTGGTAACTAGTTTCTAATTCTTTAGTGTACTTACTAAGTTTATAAGTTACGTCAGTAATAAAATACTTATCTCTGAATTCATTTTTGAAAACACTGCTCCTATATTTAAAATCACATTTATCTGAATTAAAAACTTCATATTCGAAAGTTTCTAGATTGAAAGCTGTCAGCTCTACAAAAATATCACTTTGGTTCTGTCCATAAGCTGCAATGTTTTGAGCCGGAGCTGCTCCTATACTTCCAGGTATTAAAGCCATATTTTCAACTCCTGCGTAATTGCTTTCTACTGCCCAAGTTACAAACTCATGCCAATTCTCTCCTGAATTAATTTTAACTAATATGTATTCATCTGTTTCTTTAACTATTTCTTTACCTTTAAGATCATTTTTAATAATTAATCCATCATAATCATTTACAAATAAAGTATTAGAACCGTCACCTAAGACCATTTTTCTCAAGCTCTTAAAATCAGATATGTTTTTTAGTTCTTCAAGGTCTTTTTCGTTATTTATTTCTATAAAGTGTTTAGCAAAAGCTTCTACTCTGTAAGAGTTGTATTTTTTAAGATTGAGGTTTTGTTTAAGGTTTGTCATACTCTTATTAGTTTACAGCATTATACAATAAATTAAATAATTGAATAAAGATGTCAGATTTTGATGAAAGTAAAGATAATTTAGACTTAACTAGTAATATAGAGGGAGGTGCTGAAAAATCTCCAGAACTAATAGAATTTGACTTTCTTATAGATTCATTAGAAGAGATAGATGGCTTAATAGAAATAAACTATGAGGATTATAATGAGGAGTTTGAAAATTTAGAAGGAAGCGATATTGATGTTGTTAGAGTTATAAAAGATTTAAAAGGAGCGAACTCGGAACTACTTGCAGAGCTTGTTATTATTGGAGATGCACTTAAAGAGGGTAACCAAGGGAATGTGACAAGGGCTATTGCACTATATAAACAGTTTAAGACAAATGAATACAAAATTAAAAATTTATATGATTCAAGGGCAGGTACACTTGAGGAAGAAACGGCTTTTCTATACACTGAAGATAAAAAGCTCTATGACGAGATAATAAAGATAGATAATGATATTAAGGTAGCTGAAGCTAGATGGTTGAAACCATTGGGTACAGTTAAAACTTTAAGACAACAAAGAGAAGAACTTGTTACCAGAAGAGACGAAATCAGTAAGGATCAATTGGCAAAGAATAATGAATTATAGGAAATGAGAAGAATTGGGAAAGTTCAAAATTATTCAGGTGCTAAATATAGTCCCAATATGGGAGAAGCAAGCCAAACAATAAATGAGATAGAGCGTGTAATAGCTGAGAGTTTATATAATAGTGGGTTAAAAAAACAGGTAGAAACTAAATTAAAAGAGTTAACTACGATCAAGGAGAATTCTGACAATAATCAATGGGTAAAGGAAAGTACGATTGATGCAATTCTGGTAGAAGCAAATGACGTACCTTTAGATAAAAAGCAACAATTACGAGACGCATATTTAAGCGGTGAAATAAATTGGGCATTTGTCAGGGACTTATTTGATGGCGATGTCCCTGACTCTATAAGCGGAGTAGCTGTAATAAATGGTTTCGCACAAAGATATGAAGCCCAGCTGCATAGACAAATTCAACTTACTCAAAATGCTGGGGATCTTGTAGAATTGCAAAGCTTAGCAATTTATATTACTAGTCGAATGTCTGGTATAGCTAATAGATATGAGGGTAAAAAAGACAGGGATAGGAGTGTTTTTAAAGAAACAAGATCGTGGAATTATGGTATTAAAAATGATTTTCATAAAGCTATGGCTATAGAGGATATCGAGTTTCCCTATCTATAGATGTCTAAGGCGGATAAGATTGGTTCACAGGAAGATCTAGGTTCTCTGAGAGATTTTATAACTGTAATTAAACGAACTCGATTAGAATATAGTCTCCGTGGAATAACAATAGGTAGTGATGCGCATCATTTTAGAAGAAACGATGTGTTAGACCCTTTAATGACTTTAGCTGCAATAGGTGCAGAAGATTCAGATATTGTTGGTATGATAGCTTTATTTGTTTTATCAGAAAGTAGCACGAATGGCGCCACTTTTATACCACACATGCTTGTAGATTTTACTAGTCATAGTGGTAGGATTAATAGCCAGTTTTCTAAGTTTTGGTCAAATCAAATACTTGATTCAGGTTCAATTGAAGATGCGGAAGTACTGTTAGCTCTAGAGTTTATAAAAGATGCTCCAGTCATAAACAAAGATGAATATTTTGATAAATATAGACAGGAATCTATTCAGGGTGAAGAAATTGACACAGTTAAAAGTTTTTATGAAAGAGGAGATAAAACTATTCTGGGCTTAATGAAACATTAGTCACAAGGTGCAAGTGAGCTAAGCCGACTTAGTACATATATGTTGGCAGGGAACACAGCAGAAGCATCTCAGGCCTATGGCTATCAACTAAATGAAATAATACAGCTAATTGAAATAGCTATTAAGAGAGAAGGCGAAATTGATGAACTCGGTGCTGAAATAGCTCGTAAGTTAATATGGCAGCTAGAATATCAAATATCAAGTTTTACCCTAGGTCGAACCAATAATACTGGTTTCGAGCTAAATCTAGATTATTTAGATGGGGTTAAAGTATATTTAAACACTTGCATTCCATTAAATGTAGAACTTCAAGAAAGAAAAGAAGGAGCTCAAGCATATATTACACCATCTAATCTATTGATCAAGAGCTTAAGTCATCCTGGCATTGATAAGGAACTTGCCATGAAAATTGGAATTTTAATAGGGCAAGATTCAGACTTTATAGAAAATGTATTTCAAGTAAAAGAAATTCTTTTGGAAAGATTCGCTAACGAACATTATATAGAAGCTGTAAGGGTACTATTTAATCATAATATACGGTTAGAAAATTTGTTTACAAGTTCAGACTTCTTAATAGGAATAATAGAGAAATCCGATTTAAGAATAGATGAAGACATGAATAAAGATGATGTGTCGAATTTGCTTTATCATGTAGCTACTTTTACTTCAAGATTTCAACCCAATCTGAATGATTTAGATATAATACTACCAAAATTGGAGGGGCTTGATATTGTCACAGCAGCGAAATGGTTTGATAGTCTTGTCAATACAAGAACTAGTTCTAGGCTATACCCAAAAATAGAAATAAATGAAGCAGCTGAAATATTAGATACTTTGAAGGGTATAAAGCATATGACTAATGATACATTAATTAGTATAGTGCTTCTTAAAAGAGAGGGAGAGAAATCGCAAGATAAGCTTGACAGAGTAATAGCTGCTCATATTAGAATGGGGGAAAGAGAAGACGAAATACGAGCTGAAATTTTAAGGAAACATTCAGAAGACAAACTGGCATCTACAATAGAAAATTCTATACGTAGCTTTAGGGAATTCTATCATTCCAGTAACATAATGGAGCTATTAATTGATAATCCAGAGCCCATCATGACTCTCGTAAATCATACTGCAGGCTTACAGATTCTTGAAAGAAGCAATCCTGCTTTAAACAGAATATTAATTATGAATACGAATGAGTTTTTGAGTAGTAAAGATGATATTAATTTTTTTATTAGAATTATTAATTTAGGAGGTAGTGCAGAAAATTTACTAGGAGGTTACCTAAATGCAAGAAAGGCAGGTGTACTTGAGCAAAGTATAGAAGACAAAAGATTAGTTTTAGAATTTATAACTGAAATAAGAGTACTAACCCCAGAAATTATAAAAGAATATAAAAGGAGAAATACTACAACAGAAAGAAGAATCTTCATAGAATCTGTTAAGAGTGTGCAATCAAAGATGGTTTCAAGAGAACAACTTTCTCAAACTGAGAGAGAGCTACCCTATTACGCTGAGGTTTTAGCAGCAACTTATCCAAATAATGTAGGTAACTGGACTAATCATGAATCTAATGACTCCGCTAAAGATAGATCTGAAGACCTTGCTGGGTTCAAAATTGAAGATAGATATGTTATTGATTCTAGGGCAGCAAAAGAAATAGTTTTGAAGGAAGGTGAAGATATTGAGGAAATAAGATTAAGAACTAAATCGCTTCAACAAGACATAGTTTGGGTAAGGGAAAGAGCGATTTATAGTCCAAAAGAGGAGGGGAGACAGAATGTTCTGACTATTGAGGTTGATAACATATTACGGAAATATGAAATAGATATTGATATGGAAGCCTCTGATGAAGAGAAAATTTATGCGATTGCGATTCAGCACCTCTATGGAGAGGAAGATATAACAATGTATGAACTAAGTAAGATAGTAATGCTTTATCAGTTCACTGAGTTTGAGGATATGCAAAGATATATTAATGCAACCGGTATAAGAGTAGAGAATTCTAGGAATGAAGAATATGCACTACTCTTAGAAATGCATGAGTTTTTTGCTGGTAAAATGAAAGACGCTATTAAAGATCTAGCTGAGAGAGTTGAAAATAATGGTGCTCTTAATACAAGATTACGAGAGGTATTTGATCAGTTACTTATTAATGAGAAGGAGTAAAGAGTTAATCAATTGAACCCATCAAAAATAGGAATAGATCCTAGCTTAGTAAAGAATGTAAAGAGAATATTGATAAAGAGATATCCAAATGGCAGATACAAAAGTGAAGAATCTGTCATTAGATTTATTAGAAAAGCTTCAAGATTTTCAAGGCAAACTGGAGACTCTGGAGCTTCAAAAGATAGTAAACAAGTATTCGGACAGTTAAGAAATAGAGTAGTTGCCCGTGACGCACTGTATGAAATCTTAGGAATTGACAGTAGTAATGAGCTTGTAACGCAGGACGAGTTAGATGAAATATTAGAAAATGCTACATTGGATGTTTCAGATGAAATAAATTTTAATCCAGACGAATTCAAGTATTATATTGCAGGTGAAATGCAGTATATTTTCTCGGATCAGGCACATAGAGTAAAAACTGAAATAGACAAGTTTCAAGCGGTTGATAACAGTGATAGCAAAGAAACAAGAGTATTTGGAATAATAACTAAAACCAAGGAGTCAGCACATGCAAGGTAAACTGGAGGAGTATGCGTTTCCGGGGATAATCCATCTATAGCAGAAAAAACATGTGGGATCAAGAAAATTTTATACAAATGATTTATGTACCTGAAGGGTCTGATGTATCTGTAGGATTAACTATGATGCACCACTACGAACAGGATGGTGAAAGAGTATTGGTAATTTCAATGAATCCATCTAGTACGTTTCTTTACTCAACAGATGAAGAAGCATTCTTTTACGCTGCATTAGATCAGGTAGTAGCTTTTGCAAAAGCCAATGGTTTTAAAAGAGTCGCAATGTCAACAAATGGAGCCATTAGAACTAATAGGACAGGAGGACTTTTTGAGAGGGCTATCAATTCAAAATTCTAGAAGTAGGTGAAAGGTATCAGCTAAAAGGGTTCAAAGATTTTTCTTATAAACCGTCTTATCAAATACAGGATTTAGACGTACTTTGGGTTAATAATGAAGAAGCGGCTTAATATTTAACCTCTAAGATATTTCCTGTACAATATACCTATGGCAGAAATCCAAGCTCAACCAATTACTACAACTCAAGTTACAAATCCACAGGTAGCAACCCCAGTTGCACAGCCATATAAGCAAAAAATAGAAATGAAAAGCTACCTGCCCGATTTATCAGGAGGATTTAAAACAATAAAAAAGATATTACTAACGGTACTACTACTCTCTTTTGTAATATTTTCCCTAACACTAGGACTATACTTTACAAAAACAGACGCAACCCTTGCAAACATTACCCTAGAGGGCTACATCGTAAGTGATCTAGAACAAGACGTTCTCCCTGGAGCAACAGTTTCAATTGATGGATACAGTCAAAATGTATCAAATATAGAGGGGTTTTATAAATTAGAAAATCTAGACCTAGGAACTTATACTCTTACTGTAACTAAAGATGGATACGCTACCTACACTGAAAATATAGAAGTTACGAGAAGCTTGTTTAACTATAAAAATGAGAAAAGTATACTCTTGAACTCTGAATCCTTAGCTAATGTATCAGGAACAATAATAGCCCCAGACGGATATCAACTAGACGTAAACAAAGATGAGTTAATGATAAATGGTAAGAAAATAACATATAGTCTTGACGGAACATTTAACCTAGGACAAATTGAAGTTGGAGAATACCCACTAATATTTACATCTCCAAATTTTAACGAGATAAATAAAACAATTACAATAAATGCTGGAATTAATAATATTGGATCATTAGAGCTAGCGCCATCTGGAAGACTTGAAGGATCAATAATAAGCTATGTTAAAGGAGATCTTGTTGAAGACTTAAAGATAAGAATTAATAATGTTCAAGAAGAAAGAGTAATTATAGACAAAGATATGGAGATTTTTGTTGTAGAAGATCTTGAAATAGGAAAGAAATATCTTGTAAGAGTATCAGCTGATGGATATGAAGAAAGGGAATATGAATTAGACATTAAGCAAGGTGTAAATAAACCATTTAACTTTAGACTAGTAGAGGAAGGGACTGTTTACTTTGGATACGATGCTGGAGAGATTGATGAAGGACATCAACTATATAAGTCTAGCTATGACGGAGAAAACCTAGTAAATCTTACAAAAGGCTTTCTAAATATTAATCCTATCAATCTGTACTTAGATGAAACAAGAGATAAAATTTACTTTCAATCTGGATTTCAAGAACTTGAAGATTCTAAGAAAGAAGTTATTTCTCCAATCTACGCATTAGATTTAAATAATAATTCGTTCCAGTACCTACAAGAAGATATCTCCTTGTCAGGAAGAATAATCCCGAACTATAAGGCTGAACTATTTAGCACAGTTTATTATCCTGATAGAAAATCAAATTTTGTAACACTAGGTTTAAAGTATCTTAACGGATCTACATTTAAGGATATAACTTCAGCAAGTGAAGGAGAGTTTTTAGACTCAAGAATTAGCGATGATAGTACTTGGCTTTACTATACTTATAGGCCAAATAAAGATTCTGAAATGACACTTACTAGAATGAATATACAGACACTTGATAGGAGAGATGTACTTGAGAACCCAGCTATCAGTATCTTAGATGTCTCGCCAGATGGAACTAGAGTTTTATTAACAGCAATAGATGAAAATACAAGATTTGTAGAGCTGGTAGTCTATGATTTAAGAACATCTGAACTTAGAACATTAGCTACTAGAAATGAAGGAAATAATTATAGATTCTTAAATGGATCTAACAATAAATTCTTATATATAAATAACGAGGACGGAAGAAGTAATATATTTTTGTTTAACATAGATAAAAATAGTGAAGAGCAAATTACAAGTTTAAATACTTCAGATATAATTACTAATTTCTTTATCCAGGGAGACTACCTATTTTATCTAATAAGAAATAAGGGTATGTTTATTCTAGATTTAGATAAGCCTCAGAATTATAAGCTTGTTTTAAACGGCGACTTCAATATATAGATAGTAACTTTAGTATGATTAAAAACATCTATACTTCTGTTTGTCTGGTAAAATATAAACATGAATAATAATATAAAAAATCAATTCCCAATTTTTTCTAAAAATAAAGGACTTGTCTATCTAGACAGTGCATCTACTTCTCAAAAACCAAAAGTAGTAATTGATAAATTAGTAGAATTTTATACGGAATATAATTCGAATGTTCATAGGGGACTCTACCCTCTTTCTGAAAAAGCCACAGATGAATATGAAAAAGTAAGAGAGACAATTGCTAAATTTATAAATGCGGAACCTAATGAAATAATCTTTACATCTGGCGCAACAGAGGCAATTAACGGAGTTTCTAGATCACTTTATTCAAGTGGTTTTATCAATGTTCCTCCAAAAATCACATTAACAGATCTTGAACATCACTCTAACGTCCTACCATGGCAGGACTTACAGCCAGAAATGATTCAATATTTAGGATTAGATGATAATTACTTAATAAATGATACAAAGATATTCAAAGATTCTGACATTTTTGCAAGTATTCATGCCAGTAACGTTACTGGAACAATAATACCGATAAAAGAGATAATAACTTCTAATGAAAATGCCTACTCAATTATAGATGCGACTCAATCAATAGCGCATATGAAAATAGACGTCAAAGATTTAGATGTAGATTTCTTAACTTTCTCGGGACATAAACTGTTTGCCCCAACGGGAATAGGTGTTCTATATATAAAAGAAGAGATTATGAAAGAACTAAATCCATTTAAGCTAGGTGGAGGAATGATAGATGAAGTAACACGGAACGGTTCTACCTACGCAAGCGGTCCAACAAAATTTGAAGCTGGTACACCTAATATAGCAGCAGCGATAGCACTTGCAGAAGCTGTAAGATTTATTGACAGTATTGGTTTTGAAGAAATAAAGCTAAGTGAAGAAAGGCTTAGACTTTATTTACTAGAAAGATTAGATGAAATTGAGAATATAGAAATATATCATCCTAAAAATGTTACAGGTAAAGAGGCTCTAGCTGTAGTTAGTTTTAATATTGAAGGAATTCATTCACATGATATATCTGCTTACTTAGGAGAGAAAAACATTTGTGTAAGAGCAGGACATCACTGTACCCAGATCCTGCATAGAGACGTGCTAAATGTTCCTGCAAGTTTAAGAGCTAGTATTAGTGTTTATAATAACGAGGAAGACATTGCTAAGCTTATAGAGGGCTTAAAGGGGGCAATTAAAATCTATAAAAAATAATATGAGAGAGATAAGACCGGAAACTGTAATATTTATTCGAAATAATAAAAATGAGATTTTATTAGTTGAAAAGCCTCATTTACACTATGGAGAAATCTATATTCCTCTGGGTGATCTAGTAAAAGATAGTGAATCAACTTTCGAAAATGTACGAAGAAACTGTTTAACTACGGGACTAGAGATAGCTGATACTAAATTAAAAGGGTTAGTAACTGAAGTATCAAAAGATATTCAATGGCATTTATTCATTTACCTTATAGAGGATTTCAAAGGAGAGACAACAAAAGACGTAGAAGGTCATAAGCTTCAATGGATATCAATCGTTAAGTTAGACGAAATAGCTTTACCTCAAGCAGATAAAGTGTATGCTCCAATAATTCTTAGCTCCCCAGACTTCTATGAGGCTAAATATACTTTTGATGATGATATGAAGCTTGTAAAGACTGAGTCGATTTAGATTTGATTCGTAAATATACTTTCTCATGAACTTTTAGCTTTGTCATAAAAACGTATCGGAGCATGGTACAACCATGCTCCTGCATAAAAATGGCAAACCATGCGCCAGTGTATGTACACTTGCGGATGATCTAGGTTGTGACCCTGGCTGGGTCAAGGTTGAACCGTGTCCCGAAACGTTTCAAACTAACCCCTAAAAATTATCCAAAACAGCTACTCTTTCCTCAAAAACCATTGTTCTACTCTGGAGCTCCTTCCCCTTAGCCATCTCTTTTAAAGTAGGCAATAAATTGTCCATATTTTTTAATTCTGAATAATCTACCCAGAAATTTTTAGATTCATCACTCTGCTCTATTAATACTCCATCAGTTTCATAAACATCGAAAATTATAAAAGTAGCATCGTGTAGCAATGTCTTCTTCGAATCATAATCAATCCATCTAGCTACTCCTACCATTTCAAACTTAGTAGGAACAAGCCCCGTTTCTTCAATACATTCTCGAATCATCTCGTCTTCAAATTTTTCTCCAACTTTGACTTTTCCAGTAACTAAACCGAGTGCGTTTAAGTAAGGATGTTTAAGTCGTTGGCTAACTAAAATTTGCTTAATACCTTTTTTCTCTCTGAATATCCTAGCCATAATACTTATTTTAGGTGTTTCCTCTTTTTGTTTATTTATAAAATCTAGATTACTTACAATCTTCTTACCTTCAAAACTTAATGAGTACTCTCCTTCTTTTTTTATTTACTAGTTTTAGTTTTACTAGCGTTTTAAGATGGTAGTTAAATTTATCTGCTTCTATATTAAGCTCAGTCGGTATTTTGAATCCACTAAAAGTTAGGCCTTTTATCTGGCCTAGTTCTAAAAGTATTGCTGCTTGAATATAGTGTAGTTCCATTAATGAGTTATAAAAGTTTATAGCCGATTATCACTTAGAGTATAACCTGAATCTATAGAAAACGATTTCTATAAATGAAGATTTAGTACTATAATTCGGTATGGGAGCAGAAGCAATAGTTAGTGGAATTAACATAGAAACACAAGAGAAGGATTTATTTAATAGAATTGAGGACGAAGCTCATGATGAGTGGTTCCGTGATAATGTTAAAAACTATAAGTTGGGGTTAATTGACATTAGAGATCCAAGCTCTGGAGAGAAGGAATCTCGTCAAGGTAAAGTCCCTGCATATGTCTTAGGACTAATAGCAGGAATAGGTACTGGTGATGATGAAAACCAACAGAGGCTGAGACTATAGTGGGTAAAATTGTCAAAGTAATGAAAGTGTAGAGAGCTAAATTATCTAATTTCGAGCCTGGACAGAAAAAAATACTGGAAGATGACATTGATGGACTAATAGCTGAGATTAATGACGCATTAATTCATAACCCCGTACTTATAAGAAATTATGTTATAGCTATTAGAGAAGATTGGAGTAATCGAAATAAGCAGTGGTCTGAGATTGCAAAGGTAATTATAGACAGTGGATTTACAAGTGAACAGATAGAGAGCCTAGGCGATGTGATTAAAGAATTAAAATCAGCCACAACAGTTAGAAGTATAGTTCAAATTATTGGTGGAGTTGATGGGGATCCTGCTATTAATCCGAATTCACTTCCTCTTCGTAATTTATTAATAAATATTTACAGTAACTGGAGGCAGGCTAAAAGAGGTACAAATAACATCATATCTGACAATGAAGGAGAAGAATATCTACATGATCAGGGATATGATTGGCGAGTTAATAGAATTTCAATATTTATAGAGAATAGAGATCCTAGATTATTCCCATATGAAATAAATGCATATCAGGATAGCTTTAAAAGAATTGCAAATGCGATAGAAAATGTTAACCGGGATGAAAATATTGAATTAGATAAAATAATTGAAGACGAAAGAAAACGTCTAGAGCAAGATCCGAAAATCCCAGATTTCCTTGGGCTTTATTTCTTATATGATATTGCAAGGGAGCTTGAGAAAGCGAGATCAGAAGACTCAGATAAAATTTCACAAGCACTTGGTAATCAAATGTACCAGATTAAAGCAGACTTTAAACCTGTGATTTTTAAAATGGTAGCTGAGGATCAAGCTTCATAGATATAGTTCCTACTGCATATGCCAATACCCAGTTTTAATACCAGTATTACAATCTGCATTTTGACAAATTATTGCATAGTGAGCTCCATATGGATCCCATCCATAATATAACCATCCATCATGAGCTGAGAATATTGTACTTCCAGCAGGTCCAGCAAAGTCAGCACCATTATGCCAATCACAGTATTGTTGACCTCCCCAGTTAAAACATCTGCTTCCATATCCACTAGTAAATACAGCGCTACCTATAGGCCAATCAAGACTATTTCCCCAACCACATCCTGCGACATTACCAGAAGGAAGATATCCGCAAGGATCTTGATAGTTACCATAATCCCAGACTATAAAATGTAAGTGAGCTCCAGTACAAAGACCTGTACAACCTTGTGTACCTATGGGTCTTCCTGCAGTTACATATTCCCCATCACTAGGTGGAGTAAAAGTATTAAATATCTCTTCTCTAATTCGTTCAGCTCTTGTATTTAAATCAATATCTTCTTGTGAAATAACAAATAGTAGGTTTTGGTTTTCTGCATTTCTATTCGCTATATTATTTATCTCTGATTCATAAGTACTCCATTTAGCTTGTATCTCTGCCTTTTTAGTATCTAAATCTAATTTTCTAGATTCAATATTTTCTCTTTCTTTTTTTACTTCAATTAAATTCTCTTCTAAATCAGCTTTTTTTACTCTTAATTCTTCTCTTAAATCATGTAAATCATTAATAATCTGATTTGCATCAGATTGGATAATATCTCTATATTTTGTATCTTTAAAATAATCATTAACCTCGTCTACATTAAGAAAGCTAGATCCAGACCCTAAATCGTGTCCATAAACTCTAAAATTTTTATAACTACTTACTATTCTCTTATCAGATTCTGTTTCCATTTCTGAAATATTACCTTCACTAACTTCAATTTTAGCTAGTTTTTTTTCTATTTGTCCATTTAAAGCTTCAATACTAATTTCTATTTCATTAATTTCTAAAGCTAAAATATCTATATCTTTTTGAAAAATCTGAATTTCTCCCCATAAAGAAGACGCCTGGTCGTTATATCCTTCTATAAGATAATTATTTTCGTTGATCTTATTTTGAATTTCTTCTTGCTCTAACTGAAGTGCTCTTCTTTGTGCTTCTATATCTCTCAACTCTTGCTCTAAATCTGCTGTATCAGTATCATCAGCTTCAATAGTATTATCAATGCTCGTAAAATTAGGAATGATAGTAGTTAGAAAGCTAAATGCTAACAATATAATAAGAGCTTTAGTTAATAATTTATTCATATTTTATGAGATAAGGTCTTCTTGTTTTCCTACTAACATTACAAGACTTTGCTCAATTAAATCTGTGTAAAAGTTATCTTTTCTTCTTTTTCTTAGATCAAATTCAGTATTACTAATTACAGTATAGTGTATTTCTTTACCGGTAGCATCTTCTTGTACTTTTACTATTTTGTTTAAATCGTTCATATTTACTGTACCTATAAGAACAAGGTCAATAATTTGGTTTCCATACTGAAAACCTTTTGTAAAAGATGGAGTTAAGAATGCAAATTTAATATCACCAAGTTTACTTGCTTGGGATGTAATCTCTCCTCCTAAACCAAAAGTTTTATGAATTAAATTACTTAATTCATCTACTAAAGAATGATTTATATTTAACTTAAAATATTTTCTATTACCCTTAGTTTCTACTTTTATTAGTCCAACAGTCTCTAATCTCATTAGTTCTCTTCTTACAGCATTAATCTCTTCATCAAACTCCCTAACAGCTCCTCTAAGATGAATAGATATTGTAGGATTAGTCATAAAGTATCTAAGCGCTTTAATTCTAACCTTTGAAACAAAGAGTTGTTCTAGAGTTTTTTCGTTTATAGACATTAGATTCGATTAAATTATAAACCAACTTTTTCTTTAACTGCTGCCCATACTTCTTTCAGAAGTTTTTGATCTGTCTTAAGAACTTCTTTAACTGTTTCTCTACCTTGTCCTAAATTTCCTCCATTGTATTTGAACCATGCTCCCGCTTGCTCAATTACTTCGAATTTTACTGCAGCATCAATTAGACTAGAGATTTTATCGATACCTGTTCCATGTCTTGATTCATAAAATGCTTCTCTAAAAGGAGGAGCTAATTTGTTTTTTACAATCTTCACTCTTGTAATAGCACCTATAATTTCATCTCCGTTTTTAATTTTTTCTTTTTGTCTCACATCCATTCTAATAGAAGAATAGAACTTTAAAGCATTTCCACCGGTTGTTGTTTCTGGACTTCCAAACATTACACCGATTTTCATTCTAAGCTGATTGATGAAAATTACAGTAGTATTTGTTTTTCCAGTAATACCAGTTATTTTTCTTAAGGCCTGACTCATTAATCTTGCTTGAAGACCCATATGAGAATCTCCCATTTCGCCATCGATCTCAGCTTTAGGTGTTAGCGCTGCTACTGAATCTACAACTATTAAATCAATTCCACCAGATCTAACTAAAGTTTCTAATATTTCTAGTGCTTGTTCTCCATAATCTGGTTGAGAAACTAGAAGATCTTCTGTTTTAATACCTAATGCCTCTCCATATACTGGATCAAATGCATGCTCAGCATCTATAAATGCACATACTCCTCCAATTTTTTGTGCTTCAGCAATTATATGTAGAGCTAAAGTAGTTTTACCTGATGATTCAGGTCCATAAATCTCTACAATTCTTCCTCTTGGTACACCTCCTACTCCTAACGCAATATCTAAAGAGACAGCACCTGTTGGAATGACATCCATTTTTTTAACCTTACCTTCTTTAAGGGTCATTATTGATCCTTCTCCAAATTGTTTTGTAATTTGTTCGATTGCTACGTTGATTGCTTTTTGCTTACCAGACTCGTTTTTATCTTCAGGTTCTTTTTTAGTTTTAGCCATAAATGATGTTAATAATTATACAAATAATATATTACATTAGCCCTTTATATATAGTCAAATCAAGAATGAAACAAATTGTACTGTAAGGATTTTGAAAGAATTAGTATTTAAACTCTAAGCCTAGTGTAATAGGGTAATTGATCTTATCATGAGAAATTATTTTTATTTTTATATTTCGAATTTCTGAAGGTTTTAGTAATAATTCTACATTTCTTGGACCCGAAATCGAATCGAATAAAAGTTTTTCAATACCTCTATCAATTATAAATAAGTCTAAATCGTAGCCCAGATTTCCTTTTATAGCTAAATTTAAATTTATCTTTGCTTCTGATGTATTTAAATTAGTTATTTCAACAAGATCTGAAATATATTGAGATTGTAATAATTGGTTTGGAGTAATGTTTATATGGTAAATATTTTTGTCAAATTCACTGTATTCATTCGTATTATGACTTATATAACTGTATTCATTTTTGAATTCTAAGTTGCTAATAGTATCACTAATACCTTGGACGCTTGGATTTAAACTACTTTTTTCAGATAGAGGTTTTGGTGAAACTATAACTAAGAACAAAAGACTAGCCATTATAACTAATACAATTGCTTGTAATATAAAGAATGTTTCAACTCTTTCTACTAATATTAATTTTTTATTGGTATCCATATTGGCTTAATAAAAGATTAATAGCCTCATAATCAGACCACTCATATTCAATATTGTTATAAATTGAAGACTTTTCGTGACCTTTTCCTGTTATATAAATAATATCTCCAGGTCTAGATATTTTTAACGCTAAGTCTATTGCATTTAGCCTACTTGTATATGCATTTTCGTCAAAAGCAATAAACGGAACGTCTCCTGTTAAATATACTCTTTCAATTTTATTGGCCAAATTATCATATTTAATTAGTTCGTACTCTTGTTCCGATCCAATTCTCTCTATTAAGACACTACCATAATCACCAGAAGAGGTATGTATTTCTGAATTTATTTTTGACACATCTTCAAAATTAGGATCTTGGGAGGTTAATATTACATAATCCGATAAGTCTTTTAAAACATTTCCAGATTCTCTTCCTAGTTTATCTTTGTCCCCTGAAGCTCCGAACACACTAATTATTCGTGATTTTGGACTTTTTACTTTGGTTAGATGCTCAAGAGATGCCTTAAGTGTTCCAGGTTTCTTTGCATAATCTACAAAAATATTAGCTGGTGTTTTTCTATACAAGTGTAACCTACCTAAAATCGGCTCTGCTTTTCTAAGACTAGGTATTAAAGTTTTTGGATTTGTTAAAAATCTCGCTAACATTACTGCAAGAATAATATTGCCGATGTTAAAGTCACCAGAAAGCCTAGTAATAACCTCTCCGAGCTCGTCAATATAGAATCTTGTACCATCTATAAAGTGCTCTTCTCTAGCAATGATGCTTCTATTTGCATTAATTACATAGATATTATTTTCAATCTTATCTTTATTTTCTCTTATTATACTCTTTGAATTTTTATCACTTGAGTCAACTATTAATGCACCTCCATCTTTAATAAGTTTTACAAATTCGATTTTTGTATGGATATATTCATTTAGTGTTCCATGAATCTCTAGCGAATCTTCATGGATATTTGTAAGTATTGCATGAGAAAGTTCAACTCCATTAAATGTTCCATCTTTAATTTTTTGTGAAGAAATTTCAACTATTGCATACTGACATTCTTCTTTATTTGAATCTCTGAAAAAGTTCTTTAATGTTTTCTTATTAATATTGTAAGAATTTGCTGCATCATTTTGACTAACTCCATTTATAACTATCCCGTTTGTTGATAATAAAGAAACTCTTATACCAGAAGAGTATAGAAGATCATAAAGTATATGGGCGACTATAGTTTTACCTCTAGTTCCAGAGATTCCTATTACTTTTAATTCACTATTATTTTTGTCGTTCACTTGGGATTGAGTTATCTGATATATTATTTAACATTTTTGAATAAAATACTAGTAATAAACTAATATAAACACAATTACTTATAGTATAATTTATTATGAATGAATACCAAGAACAACTCCTAGATCATTATAAAAATCCCCAGAATTTCGATAAACAAATCGAATATACAAACAAGGCTACTTCTAAGAATTTATCTTGTGGAGATAGAGTTACAATTCAGCTAGATATAAAAAATGACGTAATTGTAGATGTTTCTTTCAATGGAGAAGGTTGTTCTATTTGTATAGGTTCAGCTTCCCTACTTTATGAAAAGATTATTGGTATGAAAATTAGTGAACTTTCTAAATTTAATCTAGACAGTCTTTTAGAGCTTATAGGTATAGAGCTTACTTCTTCAAGATTAAAATGCGCTTCAATTTCATTAGATGCAGCTAAAACCGCTGCCGGAGTTTAATCTACTTTTTTAATTTATCGTTAAGCTTTTTGCTAAGAGTGAATGATAATAGAGGGTAGAAAGCAAATATTATTAAGCCACTTTTTAAGACGATCTCAATATCTTTAACTTCAGTTATGAAAAAATATGAGAGTATTAAAGCAAAAACTCTACCAAGCATTGCAATAGTTTCATCAATTAAATTCATTTCGAGCGCAGATTCATCTTTAAAGTCACCAAGTAGCTTTTCTTTTACTTTGTAGTTCAATTCTGCATAAAGAGTACTTCCAAGTGATGATCTTAAATTTACTATTAAACTTCTGATAGCTAGCATTGGAACTGTCCAGATTATTCCTAATAGTAATGTTCCTATTCCAGAGAGAATATAAACGAAATAAGCTATTGGGGTTTTATATTTTATATCTAGATTTCTTTCTGAGAAAGAACCAACCGCAGCAACAATACCTGTTAAAGTTGCTAATCCTCCTACTCCGAATTCATTTCCAATTAAAATATATGGGATAACCAAAAATAACGATCCCATAAACCTAGATACTCCAGCTTCAAAGAACATTATCCAAAAATATCTTTTAAAATGCTTCTTTTTAAATATCGCTGTTATTTCAGATGAGCGAATTTTATTTCTAGGCTTTTTATTGTACTTCCAAGGATATAGAACAGCCGTCAATATTATTGAAATATAAATTAAAATAATTATTCTTAACCCTTGATTGCTAAAACCTATTACAGCTCCTGCCATAATCGGAAGAAGAATAGATAGAATTTGTATTATAGATTCATTTATATCAATAAGCTTCCCTCTTCTTATTCCTTGGAATTCCTTAAGGCTAGCTCCATGATAAATTGGCCAGAATGTACCTCTTCCAAAACCAACTAATATGGCGAAAATAATATATAGCTCTTCAATTTGGTCAAGAAATATAAAGACTGCTCCAAATGCTATTGCTTGAATTATAAAAGAGAGTCTATACGATTTAAGGTAGCCATTCTTATCAATTATAAATGTGAAAATTGTAAATGCTGCCCAAAGTGATATAAAAAACACTAATGATTCTAAGAATATTATCGAAAGAGATCCAGTGGTTTTATATAAGCGTATATAATAATAAGGAAAAAATATTAGCGATCCGATTTGATAAAGTACTCGAAAAAGCACTTGCTGCTGGGCAATTTCTAATCTTTGTAATGATTCTTTGTTTTTCATGTAAAATGGCGTACTTATAGTATTCTATAAGAAAACTTAATTCATTTATACACTTACTAGATGAAATTATTAATAGTAGCGGAAGGACAAGGAACCAAACTCTGGCCTTACAGTAGAGTCTCAGCTCCAAAGCAGTTTTAGAAAATAATAGGTAACGAATCATTATTCCAATATCAAATTAAAACTTTACTTAAAGCTTATTCACCAGCTGATATTTTTATATCAACTAAAAAAAGATATAAAAACTTTATTGATGAACAAGCTAACGAGATCCCAAAGGAAAATATTATTTATGAACCTGATTATCAGAAAAATAGAGGTCCAGGAGAAGGTTTTGCTTTTCTGAAATTGATGCATCTTACAGACGACGAACCATTTATGCTTGTTCAATCTGATGATTTTAGGGTACCTGAAGAAAGATTTTTAGATATGATAGCTCTTGCAGAAAAACTTGTAAGAAGAGATAAGAAATTTAAAACTGCTGGTCAGAAAGCGATTTATCCGGATATGGGAAGTGATTATATGGAACTCGGCGATTCGATTATGAATGAAAATAATATTGAGGTTTTTAAAGTAAATAGATTTATAAATAGGCTCGGAGATTATAAGCAAACTAAAGAACTTGTAGAAAAATATAGAGTTTCTACACACTGTAACCACACGTGCTGGTATCCAAGCTTGCTATTAAATGATTATAAGAAATATAAACCTAATTGGTATGAAGATTTAATGAAGATTGAGGCTACATTTGGATTGGAGAATGAAGATGAGTTAACAGATAAAGTTTATTCAGAAATGGAGCCAGGAATGACAGGAGAAGTTATTAGTCATTCCATGAAGGAAGGTTATGTTATTTTGACTCCGTTTAAATGGAAAGATATTGGAGCTTGGGGAAGTATTTCTGAGTTCTTTTCCGCTGATGATGGGAATTATTTAGATGGAGATATTATTAATATTGATTCTAAAGATGTTCTCATAAAGGGAAAGAAAAAGAAGTTGATTGCAACTTTAGGGCTTAAGGATATTGTTATTGTTGATACTGAAGATGCTCTTTTAGTTACAACTAAAGATAGGGTGGGAAATATTAAGAAAATCTTAGATGAGTTAAAGAAAAGGGGAATGGATGAATATTTATAGAATATTAAATTAAAGTTAGATAATGGAACTATTTGAATATTTAAAAAATTCACAGAAATCTCTTTTTAGATTTGAGAGCTTACAATACTTATCTGAAGATAAAGAAAGTTTAGATAAATATCTTAAGACTGGTAAAGTAGATATGACTGATAATGCTGAATGGTTCGATTTCTTAAAATCAAAGAATAAAGGTGGAGTTTCTACAAAAAGAGTTAGATTAGTTACACTCCCAATTAATGACTATACAAAATTTGAAATCGAAGTTTTTAAAGTAGCGAAGAAATACGGAGATGATATAAAAATTATAATGGATAGCGAATTTAATCAATTAGATTTACCAAAAATAGATTTCTGGAATATTGATAACAAGACTGTGCTTAAGTTAAACTATGACGAATCTGGGAAATACCTTGAGTTTGAGAATGATAGCTTGAATTTTAATTTCTATAAGAGCTTTCAAGATGAGATAATCAAACATAGTATAGAGATTAATGATTTAAATGAATATATTTAGTTAAAAATAAATGCAGCACTACCCTATTAAAAATGTTTTAAAAGACATGTCCTTTTTTACAGAAGGATATAAAAGGAAATTATTGTTTTACTTTGGCGTTACTATAGTAGTGTCTTTAATTGCAATGATCCCACCTTTTTTATACGGTAAGATTGTTGGAAGTTTTGCAAATGAGAATTTTGATAATATTTACCAGATGATAGCTTTGACAGCTATTAGCTTAGTATTGGTCACAGTAATAAGAAATATAGTTGCTTATAAAACAAAAGTACTTTCAGAATATATTAGAAATAGATCTAGAATTCTTGCACTACAGTATTTATTTACTTTAGATTATGACTTTCATGAAAATGAAGCTCAGGGAGGCTATCTAGAAAGAATATCCTTGGGATCTAAAGCAGTTAGGATGATTTTGAAAATTATGTTTACTGCAACTTTTCAAAGAGTAGCAGAATTATTTTTCTCAATAATTTTATTAATGCTATTCGATGTTAGAGTTGGGATTTGGTCGATAATAATATTAATCTTCTTTTTTCTATCAGTAAATAGAAATGCAAGAAAATACCAAGAACTTAATTTAGAACTACAAAAAGAGGAAGAAAATAACTATTCTAGTCTTTTTGAGTTTACTTCAAAAATTAAAACTGTAAGGTTTTTAAATATCACTTCAAAGTTACTTAAAAATCTAGATAGTGCTTATGAAAAAGTCATTGATAGTACTAGAGTATTAAGGAGGTTTGAGAGAATTACATCTGCATCTCAAAGTTTAATGCTGGATCTTTCAGAAGTTATAGTACTTGCTTTTGTTGCATATATGGCTATTGAGGGGAATATGAATATTGATGTTGCTGTAACATTATATGCTTACTATACAAAGATTACCTCAAGAGCATCAAATGTTTGGACTGATTATGAAAACTTAGTAGAGAACGTAACTGGATTACAAAGAATATCTTCTATCTTTAAAATAGGGAGGAAGATTCCTGAAGGAGATAAAGATTTTCCCAGTTAATGGACAAAAGTTAACTTTAATAAAATTAACTTTTCATATTTAGAAGGTACTAAAATACTTAATAATATAAATCTAGACATATATAAGAATGAGAAACTCGCTATAGTTGGAGCTTCTGGGTCTGGTAAATCTACCCTAACAAAGCTTTTAATGAAATTATATCTTCCAGACGATGGAGTGATAAATATAAATGATTTAAATGTATTAGATATTAAGAATGATTCATTACTTGGGAATATAAAAGTAGTACCTCAAGCAAATGAGCTATTAAGTAGGAGCATTAAGGATAATCTGCAATTAGTTAGTGACATTGATCTTTCAGATAAAGAAGTTGTTGATGCGTTGGAGCTCTCTGATGCAATGAATTTTATTTCAATGTACGAAGACGGAATCCATCAGCTTATAGGAAGTAAAGGGAAACAACTCTCCGGTGGTGAAACACAAAGAATTTGTATTGCTAGAGCTCTGGTTACTAAGCCGGAGATTCTAATTTTAGATGAAGCTACTGCAAGTTTAGATACAGTTACGGAGAAGAATATTTACAAATCATTATCTGAACTTCATAGCACAGCGATGATTGCAATTACTCATCGTATTTCCTCTGGACCATTTTTTGATAGGATTGTTGTAATGGATAAAGGGGAGATTATTGGTACTGGACATCACGATGAGCTGATTAAGAATAATGAAGTTTATCAAAGATTGTGGGAGGCGAGTAAGCACTAGCTTAATCACTTCCCATTAATAAGTTCTATTCAACTATAGTAACGCCTGGGCATGCTGAGCTAACAGCTGTTTTTGTAGAATTAGCTAAGCTAACAGTATTGCTATTCACTTTCCAACCTGAAAACAAACATCCTTCTGGAGTATCTATTTTTACATGACATCCACCAGCTGCGCCTGTAGTACTAATCATTGTTGGGGTAATAGAAGTATTAGCTGTATACCATATAGTTCCCGGATATTTGCTTTCCCAGTAAGACCTTGTAAGTTCAGGAGTACAATTATCTGTTACAACAACTGGTTCTTCAATAACTTCTGCCTGTTGTTCTGGTAATTTTACTGGTACTGGATCAACTAAGGGACCAGGTATAGCTTCCTCTGTAATACCTTCTTCTGTTTTATTATTTGAACTAGCCTCTTTTACAGTAAGATTAATTTTAAATAAATCCAGATCTTCAGAAGTAGATGCTTCTACAGAGATTACGTATTCTCCAGTAGGTGGCTTTTGCCATAAAATTACATTATCTTGTACGCTAGCTTTATCAGAATAAATAATTAATGAATATTTTACTGAGCTATCAGAATCTAAATCAA
This sequence comes from Candidatus Dojkabacteria bacterium, assembly GCA_030950485.1. Classification (GTDB taxonomy): domain Bacteria; phylum Patescibacteriota; class Dojkabacteria; order J137; family J137; genus JAUZRK01. The sequence goes on along the minus strand of JAUZRK010000001.1, from coordinate 117,271 downwards.
CTTCATAGTAAAGAGACTCTCCTTCGTTAATTTTGATGTTAACTTCATTTGGAAGCTCTGAAAGTAAAGGGATTTCTACTCTCTCAACTTCTTCGCAGACAGTATCTTTATCAAAGTATATATAAAGTATTCCAACTCCAATTATCATTAAAAGTAATAGTATTATCAGTAGGCAGAATTTTAATTACCACCAAGATTTCTTCTTTTTTGTAATTTCTTTATCTTCCATTTTAAATTGATTAATAGTAAGTTTAGTTTACCATTTTACATATGTTAATATTGCTTTATGTATGTATTTTACTTAATCGAACTGAGTAAATATTACTTACCTGCGCTATAATTCAACAAAATAAAAATTAAACATGACCTGGTTATTTTACGCTCTACTCGCACCGTTTTGCTGGACGATAGTTGCCTACTTAGACAAAATTTTAGTAACTAAGTTTAATAAAGAACTGGGATTAAATTCTTTGGTTGTTATTTCGGGTTTATCCGCAACTCTCGGACTACCCTTTTTATTATTTTTTGCAGATCCATTTGATGTGGAATTTAAAAACGCAATTCTACTGATATTGTTTGGAATGATTTCTATCTTTCAATTAATCCCTTACTTTAAGTCTTTAAGCTATGGAGAAACTTCAATACTTATTGTAATGACTCAAAGTTTACCAATATATTCATTTTTCTTAGCCTATATATTCTTAGGTGAGACTTTAAGCCCGCGTCAGATTTTTGGTGGAATAATTATTCTTATTGGAACTCTATCTTTTGCTATAGATTTTAGAGAAAGATCTTTCAGGGCTCCAATTAAAGGAGTGCTACTAATGCTTTTTGCTACTTTCTTAGCTGCTGCACATACAACAGCTTTTAAATATGTTGCTCTTGAAGAAGATCTTTGGAAGACAACTTTTTGGGAATATATAGGCTATTTGATATTTGCTTTAGGAGTTTTGTTTATATCTAGAGAAACTAGAGAAAAGGTTTTTAGTTTCTCTTCTAGTTCAGATAGAAATCTAATCGGTATAAATATTTTTAATGAAGTAGTAAATTTAGTAGCGTGGCTAACTTTTCACGCAGCGGCTCTAGCTGCTCCTCTAAGTATCGCGTGGTTAATAAACGGTACTCATCCAGTGTTTATGTTTATTGCGGGTATTTTGCTTACTACGTTTCTTCCTAGGCTTATTTCGGAGCGGATTGATAAGGGAACTTTGCTTCATAAATCATTTTTTATTGTTGTGATTTTAGTTGGGTTTGTAATTTTGAATCCAGGGAGTATTTAAATGTTAGGTTTTTCTACCTCATAATGTAACTCATACGCAGTAAATAAAGCTCATCTAGACAGAAACGAATCAATTTTAGTTAAAGTTCCAAACAATACTTTTTGAAGTCTATTTTTAGGAAACTCAAAATACATATAAGGCGCTCTAATTCTTTTGTCATCTTGTCGCATAGATTTCTTCCCAAGAGAAAGAATTAGATATAACAATGGAAAAACAGAATGTTTCTTTTTAATTTTAAATCCAGTTTCTGTAAGAATTTTTTCACAAATTGATTTTTTAAAACTAATTTTAAAACTAAAAACACTCTTTCCTCCTTCTGTCGGTTCTAAAATAATATCTGTAATAGCATTTTTTCTATATTCTTCTCTAGCTTTTGTAAATCCATAATCTCTCCAAAGAAGTATAAATCTAGGAAGGCTCATGTATGAAAAATTTATCATGGCGCTCGATCCAGGTTTAAGTGAGCTGTAAATACTTTCAACTAACTGTTTAGTAAAAGGTGTATAACTAGGTATAGCCGTTGCCATGACGCCTATGTCGACGGATTCATTATCTAAGGTTACAATTGGTGAATGAACAAAATTTTTTTTTTTTGGTTTTTTAGAGTCTTTGTAATTAAGATCTAAATATTCTTGAATCAACTTTGTTAAACTCAATTCTTTAGAATCAAGTATTTCATCTTTTTCAAACTCCTGAGCCATTTCAAGCATCTTATCTGAATTATCAAAAGCATTAACCTGAGAGTTTGGATAAAGTCTGGAAAGTAATAAAGAGGGGAAGCCAGTTCCCGTTCCAACATCAAGTATCTCAAAGGACTTATTGATATCGGTATTGTTTTCTACAAATTTTCTAATGGTTTTGATTTCAAGTTTCCACGCCTCAACTTCTGAATAGAAGAAAAGCTTATTATAAGTCGGAGCCCAAATACTGTAGTTTCCTGCTGCTACATCATCAAGCGCTTTAGTTATATAACTTCGAATATCCTTTGCACTTTTTTTAAACTCACTTACATCAATTTTAGCAAGATTTTGAATGCTTTTGACTAAGCTTAGAATTTTCTCTATCTTTTCTCCAGTAGGTTTTTCGAACTCAATGATTACATTGATTAAACGCTTGTATTCGGAAAGAAACTCTTTCTCGATCAAGCTAGAGACATCTGCTCCTGTAATTCGATTCTTGATTTTTTCAATCGGCTCATCAAGTTTGTTAACTTCTAGTTTTAATAACTCTAAATTATTAGTCATTTTTTAAGTTAAAGCTATATAAGTTAATAGTATTATCATCTAAATCTTGAATAGTTAAATAATAGAAATCTTTAGTAGGAGATAACTGAGCATTTGCGATAATCTGAACTCCCTTTTCTTTAAGCTCTTTCTCAGTTTCAAAAACATCATCTATTTCAAATGGAGGCATCACTCTTAACGGATCTTTGCTTTTGCCTTTAATTTGGTCATGATAGCCAATCCAGAATAATACGCTCCCATATCCAATAATTAAATTTGTACCAGTATCATCAGCAAGATCTAAAGTCATGTTTTCTTCTAGGCTAAAAATGTCTTTATACCAATCAGCAAGCTCTCTCCAGTTTTCTTACCAAATTGCTATTGAATCAATTTTTTTTAATTTCATAATGTTTGAATAATAAATTTATTAGTTAATAGAATTAGCTGTATCCCATAAATATAGGCTTAAATTCCGCATAGACTCTGTTATATTTTTATCTTGAATTATGTAAACTAGATAATCTTTCTGCTTTTTAGATCCTAATGAAAAAGCTGTATTGTCCCCGTAGCAATAAAGATTTATATTGAACTTGAATTTTTTATTATCGATCCACCTTGGCTCCCATTTACCTTCTAAAAATGGATTCATTTTTGCTAATTTCTGACAAGATTTGATTGATTCGCTCGTTCCAGTAAAAGCAAATTTATCTCCAAGTTTCATTACTAGTTCTAAGTATTTGTTATCTTTTAATCTATAGTCTATATCGAACTCAAAGCATGCGTCGACATGGTAATCGTATGAAATACCGCAGAGGCTTTCCCCGCAGTCTAAGATTAGCTGATCAAGAATATCTAGTGCATCAGCTCCTCTTATTACATTTAAGTTTGAGCTATCTAGATCTTTTGTATCGCCAGCTATAGCTTTTAATGTACTTATTCTACTCTCTAACTCTTTAAGCTCTTTTTCTGAATCATTTTTGAAATTAACTATAAAATCATTTAACACATCAGGACTTTGTGCAAAGTACTTAACCTTTGTTTTTTTATTATCGACTCTCTTTATTAAATTTTTTTCTTGTAATGAATCTAGGACTGAATAAACCGTTACTCGGGTTATTCCGCTCTCTCTTGCGAGTTCGGAGATATTTAATGTAGGTTGTTTGAGAAGAAGTTCATATATAGAATATTCTTCTGAACTGATTCCAATTTTGTCAAAGTTAGTACTCATATGTATATTATGTATAGCATATTATACACTATTGTAAGGTATGTTGCAATTTAAGCGACTGGTGAATTAGTAGTATTGTATTGCAACTACCTATGCCATAGCTAATGGTGTTATACTGCTTCTAGTAATAAATAAAAACTATGAACTATTCTACTCTAGCAAGTCTAGGACTTACAATTTACCAAATAAAAATCTACGAAGATTTCTTAAAGAACGGAGAACAAAACCCTGCGGAACTTGCAGGTAAACTAAATTATGATAAATCTACAGTATATAGATCAGTAGATGAACTAGAGGAATTAGGTTTACTAGTTAAGATTCCAAAGAAAAGAGGTTCTACTTATAAAGCAACTGACCCTGAAGTATTAAATATCTTAGCAAATAAAGAAAAGCAAGCTGCAGATATGAAAGCTAGAAATATCGCAGAGGTTGTTGAAGATCTTCAAGGATTTGCTGTAGAAAACAATGAGAATCTAGCATGGATGAAAGTTGAGAAAGGGGTTGATGCGCAAAGAAATGCTATGGAAGCTCAACTATCTGCAAAAGAACTACCGGTTAGGTAAATAATTAATACAAAATCTAGAGTTTATGATGATGAATCTCATTATAAATATTTAAAAGGATACTTAAAGATGAGGTTAGATAAAAAGGTATACCTACATCAATTGATTCCTATGGCTAAACCTTATGGTGCGTCAGATATTGCACATACTTCTGAATCTTTATTTAAAGAAGTGCGAGTCCCACCTCACAATATTTTTACTGGTGTAGAATTGATGATCTTTGACAATACAATAATAATAACAAAAGATAACGGATTTAGAGATTACACTGTTATTACAATAAAAAATAAGTTCTTTGTAGAACTTTTAAAAAGTATGTACGACTTTATTTGGGAAAGAAGCTCTACGTACTATGGTCCAAATAATAAGTTTCCAAGGTTGAAGTTGAATGGACAAGATATATCAGCCATGGGGATAGGTACTTGGGGCGTTGGAGGATATATGTTTAAAAATAAATATACTAGCGAATTTCAGGAAATTGACGCTTTAAGATACTCAATTGGTCAGGGATTAAACTATATTGATTTCTGTTTAGATTATTCGCAAGGTGAATCAATTAAAACTACAGCAAAAGCTATTAAAGACTATCCTAGAGAATCACTATTTATAAATGGGAAATTTACAAATATGCATAAGGCTAGAAATATTAAAGATGTTAAAGAATTAGAAAGACAAGTTGATGAATACTTAGAAATTCTAGATACACACTATTTAGATTCGTTCATGATCCATAGCCCTGCTCTAGCGAAAGAAATGGGTTTTGAAGAAATGTTTAAAGAATTAGATAGATTAGTTGACTCAGGAAAATCAAATCTATAACTGTAAGTAACTTCTCAGTTAATCATATGAAAGAAGCTTTGAAATATACTAAACATGGAATTGTTGCAAATGAGACTCATTATAATTTAGTGGTAAGAACCTCAGAAGAAAGCGGTGTTGTAGATTTTTGTAACAAAAATAATATCTTAGTAATAGCATATAGGCCATTAAGAATGGGTTACTTTGCAGGAACAGAAGACAAAGTTCTAAATAAGCTTGCTGATAAATACAAGATGACGACAACTCAAATTGCAATCAATTACTTAGTAAATAAAGGGGTATTGCCGATTGTAAAATCAACTAATATTTCTCATCTTAAAGAAAACATTGATGCGGTTAATTTTAAGCTTAGTAAAGCAGATCTAGAGAAATTGGAGGAGTGGAGATTGCCTGGTTATAAAACACCTAAGTATGATTTGGAGTATTATGGGAGTGAGAAAATAAGACTGGTTAATCTGTAGAAAGATTAACTAGGTAGACTGTTGACTTTGTCTTGTAGGGATATAGTTAGCATCTTCATTTTTGACAACCATTTTATCAATCCCATAAGTGATATTTATATACTGATGAAGTTCCTTATATTCGTCGTTTAATAATATAAATATTAGAGTGAGTAGTTCACAACTTGATATCGAATCAAAATTATCCCTAGAGAATGGATCATCATGTAGAACGTATACCATATGTATACCCTGTGTCAAGATGAATGTTGCATAATTTGCCCCACAAAAAAATTTGTTATTTATTACATTGTCTGATAGCTGTGCTACCTGATATTTATCAGACATAAAGCTAAGGTATCTAGTGTATAGATCGATACCATCTTGGGACAGTTTTTCAACTAGTGTTTTGCCTATGTTTGGGCTATTTATTATATTATTTACATCAGATAGATGAGGAGTGCTGTTTCTTGCTTGAGATTTAATAAGAGAATTAAAAAGCACGCGTCTATCCTGTAGTATGAGCTCATGATCTCCCTCGCCAAGGTATTTCGAAGGTCTCTGCCAAATCCCAAAGTACATCGTATCTTTAGGTAGGTGATCTATTGCTAATACCATAGGTAAGAACGAATTTGAATTTGCTTTAAGTGTTTGAAGAGGATCCAATTGGTTATTACCTATATATTCAAAGAATTCCGATAATATATCCCAAGAAAAATTTATATCTTCAGCCCAAAAGTCTAGTAAGCCCTCTTCAGTAAGTATTTCACTCTCCTTTATTGATGGATCGTTGGTTATATGTAATTCAATAGTATTTTCTGCCATATATTATTATAGCATTTTTACTATATGTTACCAATATATATCATCAGTAGTCGAATGTTTTCATATACTCTGAGCTGGGGGTTTTAGGTGAACTTGTAAAATATCTATTGTTTATCTTTTGATGATATCAATATTATTTTTTTTAGGAAAAAATATGATCTGAACACCTTAATATATATCTCTTTTGGTATTCAATAAGATCATTTGGTAACTTAGCAATATTGAAAAGCTTGCCATTTACTGGGACCTCATTAAGTAGGATGTAATAGATTAATGCCGAAGTATTACCTCTTAAACTATTTTCTATGAAGTGATCATAATAAGTAGGTTTTACAGTACTACTCTGCTTTAATCCGATCTCTTCAGTAATTAATCTCTTTATTACACTTTCGAAATTATCACTAGCTCTAATTACAGAACCAACGTTATGCCACATATTTGGCCAAAATGGATCGGTTGTCTGTCTTTTTACAAGATGAACAAATAATTCTCCTTTATTATCTTTATAAAATGGAACTAACTCAATAACTGAAGTAGTAGTTAGTCTACAAAATTCGTGAAATATATCTAATGGAAAAAATCCCGGCTCTAGTTTATTTAGTCGCAAAAGAAGTTGTTTTTGTTCATGTTTTGTAATCCCATTTCTTTTAGCTAAGGTGCCAAGAAATTTGGCACCTTCTTATATCTTAAAACTTAAATCTTCGACTTTACCACTTGCAATACATCAAAAACTCATGCTCCCCCTCTTCCTTTTCTAACTCATCCCAAATTCTTTGAGTTACAAATGGCATAAATGGATGTAGCATTTTTAGGTAATTCTTTAAAGCATACAGCAACACTCTACCCACCTCAATTTTTTCTTCAGCCTTTGGCTCACTAATTATCTCTCCTGTTTCTTTATCTCTTTGAGTATAAGTATATTTCTTTACAGCCTCAATATGGACATCTGCAAATTCATGCCAGAACCCATGATAAAGGTTGTAGGTTGCATGACCTAACTCGAATGATTCAATATTCTTTGTAATCTGTTCTTTAATTTCTTGAATGTGATTAAATAAGGCTTTTGTCTCTGGCAATTGAAAATCTTGTAAGGACAAATTATTATTTGTCCCTACGCCTTCGGAGCCATCAACATTCATCTCTACGAATTTACTCGCATTCCAAATCTTATTTACAAACTTCTTAAATGTATCAAGCTTCTCATAAGTCATTGCATAATCAGCACCAGCAGTATTTTGGTAATAATAAACCATTCTAACCGCGTCAGTTCCGTATTTTTCTCTAACCTCGTCAATGTTTATTAAGTTACCTTTTGACTTACTCATTTTCTGTCCATCTGTACCTTTTACCAATCCTGTTAGATATACATCCTTAAACGGAATAGACTTCTCTTTAAAATAAGTAAACATCATCATCCTACTAATCCAATTCTCCATTATGTCAAAACCTGAAACCATAACGTCTGATGGGAAAAATTCATCCATTAAATTATGTTTTCTTAATGTCGCATAAACCCATTGCCCAGAACTAAACCAAGTGTCGAGTACGTTTTCGTCTTGGATCCAGCTTTCTCCAGGTGATTCTTTCTGTACTTTAATATGCTCTGGATTAGCATATTCTAATTCAACAAATGTACCATTTTGCATAATCAACTCCTTTACCTGTCCATTCTCATCAATAACCTCCTTAACCTCTCCTGAATACCAAACCGGCAATCTATACCCCCACCATAAACTTCTTGAAATTGCCCAATCCCTTAAATTATTCATCCAATGATTAAACTTTGGAACCATTGTTTCGGGGTGTATGTGAACTGAGTTATGGGTCTCTGGTTGCGGGTTCGTTGCCTTTGAATCTGTTCTCGTTTCAATATCTTCATTCTGTTCAGGTAAACTCTTCTGTAAGGGTAAATCGTTCCGTAGGGGCAAATAATTATTTGCCCCTACGGAATTGAATTTCTCCAATATCTCTTCCAGTTCTTCTCTGCTCTGTTCCAAATTTGTATCATCATTATGCTCATTAAACGCCATTAAAATTGTAGCTTCCTTTATACCGTCGTATCTTAAATACCACTGAGAAGACAATAAAGGCTCGATTGGGGCTTCAGTTCTTTCTGCAACCTGTATTTTATTCTCGTATTCATCATTAACGTAAACAAGATTTCCCTTCTTTAACATATCCTCTCTCATTTCAGTTCTAACAAGTTTTGCCTTTTTACCAGAATATTTCTCTCCAGATATATGATTCATTGTTAAATCATAATTAATACACTGAATAGCAGGTAAACATTCTTCAGGATGTCTGCTTGCAATCTCCCAGTCTTCTTTTGCATGGGCTGGAGTTACCTTAAGTAAACCTGTTCCAAAATCTTTATCAACTGCAAAATCTGCAATGAAGTTTAATTTTTTCTTCTCTCCTAAGAACTCTACTTCAACCTCTTTTCCAACAAATTCTTTGTATCTTTCATCTTTTGGATCACAAGCTATTGCCGTGTCTGAAAATACAGTTTCAGGTCGTACTGTTCCAATTACAAATCCATTTGTATAATCTGAATCATTTGAATTCTCTTCGAATAAAAGAATGTGTGCTCCAGCGTAGTACTTTGCTTCGAATAAAAATGTTTGAGCAATATCATTTTTGATGTCTCCTGAATAGTCAGGATGGATAACCACTAATCGGTATTTACTATCCAACCTCATTTGTATGCCCACTACTCTACCCCTGATTTTGTCTCCTGATTGGACGTTACTGTATCCATATCCCATAATCTCAAGATTATCCAAATGACCATATGAAAAAGTTAAATCCTCTTTCCCGTCTTTTGTCATATTTCTTTCATAGTTCCATTCAAGCTCTTTTCCTTCAAATTCATTTTTCAGCTCAATGGCCCTTTTCTCGTCTCCAGTTTTATAAATATACTTAAAATAAAAGAAAGGCGTCTTTGATTCCTTATAAAGTATTTGATTGTCTGCAACTGCAGTTCTGGCCTTTGGATCCCAGTTGATTAATCTAACCCCCTTATAAATCATTCCTGCGTTATACATTTCAACAAATGTATCTAAAACAGTCTCTACAATATCAGGGTCAAGTGTAAAAGTATCTCTATCAAAATCTGCAGAAAGTCCAATTTCTTTCTCATCTTTCATAGCAATATCCATATTGTTTTCAAAGAAATCCATCATTTCTGAATAGAACTCTTCTCTTTTCATGTCGAATTTGTCTCTTTTTTGCTTTTCAAGTACTTCTCTAACGAATACTCCCTCTCCTTCGAGACCAGCATGGTCTTTACCTGGCAAAACTAAAACTTTTTTCCCATTCATTCTCTGAAATCTCGCCATTACGTCCATATATGCATATCCAGAAATATTTCCAATATGAGGTCTTCCGTAAGCATTTGGAGGTGGACAGATTAAACTCCACGCCTCTCTTGAATCATTTTTCATTTCCTCAAAACTAACTACTCTGCTCTCCTTTGGATCATATTCGGGTTTGTAAGCACAAGCTTCTAACCACCTATCAAGTATAGTTTGTTCATTTTCTTTTGGATTGTAAGCTCCTTTTGGTAATGCCATTTATTTAAAGATATAAGATATAAGATTTAAGACATAAGATCTAAGACTCCTTAGTCTTAAGTTTTTTTTTATAAGAATAGATCATGCTTTTAAGTTCATTAATTTCTTTAATAAGTGTATTCTTCTTGCTTAATTGTAGATATTTCAGATCTGAGAAGATTTCTAGAAAAGTATAGATCTCATTTAGTGAACCAATGCTTATGCTTAAAAAATAAGAAAAATCTTTTTTAGAATCCCGGCTACACCCTTCAGATATATTTGCTGGAACTGAAGTCGCTGCTCGCCTCATTTGATTTGAGATGCCAAATTGTTCTATTTTAGGATAATCATCTGTAAGTCTATATATCTCAACGGATAAATTCTTAGCACGAATCCAGATGTTTAGTTTTGTAAAGTCCACCATAAAAGTCTTAGATCTTATTACTTAAATCTTAATTCAACTTTTAGGGGACCTATGAAGTCACGGTGTTACCACCCCTTTTCCCAACCTAAACTTTGTTTAGATGGGCACTTAATTACAGCTTTCTCGGGCTTACCCGCCAATTTCTAATAAGAAATAAGGTATAAGAACTAAGAAGTAAGAACATTTTTGTCTTAAATCTTTTATCTTATTGCTTATCTCTTTTCTTTCTGGTGCTCCGGAGCGACGTATTCTCCTTCAAAGCGTTAGTTGATTATATCCTAAACAAGCTAAAGTTTTCAAGGAATTCTTTCGAGAATATTTCACGTGATAAGAAATTTGTAGAAAAATGAATCATTAAGCATTAGAATGAACTATGACGAAAAATATTCAAAAATTTTCTACTTCACTGCTACTAATGTTCATACTAAGTTTTTCCTTAGCTACCCCACTTTTAGCACAAGTAGACTCGCAACCAACAGAAGAAATACTGCGTGAAGAGAATATTGATGCGGTAATTGATGACATACCAGGACTAAGAGCTGAATTTTTTCAAAAAACACAGGACCCTAAAAGTAAGGAAATAGAATTTGGAATAAAACTGACATCAAGAGTGACTTCAGATAAAGTTAGGGTTACTTGGACTTTAGATGGTAAGAGCGCCTTTAAATATCCACAATCTTCAGTAAGCGTAACAAGTATAGAGGATGGAGGTGAATACATTCTCCCTATTACAATTATACCAACTGGGCAAGGTATTACAGAACTAATAGGTAAAATTGAATCATTTGAATTAAATAATTCATTTGTAGTTACTGTAAGAAAAAATTACGCCTCAAATATTGATGGGGAAATTCTTCCAATTACTGATGAATATAAATCTGCAAAGACTACTAATTTAATTAGGACTGTAGGTATAGTTGCAGTAACGTTAATAATAGCTGCTGTATTTGCAACTTATGGACTAAAAAAATTCTTAAAATGGTATGATAGGGACGAAGTTAAAGCATTTGAAGAAAATAAAGAAGATAGATTTGTTTCTGAAGGGGGTAATGTAGTTAAAAATAGTTAGTTTTAAAATCTCTTATAATATCGAGTTGTTATAAGTAATTTTAAAATTATTACAATGAAATGGATATTACCGGAAGAATCTTCGGATAACTTCTTTAGCTTTTTGTTATCTAAGAGAAATATAAATGATATAGATGGGTTTTTAAATCCCACTCTCGATCAGATTCACTCCCCTACTCTATTACTTAATATTGATAAGGCTATAGATACTATTCTAGGTGCTGTTAGGGATAAGAAAAAGATCCTTATACATGGAGATTTTGATGCCGATGGAATAACAGCTACTAGCATAATGTGGGACTTTTTATACAGAAGATTGGGAGCTGACGTTGTACCCTACATACCAAGTAGATTTGATGAAGGATACGGATTATCTGATGAATCAATAGGCAATATAATCGAAGCTGGAGGGGAGCTAATAATAACTGTTGATTGCGGAGTTAAAGATGTATTACTAGTTGAAAAGTATAAAGAAAAAATTGATTTTTTAATAACTGACCACCATACTCTGCTAAATGCTTCTGAAGTTGCTGACGAAATACAAGATAAAGTTATTATTGAAGGCGAATATGCAATTTCTAAATACGCTAAAGCAGTTGTACATCCGAAATTAGGTGATTACCCTTTCAAGGAGGTTTGTGGAGCGGTAGTTTCTTGGAAAGTTTGTAAAGCTATATCCAAATATTTAACTAATAATTCAGTAGATGGGATTATTTATGATAAAAACTTTGATGCTAATTCCTATCTTGAACTAGCAGCTTTAGGAACAGTTTGTGATGTTATGCCGTTAATAGATGAAAATCGAGCTATCGTAAAGCTTGGATTAGATAAGATGAAAAATAGTACTAATCCAGGAATTAATGCACTGTTTGAAATTGCAGGCTCAGATATTAAAGAAGCTTCAACATATCATTTAGGATATATTATTGGCCCAAGATTAAATGCAGCCGGACGATTAGAAACTGCTATGGGAGGAGTTAGATTATTGTCTACTAGTTCTGAAGAACACGCTAGGCAATATGCTGGCGAATTAAATGAATTAAATATAAGGAGACAAAATATTACAAAAGAGGTTTATGAAGAAGCTGAGGCTAAACTTGATAAACAGGATAAGCATATTCTTGTATATGGAGAAAATTGGCCTGAAGGGATAATTGGTCTAATAGCTGGAAAACTTTCACAAAAATACAATAAACCTACATTTGTTTGTTCTTATAATACTGATGAAGGTATATTAAAGGGTTCTGCAAGAAGCCCTGGGTATCTTAATTTGGCTGAAACTCTTAAAGAGCTAGATAGTGACCTACTTAGACATGGAGGTCATGCAGGCGCAGCTGGCTTTAGTTTAGATTACTCTGCTCTCAATTCTTTTTCAACGAATCTAAAAAAATATATTGATGAAGAAATAAGTCAGGGAGATATTGAAGAAACTCTAAGCATAGACGGGGTAATAGCATTGAAAAATCTTGACTTTGGAGTAATAGAAAAATTGAATTTACTACAACCTTTTGGCTATGGTAACGCTAAACCAACAGTAGCTCTTATGGGGTGTGAGATTATTGATAAATTAGAAATAGGTAGGGATAAAACGCATTTGAAATTTATTGTAAAATCAGAGTCCTCACCAATAGAAGCTATTGGTTTTAATTTTAAAGAAAAGTTTAAAATTAAAGACTACTCTACTCTCGATCTAGCTGGCTATCTAGATATAAATGAATGGAATGGGAATAGGAAGATTAATCTTATATTGAAAGATGTACGTGCAACTGAATTTTCTTGATTAATATTTTGAAAATTTAAGATATTTTTAATAACAAAGGAGATCGTATTACTACGATCTCCTTTTAAATCAAATTAATCGATTAAGATTATTTGTTTACAGACTCTTTGAAAGCCTTTCCTGGTCTGAACTTTGGAACTCTCTTAGCAGGAACCTTTACTGGCGCTCCAGTTTTTGGATTTCTCTTAGTTGTTGCTTTTTTGTCAACAAAAGTGAATGTTCCGAAACCTGTAGTTGTAACGCTGTTTCCTGAAGATACTGTAGAAACTACAGCTTCCATGAATGCATCTAATGCTGCATTAGCATCTTTTTTTGTTAAACCTGTTTTGTTAGAAATGTATTCTACTAAATCTGATTTGTTCATCTTAAATTAGTAATAAATAAAATAAATCTAAATTGAAAACTTCAACTTATACTCAAGTTTATGAATAAATCAGGTAATTGTCAATACTAGAGGGCTGGATGGGTTTTGAAATTAATGTAACTGTTGAAATTTATATAAGCTGCAGGTAACTAAAAGCTTATAGGGTGGGCATTATGTCCAGCTCTGCTAAAAGCACTATATGTACTGAGTATCTGGCGTTTATAGTAGCTCAAGCAAGTATATAGACTCTAAATATGAGGGCTCTACTTAGAATATCACCCACATACATTTAACATAGGATGTTTTTCTCTGTAAAAAGTACTTTTTATCATGATTTACTAAGTTTATAGGTTATAATTAGCTATATTATTTAAAAAAATGATTAAAGAAATAATACAAATAGGAGACAAAAGACTGCTTAAAGAATCAGTAAAAGTTGAAAGAGCAGATATAGATTCTAAAGAAACTAGGAGCCTAATTAAAGATCTACTCGATACATGTAAGGCTAATTTCGAAGATGCCGCTGGATTATCAGCAGTACAGATCGGAGTACTAAAGAGAGTTTTTGTTGTTAAAAGAACGGACCTAGAGGATGAATATAGAGATCAGTGGGAAGTCATGATAAACCCAAATATTAAAATTTTAGATAAAAAGGAGTCATTAATATGGGAGGGCTGTTTATCTATAAATACTGGAGAAAATAGACTTTATGGTCCAGTGTATAGACCGAAAAAGGTTAGAATAGAGTACTATGACCAAAAAGGAAATAAAAGATCTTTAGATGCTGATGGTTTTTTCTCCCATTTAATACAGCATGAGCTTGATCATTTAAACGGTATTCTTTTCCTTTCTCATGTTGAGAACCCAGCGAATATATGGAAAGAAGATGAGTTTGATAAGTATTTAAAAGAAAATAGACAGTATCCGCCAATTGTTTAAATCAAATGCTCTTGATTCTATTCCCTGCCAAGTATATTATTGAATAAATGTAAGATTGTTGAAAGATTTTACGTGAAAGATTACCTATAAACAATTTTCATATGAAACATAATAAAAAAATCATTATAAGTCCTGCTATATTAGAAAGTGATCTAAATACTTTTGAAGGAGAGTTAAATCTTTATGTTAACTTTGCTAAGCAAGTTGATGTTGATATTAATATAGCCAATGACTTATTTGAAGGTAATGTTACAACTGCGTCTGATCAAGTAGTACAAATTTTAAAGAAAACACCTGAGGATTTGAAATTTGGTATACACCTTATGGTTTCAGAACCATTGAAAGAGATTGTTAAATTTAAGGAATTAGGACTTTTAGAAAAGTGCGTTTTTTATTTACAACAAGAAACCAAAATAGGAGAAGTTCTTGACTATAAAGAGCGTGATAGATTGAGCTTGGCCCTAAGTATAAAGGCTGAAACTCCATTTAAAGGATTGGAATTTTATAATGAATTTGATGAAATTCAATTGATGACTGTGCAAATAGGCTTTCAGGGTGGTAAATTTATTCCTGAAGTTTTGGATAGAGTAGAGTACTTAAAAGAAAATGGATACAAGGGGAAAATTAGTATAGATGGGGGAGTTAATTTAAAAACTGCAGAACTAATAAGAGAACATGCCCTAGATAGAGTTAGTGTTGGTTCTTATTTTTCAAAATCGGAAAATCTTGAGTTAGATTGGATGAAATTAGATTTAGCACTAAATATGTAATTTAATCGGCAATTGACTATTGAGAATTGCCGATTAACCTAGACATTTTCTTCCCCTTCATACATAATGCCTTAGAAACAATTAAAATTTTAAGTATATAGCCGTGCCAACTAATATAAAATTACCTAGAAAAGATAGTGCTGATTCTGCTGATGATAGTACAATTAAACATAAAGATAGAGATAGAATAATTCAAAACATCACCTTTTTTGGAGACTCCGCAATACCTGAAGGAGACCCGATTTATAAATCAGTGTGGGAGCTTTCTAAAGCATTAGCTGAGAGAGGTTACACAGTAGTTGATGGTGGAGGTCCAGGGCTAATGAAAGCAGCAACTGATGGGGCTGAGAGCGTTGGTGGAGAAACACAGGCAGTTTACTGGGAACCTAAACTTGCTTCTTTCTTTGAAGGGAAGAATTTAGCAAATGTTACTGATAAATCATCAGCCTCTTCTAATTATGTAAATCGAACTTTTGGACTAATCGAAAGAGGAGATGCATATATAGTTTGTAAGGGTGGAACAGGTACCGTATCAGAATTTGGATTAGTTTGGGCTTTGTCTAAGCTGTATTATGGATGTCACAAGCCTGTAATATTATTTGGAGATTTCTGGGAAGACTTGATAGAAGCTTTTCAAAAGGCTTTATATATAGACGAGACGGAACTTGGAGTTCTTTATAAAGCAACTACACCTGAAGAAGTACTAGCTCATTTAACTGACCATGAGCAAAAGATTCAACATTGTAAGCTTGAGAACATAACAGGTGACGAAACTGCATTTATACTGTCTCCTAGGATGAAAAGAACAACTGAAACATATGAGGCACATACATCTAGTTATCACAAAACATATGCTGGTAAATTAGTAGCTCAAGAACAATTAGATGAGTTTATTACAATGGTTAATCCACCAGCTAGAGTTCTAGATATTGGTTGCGGTCCAGGGTTTGATACAAAATATCTTTCAGAAAAATATTCAATGAAAGCATTAGATATCTCTAAGAGAATGGTAGAAATTGCTCAATATGAGAATCCAGGAGTTGATGTAGAGTATTGTGATGTTGTTGAAAGAGATTTAGGTGAGAATATATATAAAGGAATTTGGAGTAGAGGAGCGCTTCACCACATTGAAGGCGACAAGCTTGATAAGGTTTTTGCAAACATTGCAAAAGCTCTGGTTGAGGATGGAATTTTTTATCTGATTGTTAGAGAAGGAGAGGGTGAAGAAATGAAAAATGACAATAAAGAATATGGAGATGTTGAAAGATTTTATCATTTGTTTAGCGAAGATGAACTGAGAGATCGAGCTATAAAAGCTGATCTTAAAGTAGTTAAAATTGGACATATAAAGAGAAGTCACAAGTGGATAACTGCAGTCTTTAGAAATTAGAGTACTACAGATGCCTCGTTAGAAGCAGCTTTTGTACCTTTTGATAAGCTTTTAGAAAATCCGGATTTTAATGAGTTGAGAGATACAATTAATACTCCTGCGCTATTCAATAAGTATACTTCAGAAGAAAAGATACAAATTTTTAACTTATTTGGAGCAATTGCTTCAGAAAAAAGTGTTGCACCCATTCCTGAGGCAGAAGAGACTAAAGTAGTTAGCTCTTATATTGATAGCAAAACTGGTGAAACTATTGAAAAGACTGCTAGAACAAGATTTAATGTTGATGAAGTAACTTTGGCAGCAGTAAAAGCAGGCGATGAAAGTGAAATTGAAAGAATTGAAAGTGGAATCGGATACATAGACGGAGTAAGAGGAGATATTACTGATTCAGTAATTTCAGAGGCACAGAATTCGGCAAATGAAAAAGCAAGTGAAATATTAAAAGTGGCACAGAGTATATATGATCCAATTAAGATTAATGATTTAATTGCAGAATTAGAAGCTTTAGAAGAACAAACTGTATCTGTTAAGACAGCAATAAATACTCTAGAAATTAGAAGAGATACAATTTTTGTTACCGAGGCAAATGGACTTAATGAATTACAAGCCTTAAGGGGTAAGATAAACTCTGCTGTAGTTCCTCAATTAAATGATAGAATTAAGGCTGAACAAGAAAAATTAAGATTCAGTGATGACCCTATTGCAATAGCAGCGTAATATAAAGTTAAGATATTAAAAAAGAGCAGAGTAAAATCTGCTCTTTTTTTACGACTATTTGCACTTTTTCCTCTATTATTAACTTAGTTTTTACTTCCCCCCGAACAGGATCACCCCCTTAAATCCCCCTCTAGGGGGAGAAAGACAGTCTTTTTTAGCCTTCATTGTTGCTATGACTCATTAACCACGCAGCTAACGGATATATCTAGTATGTCGCCAAAATTAGGAAATAAGATTCCCCTTATCGTTATATTTATTAGTAGCCCATTTATGAAGTTTTTCCTCTACAATATCTCTTTTAGTAGAGTAGTTAGCTCTAGAAAGATGTTTAACCTCTTCCTTTAAATTAGACTTATGAAGATCCATTAACATTAGCTCCCCGGTAAAAGGATAGGACTGAGCGCCATCAATTGTTTCTTTAATAACAAAGTTGAATTTCTCTTGATTTACTAGATCTTCAGAAGAGAGATGCGGAGTATATTCTCTCTCTAATCTACTGGCATCCTTAGGACCAACAACATAGTTGACTAAAGTCCCTACATTACCAAGAATTGCGTCTTGAATACTAGGTTCTATCTGATCTATATATTGATGAGTTACAAGCAAATTAAGGGCATATTTACACGCTTCAGAGAGTATTTTAATAAAAGTAGTAGTAGCAAAATTCTGGAATTCATCGACATAAAGATAGAAATCACGTTGTTGATCAAGAGGAAGATATAACAATGTCTGAACTAAGTAAGATAGTAATGATTTAATAAGAATTTTCTATAATTCCCATCTAGTAATATCCGTTGAACCGCCAATAATGAAACATTTTGGCAGTGGAGTAGTGTTAGTACAGTATTATGAAGAATATGTTGTAATCTCGGTCCCCAAGAATGACCAAATAATTTAATAAAAACAGAAACAATACCATCTGCTAAAAGCTCTTTTGATTCTCCTTCTTTAATATCAAGCATATTTAAACCAATAGGATTATCGATATCTGAAGGGTCAAGATAGACAACATCATTTTTTCTATGCTCAGGAATTAGCTCTAAAATCTCTTCTACTAAATCGCCATGAGGATCTATTACTGCAAATCCTTCACCATCATATAAATCATCAAAAACCATGTTTTTAATGAACAATGACTTTCCAGTTCCTGTTTTTCCAAGAAGATACATATGTCTTCTTCGATCTTCTCTTTTTATTCCAAAAGGGAAGTGGTTATTTCTGTAATCAGTAAGACCAAAGTATCTAACTCCAGTATGTAAAAATTCGGAAGAATATTTAATATCAAAATTATTATGGTTTAAGTCGATCTGAGTATTTATTACTGGTAGGTCATTTGGAACTTGAAGCTTTGTACTACTAGACCAGTTTAGTTGCGTAATTTTTACTGATTTATTTGGTAAATGAAATACAGATGCAGTTTCTTGAGTATTTAAGATTCCTTTTTCATTGTCATCTAAAAATCTATTTAAATAACGACTTTCGATAGTTAAATCTTCGTTTCCTATAAGTTCACCTAGAAAGCCTTTCTTATCTATTTTTTCTTTAAACCCATTTAATTTCGAACTATCGAATTGATTGAAACTTGCTTCAATATCTTCAAGTGCATAATTAGCATCTGAAGTAGTACCAGCAATTGTAAGAATTCTAATTAAGAATTGAAATCCATCAGAATTACTTCTATTTTCTATTTGTCTAATTTCTTCTCTTTGATCATTATCTAAGCTTAAACTAACTTCTTTCCCTTGTTCATTTACAGTTTTTGAAATCCTTTTAATATATCTTTTACCTAATTCACTAATTGAATTACTTACAGGACGAATTAAAATCTGTATCCAAGCGCTTTGAGTAGCGGGTAGTTTTGAAATAACTGATATTAAAGGAGCAATAGGATCAGTATTAAATCGATCATATGTTTTTATTGGCAAATAACTAGGCTTCTTTAGAGTAAGTTTACTTGATTCTATTGAAAAACTTTTCAAAATATCTAAATTTACATAATCATTAATCCTAGTAATTTCAGAATCGGGATAAGCAGCGTATATTTGGCTTTCAACGAATTTATAGTATCGCTCTTCGCATACAACAATAAAAAATACTCCGTCACCATTTCCAATAAGTTCTAAACTAAAATGATCTTCCAAAATCATTTTATTACGTAAAGTTCCATGAATAGCTTGGAAAAGTTGAACTGCAGACTCAGACTGTTTCTCATTGTCTTTAGGAACAGCAATCTTAATTACTACTTTTTGAAGAATATATTCTTTTACTTTTGATTTTGATGAAAGAATAGACATTATATGAGTATATTTACTAAAATTGTACATGAATCAAGGTTAAGTCAAAAGCTAAAAGTCTAAGGTAAAACTAAAGCCATTTTAATATTTAGTGTTTGTAATTGTCTTGCTATGTATTTTTTTAGATCATGATAAAATATTTAAGTAATGTATTTATTAAAATTAAAATAATGTTTCTATATTTACTATTCGTATTACCAGGATTGATAATAGGGCTATATGCACAGTTCTTACTTAAAAGAAGTTATGGGAAATTTTCAAAAATTTCTGCAGGTACGTCTATGACTGGAATGCAGGCTGCAAAACTTATAAATGATTCAGGAAATTTTGGCGTTAGTTTTCAAACAACAGAAGGGCAACTCAATGATTACTTTGACCCAAAAAATAATTTAGTAAATTTATCTTCTGATAACGCAGTAAATGACTCAGTTGCAAATATTGCAGTTGTCGCACACGAATTTGGTCACGTTCAGCAAAAGCAAGTTGGTCAAAGTTTATTTAAATTAAGATCGACAATAGTACCAGTTGTAAGCTTCGGTTCAGGAGTAGGGTATGTATTAATAATGATTGGATTAATGATTGCTTCAAGCGGACTTGCTTGGGTTGGGATAATTCTTTTTTCTACTGTCACTGTATTTTCATTAGTAACATTACCAGTTGAACTAGATGCTAGTAGAAGAGCTATGAAGTTAATTGAAAAGCACGGTCTTATAGCCCCTAGTCACTATGGCGGAGCGAAGGTTGTACTAAGAGCTGCAGCGCTTACTTACTTTGCTGGTCTTGTTCAATCACTAGGTCAGTTAGCTTATTTTGTAATGCTTGTTAGTTCAAATAATAGGAGGGATTAAAACGAGTATGTTAGGTGTATTAGATTGCTAATTTTTTAAATTCTTTATACTGGAAGAGTTAAATCTGATTTACTCTTGTTGTAACTTGTAGTAACTAACTTGGTTTCAAATTGAATTACCCTCTCTTTGGCGGAGTTAGTCCTGCCGAAGCTGATACATCATTGCCCGTCGTTATTACTGCAAAACTTAACAAAAGAAAATAAGTTTTTAATGTGATGCAGTGTATTCCTTTATGGGAAGATCTTCATATCATCACTCACAGGGTCACCCCCTTAAATCCCCCTCAAGGGGGAGAAAGGCAGTGTGCATTTCATTGTATTATGTCGCCTGACTTTTTGCAGGTATGGCTCTTGAGTAAGAAACTCAAGTTGTCATTGACAAAATCACATGTATTAGTGTAATATTACGCTATGATAAAATGGAAAAATAAAAAATCAGAGGACTTATTTGAAGCAATCTTGAAACTAAAGACAGTTGATGAGGCTGCTAACTTTATGCGAGATCTTTTGACTGAGAAAGAAATTGAAGAATTTTCATCAAGATTTGAAGTCGCAAAGGAGTTAGATAAAGGTAAGCCACAGAGACAGGTTGCAACAGAGGCTGGCGTTAGTATTGCTACTGTTACAAGAGTTAATAGATTCTTGAAAAATGGAATGGACGGATATAGATTAATTTTAGATAGATTGAATTCACATCATCACTCTCATTAGAGGGTGATACTTTTGCAATTTTTTTTAATTTATAAGTATCACGAAAGTGGTACTTTTTTACACCCTCAAACTTAATTTTAGTTTGGGGGTATTTTATTTTTAATGAGTTTAAAAATGGAAAATTATAATGATCAAGTAAGAGAAGTATTAGGTATGGATGTAGAAGTTTCAGATCAAGCTTTATACCAGGCTGTAATATATAAGCAGGATTTAGATTATATGATTCGAAGTAGCGAGTATGTTGAAGAAACTTTCATTGATGAATCTGGAACAATTAGGTACTCAGCTCCATTAAATGAAAGTGGTGAGATAAATAATGCTATGGATAGAAATACAAAGTCAGAAAGGAATAAACTAAGTAGTTATCAAAAAGCATTTGAAAAGAAAATAGAAATTTTTGAGAATGCTGAATTCTACGCAAATAGAGTTTTAGAAACTTTGGTTTCATCATCAACAATTCCTGCTTTCAATGTTGAAGTTCTAAGAGAAACATATTAAGAGCTATTGAAAGCGGTGAGCAAATTAGGTTAGGTCTTATTACTTGTATGCATAAGTTAGAGGTTGAAATAATGCAAGATAATGGAGAAATTCGATATAGGTATAAGCCAGCGAGGCTTAAATCTCCTCTTGATTATAATGCTGAACAAATTAATGCTTTGTGCGATAGGCTTGATGAAGTTGGTGTTAATTAGAAGTTAGATATCTGGGTTGCAGATACGGAGGGGATTATTCAGACTGATGATTTAATGTTTGGAGGCGAGTCTGCAGTTGCTGAAGTTACTGAAAAAGTTATTAATAGACTTACTAATAAGATCAATAGAAGCACAGTAAAAATCTCACCAAGATCTAGAGAATTACCTATTGATGGTGAGATTTACTCTCAAAATTTTAATGAGCAATTAGAAAAGAGACTTGCTGAAACAGAGACTGAATATCTGGTTACCGGTCCTGAAGTGAACGATCGAGTAGAACGAAAAGCTAATCAACTTATTGAAGCTGGTATGGAATCAGAGTTGGCATATGAACGTACAAAAAGAACAGTTGCATTACAAGGTACTGAGTATGCAATGGAGGGGATTTGGTTAGCAGAAAGAGTAGATTGTCTATTGGTTGTAGAGCCAAGTTCAGAAAGCTATGTAAGCAGAACTACAAAATTAATAGATCCAGATAAATTACCAGTTATTTTCCCTGCGAGCTATGAATAAAAATGATAAAAAACTAATTAAATTTGCGACTTATAAAGTTGAGAGGAAGCAAAATGGAGAATTTATTGTTGAACCTGAATTAATAGAAGGTTGGGCTAGTAAAACGAAAATAGAAATAGCAGATAGCAAAAACATTATATTTCTAGTAGTAGATACTTTTATGAGTTATGTTTAAAACGCTCCTAAACTTAGTCTGGATCAAAAAGCATTTTTAGAACGTAGATATAAAATCTTTGTTCGAAAAGATGTTGAAGTGATTTTTGAATCTGACCTATTCGAGAATGTTAGTGATGAAAGATTGGGTAAAATTCTACGAAAAGTAATAAGTAAGATGGAGATTAGTAATGAACTACTTTTAAATGAAATTGAAAGACGCAAAGTCTATTACAATCCAGAAGGCTATGAAATCAGTTATAGTGAAATAAGAGATATTTCAATGAAGGCTTTAGCTATGAGAAGATTTTAAGATCAAATAGTGCAGTTTTTACAAAGCTAAAAGTTAAAATCAGTTATAATTAAAATATTAATGAATTTAAAATGAATAAATTATCAAATCAACCTCCTAAAGGAACCAGTGATTGGTTGCCTGGAGAGTTTCAAATTAGAAAGTATATTTTCGATACTTGGCGAAAGGTATGTACAAGCTTTGGTTATGAAGAATATCTAACTCCACAAATTGAACTTGCTGATGTATATCGAGCTAAATCCGGAGAAGATTTAGGAGGAAAAGAACTATGGACTTTAACCGATTTGAAAGGTAGAGAATTTGCGATTAGACCAGAGATGACACCTTCTGTAACTAGAATGGTAACTAGAATTTATCAAGACACACCTAAACCTATCAGGCTTTTTTCTATTGCTAATTTTATGCGAAATGAAAAGCCTCAAAGAGGTAGAAATAGAGAATTTTGGCAACTGAACTTTGACATTTTTGGAGTTGATTCTGTAAATGCTGACATCGAGGTTTTACAGGTTGCACTTGAAATTATGCTTGGATTTAATCCTCCAAAGGGTAGTTTTGTAATGTATATAAATAATAGGAGGTTAATTGATTATGTATTAAATGAAGTAGTTAGTGTTACTGAAGAGCAACGAACTCAAACCGTAAGGATATTAGATAAATGGGAAAAATTAAATGAAGAAGAATTTGCTAAAAGATTAAAAGAGGATGCTGCGTTAAATGATGATCAAATAGAAAGTTTGAAAAAATTTATGCAAAGTCAGAATGGAGAAGATTTGGTTAAAAATCTACCTGAAATTGAAGGTTCTGAAGGCTTAAAGGAAATTAATGAAACTATGGAGGCATTAAATGAAATGGGGTATTCAGAGTGGATATCATTTAACCCATCAGTTATTAGAGGCTTTGATTATTACGATGGAATGGTCTTTGAAGTTTTTGATAAAAATCCTGAAAATAGTAGATCTATGTTTGGAGGAGGAAGATACAATGGGCTTGCAGCACTGTTCGGTTCACAAAGCTTTCCAGCTACCGGGTGTGCACCTGGGGATGAGACTACTAGGTTGTTCTTAGAGGGTTGGAATCTTTTAGATCAGGCAAAAGAAAATAAGCCTAAATCTTATTATCTTCCATTACTAGATGAATCATTTGTTGATATAAGAGATTCAATCTCAACTACTCTTAGAAAAGATGGAAATATTGCAATTGATGGTTTAGAAGAACAAAGATTAGGTAAGGCTTTAGAATGGACGGATAAGAAAGAAATTGATTATGTCGTTATTTTAGGTGAAGAAGAGAAGAGTAGAGGGGTCTATAAGATTAAGGATATGAAGAGCGGGGTGGAAGAGGATATTAATTTAGATTAATACTCATCATTGAGATGTCTCTGACCAGGGTACGACCCTGCTATAGCTTAAAGTTTCAGATTTAAAGAGAAATTTATTTATAAGGTTTTTCTATGGCTGAGGATCTACCAGGAGTAAAAGAATACGAAGTTCATAAAGGTGTTATAACCGTTGCTGATCAGCCCAGTTATACGACAGTAGAAGATCCACTTGTTTTAAATGATACCAAAGCGTTAGCTGAATCAGCGCCAAGCCTCAAATTAGTAGATCCAAATACTGGAGAAGAGATAGACGAAAATCAAAATAATATTGTAGGTAAAGCATTAATAACTGCAACGACGAATAGAAAAGGCTATTACACTGCTGAAGCACTAGAAGGAATGGGGCTAGTCGAGCTAGCTAAATATCTAAGAGATAATTATATTAGAAATATAGTTGCTGTAAAATCTAATGGATATTACAAATACAATAGTCCGGGAAATCGAAAGCACATAAAAGCGACAAACCTAGCTGAAGATAGTATATGGGGGTTTGGTAAGTTTGATAAGATTGAAGAAGATATAAATTTAGCTGTAATTGAACTATCTGAATCTATACCCGTGTGCAATCTAAAGGGTAAGGTTGTTGAGCAAGAATTTGTTGGAGCTAGAAGAGTTCTTGCTGCGTTTCCTACAAAGACTTTATCTTCAGGTGAAATAGCGATTGATTTGGATGAATTAGAAAAAAGAAGTGCTGAGTTTCCTAGCTCAACCGGAGAGAATAGGCTTTCAGTTACAATATTTAGTCAGTGCACTATTTATTCTGTGCAAGACCTAGATCATGTAATAAAAGCTTCGAGTAGGAGTGAATGGATATTAGATAGAGAGCGAAATAATGTAATGAAGATTTTGTATCATTTTAGAGACAGCCTAGCGGATCATCCACATTATAAATTCAACTTAACAAATGACATTGATCCAATTGATTTTATTCCATTGCTGGCTTATCAGTTCCTTGAAAAAATTGTAGTTGATGTCCAGCAGCTATCACTTGCAGGATATAAAATAGGAAATAATTCTGAAGAAAACTTACATCCAGAAGGATTTAAAGATATGGATCAGTTTGTAAAACCATTTGGGGATGAAGTAATAGATTCAGAAAAGTTTGTATCTTTAGTTAATACAAATCTTTCATTTACAGTTAAGTATTGGCGAAGTTTTGTAAATAGGTTAATAGAACCACTGAGTGAAGAAGAACAAATAGTTGTATGGGAAAAGATAGGTAATGATCTAGTAGATATCCCTGAATTTCTTTTAAAAATGCTAGCTTAAGACTGAGACAGGAAAAAAGGAGTAAGTTATTAGCTTACTCCTTTATGTTATTGAGAATATTTCTAATAAACCTTTAATAGTCTTAATGGCTCAAAATACTTATCGCCGAATTTATTTTCTTTGACAAACATCTCCTCATCTCCTGGATTAAAAGCACTAATATGTTTTTTAAAAGCATTCTTCTTCTTATCTATAAAATCAGATATCTCAAAATAACTAACATCGTCATACTCATATGTGTCTGCAACTAAGATTTTGTTAACAGAATGACCTTCTAGACCGTGTTCTGTAAAATGCTCCTCAAAAAATCCCCGATCTCTAGAATAAGGATATATAGCATCGAAAGTTATCCATCCTGTATTTCTATGATCTCTATGGTTAACCCACTTTGAACCACCAAATTTTATTACTGCATCATTGGGATTATGTGTAATCACTAAATCAGGTTTGAACTGCCTTATATGAAAAACGATTTTGCCTATATTTTCAACGGATGCCTCTAATTCTCCATCTGCAATATTCAAGTTAAATGATTCTGATTCTTTAATACCAAGTTCTACTGCTCCAAGTGTCTGCTCTTTTATCCTCGAATTTACAAAGTCGGTTTTATCAATGTCTCTTTTATCTTGCATTCCCTTTTCTCCATTTGTAGTTGTAACTAAACGAACTTCTTTCCCACTATCTATTAATCTAGCTATAGTTCCTCCACAAATAACCTCACAATCATCTGGGTGAGCAATTACAACTAACACTTTATTGATATCTTTAAATATCTCTTCAAAGCTATCCTTTCTCATAATATTCTGTTATAAAATTAAACATCCTTGACAATATTATAGTCTAGAAATAGAATAGAGTATAACTGTTGTCCTATAACCGGACATTCTCTATGAAAGACCTAACAATAATACTAAAATTTCTATCAACTCTTGGTTTAGATGTAGAGAAATCTAAACTTTACCTAGCGTTAATGCAAAAAGGAGGACAGACTGTACTTCAGCTTTCAAGAACTACTGGAATAAGCAGAACTTCTACCTATCGATTTGTAGAAGAACTAATAGCGTTTGGATTAATAGAGCAAGTAGAGAAAGACAATAAGAAAATACTAATGCCTGTAGGATTACATAAACTGGAATTGTTAGTAAAAGAGCATGAATCAAAAACTGAAACTTTAAAAAAGTTACTACCTGAATTAAGTAACTTTATAGCGTCTGATATTTCTCTTTCACAACCGGGAACTAAAGTAATTATGTATAAAGGGACAGAGAGAATAAAGCAAATGGTTTGGAATATATTACAAGCTAAAGAAGAAATAGTTGGATATACTTTTAGAGATCTTTCTGAACTTATTGGTTTAGATTTCTATAGAAAATGGAAAATGGAGTTTATTTTAAAAAAACTAAAGTTTAGAGATTTAGTTAATGAAGATTATACTGATGAACCAGTATTAGCTTCGGGGAACGAAAAAGCATTTAAAACTAAAACTATTACCAGCAACGTTTTAAAAATATCTCATCAAGTTGATATTTATAATGATATAGTTAGTTACTATACTTGGCATGATGACGAAGTATTTGGTCTTGAGATTTATAATTCTAAAATAGCAAAGTTCCAAAGGCAAATGTTTGAACTTGCATGGAATGCCGCTATGTAATTTTCGCTGACTCTTTCTCAGCTTTTACATATCTTTTTACCCAGAATCTTTTAACGAAAGGTAATGCTGCAGTTGAAGCTACAAATGTTAAAGCTGGAATTAAGGCTGCAAAAAGAAAATCTGAAACATCAGAGAAATACATAACGACTGCTACAAATATATAAGTAGTTACAATCATTGTTAAAAGTTTAACAAGACTTTTGTCCCATTGTCTTTGTAGAGTAGAGTACCTGCTTAATAATCCTAATTTCTCTATCTTCTCTTCTAGATCATTAATTCTAGCATCCAATTCAGTTGGGCTTGCTTCATCAGGTTCAAGAATTTTTTCAATTTCAGATTGATTGTCACTATTTTTCATATATTTAGTATACAACATTATTAGATAGATACTAAGAGTGTCTATAAATTGTATTGAATTGTATAGGCATAAATAAAAATGGATGATTTTGTTTAACAGTTTATTATTTAAGATTCATCTGAATCAATTATTTGTCTATCATTGTCTTCTTCTATCCCCTTATTACTAACTAACTGTTCGATTCTATAAGTTAGTTGATTCATCCCATTTACAAAGTTGACATCAACAGTTGTCACTCTAGACAGCATCCTTACACCATTACTTAATGCTAATCTAAGAGTATCTATAAAACGACTACCTGCTTTATCACTAAGGACTGCTAGCCATGGACTAATACAATTCTTATGATTATAAACACTATGACCTTCTTGTGAATTCCTAAAAATATCTATTATTACTCCGAATACATTACCTGCAGGTATTGTATACTCTGTTAGATCTAGAACTACTATGGTTCCAGGCTCAGACCTATCCAGTTCAGATGAGATTTCATTGTTTATTCTTTTAACTTCTTCATAGCTTAGAGCATTTCCCTGAAGTTTAGCCATCAATACATTACAAGAATATTCCTCTGGTCTTGAAAAAGATAATTCTATTGTATTTTGTTTAGTGTCTATTTTATCGGAATCATCAGACTGAATATATTGATTATCATCTGGATTATCTGCCATATAGCTTATTATAAAAGGTTAAAATTACGAATGGATTATACATAATATGTACAGAATTGTCACTTGTGGCTGTCAATAGAATAGCATGTATGAATAATCCATCGCTCGCTGATTTGTAAACTGGTTTGAAATGACTTAATGATAAAGGTATCTTTAACTCTATAAATTCTTTCATTTATTATCATTGATTTAATATGTCATTACATTGCTTTAATGGTTATTGATTTGAGCGGATTTATTAAAAATGGTACAATAAATTCACGACTTTGGAAACCTGATCCCACGCAAGAAAGTAATTGCACTTTATACTTATTAAATTAAGATGAGATTTCATCTTGATCTTTGCACACCCACTTTAGTTTTTACTCTCTTTAAATGGATAAAAAGAAAAAAAGAACATTCTCGATAAAGAGAAAAAAACTTTAGAAAATAAAATCTCAAGTATAAAAGAAAGAATTTCAGTTTATAAAGAAAGAATAGATGAGATCAAGAATGCAGCACCTGACCTGGCGCACATAATCGAGAATCCAGCAGATCCTGCAAATGAAGCAAAGGCAGCAACATTAGCCAAAATGACTCTGTTTATCGAGGATGCAGATAGTTTAGAAAAGCTAGTAGATTCTACTTACTTTGCAAAAATAGATTTTGACTCAGAAAGACATGGCCAGAACTATAATCTGTTTATTGGTAAACATTTTGATAGAGATGAAAATATTGTCTCTTGGATATCTCCAATAGCAAGATTACGATTAAAAAAAAACGGTAAAGCTTCGTACGAAATTCCAAACGGTCAGCGTAAAGAAGTTTTTATAAATGAAAAATATAGTTATATCATTACAAATAGTGATATCACATATCTTACTTTAGATAGGGAAGATAATGAAAGAGAACTTATTTTTCATAAACATTTATCAGAGAAAAAAGATTTCGCACTTCCAGAGATAATAGCTCAACTTGAAGCAGCTCAAGATACAATAATTAGATTAGATCCAAAAGGAGGCTTTTTAATATCCGGTCCAGCAGGTTCTGGAAAAACAACTCTTGCTCTACATAGATTGGCTTATTTAATTCAATCACCAGAGTTTACCGAGTACTTTAAAGCTGAAGATATAATTGTATTTGTAAGTGATAATTCAGCAATTAAATACTTTAGTACATTACTACTTGATTTAGGAATAAAAACTGCAAAAGTCTTAACCTTCTTGGAATGGTCTTTGGCAGTAGTAAATCAAAACTTTAATAAAAGATATAAAGCTTTAACAAAAGATCAGGCATTATCTATTCTTAATTATGAAATGGAAGTAGGTACAAATCTAAACCCTGAAATCATTTTCAATGAAATTAGAAAATATAAACTTGAAGCATTAAAAAACATAGGTAAAGAAAATGTTGGTTTAGATAGGCTTTTTAATATATATAACTCATTTCAATCTAAATCCCCATTTTTAAAAATATTTAAATCATTTATAAATAATCAGCAAGAAGATTATTGGTTAGATGATATTGATACTGCACTTCTATGCAAGAATACAGAAGTTCATAAGAGAGTATATAGTCATATCGTTGTAGACGAGGTTCAGAACTGGTTGCCAATGCAGCTTGATATAATTAAGATTATTACGGATGTCAAATTCGACTCTGTAACCTATGTTGGAGATATTAACCAAAGAACAAAACCATTTACAATAAGAAGTTGGAATGAATTAGAAGAAGGATATCCTGTTGATAATGAGGTGACTCTAACTAAAGCATATAGGAATACAAAGTCTATATTAAGTTGGTTAGAAAAAGAGGACTATGATGTAAACGTTGATATGGTAACAGAAATTGGAAAAGCGGTTATTGAAATGAATTTTGTAAATGATAAATTAAAACATGAACATATTACAGCTGAATTAAACAAGCTTGTAGATACAGGTTATAAAGGACAGGTAGGAGTTCTTTCAAAATATATAGAAGAATTAGACTTTTCTAAAAATCAAAACTGGCCAGATAATTATCATTTCTTAACTTCAGAAGATTCTCAAGGAATGGAGTTTGATACTGTATTTATTGCAAATAAAAATAGCTTTTTAGATAAGAACCAGTTTTTTGAATTAGAATGTGATATATCTAAAGAAGAATTTACAAAGGTTGATAGACAACTATTATTCGTAGCAGCAACAAGGGCAAAGAGTGAATTAATTATTTTGAACTCATAGGAATAGAAGGTAAATTTAAAAAGAGTAGGTGAAGAAATGTTTCTTCACCTACTCTTTAATTTTTGATTTAATTCCTTGCTAAAACTTTTCATATTGATTTCTTTGCGATCTATAAAACCCGTTATATTGTATATCATTATGTATGAACAAATACAAAACAACAGAAAGGTTTTATGTAGATCATGCCATATATTTTATAACAACAAAAACACAAAATAATTATCCATATTTTAAAAACAACGTGTTCGCTGACTTATTAATTATGCAATTGAAATTATCAAAAAAGATTCATGGATTCGAGTTGTATGCATTTAATATATTGTATGATCATCTACATCTAATTATTAAGCCATCAGAAAAGTCTGATATTTCAAAAATTATGTTTTCTATTAAGAAACAGTTTTCGCATAGCTGTAATACGATTATGGGGTTTAATAAATTGATGTTTGATTCGAATGGGCCTATGGCAGGGAGTAACGCCAGAGGCAACGTAGGGGAAGAAACGTTTCTTCCCCTACGTTCACGGCAATATCATACAAATGCCTCTCTACCAAATCTCCTAGAACAAATACACGATTACATATCAAGACATCGAAAAGATATACCAAAATCAAATGATCCAAAATTCAAATGGCAAAAGTCTTTTTACTATAGAGTAATTCGTAATGAGAAAGAATTTAATGTTAAATACTTATATACAATAAATAATCATTTGAAACACGCTGAAAAATGGGGATACGATTATCCAACAGACTACAAGTATAGTTCTATTAATCACATTGATTGGACTGATTTCATTTACTAATCATTTGAAGTTAAATTTCTACGGTTTCTTTAAGTAGTCTTACAAGTGGTATAATTACTGGATGAAAAAATATCAATTCAGTCCTGAGGTATATAAAACTGAGCTAACTATAATATTAAATCAAATCCTAGATTTGATAGACACTGACGAATTTAGAAAAATAACACAAAAAAATAGAATAAAGTTTAATCAAAAAATTGAACGAATATTAAAAAATAATCCGAAAGATAAATCAGAACTCTTTTCTAGAGACCAACTTATTCAAGGAATAGAGATGTTAGAGAAAGAAGTAAAAGATAATACCAGTTTTCAAAAGCTAAAAGGTTTTATTAAAATGAAACCAACTAGAACTATTTCAGGAGTAACTACTGTAACTGTTTTCACAAAACCTTGGATGTGTCCTGGGAAGTGTGTCTTCTGTCCAAATGATGTAAGAATGCCAAAGAGTTATATAGCGACAGAGCCAGGAGCGCAGAGGGCTTTAGCTAATAAATTTAGCCCATATCTACAGACTTTCAATAGACTAAAAGCATTAAAAAATATTGGTCATCCAACTGAAAAGATTGAACTACTAATTCTTGGTGGATCTTGGTCATCTTATCCAGAAAAGTATCAAGTTTGGTTTATTAAAGAATGTTTTAGAGCTATGCAGGAATTTGAAATAAGTAGCGATGTTGACGATAAACAAGATACTCTAAGTGCTCTTGAGATGAAAGAATATTTATCAAAGGATTATAATGAAAAATTAAGAGATGAGATTGGAGATGATTCATATAATAAGCTTGTAAGAACTAAAGAGTTTAAGGAAGGTTTTGAAAATAAATATGTAGCTTTAGAAACATACGATCGTAAAACTTCAGTTGATGATTTATGGAAAGAATTAGAAGATTTACATAAAACTAATGCTATTAGGAAAATAAGATGTGTTGGTTTAGTTTTAGAAACTAGACCCGATTTAATAACTGAAAAAGAGGTTTATAGAATGAGAAGACTCGGAGCTACTAAGGTACAACTTGGAATCCAAGTTTTAGACGACAATATAAGCGATTTAAATAAAAGAGGAGAACATAAGGTTCACACAGCGAACGCATTTGCATTGCTTCGTAAAGCTGGGTTTAAAATCCATGCGCATATGATGCCAAATCTTTACGGTGCAAGACCAGAAATAGATTTGAAATCTTGGCATGAGTTATATGAGTCTGAAAATTATAAACCTGACGAAGTGAAAATTTATCCAACATCAATTATCAAAAACACTGAGCTTAGTGATTTATATGAAGAAGGCAAATACGAACCATATGATAATGAAACCTTGATTAAACTAATATCAGAGATGATGGAGACTGCACCCGAGTATACTAGAATAACTAGAGTAATTAGAGATATACCTTCAACGGAAATTGAGGCTGGAAATAAAACTACAAATTTAAGACAAGTAGTTGAATATAAATTAAAGAAAGAGAGTAGAGCTAATCCAAATATCAGAGCTCGAGAAATTAAAGGAAAAAAGGTTACTTTTGATGATCTTGAATTAGACATTATTAAATTCTCTACAACTGTAAGTACTGAGTACTTTTTACAATACATAACGAAGGAGAGAGAGATTGCTGGTTTTTTGAGATTATCAGTTCCACGTAAAGACCGGGGTGATTCACCCCACCTAACCTCCCCTCAAGGGGAGGGACAAAGCATGAGAAGTGTATCTTATGAGTTAAAAGATTCTGCAATTATTCGTGAGGTACATGTTTACGGTCCAAGTCTAGAACTGTCAAAAGGTTCAAAAGGTGAAGCTCAACATTTAGGCTTAGGTTCAAAATTAATCGAGAAATCTAAAGAGATTGCGAAAGAGAATGGATTTAGTAAACTGGCTGTAATCTCAGCTATTGGGACAAGAGAGTATTATGATAAAAGAGGATTTAAGCTGCAATCTCTTTATCAGATTGCAGATCTTTCGTAGTGTATAAACCACTATTCAGTAAAATTATACCAAACAAGAATAACTCAAATAAGTTTACAGCAGAGTAAGTATGAACTAAGTTTCTAGCTAATAGTAAGAAGAAAAGTGTAAAAAGCAAATACTGATGTTCACTATTAAAACTACTTCTTCTAAGAAAAATGTATATCAGTCCGGAAGCTAGTACTACTAATCCAAAAATTCCAGTAAAAGCAATTGTATCAAAAATTATATTATGCGACCTATCTGTGTAGTTCCCAGGAATTTTATTCCATTCTCTAAATTCTTCGCCCATAGTATCAAAACCTGAACCAAATAACATTAGTTTAATATCATCTTTACCATCAATTGGGTTTTGAATATAAACTCTAATAACATCCTCCCAAATAGTTACTCTATGTTCATACTCACTATTATATTTAACAAATAAGGAACCTAATGGAACTGCTAGGATTGCTAATAAAATAAAAAATAATGCCAATACTTTCCTATAGTATTTTTTATCAAAGTATTTATAAATTAGAATAAATAGTAAGGATAGAACCATGATTACATAAATCCAAATTGAAAAAGACAGTATTAGTGTTAAAAGTATTAAGCTAGTTGAAATTGAAAGAATTATATTTTTAAGCTTTGACCTTTGCTTATAATTAGTTAATAAGAATGCCGAAATAAAGAAGCCAATAAAAATATGTCCTGCAAAAAAATTTGCCTGCCCAAAGCTTCCATAAACTCTTTCTCCAAGAAAAATATTTTCTGGGTCATTTTGGTAGAGTCTATAAAACTGATTTAGCCCAATAAATGACTGTAAAATTGAAGAGGTTATAAAAGCTAAAAATATATATTTAATAGTATCTTTGTTTATATAAGATGAGATTAGAAATAGAGATACCAATAAGATAAAATAAAACACAAATCCAGTCTCTCTAAATGCATTTCCGACTAAAGATTGATTTACTTCGATTAGTTCAGTCTTGCCAAGAATATTATGAAAGAGGAACTTATAAATACTATTTAATTCAGTATCTGGATCTAAATTTCTAGTCCAACTAGAATTAATTGTTACTATAAATAGGTAGGTTAAAAGAACTATAGGCAGAAGAATCTTCTTAGCCCTACTAAAGTTCAGTCTATTAATAGAGATTAAGTAAGTTTTTTGCACTAGTATTAAAAAACTAAGTAATACTAATAATTGCATTAATAAATTAACCTTTGGCAAATCCCAACCTCTTCCTAGAGTATAATTATTAAAACCAGTAACAAGGGGTATAGTTAAAATCCCAAAACTAAGTAAGATTAATATAAGGTGAGAAAAAAACTTAAGTTCAAAAATTTTAGAATATGGTTTGGTCAAATCTTTTATTATTTAAAAAGCTAATGCATTATAATTGAATAAAATATTTATATCATCTAATGAATCTTTATACTACACACGCAAAAAAATTCTCTAATTCCAGAGCATATCCTTGGAAAGGGTGGGGTAGACTAACTGAATATATAGATAATAAACCTTTATCGATCCTTGATATAGGTTGTGGGAATGGAAGATTCTTGGATTTTCTAGAAGAAAAACATATTGATGTTAAAAGTTATACAGGTATTGATAACTCAAAGGAACTTTTAGAAATTGCAATTGATAATACTAAAAATACAAATGCTAGTAAAAAATTTATAGAAATAGATTTAAATGATTCAGAATGGTCTAGAAAACTAAATGATGAGTATGATCTGATTGTTTGTTTTGGAGTTATGCATCACCTGGAAAATAACAAAGCAAGAGAGAACGTATATAATTCAGTAAATATTTTATTGCATAGTATGGGAATATTTATAAATACATTCTGGCAATTTGCTGCTATTGAAGGGTATGTAGAATCCCATAAACTAGAGGAATCTAATATCGCTTACAATGAGGTTAGTCTTGGAGAAAATGATTACTTGTTAACTTTTGGAAAAGATAACTCAACTTACAGATTTTGTCACTTTTCGAATGAAGATGAAATAAGATTAATAGAGTCGGAAAGTAACTTATTACTAGTAGACAGCTTTTTTTCTGATGGGAAAGAAGATAGAATGAACTTATATAAGATTTATAAAAAAGATGTTATCTAAGAAATTTATATTTATAGTCCTAGTTATTTTAATGCTCATATTTGGAGTAGCTTTTGTTGCGCTAAATTCTTCTACTCCTAACTCAGAATCTTCAGATTCAGGTCAAATAACTGATATTAAACCCACTAGTAATCCAGATGATGGTAATAATCAAGTTGAGGATCCGTTGGATCAATTTACGACAGAAGATATAAAGTATGCTGTAATTACTGCTGACAAGACAATCATGACTATTGATAAAAATAGTAAGGAAATAGATATTAATTTAGAAAGAGATGATTGGAAAAATCTACAATTTTCTAATGATGGATTATATCTATCCGCACTTAAGCCATATGATTTTAGTTATGAAGATGCTGAGGGAGAGACTCAGACTATAGAACAATACGATCTATGGATATATTCATTTAAAAATGAGTCATGGGAACAAGTTTCAAATTTTAACGAAGTTGGAAGAGGAATTCAAAGCTATGAGTGGAGTGGAGATAAAAATATACTTTTTACACAAGGTGAAGAAGAAAATGAAATATGGTTACAAAGTCTTGATCTAGAAGCTGATAATCAAATATTAAAAGAACAAATTATAAATGCTGATATTATTAAAATAACTGAAAATGGTCAGTACCTTGTTGTAAAAGATACAATAAGTTATGTAATAAGGGTGTTGACTACAAAAGGGAATGTGGCTTGGGATTTAGGGGGAATTAAAAGTGAAGGTGATATAAACTTAGTACCTACAAATTTAGTCTTCAGTAAGGATTCTGAAAGAGTGATTTTTGAATCTAAGATAAACCCATTTATAAGTTCAATGTTTAAAACTTATATAGGTAGCGATTTAGCGATAGACAATTTTATAGAGAACAATTTTAAGACTGCTTGCTCAATCTCAAATGATGATTTCATCGGATATACTTTAAATAATGAAGTAAATGAGCTTAAGTTTGTTTATTTCAATATTGCAGGCAATATTATTGAACAGAAGATATTTGCTAGTGAAATACCACTAGAACTCGATGAAGAAACTATTGAATGTACTAGTTTGGGGCAATATGAACTTTTAATAAAAATAGATTTTGATAATGACTCAAAATGGTATCAGTATAAAGATAATTCATTTTTAGAATTAGATTTTGCACTAGGAGCTGAAGAGATGATAATTAATCCAATTTATAGAAATTAAACATGAGTGATAATGGATTATTAGAAAGAGTTAACAAAGTTTTAGAAGATGAAGGTACTTCTGTAGCTGCAAAAAAAACTAATTCAGAAATACTTTCTGAACTTATCATCCCAGCTCTTGAAAACTCGAAAGATACTTTGTCTTCTTTGTATTCTTATGAACCACCTAAAAGAGCAGGTTTAATCAGCAAAGCTAAGAGATTATTTCTTACAAGGATAAGAAATATTACTTTTAATATTGTTGAGAAACAGAGTATGAGGCAACAGAAATTTAATGAACTAACTTTTAAGGCTATCGAAGCTTTACAGAAAGAGAATGAAGAGTTGAGAGAGCAATTGGATAAATCTAACAAGTAATTTTATTACTTAAATAATGTCTAAATATATTCAAAACTGATTTATGGCTGATAATAAAACAATATCGAAGAGTAAACAGAAAAAGGACCTTTCTACGATAAAGAGTTAAACTTATATCCAGCATTTGCAGAAGATATATTAGATATTTGGGACGAAGCAATCGTGGGTAGAGATATTCAATTTAATGTTGATATTAAAAGCGATACAAACATAGTTATTATGTTTGAAGACATACTTTTCAAACAGCAGTACGAGCTTGTTATAACTAAAGACCAATCGCTGCCGCATCCACTTATTACTATATCAATAATGTCAGTTGCAGAGATAGATAGATCTACTATAAAACTACCTCTCGTAAATATTACAAATAGACATGAAAAATTAGAAATAGTAGTCAGCAGTATGAAGGTTCAATATCTTAATTATACTAAAGGCGATGATGTTTTTTGTCTATTTACAATTGATGAGGATGGGAACTACGAATTAAAATCTAGAGCGAGCGAAAAAGTAAATTCGAAATTTAAAGAACTTTTAGATCCAACTAAGTTAGAATTAGAACGAATACACAATGCTTCTGGTCAAAACTACTTAATATTAGGCCCAAGAAACTCTTTGTTGATTCTAATCAGTCAGATTAAATATTTAAAACAAATAGTAGGGTAGAGAAGTAGTATATTAGCTTTTACTGTGCCTAGGCAAAAGCCCTATCTTTAATCACTTAACACAAAGAATAAGACATATAAGTAGATAGCTTAATTACGTCGCCAGTATCGGATAACGTTATTGGTTGTGATAAAATCCCCAGTCTAAATATCTAGACAAAATAATATTAATATTATGTAAGTATGTTAATAGATGAATTGGGAGATGATTATCTAAACCCTGAAGGCCTAGATCTGAAGGTTATTACGACAGAAAAATATGCACAAGGAAGTTCACAAGTAGTAATACTAAAAGTTGTAGAGATGCTTAATATTGATGCTAACGGGGACATAACTGCAGATATAATTGGTCACTTACAACAGATAGATGAGGAATCAAAAAATGATGGTTACTATTTCAAGGCAATGGAGAAGAGGCATATGCCTTTAGGAATTTCTTTATTAAGTTCTGTTGAAGTTTTCAAAAACGAATTCTTTCTCGCTTATGCTGCTATAAATACACTGTTAAAACTACCTGATCTTATAACGATGAATCAAGAAGATACACTAAGATCGGTCTTAAGCTATTCTGCACATATTACTCTAATAGATAATCAAGTTTTTTTATAGATAAAGAGGGCACTAAGACTCTTATTAATAATCTTAATAGTTATAGAATTATTGAAACTTATATTAATGATTCTCTAAGTAAGCTAGAAGAAGGTACTAGATCGGATTTGCTTCAAAGACTATCATAGGTAAGTAATTATCTAATAGATAATTCTAAGGAATATGGGGATGCTAATAATAGAAGTATGAACAATATTGTAGCAGCAAAAAAAGAAGGAACTAGTATGAAAGATGCAAGGGTTAAATATAGAAAAATAATGAACCCATTAAGGTTAAGAGATTCAAATTATATTAGTTCAGCTCTATTTAGGGGTCAGGCACCCGAAGAATGGGAATCTATCGATATAGAAGATTTTCTTATAAGATACAAGTTGCTAATGCAAATGATGGATCTAGAAGAACCTAGAATAGAACTACCTTAAAGTTGTTAATCTTTAGCTTTATCTTCTAAGTCTTTTTCTACTTTATATTCAAATCCTTTTTGTTTTAGATCATTATCTAAAGGAGAGAATACAAATCTATATTTACTTCCAGTAAGATTTAAACCTATCTTTGTAAAGAAATTAAACTTATAAAGCAATAGAGCAGTAGCCATAATCATTAACCCAAAAGTTAAATTTCTATTACTTTCAGAGAATACTCCATCATCAGATGAGAATATTGCAGTCTTTGGCAAGCATCCATTATTAATACATGTTGGATCATTTGCACATTCACTTAATACACAACGATTAGTTATTAAATTACAAGTGTGATCATTTGGACAGTCTTTATTTGAGGTACATGGTCCTCCACATAGTGGGAAACAACCATTAACACAGTTTCCATCGGTACATCCATTAAGTGTACATTTACCAGAAATACATGAATGATTATTTGGACAATCTAGATTTGATCCACAGGTATCACCACATTGTGGACCAGTCACAGGTTCACAAATACAAGAGCTAGTACATGTTGAAGATGCTGCGCAGCCATTAGGTGTTGCTAAGGGATCACATTGCTCCATACTTTCAACTGTTCCATTACCACAGCTAGGTCCTTCAATTTCTAACTGAGAACAGTTAAGAGAACAGAACTGACAATTATTTCCATATGTTGGAGTACAAACAGCTCCATTGCCTGTACCATTATCGCATTCTTCTCCAGGGTCAAGATTACCGTCACCACAAAGAGGATCTATTGCCTCTAGTGTACAAGTAGCGCTACATCCATCTCCATTTGTATTATTCCCATCATCACACTGTTCTCCTGTTTCTAAAACACCATTACCACAAGAGTTAGGGCAACCATTTGTACATGTTTGTGCTGTACAAGTATCTAATGTACATATTCCATCTAGACAAGAATGGCCATTTGGACACTGAGCATCTACTGAACATGGCTCCCCGCATTGAAACTGCTCTAAAGTACAAGTTGCACTACACCCATCATTGTTTACGTTATTACCGTCATCGCATTGCTCATCACCTTCCATAACGCCATCTCCACAGCTAATTGCGTCTACAATCTGACAATTATTATTACAACTATCAGCATTATTATTGTTACCGTCATCACAAGCTTCACCGCTTTCCATAAGACCATTACCACATACTGGCTGAACTACAGTTTTACAACTATTATTACAGCTATCGTTATTATTTGTATTACCATCATCACATTGCTCACCACTTTCTTTTACTCCATTACCACAAACTGGTCCAGCAGGGTCTACAGTTCCACCACCACCGCCTCCTCCACAGTTTGTTTTTGAAATAACAAATCCACCGCATAAACGATCATTACAAGAACCACCTTGGAATACTGTGTCAACTTGCCCGCAACCATTCATATGCGAAGTAGCAGCAGATAAAGAAGTAGTTCTTAATTCATTTTCAAAACATTGGTCTCCAAATCCATTAGGACAGTTAAATGCAATATAATTACCACCGCAAGTAGAACCACTTGCAACGCACTGGTTGTAAGTTAGGTTTGTTCCATCTACTAATCCTGAACCATCAATAGCATTACATACATTGTTTCCATTTTGATTCGGTGTACAAGCCGATCCTGTTGGACAGCTAGCTCCTCCTAATGTACAAGCATCACCAACTCCTAGTCCTCCACCTGTTGAACCACCTCCAGTATTGTCTGTTGTTTTACAAGATCCTCCAGAGCAATTATCCGTTGAACATTGAGATCCTGAACTGCAAGAGCAACCATTTGGTCTTCCAGAAGTCTCAGAACAAGGGTCAATAGCATTTTTACAAGTACCACCAGAACAATTCCCAGATGAACACTGCGAACCATTATTACAAGCACAATTTACAGGTCTTCCTGTATCTGTCTCACATTGATTACTTCCACCTGCACTTGAAGATCCACATATCTGATTACAAGTCTTTGTAACACCCCCACACTTACCACATGAACAACAAACGTTACCGCAAGTAGAGTTATTACCGAATGTACAAGCAGAACCGTCAGAACTTCCTGTAGAAGGTGTCCCTCCTCCAGTACTTCCACCTCCAGCCGAACCGCCACCTCCAGCATTACAGCAGCCTAATGGAGCACTACACCAGCCAGAGCCAGAGCCTTGCCAGCTGTAACCACTAGGGCATTCATTTGATCCCGTACACCAACATCCTGCTGCTGAATCTTCTGGGGCTTCGCTAGTTTGTAGATTAAGTCCTACATAAACAGAAACTCCTGTTAAACCAAGAGTTAATATTAATAATATTGCAATTACAATTTTTCTACTTTTTTTCTTCATATGTCGTTAGTGAACGTCTCAATACAGACTATCAATTTAGGAGAATGATTACAATTAATTTACAATTTAAATAGTATTTATTTACTAGTTTTTCTACTCATTTTTTTCTCAAACTCTTTTCTTTTTCTATCTTCATTCCCTGTAAACGTAAATCTAATATTTGCATCAGAAATAAACTTTGCTGTTTTACTAAAAGCTTTTAATCTATAAATTAAAAGTGCGCTAATAATTAAAACTACACCATTTAGTAAAAGTCTGTTTTCTTCAGCTAGAATTCCGCTATCAGAAGAGAAAAGAGCAGTCTTTGGAAGACAGCCATTATTAATACAAGTAGGATCATTAGCACATTCACTTAAGATACATTTATTAGTATTTAAATCACAGCTATGATCATTTGGACAATCAAGATTAGAAGTACAAGGTCCGCCACAAACTGGAGCACAGCCATTAACACAGTTACTATCTGTACAACCATTTAAAGTACAAGTTCCTGAAATACAAGAATGATTATTAGGGCATTCAGAATTTGTAGTACAAGAATCACCACATTGGTTTTCTTCAAGCTGACAAGTTGAGTCACACCCATCACCATTTATATTGTTACCGTCATCACAAGTTTCACCAGCATCCATATTCCCATCTCCGCAAGTTGGATCTACTTCAATTTGACAAGTACTATCGCACCCATCACCATCAATATTATTCCCATCATCACAAGTCTCTCCAGTATCCATATTGCCATCGCCGCATTTTGGTGAGATTTGACAATTAGAATCGCAGCCGTCACCATCTATTTTATTCCCATCATCACAAGTTTCTCCTGCATCCATTTTCCCATCACCGCAAACAGGTTGTACAACTGTCTTACAATTATTATTACATGAATCATTATTGTTATTGTTACCATCATCGCATTCTTCACCAGCTTCCTTTTTACCATTACCGCAAACAGGATCTGATACTCCACCACTACATGCGCTAAAGCTTAAGAATGAATAACCACAATAAGAGCCAAAATCAGGTCTACTTCCGCTAGCAGCTGTATAATAATCAATTTGACCACAACCAGAAGGAGGGCTACTTGGACAGTTTGAAGTATAAAAAGCTTCGCTAGATCCTTCATCACTAGCTAAACACTCGCCATCTCCATTAGTATCTCCATTAGGGCAGTCATATACTGCACAAATTACTGCACTGGCATTTGGAGGATTAGGGCAAGTGAAGCCACCTATACTAGTTTTTGTTGCACACTTATTACTTGAATTACAAAAACCTGAACTACACTGTCCGCTACTAGAACATTGACACGCATTAGCTCTACCGCTATTAGCATTACAAGGATCTACTGTATTTTCACAATCTTGAGATCTTTGACAACCAGTCTTAGAGGTATTTTCTGTACTAGCATCACAAGCAAAAAGAGGCTTTTGATTAGAAGCGCATCCATCTTGACCGCAACCTCCTGAATAATTTGAACCATTTGGACATTTATTAGTTGGAGTACCGCAGCTCGAATCAGCATAACTACAGTTAACTTTTAGAGTTCCTGAACTACAGTTAGGGTCACTAGAAGCAACGGCTACACATTTACATCTAAAAGCACTCCCTCCACCCTGACATCCCGCGTCATCACCATTAGATTTCCCTACACATGCAGGAGAAGTATCTGTACAAGAAGTACTTGCACTACTATCTTCAGGACCTTCACTATTTTGTAGATTTAATCCTACATATAGTGATGCACCTACTAACCCTATCGTTAAAATTAAAAGTATTCCTATTAAAAATTTTCTTTTCTTCATTTTCTGTAAAAACTCTATATACTAGATAAGATTATCAATTAAATCACTTCAACACAATATTTAATATATTAATCTATTAAATTTAGATAATGAAAAAATCAAGTTTCAACAAATTAGTAGATATCCTAGCAGAGATAAATGATCCAAAAGAAATATCAAAATTCTTAAAAAGAATCCTTACAGCAAAAGAAATGAAAGAAATTCCTAAAAGAATAGATATAGTTGAATTAATTTTAAAAGGAGAAAAGCACCACGATATTGCAAAGAAATTAGGAGTAGGTGTTGCTACTGTAACAAGGGGATCAAAGGCTTTAAAAAATGGTGAATTAAAAATAATAAAAAGTAGTTGATACTAGCAGACTAGTATAGTATCATTCTTCTATGAACTTTTCTAAACTAATTTCTAAAACTTGGTGGCAGCTCAATTTTTATTGGGTGTAGCTGAACGAATAAATTTTATGAAGCACCCGAAAGGGTGTTTTTTTATTTTTTAGAAATTTTAAAATGATACAGTTTAGTAATTTAGTTAGACAAATAATTAGTACGGGAAGGACTATTGAATTTAATCCTCAGTTTGATTTTAATCTTGATTTAATAATAGGTACGATAGTCCAATCTAATAACTTATAAGGTTCTATTATTGCAGCAAGGCAAGTTATTTTAAGAAGGAATGACACTAGCGAAGTTCAACAAATTATTCAATGTTTAGATAGCTC
Organism: Candidatus Dojkabacteria bacterium; assembly: GCA_030950485.1. Taxonomy (GTDB): domain Bacteria; phylum Patescibacteriota; class Dojkabacteria; order J137; family J137; genus JAUZRK01. Next base: position 73,885 of record JAUZRK010000001.1, on the reverse strand, counting down.
TAAAATAGCAGATGTATCAGACATTGAGAACCCTAATGATTTTATAAATGAGATTAATGAACTTTTATCTCCAGAATTTACTTATTATGACGAACTACATGGTAAAGCAAGTATTCATTAAGACACAATATGATTCAGATAATAAAGGCTTCTTTGGTAATTATGGTGGCGCGTATGTTCCTGAGATGTTAATACCAGCTTTAGAAGAATTAGAAAATGCTTATATAGCTGCTAAAAATGATCCAGAATTTTTAAATGATTTATATAAAAATTACTGAGGAAGACCTACACCCTTATATTATGCTAAAAACTTAACTGAGAAATTAGGAGGAGGAAAAGTTTATATAAAAAATGAAGGATTGAACCATACTGGAGCACATAAAATTAATCACTGCTTAGGTCAAGCCCTTCTGGCGAAAAGAATGGGGAAGAAAAGATTGATTGCCGAAACCCGAGCTGGTCAACATGGACTTGCAACTGCAACAGTTGCGGCAAAATTTGGAATGGAATGTATTGTCTATATGGGAGAAGTTGATTATAAAAGACAAAGGCCGAATGTTTTTTGGATGGAAAGCCTTGGAGCGACAGTAGTTCCGATAAAGCATGGAACAAGACGATTAAAAGACGCGGTTACAGCTGCAATTCAAGATTGGATTGCAAATGTCGACGATAGCTATTATCTACTAGGATCTGCATTAGGACCGCATCCCTATCCATCAATGGTTAGAGGTTTTCAATCTATTATAGGGTTAGAAGTTAAGGAGCAAATAACAAAGTATGGAGAAACTAAACCAAGTTATATTATTGCTTGTGTTGGAGGTGGAAGTAACTCAATCGGAATATTTAATACTTTTCTAGATGATAAAGAAGTTAATTTAATAGCAGTTGAGGCAGGGGGGAAAGGAGTTAAAGAAATAGGTGATCATGCATCTAGACTTAATAATGATCCAAAAATTGGTGTTGTAGAAGGTTTATAAATCATATTTTCTACAGGATACTGACGGCCAAGTTCAACCTACTCACAGTATTTCTGCAGGCCTAGATTACGCAGGTATCGGCCCTCAACATGCAATGCTATACGAGCAGGGTAGAGTGAAGTATGAACACGCTACTGATAATAAAGTAAAAGAAGCTTTTAAAACATTAGCAGCAACTGAAGGAATAATAGGTACTTTAGAATCATTGCACGCTGTCGCATACGCAATTAAATTTGTTCCTAAGACTAAGAAGGAAGATGTAATTGTGATTAATTTATCTGGACGTGGAGATAAAGACTTATTTATTCTGACTGAGGAGTTTGGGGATGAGGGGTTTAGGGATTATTTGAAGGCAAAAGTAAAAAGTAAAAGTGAATTTTTCTAATTATTCTAAGGAATTCATGTAGTTTAAGACAAGTTGAATTGAGAATTCCCTCTCATTTGTGAAGAGAAGGCATTACATATAGAGGAAGCAAGTACAGCTCGAGGCCCAAACTAATTCTCCCTCCTTCGAGCTCGAAGGAGGCCCGGGGAGGATGCGACAAAGACTAAATATAAAATAAAGTTTAAATTACAGCAAATTTATGAAATTAATGAACAATTGAAAGAGTGTCAGAAAGCTTTCAAGAAGCTTACAAAGATAAGATTTTGGATGATTGAATAATCGAAACCTATGCTAATTTTTTTTATGAGAAGGATAAAGAAATTTGCTAGGGAGAATAGAACTAATATGGCAAAGTCTGAAAACATATTATGGCAAGAAATCAGACGAGATAAATTAGGTGTTAGAGTTCTAAGACAGAAAGTAATTGGTAGATATATAGTTGATTTCTATATTGCAAAGTATAAGTTAGTTATCGAAGTAGATGGAGAGGTTCATTTGAGTAGAAGAGAATATGATGTTGAAAGAACTAGAGTGTTAAATGGGATGGGATATCGAGTTGTAAGATTTTGGAATTATGAAATTATGAGTAATGTTGGGGGAGTTGTGGAGAGAATTAAGCTGTGGTTGTTGCAGCATCCCTCCCAACCCTCCTTTCGCGGAAGGGAGGACCGCATAGCTGACGGAGAGAATGAGTGAGTAATTCCTTCATAATTAATAGCGGCCGAGGCATGGAAGGAGGTAGTAGCGATCAAAATTCCCTCTCATTTGTAAAGAGAAGGCATTACATATAGAGGAAGCAAGTACAGCTCAAGGCACAAACTCATTCTCTCTCCTTAGAGCTCGGAGGAGGGCCGGGGAGGATGCGACAAGGATTAGATATAAAATTATATTTTAAATTACAACAAATTTATGAAACTAATGACACACATTGTAGTTGGATACCCAACTTTAGAAGAATCAAGGAAATTAATTGAGGCTATGGACGAAGTTGGAGTTAGCTATATCGAACTTCAGATCCCTTTTTCTGACCCATTAGGAGACGAACCGACAATAATGGAAGCTAATAGAATTGCACCTGAAAATGGTACAAGAGTAGAAGATGCTTTTAAACTAATGAAAGAAATGAGCTCTAAAGTAAAAGCAAAGCTAATATTTATGACTTACTTCAATATTTTAAACGCCTATAGTCTCGAGAAATTTATTAAGGATTCGTCTGAGGCTGGTGCGTATGGATTAATAATTCCAGATATTTCAATTGAAATGGAAGATAAAGAACATTTTATTGAATTACGCCAGAAATATAATATTAACCCAATTAGGCTTCTTGCTCCGACAAGTACTGATGAGAGGATAAAGAAAAATGCAAAGTACGCAAAAGATTTAATTTATTTATCAAGTAGAAAAGGAACGACTGGTGAAAAAAGTGAATTAGACCCAGAATTATCTAGTCATATTAATAGAGTAAAAAAATATATTAAAACTGAAATTGCTGTAGGTTATGGAATTTCCAAATCTGAACATATTAAAGCGTTATCACAACATGCTGATATTGCAGTTGTTGGAAGTGCTGTAGTTAATACATATAATAGTAAAAAAAGGGAGTTTATATGATAAAATTGCTGAGGTAAAAAGCTTTTTAACTTCATTAATTAGTGCTGACAGTGAATTTAGGTAGAGATGATATAGACTTATTTTCAGAAAAAAGGCAAGACGAACTGTATGCTGCACTTCCGTTAGATGAAGATAGATCCAGCTCAAAACTTAGTAAGAAATTTGAAAAATATGACCAACCAAGTTTTTATGATATTGAGCTTGAGGATGGCTATAAAGTAGGCGATTACTTATTAAATCATCCAGGGATTACTGCTTTAAACCGTAACGTAGTTGACGATATAATGGCTCTACACTCAATTGTATTTCACTGTCATAGTCATCAGCCGGATATAAAAAGCATAAATAGCTACAATGTAATTACTGATCTTTATGATGTTTTAGATAAGGGGAATAAATTTGCATTTCAATGTGAAATTGCTAGAAGAGTAGTGTTATTAGCTGATGATTTTAAAGAGGATCTATATAATGAGACCGTTATAATGGTCTATCAGTTAATAAATGTTAGAAATAATACAACGCAGTACTCAAAGTTAGATGTATCTTACGCAGACGCAAAAGGCATGTTAACTAGTATGGTTAAGGTAGTTTATTCATTGAGAGCAAAAAAAAGATATATAAATAGAAATATGGAGAAAAATCTAAAAGTTTTAAAATATATCTTAGCTTTATACAGGGCTTGGTTCTGGCTAGGCGTCTGGTTAATATTTTACCTGACAATTCCAGACTATGAAGGAATAGGCTTTTTAGAAAGTTCTATGTTTTAATTTGGATTATTAATTGAGATCCCCACTGGGGCATTTTCCGATCTGTTTGGAAAGAAGAGTACTTTAATCGTTGCTTTTTTTCTATTTGGTTTAGGAAATATTCTGATGGGATTTAGTACGGAATACTATCACCTTTTATCTCCTTACTACTAATAGTAATAGGAGCTGCATTATATTCTGGAACAGCTGAGGCGTTAATCTATGATTCTCATAAATCTCTTGGTATTGAAAATGTTTATGATAAGTATTTGGCACTAGTAGAGAGAAATAAGCTCTTATTACTAGGAGTATCAGGAATAATTGGTGGGTTTCTATATAAAATTGATGAGGGATTACCGTATTTTTTTACAGGTACATTTATTATAGTAGGAGGAATTTTAATACTAATTTTAATAACTGAGCCTCCAATTGATTCTGAAAAATTTTCTCTAAGAAATTATATAAAACAAAACAGAGAAGGTATAAAACAAATTAAACATAATATTCCACTTATTAAGCTTGTATATTTTTTAATCATATTTTGAGTTCTGAATGTACTAGATAATGTTTTGAATGCAGCTTATCCAATGGCATTAGGAATACCTGAAGAAATGCTTGGAATTTTATTCTCAGCTATGACATTTGCGAGCGCATTTGGCGCATGGATATATTCAAAAGCCACAATTAAGATGGAACCAAATAAACTTTTCAGTATTCTTTCAATTATATACGTATTGAGCTTACTATTTACAAATATCAACTCAGTTATATTAACAATTGTATTGCTAACTATAAGATTTATGCTTGAACCATCAATTAATGCTATAAATTCAAAAGATATAAACGATAGTATTGAATCAAAATATAGAGCCACTGCATTGTCTACTTTTTCAATTATAAAAGGAATGCCATATGTCATTCTCGCTATCCCATTAGGTAGTCTTATCGATGAATTTGGGGCATTAGATGTAACTATATATCTTGGTATAGTCACGCTAATACTAATTGGTTTGATCTACACAATTAAATTACTTTTATCAGCTAAGCAAAATCAACACATTTAATGATATAATTACTCTATGATATATTCAATATATTGGCAAAACTATTCAGACAGATGGGCTTGGTAAAGCTTTTAAAACTTAACGACTTACCAATCCCGCAAATGCGGGATTTTTGTTATTTTAGGTAGTTTTATATCTGGAAATGAGTAACTACTTAAAAAGTGTATAATTAAAATAATTACGAAAATATAAACAATGAAACATTTTGAATTTATAAAAGATTTATTAGAAAAAAGAAATATTAAACATAGCTTTCATAAGGTTAGTTCATTAAGTATAGACGAGATTGTTAAATCTTTAGGGATAAAATATTCAGAAGGTTTATCAACTTTAATATTTAGATATGGCGGAGATAAATATGTTGGAATTCTAAGAAGAGATGATAAAAATATTGATTCTAAGAAATTAAAAAAATATTTGGGAACAAGCAGGGTATCGTTTGCATCTGATGAGGAGCTAAAATCTATAGGATTTGAACCTGGACTTGCATCACCTTTGGTTCTAGATCTTCTACAAGGAGAAAATAAAATTAATAAAATTCTTATCGATGAATCATTCTTTGAAATGAATAAAGTCATTTGTGGAAGCACAAGCTCAGAATTAGCTTTAGAAATTAAAAGGACTGATCTAGAAAAACTAATTCCAATATTTGAGAGAGTAGACATAATGGTTCCAAATGAAAGAAGACAGAATGTGTTAAATGATACAAGAAAAAAAAGAATACTTACTGGAGATAGACCAACTGGTAAATTACACATCGGTCATTTATTCGGATCATTAATGAATCGAGTGAAGTTTCAGGAAGAATATGAGACTTTTATTCTGATAGCAAATATTCATGCTCTTTCAGATAATCGAGACAATCCTGAGAAAGTAAAACAAAGCATTGGAGAACTTTTATGTGATTACTATGCATCTGGATTAGATTTTGATAAATCAACTGTTTATATCCAAAGTGAGGTTCCAGAGACACATGAAATATTTATGTATCTTTCGAATTTTGTTTCAGTTCAACAACTAATGCATAACCCAACATTGAAAACTGAGATTAAACAAAATAATATGGAAGATTCTACTCCGTTAGGTTTCTTTATTTATCCAACTCATCAAGCTGCAGACATTCTTTGTGTTAATGCAGATTTAGTGCCTGTTGGTAAAGATCAGGCGCCAATGGTAGAAGATTGTAGGGAGATAGCTAGAAAATTCAACAATACGTATAAAAAAGAGGTTTTTGGACAACCAAAAGCACATTTTGGTGTGCCTAAAAATGTTCCAGGTATTGATGGAAATGCAAAGATGGGAAAGAGCTTAAATAATGGAATTTATCTATCTGATTCAGAAGAAGAACTGAAGAAAAAGATTATGAGTGTTTATACAGATCCAAATAGAATTCATGCAACTGATAAAGGCACTGTAGAAGGAAATGTAGCATTTACTTATCATGATTTGTTTAATTCAAATAAAGAGGAAGTAGCAGACTTAAAAGCTAGATACGAAGCTGGGAAAGTTGGAGACGTTGAAGTTAAAGAAAAACTATTTGCTGCTATGAACGAGGTTTTAACTCCGATTAGGGAAAAGAGAAGAGAGGCAGAAGGAAAGAAAGCTGAGTTAGTAGAAAAAGCTGTAGAGGGCAGTAAGAAAGTAAGCAAGATAGCAAGAGGCATAGCGGATGAGATGAAGGAAGCAATGAAGATAGAGTTTTAGGCTAGAGATTAGTGATGAGGGGCAAGTGGTTAGTAAATTGATTAAATGATATATATGCATCATTAATAATGTCACGACCCTCTTGAAAATATCAATATCAGAGTTGTAATACAATAGCAATTTAACTTTGCTTATTACATTATTCGCGCTAAAATCTCTGGTGGCTGAAGAATTTACTTACCAAAACTATTCTGAAGAAAGGGCTCGAGAAACCGGGACTGGGTATGAACCAGGTCTTGTTGAGCATCTAGAAGGAAGTAGCCTAGCTAAGGCTCAAGCTAACTCTATAAAATGGCTGGAAACCCAAGAGATTTATCATGCTGATTCTTCGCAAGCTTCACCAACGCTCCAACCATAAAGCGTTTCTTATATTTATATAGAAGGTGGAAAAATTGACCCTGAAAAATTAGGGCACTTCGCTATATTTAGAACAGAAAATTGTATCAGTATGTCACAAAGACCACCAGGAGCGATCATAAGTAATTATCTTCCAGATATATTTAGAGACTATACTGGAATAATGTACATAACTCATCAACCTCCAGGGGAATTTGTCTATAGAACTGAAGAAGAAATGGCAATTGAACTAGATGAAGTAGTTGAGCTTTAAAATTAAGCTCTCTTAAGCTAGAATTACTCTGATGAAATATCAAACAGTTATTGGACTCGAGGTCCACTTACAAGCAAAAACAAATTCAAAAATGTTCTGTAGCTGTAGCTCAGATTATTTTGGTAAAGAGGCAAATATAAATATATGTCCTGTTTGCTTCGGCTTACCTGGCGCTCTTCCTGTTCCAAATGAAGAGGCAATAAGAAAGTGCATAAAACTATCACTTGCACTAAATTGTAAAATAAATAACAATTCTAAATTTGACAGAAAGAACTATTATTATCCCGATTTACCGAAAGGCTATCAGATAACACAATCAGACATCCCATTTGGGGAAGATGGTTACGTTGAAATTGAAATAGGGGATGACTCTAGAAGAATTAGAATAAAGAGAGTACATATGGAGGAAGATACAGCAAAATCAATTCATGAAGGCGAAGATACACTAGTAGATTACAATAAATCTGGAACACCATTAATTGAAATCGTTACTGAACCGGACTTTCAAACAGTAGAGGAGATAGCAGCATTTGCTAAAAGATTAAGACAGATTATAAGATATGCAGAAGTAAGTGACGCAGAAATGCAAAAAGGACAGATGAGATTTGAGCTTAATATGAGTCTAAAAACTCCAGATCTAGCAGCGCATGAGCTTCCAGATTATAGAATCGAAGTTAAGAATATCGGTTCTATCTCTGTATTAGAGAAAGTAATAGATTTTGAATATGAAAGACAATCAATAGAAATTGATAACGGCAAGAAGATGATTAGTCAGACTAGGGGACTTAAAAATATGTCCGGTGAGACTTTATTACAAAGAACAAAGGAGAGTGCTGACGATTATAGATATTTTCCAGAACCAGATATTCCTCCAATAAAATTAGATGATACATGGATTAACGAAATAAAAGAAAGTATTAAAGAGCTACCATTAGAAAGAAAAACTAGATATTTAGAATTAGGACTTGAATTAGAACAAGCTGATATATTTATTGAGGATACTGATAGAGGTGATTGGTTTGATCTCGTTTGCCAAGAAGAAGGGAGTAACGATACTAAGATAGCAAAAGAACTATCTAAATGGATTAACTCTGACATTGCTGGATTTGTTGAAAAACGAAAAACAAGCTTTGAAAAAATGCCTTTAACTACAAAAGACTTTCTATATTTACTTAATCTTCTTTTAGAAAATAAAATAACTGGTACTGTAGTTAAGAAGGTCATTGAGATAATATTTACTACAGGAAAAGCTGGAGCAGAAGAAATTATAAAAGAAAGAAATCTTTTACAGATAACTGATGAATCTGAACTAGAAAAATTTGTCGATAAAGTAATATCCGATAATGAAAAAGTCGTAAAAGATATTAAGAAAAATCCGAACGCTGTAAAATTCCTCGTTGGCTTAGTTATGAGAGAAAGTAGAGGTAAAGCAAACCCTAATACTACTGAAGAGCTTTTAAAAGAAAAACTAGATTTGTAACCTCTATACTCTAAATATATAATAAACATTATATATTTAAATTTTCATTTATGTTAGGTGGACCAACTACAGGATTAGATATGGCATTTTCAGCAGGACTTGCCGTTATAAACTCATTACTCTCTGTAATGTTATTTCCAATTGCATTAGCAATGTTTGGACTAGTTTTATACTACTTTTCAGGCAACAAAAAGCACGCAGAAGAATTCATGCCTAGATTAATGAAGGTAGGTACAAGAATCAATAACTGTGCTTGGTTACTTATAGGTTCTATTTCAGCCTTTGTTGGACTTCAAATGGTTTTATCATATCTTTTTGAGGTGATACTTCCAGATGAGAATGCATACCTAGAAATCGAATCTGAGACTTTTGTAAGAGGTTTAGTTTATCTTTTGATAGGACTTATGATAATGGCATTCCATTATTATTACAATACTATTATAAAAGCAGAAGATGTAAAAGAAGGAACAGTTGCAAACAAGGTTTTTATAAACTTAGGTGTAGTAATCTTCTCAGTTCTGTCATTCATTTCAATATTTATAGTAGCAGGAAATATTTTGGATAATATGTATGAAAAAGCAGATTTCCTAAGTGCAGATAGCTTAGCAGTATTATTTTCAAGCTTAATTTTCTGGGGAATGTACATTATGAAATCTTATAAAATGGTAAAGAAAGAGGAAAGTAAAAAATAAAGTTATATAAGTAAAAAAAGAGGGCAGCTTAAGATGCCCTCTTTTTAAACCCATTTGAAATTACTTTACAAATTTTACAATTTTATACTCAATTTCTCTTTCACCAAGATCAACTTTGACAACATCTCCAATCTTAGATTTGAAAATAGCTCTACCAATAGGGGAGTCTGTAGAAATTTTACCTTCTCTTGAATCCGCTGATAGTGTTTCTTCTCCTCCGACAAGTCTTACAACCTTCTTTCTATTATTAGCAGTATTTTCAATTTCAATACTATGTCCTATCATTACTACTTTAGTTGAAGCTGAAGTTGTAACAACTTTTGTATTTTTAAGCATTCTCTCAAGATCAGTTATTCTGTCTTCATTTAAATCCTTTCTTTCCATTGCTGTTGTATAGGCATGATTCTCGCTTAAATCACCTAACTCTCTTGCTTCTTTAATTTCTTCTGCGATTTTTGGTCGTGTAACAGTTTTACGTTCTTCTAACTCAGCTGACAATTCATCATGAGCTTCTTGAGTTAATTCGATTGTTTCGTTATCACTTTGCATTTCTTTAGCCACAATATTTTCTTAAAAATTAACAGTAAAAATAGATCCCCGAAAGGAACCCATTACTTCCATATTACCACGAAAGTTAGCATTAGCAAAATTAAATTTAACGTATGCTGAGAGTAGTGATTTGATCAGACAGTATTTGCTTATTATAGCCAACCTCAGTTGATCCCGGAACGAAAGATATATCAGACTCAATATTACTTATTTGTAAGTTGTTTCCCAACTTAATTGTATGATCTAGAGTAGTTCTAGCCCCTTTTACTCTAGCTACTCCAAGCTGTATTATAGTCTCTCCTCCATTAACTTCAAATTTAGAGAACTCTTTCCATGTAATAGTAACTGAATTCTCAGAGAGTATTCTCATCACTATACAAACATCATCTTCACCTTCATTAATAACATATCTAAGCGAATCTGAAGTCAGTCCGCTAACAACTACAGAATCTGGATCTGTATTTCTTGATAAACATACAGCCAGTTCTTGACCATTTCCTAGATTCGTAAAGTTAACAGTTGCTTTATGACTTAGTGATAATTCATTTGAAATACTTGTCTCAAGAGCAATATTAATATCAGAAAACTTTGAAATATTTACATTATTAGGATCATTCATTAAAGTAGTTACCTTTATATAACTATCAGTATCTTCAGCGAAGCTAATATAATTTTTATCTAATTCATCTTGTATATTTGATGTATCAAAGTCTAAGTATATGTTGTCTAATAATAACTGACTTGTAATTTTATTTACCAAGTCTGAATACGTATTAGAGTAGGAATTAAACTCATTGTAAAGGAATGTAGCTAATACTTGTGCAATTAAATCTCTTCTAACCTCAACATTTTCATTTTGAACTTGAGCGTTATTTAAAGAGTTTAAGAAATTTGATTCATTAAAGTCTAATCCCGATACATTTACAGGACCAATTTGATTGACTGATAATAACTCAGATAAAGAATTTAAATTTAAAGTAATTACTCCATCAATATCTCTTTCATATTCATTCTCAAAAACAGAACGCATTTCAAAAGCAAATTCTCTAAAATCTGTAAGGCTTGAAAAATCATTCAATTCAATATCTGTAGCATTTATTAAGCTAAATCTATTAGTATTTAAGTAAGCTATTTCCTCATTGCTAAAAGTAGGTATTTCTAAACTATCAGTTACAGGTCTAACTACAATATCTACAACGCTACCTCCTTTAAATGTAACTAAGGCGAATGCGGATATATCTCCACCGATAGGTGAAAGACGAGTATTATCAAGAACTAAGATTAAATGAGTCTTCTGATTCGTTGCCCCTAAAAGCTCTGCTAAATAACTTTCATAATAACTAGATTCTAAAGATGACTTAAGTTCTGAAAGTTTTAAGTTCATATCAACTATCCTTGTAGCTATATATTCTGGAAGATGAGTATAGTCTCTCTTATTTAATCTCTCAATTGCTTTATCCAGCTTTTCTAATCCTGATACTAAATAAATTCTATTGCCTTCTACTTTGGATAGTTCAGCTGAGAAATCCACCCCGTTATCATTAATTGAAAGATAGCTTTCATTACCTGATCTTAAAACTGTATTATTATAGAATTCATTAAGATATACATTTAATGGGTCTATATTTTCTGAAACATCAATTATTCCACTAATTGCAAGAGCATATATATCATTTATTTCTTGAATATCAGCTAATTCATCCTCAAGTGTAATAAATTTTGAGCTGAATTCATACATAGACAAAAGATCAATATTGTCTTCTAATGCTATCTTTATTTTTTCAGTTTTTGAAGTTAGTTGTTCATAATTCTTTTCATTAGCAAAATCTAACAGTTCTTCTGTATCTTGAATTGCAGTAGTATAGTTCTTTGTTAAATATATAAATGGAGCAAATGCAAAGAAATATACAAATATTAAAAGTGTTACTGATACAAATAACGCACCTATTTCTAGTGGCGATTTATTCCTAAAGAAAGTAAAAATATTTGCAAATCGTGTAAATCCCGCCCAGAAAATATCTTGAAATTTCTCTTTTCTAGTTTTTGGTCTTCTCCTTCTCTTTTTTAAGTCTCTATGTCCTAATACTAATCGATTTTTTTTCACTTTCTTATCATTATCATGCTCCCTAGCCATAGTATCTAAAATATCTTCATTTAGTCTATTTTCTGAATCATCATTAGCTAGGCTAAGAAAACTCATTAGTTTAGAACTTAAAGAAGCGTTAGAGTTTCTCTTTATTTTTTCAATATTCTTTTCCGCTAAAAAAATCTTTGCTGAAGCAACCGATTCTCTTATCGCTTTATCAAAAGAGATTTTAGGAACCCAACCTATATCTGATAAGCTTTTAGCAGGTTTATAAAGTTTTAGTGATGGTAGATTGTCATTTTCTCTTATAAATCTTATTTCTGTTTTCCCATCTGAATATTCTTGTATCTTATAAGCTATAGCTAAATGAGAGAATGACGTATCATAGCTAGCTGAAAATATTCTAGCAGAGGTTTTAGATCCAAATTGTGCCTTAATTAAAGCGTATGCTGCATCTAAAAGATGTATGTACCATTCATTTTCTAACCCATCTTTTTTTAATTCAAGTGCCTTACCTCTAACTGCATTTAAAATGAATTCAGTAAAGGATGTAAGATTTCTGAAATTCATCTCATCTCCAATTATCTCACCCAATCTTATTATTCTTACATCTAACTCAGCTTTCTCTCCATATTCCATTACTAATCCTTCTGCATACTTCTGTGTTTCCATTTCAGTATAAATATGGGTAACTTTATCAGATGAACCAAGTCCTAAACTTAATTCAGCTTCCGATAGTATTACTTGATTTACTTTTATAGAAGAAGTTAAAAGAAACTTAGCTTCAAATTTAGTAGCTAGTGTTAAAACTGCATCAAGATAGTTCGAAAAAGTTAGAAATTCTTGAGTAGATATTTTATTTTTAAAGTCTACTATTTCGTGATTGAAGTAGAATACATAATCTAATCTCCTTATATCTTCCTCTAAGTGCGGAATTGAAGAGTAATCTAAAAGACTTACTAGATCATTTCTACTGAAAGTCCCTAATCTAGCGATACTTTCTTCGTTTACTGTATCAATTATGATTACATATCCACCTTGTTCAACTAGAGATTCAGCTACTTCAAGCCCTAATTTAGAAATACCACCGACTATAATTGAGGTTGGATATTTAATAGTGTTTTTTAGTTTAAATTGGTCTGGTACTCTCATTATTCGACTAATACTGGTTGCAACATTAAATTTACTTCTACATTTAGATCATGGCCTTCGAGTTCTGATCTAAGTTCACTTTCACTTGGTAGTAAGGTAAATTCTAGATCTTCATATCCGGACTTACTTACTTTTACAGAATACTGTTTATCCAGATTTACATATTCGCTAACTGTATAGCCATCAACAACTTTTGTAATGTTATCAATGCTAATTATTGAATCTTCTACATTTAGTTTGAAATTTAGTTTAGCTCTATTTTTTTCATCTTCTGAAGATTTCGTAGTATATATAAAATTTCCAGTTGAGAATTCTTCACTCGGACCTATATTATATGAGATAACAACATCATTTCCTTCTTCAAAACTAATTAATCTATTGAAATTCCAATAAGCACCATTAGTATCTGATTTTCTTTCTACTCTAATTCTTCGTTCTCCAGGCGTTATATTATTTATAAAATACGGTGAATTATCTGTGGTAACTGTACCTTGGAATTCATCATCAACATAAATATTAAGCTCACCTGCTAATGAGAAGACCTGAAGTCCTGCAATACTTTCTGGTTTCTCAGCACCTAAAAGATCTGCTATTGAAATATTCCACCTTAACCATGGTGACCATAGGGCTAGTAGTGTTCCAAACAACAATATTAATGTATATGTAAGCAATCGCCTCATGTATTTATGAGTTTAAAAAATGTACAAATTAGCTAATTAGTATTCTACATTAAATAGTACTAAGTCAAAAGTCAAAAGTTAAAAGTATAAACGATAAACAACCATTTTTGCTTTGTACTTTTTACATGTAACTTGGTATTATTATTCTATGGAAAGAAAATTAGGAATTCAAAAAGAAGCAAATCCAAACAGAGAACTAACGGTAGAGTTCAATAGCAAAAGATATTCAAGATATCCTGTTGAAATGCCATTTATAAATATTGGAGATGATTTAGTTGCAGTGATTGAAAAAAATGTAAAAGAGGATTTAGAAAAAGAAGACATCTTATGTATTTCAGCAAAAGCTATAAGTATTGCTAATAATTTTGTTGTTCATGAGTCTAAAGTAGAAGCTTCTTGGCTTGCTAAGCTAATTGTTAAATTTGTTAAGAAGTGGCCAAATGATCCAGGGTATGCTAATCCAAGGAAAATGCAAGTAGCTATTAATGAAGCTGGTTATTTAAGAATAATATTAGCACTAGGAGTAGGTACTTTTTTAAAGCTATTTGGGATTAAAGGTTATTTTTATAAAATAGCAGGCAATCAGATTAATGCAATTGATGGTTTTACAGACGGACCTATTAGTGGTCAATATGCAATACTCCCTCCTAAAGATGGAGATAAAATATGTAATGAATATGAGAAGAAAATGGGAGTAAAAGTAGCAATAATTGATGGTAATAATATTGATAATAATATATTAGGAATGAGTGATTCGTTAAAGAAAAAATTTAGTGAGTCAGATCTTATGCAAGTTTTAAGAGGTAATCCTCAGTCTCAGGAGGATGAAGGAGTTAGAACTCCAGTATTAATAGTCAGAGAGATTCAATAAAAATCTAGGATTTTAAAAATTCAATCCACTGATTAGTTTTAATTAAGTTAATAAACCCAGCAGTTAAATGTCCTCTAGATTGTTTGTTAATAATTCTTTTGTAGTTAAAGTTACCAGATTTTAAAGATTCCTCCAATTGATCATTTTTCTCGAATGGAATAATTTTATCTTTTAAAGATGAGTACAGTAAGAATTTTGTTTTGTTCGGATTATACTTATTAACATGAGTTTGTAGCCTCATAAATATCCAATCTTTTCTTGCGTCATCAATACTTTTACCAGTGCTAAGATAGATATCCTTATTCTCAACATGCTTGGCAAAGTCTTTCGATAATAACTTATACATATCCTTTTTCCATTTCCACAAAGACTCAACGAAATCTGAGGTATACAAGTTTAAAACAACATTTTTGGTTTTATCAGAATACTCGCTACCTAGAATAAATCCTAGAGTCGAGCCTACGCTTGATCCTATTATATTTAGATCTGTTGAATCTGCAATATATTGATCACTAATTTTCTTAATCTGATCATAAATAGTTTTAAATCTTTCGAAATGCTTCTTTGGATCTGGATTAGGTTTAAGAATATCTCTAGAATATGAAAAAGCTAAAACATTAAAGCCTTTTTTGCTGACATGTCGAAATAGAGGTCTTTGGTACCACATTTTAATATCCCAGCCTGATAGATAAATTAGCAGAGGAGCACTTTTAGAGTATTGGTAGTATTTACTTTTAACCCAAAGATCATCTTTCATCCTAAGCAATACCTTTTAAAATTATATTATTAGTAGTTACTTCGACCTCTGGATTATTGAAAATTACAACCATAACCTGAGTTATATACATGTTTATAATTCTCTCAACTAACGCTGCATCATAGTCATACAGATATGCATAACCTTCATCTTTAAGACCTGCGATAATATCAAGCTTATTTAAATTTGCTTTCCCAAAGTTTGTTACCTTAAGTAAAAGATCCAATAACATCCCTCTACCTCCACTTAGTATTTCATCCGCTGCATTGTTAAGTAAACCTTCTAATTTGTAATCAGAGAAACTAAGATCTCCTGACTCGTGTAGATCTTTTCCATTTCCAGCAATAGAGTTTACAATTCTTGGAAATAATTTTTCTATAAGTGACCATTTGTTTTTTAACCTCTTACTAATACTATCCCAGCTTAATCTATCTATTTCGTTATTACTAAGCTCTCTATCTATTACCAACATTTGTAAAAGATTATCTAAAGTTTTTTCATCTCCACCCTCGATTTTTTCTTTTAACTCTTCAAAGCTAGTTTTACCAAAATTCTCTTCAAATGACTTTACTAATGTCATATAGCCTGATGGGAAGCCATCTTTCCCGTAAATATCTTCAATTTTACTAATAGTCAGAGTTTCAACAATGGTTTCCTCCATTATTGGATCTCCATATATTCCTGCGTGAAGACCTTCGTGAAAAAGCACATGTGCGATTTGCCTCTCCGTACCTTCTAAAAGTAACCAAGGATTTATTGCAAGTAAGTTAGCGCTAGGAGCAAAATAACCACCAACATTACCAGGCATTGTTAGGTCTACTACAAAGTTTTCGTTGAACTTGAATCCAATCTTCTTAAGTATACTTCTTAACATTTCTACTCTTGCAGATCCTATTTGTTCAAGGAAATTTTCAGGGTGTATTCTGAATTGGTCGAAATCATTTTTTTTCTTGTCGAAAAATCCGAAAAACCTAAGTTCGGCTTCGGAGTAGACTTCGTGCGCTGTATTTTGTAGTTTATTTTTTAAGCTCATAGAACTTAATATTCTATAATATTATAGCATATTAGATTGAATACTGCCTACCAAAAAGCTTAGTCATTGATTATGAAATTCCTTTTCTCTTTAGTTGGCGCAGTTATAAAAATTTCTATAATCTTACTGTTTGATTTGAAATCAAATTCTAATTGCTTCAATACACCAGGCCACTCAATTGCAATAACATTACCTTTTTTAAACCAGGATCCGATTTCTAATGCTTCTACATCGAGTGCACTTTTAAGCCTCCAAGCATCTAGATGGTATAACTTATTTTTATTTTCAAGCTTATATTCTGAAACATAGGTATAAGTAGGAGACTTAATGTTTTTCTCAACTTCCAATGCTCTGGCTATACCTTTAACAAAGTGGGTTTTCCCAGCACCTAAGTCACCGCTAAGTTTAAATAGAAGAGCAGTGTCTTTAAGTGAATTTATGTTTTCTGACATCAGCTCCGATCCAAGCTTAATTGTTTCTTCGTAGCTATTAGTTGTTACTTTTCTAGAGTCTTCTTTAATATTTACGTCACCACCCCTATAGGTCTTAAGTTTATCAGTTGTAGTATCAATTACCGTTGAAGGCTTATTTTTTGGTAATTCACCAAAATCAATTATTAAACCAATTAATTCTTTTTGTTTTTCATTAATATTATTAAGAATATCATCAACAGAGTAGGGTGTTTTCTTACCGTTTGTATTAGCAGATGTTGTTGTTATTGGCTTTCCAAACTCATTGATTATTTTCTGGAGCAATTTATTACTAGAATATCTTATACCTAAGTTTCCATTTTCAGACTCAAGTCTAACATCGACTTTTTTTAGTGATTTAGATACAACTGTTATTGGTCCGGGTAGCAACTCATTATAAATGTTCTCCGCATTTTTATTTATTTCAACATATTCTTTTGCCATTTCTAGAGAAGATATACCAACTGATATTGGTTTTCCAGCAGGACGTTTCTTATATTCTAAGACATTTGTTACAGCTTCAATATTAGTTGCATCTACGCCAACACCATAACAGGTTTCGGTAGGATATATTAAAATGCCACCAGCTTTTAAGGTTTTAACAGCTTCTTTAATTGTTTGACTACTATCAGACTTAATAATTTTCATGATGAATATTTTAACATAGCGGGGTGTATGAATAGAAAGCTTAAAGCTGAAAAATTTTAAAATGAATCAATATCTAGACAATACTTTTAGTTTTAAATGGTTTATGCTTCTGTTAGTTTGATTTTACTTAGCTCATTTAAATTTTTTGCTCCTGTTATGAACATAGCAATTTTAAGCTCTGTTTTTAGTTTTTGTAATGTCTCAAAAACTTTTTCATCACTTTTAAGTGCGTCTGCTAGAAGAGGCTTTGCTGCTGTAGCTATTTTTGCACCAAGTGCTATAGATTTTGCTACATCTTTACCGTTTCTAATTCCTCCTCCTGCGATTAAATTTAAGCCTTTTATCTTAGAATGCGATTTAAGCAGTTCATCGGTTGGAATTCCTTCAGCTTTGAAAAGATGGCCGATGTCATCAATTCTTCGATAAGCTTCTACATTTGCCCAAGATGTTCCACCACTACCTGATACATCAATCCATTTAACTCCCATTTCTGCTAATTTTTTTGCTGAGGCAAAATCAATTCCATGACCAGTTTCTTTTAAAATTACATTTCCTTTGATTTTAGGTATGATTTTAGAAAGTTTTAATAATAAACCTTCCCAGTTTTTATCTCCTTCAGGTTGGATAATTTCTTGTATTGGATTTACATGTAAAAAAATTCCATCTGCTTCAACTAAATCTATAATTTTATTTATATCATCAGCCCCATAGCCATAATTTAATTGAACTACACCAAAATTTGCATACATTGGGATAGTAGGGCAGTCTTTACGAACATTAAATGTCTTTAAAGATTCTGGTTTTCTTAGTATCACCCTCATTGAACCTAGCCCAAAAGCTACTCCTGCCTTTTCAGCTGCAATTGCAATATTTTTATTTATTACCGTTCCTAGTTTTTCTCCACCAGTCATTGAAGAAATTATGAATGGAAAAGAAAGTTTTTTATCAAATAGATCAACAGTCGTATCTATCTTTTCAAAGTCTATTTCTGGAAATGATTTATACGGAAGTCTATATTTTGTAAAACTTGAGTCGTTTGGTTCTACATCTTTGTTTAAGACAATGTTTATGTGATCTTTTTTTCTATCTTGTATTTGAGACATAGTAGATTTTACTATGAATATAGACTTTATGCAGTACTTTTAAGATTCTAACTCTAGAGAGTCATCTACGGGATTACTGTTATTAAAAGCGTAGTTTACTTCAGCTTGTATTCTTTCTACTTCTGGTCTAATTTTCTCCATTCTTGCTAATATATACTCGCCATTTGCATTCCAAGCTGCATCCCTTGCACTATCTAATCTTTGCCATTCCTCTAAGATTTTTTCATCATAAGTAGATAATTGAATTTTATATGACTCAATCTCTTCGTGTAGATTTAAGCTTGTTCCTGTTGCCATTAAGTATAAAATTAATAGTTAAATAAATTGAACTAAGCTTCGAGTATAGCCTGAATTTCACCCTCTGGGTCTGCATGTTCCTCACTGATGAATTCTCTACCTGTTACAGCCATATAGATTCTAAGCATATCCGGAGTATAAGTTACTTCACCCTCAGTTCGAATTTCTTTGATAAAAGTTTCTACTTCAGTAGAAGTAGTATCTTGAAGAAGTATTTGCATAAGATCATCAGCTTTTGCCATCGGAGATACTATTAATACTTAGATAACGGTTATGTCTTGTTAACTCTCTTTCTTCTTTCTTTAACATTTCAAGTTTTTCTTCAAGAATTACGTATTTACTCCAGTCAAGTGTAAGATCTGAAGGATTTATTTCAAATATTTGTAACTGTTCCTCTAGCTTATTAATGCAAAGTTGAATGTATTTTAATCTATTTTCATATTACGCCATTGCGCCATCTATAAAAAGATTATATAAATAGCTGTTTGCATTATCAAGAATTTATTTGTCTTATGAAATTATCTGCTATAAGGTCTCTTAGAAATTCAGAAGCTGACTTTCTTTCTTTTTCTGCACCTTGTTTAATAAAGTCTACTATCTCTTTTGATGCTACGAAATTAAACTTTTGAAGTTTATGTAGTTCCAAATTTTCGAAAAATTTATCTAATATGTTTCCTATACTCTCGTTATTATAGTTTTTTAAGAAAATTAATGAAGAAGATTCACCTTTGATTACTTCAGATATTTCTTCATCATTAAATTTATCTTTATAAAGACAGAGTATCGGCTTTCTATGTGCAAGTGCGTATCCAAATACATATCCGATACCTATTGATGGTGTAGTTACTTCTAGAACCATAGCATCTGAATTAAGTATCATTTTTTTATTCTCCTTCAATCTTTCTTTAGAACTAAGCTTATTTTTCTCCTTATGTAATTTTTTTATAAGCCAGCTATTCATTACCTCATGATTTCTTCCCTCTATATTTTTTTGGATCTCCTTAAGTTCAGTCTCGTTACTGATAAAATTTGCTGTTGAAGATGAATAATAGATTTTCATTATAGTTTATGGTTTATGCTATGTTTTTTTAACTCCTTGGCAATTAGAATTGCCCAAAGGGAACTTAATATTACAATAATACCAAATGTCACAACAGTTGTATTGAAAAATGTATTGTTTATTCCAGCTACCATTCCAGCAATAAAACTTAAAAGGGCAACTGAAATACTATAAATTGTATCGTAGACTCCATATTCTATCCCCTCATTTCCTTTATCGAGATTTAAGGCAAATAGTTTACGCCAACTTATAAGATTAAGTGACATTCCGACTCCAATACAAGCTTGAAGTATGAAAAACTGATATTTTGTTGTGATTAATGGATATAGTAAGAAGGGGATACCTATAAAAATACTTCCAAATATTAAAAATACTATTTCATCTTTATTTCCTGCTATTTTATCTACCAATAATCCAATAGGGATTTGAAGTGAAGCTTTAGTTATATTTATTATTGCAAAACCAATACCAACATATTCAATAGCACTATCTCCGAACTTTTCTGCGATAAATATACCAACTAAACTATTAATTACATCAATAGCTCCCCAGTTAAAAATATCTGAAAATGTTAAATAGAATATGACTTTATTAAATTTGGCGTTGTTTAGTATTCGATTCTTCAAACTAGTCTTGTTTTTATAGCTAAGTAGTCCCATGTTTATAATTAATCTGAATGCATTATATGGCTAAAAGCGTGTATTATGCAATTTAATGGGGGAGTATAAGTTTGAATTTAATATATTAGTAAAGCTACTAATTATTTCTTAGGTCTTCTTGGAGGGGCACTTCGGGGGTTTTTATTTGTTATTCTGTAAACTATTCTTCCTTTATCTATATCTGATAGAGGAATTTCAACTCTAACTAAATCTCCTAATGCTAATTGGATATAATGAGTTCTCATTTTTCCTGATACATAGCAGATAACTTTATGTTTGATACCTTTAAAATCAACCTCAACTAGATATTTTAATCCAGGTAAAATTTCTTTTACTTCTCCTTCTGCTACAACCTTTTTTTCTGATTCGATTTTGTCTTCTTTCTTCATCGGGGTTAATAATAGCAGACTAGTTAACGGAAGTAAATCAAGGCATTTTAAAGAGGATACTATAATCCTTCATTATGAGTAATAGCAGTACAATTAATGAAGATAAAAGGGAATGCAGTCAAATGAAAAATTTGCTTGGGATAGGGCACGAGAGTCCTCAGTTGGAATTGTAAAAGAGATTGTATCTAATAGAGATATTTCAGAAGATGTCTGGAATACAATAATTCTAGATGATCAAAGTGATAATTTTGAAAGAATCAAGAATGTCTTACTGTATTTTATAGATCCTGAAGGTTCTAATAGTTCAGCAAAATTAGAACAAATTCTATTGATAACTGATGCTCCAGATTATATACAGAAGGTTATAGATGAATTAAACGCTACTATGAATCCTGCATATAGTGATAATTTATTCACAGCTGCCGTTTATACGATTATGTATGAGATTCAAAATTCTATTATTAAAACTCATAACTTTGCTACTCAAGTACAAATAGATGATAGAAATGATGTTATTACAAAACGGACATTAGCAAAGCCTGAGAGTAGGAGGAAAGCAGCGGAGAGAAGCGCTGCTGCAAGGAAAGGAAAAAGTCAGTTTGATGAATATAATGATCAAATATTAGAATTCTTACTCTTAGATATGTCTGTACAAATGGTAGCTAAGAAGCTAGGGATTATAGAGAGTAGCTTGTATAAGTTTATCTCTAGGAAAGTAGAAGGAGAAGATGATATGTTTATTAGAGCAAGAGAAATATCTATTCGGTCAACAAAATCTAGATTGGCTAAAAGAACTTTAGATGATTTAGCTCGAGTAAGTGTATTAGATGAACATCCAGTTCTAATTGATGAATTGGTTAATATAACTCAGATGAGAGGTTTATCTGAAGCTACAGTTGCTGAGATTTTAAATCTAATAGCGCAAAACATGTCGTTAGGTGTAGAGATAGCTACTCATCAGCTTAGATATAGCGGATTAATTCAAGATTATTCTATCCGAAGGAAATTTCGAAGGGCTGAAGTTATCGGCTGGGTTCAAGAACCTGAAAATGATTATTCTAATGCTTCTGAGGCTGGAGGAATAATAGCTCAACAAATTAGGCAGCAAATGGAAGTAGAAATGGCTAGCATGCTAAAAAGAATTCCGGAAGAAATTAGAAATGAAGTAGTAGAAATTATTGAAAAGTACAAAGACCTGGATATTAGCAAGAGAAACTGTCAGAAAATTATTCTATTAATGAATAAAGAGAGTTAATAATTTCTGTAAATTATGCGATAATCAAGTCATGTTGAATATTAAAACATTTTCAAATACATATTATTACATGTCTTATCTTTATTAAGTCCGGGATACTTACGAATTTTTGAAATCCCAGTAGGGATTTTTTTATTATTTATATTAACTCATTAAAAATGAAATTTAGAAAAGAAAGAATTACAGAACTCTTAGAAAAAATAAAAATCGCAAAAGTTTTATCAGTAGAGAAGCATGAAAATGCAGATAGATTGCTAGTTGTTCAAATAACTGATGGAGATAAAGAATTTCAGATTGTTACAGGTGCTTCTAATTTTAAACCAGGTGATCTAGTACCATTTTTAGGTGTTGGCGAGGTAGTTCCTGGATTCTTATTTAAAGAAGGGAAAGAAATTAAATTAGAAAAGAGACCATTAAGGGGAGTTGATTCTGAAGGAATGATATTAGCTGAAGATGAAATAGGTACAAGTGAAGATCATACTAGGATTAGAGTGATTGAAGGAAGTGAATTAGAAATGAGTATTGATGATGCAATAGGTAAAAGTATATTAGATGCAACTAAAGAAAGTTTCTATATTGGAGCTTTTAATCAGTACCAAGAGATTGAGATTACACCTAAATTACAAGAGAGAATAGACTTAATTATGTCTGTAGGATCTGAAGAAACTGGAGGAGAAGTTATAGGTGAAGATCAATTAGCTGGAATTTTGACCTCTGGCGAAGATCTATATACTTATGATGGATTTGAGCCTTCTGGACAAATGCATATTGCTCAGGGAATCATTAGAGCTATAAACACGAATAAAATGATTAAGGCTGGCTTTACATTTAGGATGTATGTTGCAGATTGGTTTGGATATTTAAACAATAAGATGGGAGGAGATCTTGAAAAAATAAAAGATGTCGGTAAATATTTTATTGAAATCTGGAAAGCATCAGGGATGGATTTAGATAATACTGAATTTATTTGGACTAGTGATGTAATTAAAGATCCTAAGTATTGGGAAATAGTTATGAAGGTTTCTAAATCTGCAACACTAAAACGAATTCTAAGAACAACAGAGATAATGGGTAGATCTGAAGATGATGATCTTTCGGGAGCTCAAATTATCTATCCTTGTATGCAGACTACTGATATTTTTCATGTCATGAAGTGTCAAGTTACAGAGCTTGGAATGGATCAGAGAAAAGTTAACATGCTTGCAAGAGAAGTTGGTCCAAGTGTAGGCTACTGGAAGCCTGTTGTTGTTAGTCATGGAATGCTTCAAGGGTTGCAAAAGCCAATGCAAAAGAGTATTAAGCTAATAAAGCTAAAAGAAGGGAGGCAAGAATTAAGACTAGGTTCATCTCAGTATCATATTGAATTTGGTCAAGGCAATGAAGAGGGAATTCAGTTTAATGTTTCTTCTATTGGGAAAGGAAGATTAGAACTTATTAGTTTGATTGAGAATGATTCGGTTACTAAATTTGGTGTAGATTTTAAGTTTGTAGGTAGAAATAAAGAGGATAATTTACCAGAGATAGAAGTTAGGTACCATGAAGACCCAGAGGCAGCTAAGATTTCTCAAAAAATGTCTAAGTCAAAGCCTGATACTGCTATCTTTATGACTGATTCAGAAGAAGATGTAAAAAGAAAGATAATGGCAGCTTATTGTCCGCCTGAAGAAATATCTGATAATCCAATTCTTGGATACTGTAAACAAATTATTTTTGAAGCACACCATCTTAAATTACAAGAATCACTATTAGAGGATGGAGTATTTAAAGTAGAAAGAGAAGATAAATTTGGAGGAGATGTCTCATACAATACTTATCAAGAACTAGAGGAATCATTTAGGAAAGGTGTATTATTCCCACTTGATCTAAAACTTGCAGTAATTAAGTATTTAAATAAATTGCTAACGCCAGTAAGGGCTCATTTTACTAATAATAATGAAGCAAAAGAGTTATTGGAAAGAGTGCAGAGCTATCAGGTTACTAGATAATATAGTTATAGAGGAGGTTTAGTTAAGCCTCCTCTTCATTTTCTAAAGTATCTGTAGTTTTTTTCAATATTTTCAAATAAAAGCATAGTTTCTTTAAAATCTAACTCATCAGTCTCATTAATTAGACCTGTTACTAAATCAATTTGTTCTAATTCATCTCGTGTACTTAATTCCCCACTGTTACGCTCTGACATAAATTTATTGGCTTAAAAATAAGTATTAAATTCTAGCAAATTCAGCTGATTTAGTTCAAAATATTTGAAGTTCTTGATTAAATCGCAGTTTGGCTCTATAATTACCAAACGAATTAACTGCACCGATAAAAACTTAATCATAGTTATATAGCCTAAAATAGGAATAAATAAATTTTTCTCTATAAATACTATTTACTATTTTGGGTAATTTTGTTATAAATACAGGCGCTAATAAAAAAATATATGAAAGTACAAGCTAGTGTAAAAAAAATGTGTAGTAGTTGCTACATTGTAAAAAGAAGAAAAAAACAAATAAGTAAAAAAGGAGCTGTCAAAGTACAGCCAATTTATTACGTTTATTGCAAATCAAATCCAAGACATAAACAAAGACAAGGATAATATTATATTTAAAGAGATAAAAATATGGCAAGAATTGTAGGAGTAGAAGTACCAAATGAAAAAAGAGTAGAGGTAGCTCTAACATATATACATGGTATAGGATTAACATCTTCTAAATCTATTTTACAAGCAACTAATATTGATCCAAGTAAAAGAGTTAAGGATTTGACAGACGTTGAGATTAAAAGAATCTACGATTATATAGATAAAAACATCCTAACTGAAGGACAAGTTAAACAAAAAGTTTTCCAAGACATAAAAAGATTAAGAGATATTAGAACATATAGAGGGACGAGACATAGAGCTGGTCTTCCAGTGAGAGGACAGAATACTCGAACTAATTCAAGAACTAGAAAAGGAAAGAATAAAGCTGTCGGAGGATTAAAAGTTAAATTAACTCACAAATAATAAATAATGGCTAAAGTTAATAAAAAAGTAGTAACAGCTAAGAAAGCTGGAGGTAAAAAAAAGACTAAAAAATCAATTCCACCTAAAGTGTTAATGTATGTAAAAGCTACATATAATAATACAATAGTTTCAGCAGCAACTTATGACGGTAGTATTATTGCTACAAGTAGTTGTGGAGCTATAGGTTTTAAAGGAAGTAGAAAATCAACTGCATACGCTTCAACAAAAACAGGAGAAGATGCAGCAATGAAAGCTATTGATCAAGGTGCTAAAGAAGCTGAAGTAGTAGTTAAAGGAGTAGGTATTGGAAGACAAGCTGCAATTAAAGGAATTAGACAGGCAGGACTTAAAATAACTTTATTGACTGATAAGACTCCAGTTCCACACGGAGGTTGCAAGTCAAGAAGAAAGCCTAAAAAATAATAAATAAATAATTACGAATAAATAATTATATGAGATATACAGGTCCTAAATGGAGAATAAATAGAAGAGAGAACGCTACAGTTCTTGGAAAGTCTGATAAATGGAAGAGAAGAATGTCTTTACCAGGACAATTCGCTGTACTTAAAAAGAGACCTTCAGATTATGCTATTCAATTTAGAGAAAAGCAGAAAGTAAAGAGAACTTATGGAATGACAGAAAGGCAATTTGTTAAATTCTATACTGAAGCATTGAAATCAACTGGAAACACAGGGGTGAGATTATTACAGTTACTTGAAATGAGATTAGATAATGTTGTTTTTAAACTTGGCTTAGCAGAAACCAGAGCACAGGCTAGACAATTTATTACTCATGGACATCTGTTGTTAAATGGTAAGAAACATGATATTCCTTCAACAATTGTTAA
This sequence comes from Candidatus Dojkabacteria bacterium, assembly GCA_030950485.1. Taxonomy (GTDB): domain Bacteria; phylum Patescibacteriota; class Dojkabacteria; order J137; family J137; genus JAUZRK01. The sequence goes on along the minus strand of JAUZRK010000001.1, from coordinate 47,774 downwards.
AGTTGGAGACGAAGTTGAATTAAAAGAGAAAATTGCAAAGGGACAATTTTTTGCAATTATTCAATCAGAAATGAAAAACTATTCTGCACCTAAGTGGCTATCAGCATTAGTAAGTGGAGGAAAAGTTGTTGCAGAGCCTACAAGAGAAGAAATAGACTCTACAATTAGAGAAAAATTGATAGTAGAATTATATTCTAGGTAGTAGTTAATTTAGTTATTAGAGATTCTCAAATATGGTTTCCTTAAATTCTTTCAACATTAAAAAAACTTCTGAAGAAGGGAATACAATGAATTTTGAAGTAGGTCCATTACCAAAAGGTTACGGTCATACTTTAGGAAACATGTTAAGAAGAATATTATTATCTTCTATTCCAGGATCTGCTATTACAGCTGTAAAATTAGATGGTGCTCTACATGAGTATGCTTCACTAGATGGAGTTTTAGATGATGTATTAAAAGTTTTACTTTCAATTAAGAACGTAGTTGTAAGATCTAGAGTAGACGAGCCAGTAACATTAACACTTAATGTTCAAGGTAAAGCGGGTGCTCAGGTTGAAGTTAAAGCTTCTGATATTGAAAAGAATTCAGATGTAGATATTGTAAATGGTGATTACGTAATAACAAAATTAGACGGAAAAGCAAGTTTCAAAGCAGAATTTACTATTAATAATGGAACTGGTTACATCTTTCCTGATCAAGAGGTTAGAAAAGAACTAGGTACTTTACCAATAGATGCTACTTTCTCACCTGTAGTTTTAGTTTCTTACGATGTAGCTGAAACTAGAGTTGGACAAGAAACTGATTTAGATCAGCTAAATCTATCTGTAGAGACTAACGGATCTATTAATAGTTTAGAAGCTGTAAACATTTCAGTAAGATTATTAAATGAAATGACATCTCATTTAAGTCAAATTACTAAAGATTTACTTGACGGAAAAGAGGCTGAAATATTAAAATCAACAACTGTAAAAGAAGAAGAAGTTGTTGTTGAAGATGAGACTACTAAAAAGCAATTAGTTGTAGAAGACCTAAATCTTTCAACTAGACTTACAAACGCTTTACTAAGATCTGGAATTGATGAGTTAACTAAACTAGAAGGATATACTGAAGAAGAATTGGCAAGTATTAAAGGAATGGGTAAAAAGTCACTAGATGAATTAATAGAAGTATTAAAGAAATACGAAATTAAAGTTATATAATTTAAATTTAGTAGAGAGAAATGTTCTCAAATAGAAATAAAATAAAAATTCAAGGTAAAACAGCTTCTCATACAAAAGCTATGATTAAATCACAAGTAATCGAGCTAGTGAGAAATGAGAAAATTAAAACTACACCAGCAAAGTCTAAAGCACTAAAGTCTATATTTGACAGACTTGTAACTAAGGCTAAAGTTGGAACACAACATAGTAGAAGACAAGTAGAATCATTTTTTAATAATAATGATAGAGCAATAAATAGATTCTTTTATCAAGTTGAAAATAAATTAGGAGATAGAAACTCAGGATATACAAGAGTTATAAGAACTACAAATAGAGCTGGAGATAATGCAGAACAAGTATATGTTATGCTTGTTAATGTAGAAGCAAAAGCTAAGAAATCTAAAGTTTCTGAAGCTTTAGAAAAGCAAGAAACTAAAGCTAGCAAGAAAAAATCTAGTACTAAAAAACTAGTGATAAGAAAACAACTAAGAAATCAACAAAAACAGATAAATAAAAATTATGAAAACAAGTAGTATAAGTCAAAAAGATATAAAAGAAGAGTGGTTTTTAATAGATGCTGCTGGAATGAGAAGTGGTAGAGTAGCTACTATAGCTGCAGAGCTTTTATTAGGTAAAACAGATCCTCTTGTAAGAGATTATCTTAATCCTATGAAGAAAGTTGTAGTAATAAATAGTTCTAAAATTGATTTTACTGCAAAGAGAGGTTTCTCTAAGTTTTATAAAAAATATTCTGGATACCCAAGTGGATTATCTGTTCAAGACTTGGATACGAAGTTTGCAAAAGATCCTAATTTTGTAATAGAAAATGCTGTAAAAGGAATGTTACCTAAGAATAAGAAAGGTAGAATGTTGATTACAAATCTAAAGGTTTATACTGAGGCTATTCATAATCATGAAGCCAATAAACCAGTAGTAATAAATGCTAAAGAATTTAAAATTTAATTCAAGATATAATATATGGCTGATAAAAAGTATACATATACAATTGGAAGAAGAAAAACAGCTTCAGCTACATTAAGGTTGTTCGAAGAGAAAGGTGCAAATGTTGTAAATGAGAAATCTATTGCAGAATATTTCCCAAAGGCAAACTATGAATACAAAATTAATAATGTTTTTGAAGTTGCTGGTTTAAAGAAAGAAGATTTTTATTATACAGTTAGAGTATCTGGCAGTGGTCATTCTGCTCAAGCAGAGGCTGTTAGACACGCGCTAGCTAGAGCTATAGTAAAAGTTAGCCCTGAGACTAAAGATGCTATTAAAAAGGCAGGATATCTAACTAGAGATTCTAGAATGGTAGAAAGAAAGAAACCAGGTTTAAGAAAAGCGAGAAAAGCAGAACAATTCTCAAAACGTTAAAAATACTAATAATAAATTTAAAAAGACACCTTATAGGTGTCTTTTTTTTTGCAAGTTGTGACTATATATACTATAAAAATGCAATACTGTAATATAGTTGTATTGAATGCAACTATATGATGCAATAGCATATGAATCAAATACAATCTTTAGAACAATTAGGTTTAACGGAAAACGAAATAGATATTTATAGATTTTTACTTAGAAATGAAGTTTCTAGCGGAACTGATATTTATCTTTCATTGAGTATGGATAAATCTTCAACATATAGAGCCTTGAAAAAACTTCAAGATATAGGTTTAGTGACTGTAACAGGAGAGAAGCGAAATCAGCTATTTGGAGCTCTGGAATCAAAAACACTAATATGGATATCTATCAGAATGAAAAGAGTAAATTAGAGAGCGCTAAGAGCGGCATAGAGGCTTTTATTTCTGACATAGATGAATATGCTAGAAATCATTATAAGAATAGTAATATAAAAGTTTATGAAGGTAAACAAGGATATAAACTTTTTATGGATAGTAGATTGAAAGTAAAAGATAAAGTTTTGTATGAAATTGGAAATAGAAAGTTTGTACAGGAATTTGTCCCAAAAGGTAAAGAGTATGACAGTTATATAGCTGACTATATAAGTAGAAGAGTGAAATTAGGTATTAGTTTAAAGTACATGACAGATAACTCAGAAGCCATTGATAAATTTGATACTACCTCTAGCAATAATCTAAAAGAAGTAAGAGCCTTAAAGGGTAATTATAAATTTAGTACGTTAATTTCCTTTTTTGATTCGAACGTAAGTTTTCATACTAAGTTAGATAATAGATTATTAAGAGTAGTAATAGAAGATAAGTTTATTACTAATATGGTTAAATCTATGTATTTAATGATTTGGGAAAATGCTGAAATCATATATTAATTTTTAAAAAAGAAATATGGAATTCCAAAGTATAAAAGAAATGTCTGAGTTAAAAAATAACGAGATTGAAGTATATAAGGGTAATGGTACTTATCTTGCACTTTTAGTAGACAGAATTTCATCTGGTGATAAAGAAATAAAACAGATGGTGAATGGAGAAGTAGCAGCTAAATTTCACCCTAAAATACCAGAGACTATACAAGGTTATATATCTAAAAGAGTAGAAAAAGGTATAGCTTTAAAGAATTTGATTCATTATAAAGATAGAGAAAATGAATTAGAAATTTCAAATGTGCAAACTTTAAAAGAAAGTAGATTCATGGATGAATCCGTAAATTTTGAGTCAACACTTTCGCTGTATGGAGATAAGGCAAGTATAATTAATAAAGATTCTGATAATCTAATAGGGATAATAATATCAGATAAGAATATGGTTAAATTATTAAACCAAATGTTTAATATAGCTTGGAATGCTTCAACACCAGTATAATTCTTAAAGATTAAATTAAAAAAAAGGAGGCATTTAAATGCCTCCTTTTGATTCGCGTCCGGTCTTTATTCTATTTCTTAGTAGCTACCTTCTTCTCTACATTCTTCGTAACTGATTTCTTTCCATCAACAATCTCTTTTAATTTCTCAACTGCCTTTCTTTTAATTAGTACAGATCTAATATAATTCTTTGCATCGCCCCTTTGATAACTAGATCTTACTTTTTCATCAGTAATTGCATTAATCTCTGTTTCAATCTCTTCTTCCTCTACATCTAATTTATGATCAGTTGCTATTTGATATAGTACTAGTTCAGTCTTGATCTTACCCTCTGCTTGCTTTGTCCATTCTTTCTTTTTATCTTCTATGCTTGACCCTTGAGTCTTTAAGAAAGTATCAGCATCAAGATTTAATTCTTTTAATCTACTATTAAAGTCTTCTTCATAAAGTCTAGCTTCATTTTGAATAAGAGACTTTGGAAGGTCTACTTTTGCAGCTTCGACAGCTTTTGTAATTAATTCTTCAATATATTTATCTTCCGCTTGTTTTTCTTTAATACCAGCTAATCTTTCTTCGACCTGCTTTCTCATTTCAACTACAGTCTTTTCCTTCTTGTACCCAAGTTCTTTAATTAGCTCATCGCTTAGGTCAAACTCAATAGCCTCTGCTTTTGGAGTTTCATTTTTTGATTTTGAATCATTTTTTCCTTTTTCTTCTTGTTCACTATCACTTTTCTTTGACTTTGTACTTTGTACTTTTTGCTTTATCTCGTATTTTTTCAACACTTCAGGTTTTAAGCTTGATCTAACGATATTTTTAATAACCATATCGATATCTTCAGTTTTAGATTTCTCTATTTCTTTTTTTACGTTTAGCTTTGAAAGATCCCCTAATGTAACAATAGGGTATTCTGTAAAGATAATTTTGTAAGCTATTCCTTCTTTTAAATCGAATTTACTTAGTTCATATTTAACTCTAGAAATAGGTTTTAAATCTTCTTTAGTTAGAATTTCCATAGCTGGAACAGGAAAAAGTTTCTCTATAGATCTATTTATCAACTTCTCACCTAGTTTCTTTTCAATAGACTCTCTTGGCCCTTTACCAGGTCTAAACCCTGGTATTACAATAGGTTCTGCTAATTCTTTAAAAGCATCCTCTTTAAACTTATCAAATTCAATAAATGGAACTGAAATTTCAATTTCCGTTTGTTCAGTATCTTTTTTTAAGACTTTATATTCGTACTTCATGTAAATGGGATTTTATATTTAAAATTTTAGTAATCTTCTGGATCAAAATAGTCTGGATCAAAATCTTCTCCAGCTAAAAAATCATCTGAATCATCTAGTTCTAGATCTTCTGCTCCAAATGTCTGGTTTTCATACTCATCTGGATCTGAATTATCTCCTAAAATGTCTTTTGCTCTAGAAAGTATCTGCTTATCTTCATCAGCATCATCTCCATCATGGATTATATCTCCCATTGTGAAGTTGATGTCATCAGATGCATCTTCATCCTTTTCTTCGATATCCTTATTGTCTAAGTCTGTATTTAGCTTTGTCTTTTTCATATTTTTGATTAAACTACATGAGAAATTATCTCAGAATGCTCGATTTGTCAAGCTGATTTATCTAGTCTGTTAATTATATATAAATATTTTTTAATCTTTTTGCTACATTTTTCCAAGAATGTTTGTTTAGAAACTCTTTATTTACCTTTTGATCACCTACACTCAATATATTACTCATACCTTTAACTATAGCAGATATATTGTTAGGATCTACAAAAAAAGCATTTTCTTCCATAACTTCTCTTAAGACAGGAATATCTGAAGTTAGAATAGGTTTTCCAAAAGCATATGCTTCTAAACATGGCATACCAAATCCTTCGTCGTGGCTTACCCATAGGAAACCACTGGAAAACTTTATCAGAGCTGGGAAATCTATTTCATCTGTATAACCTAGGAATATTACATCGTCTTCTAGTTTTAAATCTTTTACAATTTTGAAAATATGGTCATAATACCAACCTTTCCCTCCCGAAATTAAATATTTAAATTCAGAATGATCTTTTTTAAATTCATAAAAAGCTTTGATCATACCTTCATAATTCTTTCTTGGTTGTAACGTTCCAGCAGAGAAAAAGTAATTTTCAGGTAATTGAAGTTTTTCTTTAGATACTTCTAATTCTTTATTAGTATAATTTTTTTTAGCCCATTCATTTAAGCCACCTCCAATATAAAAAGCCTTATCTTTAGTTTTTGGGAAGTAGTAATTTAAATCATTTTTTGTAGCTTCGCTATTAACTGCGAAACCAAATGCTCTTCTGGAAGCTAATTTCAATTGATACTTATAGAAAATACCTGCTTTCTTTGGCCAGAATTCCGACCTTTTAATAGGTAGAAGGTCATGTATTATTTGGATAGTTCTAGAGAACAATACACCAAACATAAAATTTGATGGAGATATAAAGTAATCAATTTTTTTCTTTTTAAAATCAATATAAGTTTTTATTATCCATTTTAAATTTGGTCTATTAGATTTTATCTCAACAACTTTTACATTATTTAACTGAGAAAAAGAACTTACAAGATTTTTATTATATGTATAGAGATAGAAAATTGATTCTTTATCTAATAATATTAATTGTCTTGTAGACTCAGATGCATAGTAACCTATACCTGCTTTATTCTCATCAACCATTGATAAATCAATACCTATTTTCATAAACTATATTTACATTAATGTATAATTGTTTGTCTATTATACTAACAAATTTGTATATACGAAATCTAAAGCTAAAAAATTACAGAAATATTAAAAATCTTGATCTCCAATTCAGCGATCACATAAATCTAATCGTAGAGAAGAATGGATATGGGAAAACAAATATTCTGGAATCAATTTTCTTAATGTCTAATGGATCTACTTTTAGGCAATTATACTCAAAACTAGATTTTATCAATATTGATTCAGAAAGCGGTTTTGCCAAAATATCAATAGCTACTGAAGAGAATAATTTAGAATTAGTAATTTCAAATGTTTCTAATATTCTTAAATCTCAATTAAAGTTAAATACAAAAAATACTAATCAACGCAAATCTAGTGAGCTAATAAAGGTAATTCTTTTCGCGCCGTATTCAATCAATATAACAAATGGAACTCCTTCGGATAGAAGAACAGATTTAGATATTTTTCTTTCTACTTGTTTTAATGAATATAAAAGTTCACTAAAAAAATACAAAACTTTATTAAAAAATAGAAATGCTCTTATAAAGAATATTCGTGAGGGTAAGTCCTCACAGAACGAGCTTGAGTTCTGGACAAATGGACTAGTCGATACAGCTTATCTAATATTCAAGTATCGTATTCTATTTTTTAATGAGATAAGCCAGTTTATAAATGATACAGGTAGCGATATTTATCGAGGTACACTTGAATTTAATCTAGAGTATTTACCTAACTTAGAAACTACAGAAGCAAACTTTAAGTCAGCATATTTAGACAAATATGAGCAAAATAAAGCTAAAGAAATTATAGTTGGTAAAACTCTCTATGGTATTCATAAAGATGATTATAGATTTAATTTCGGGGAAAATGAACTAAGATTTAGAGGTTCAAGAGGACAACAAAGAATAAGTAGTTTTATTTTTAAAATGTCTCAACATAAATATCTTGAGAGTAAGACGAATATTAATGCTATATTTCTAATTGACGATGTTATGTCTGAGCTTGATGAGGAACATAGAATTAACCTCGCGAAATATTTGATAAGCTGTAAATTTCAGATCTTTATTACAGGAGCAGACATTAGAGAAATGCCTGAGATATTAATAGCAAATAGTAAGAAAATTGAATTCTAGTGTTACTTATGAAAAAGCTTATTAAAGTCCTCAATAGTATCTACCTTTTTTAGAGAGCTATATAAATCTATAACTTCATCTGTATCTATAGTAGTACTTTTAGAGAATTTTTTTAATTCTTTAGTAGTAATTGCAGGTTTAAAAGGGAATCTTCTTGCTGAAAGAATTCCGTTCATAGGTGTATTTATATGAAAGATATAGCTATTACCACATGATTTACATCCTAGTCTAAAAGATGCTTTTGTAGATTCAGATTTAATCTGTTCTAAATCTGTCTCAGAGTAGTGATTACCACACCTATCACAGTATTTAGGCAATACTTCAGGTGTTTGCTTTAATAAATCGATTGGTAGGTTACTATGTTTTATCTTGTTTTTCATAATAAATATTTTAGCACTTTTGATATGTTTCTGCTAACGCATTCTACCTATACTAAATCTTATCTTAACATTCGGATTTATGCAACAATAATTAATAGAATAATTATTACTACTAAAAATCTTAAATTTCAACGAATTTAAAATGTTCAATAGAGTACTCTGTCTTACCTCCCAAAATAATACCGATAAAGTCTAATCTCCAGATTTCAGATTGTAAATTATATTTTCTAAGCCAAGTATAAATAGATTTTTTAATCCGTAAGCGTTTGGTCTTTATAAGTGTAGAGTAGATTGAGAACTTAGAGTAATAACTTAAGCTTTTTACTTCAATAAAAACTATAAACTCTTTATATCTGGCTATAATATCAAGCTCTCCTTCAGTTGTATAGAAATTGTTTTCTAATATTATATAACCTAGATCAGTTAAATATTTTGTAGCAATATGCTCGGCATATTTTCCTTTTGAAAAATTACTCATAACTAAGAATAACTCAGAGTAAATAGATCAAATGGAAAATAAATTTATAAATGAAAGAATTATGAAAGATTACATTATTGTTTGTAAGTGATCTACTATAAGTTTATCCGTTCTACTCATATTATCTTTATGCTTTTTTATAAAGTCCTCGGCTTCTGAAATATCTACCCATGCTATATGCTCGATTTCTTCGTGATTTGGTTTAAAGTCATCTAAGAAGTAATGACAAAAGTAGTAGTGTATGTATTTCACTTCGTGATCATTTTTATCGTATAGCTTTAGTAGGAATTGGACTGGAATTGGTTTAACTCCAAGCTCTTTTTCCATTACCCTTGCACAGGATTCAATTGGCTCTTCTCCTTCTTCAATGAAAGTTGAAATAGCAATTTTATATTGACCTGGCTCAAAAACTTTACTTTGACTCCTTTGCGAAAGCAAAAGTTGTTTTTTTTCGTTAATAATCATTAGCTCCACAGTTCTGTGAATCATATTAGGATTATTGATTACTTTCTCTCTGTCAGTAACACCAAGATATCCATCATCTTCATTTACTATTTGGACTAGGGGTTTTGACGACATGCATTTATTATAAACAAATTATTATATACTAAATAACTCTTTTTGTATTAAATTCTTTTATTTCTCGATTTACATCGTGAATTAAAATAATACTTAGTAATAGAGAACTTAGAAGGGTTAATATACTTACCCATAAATATGTTCTTTCTAAAAAAGTGTTAATAAGAATAATAGTATTTGTAATCCATAAAAAAAACATACCCACAGTTGCTTCATGGTAAATATCGTAAGTATCTTTTATTAATGCAGTAAGATTTAATTTATGGAGCCTTCTTACATGAATAGGATTAACATGAGTATTATGGAGATAAACAGACCTTATTAATATAAGTGAAAAATAGCTTGCAATAGCTACATACATTATTAAATCAGAGTATGAATTAATTTCTAATAAATCGGATCCATTTACAAATGTACCAGATTTTAAAATACTATCACTAATATCTTTAAATTTTATATTGCTTGAAAGAACTTCTGCCGAAAATATAACTCCAATTAATTTAGAGACAACTAGGACAAAGGCGGGAACTATAGTATGTCCCAGAACTTTTATTAAGGATTTATTCATCGAAAATAAGTAATACATTACTAGTGTATTATTTATCTAAGCCGATGGCAAGAGGTTATAATTTAGATACTCTTAATTATTGAACTAAGATTTGATTTGTATCGTGCTGCTGTATTCTTGTGAAGAACATTCTTTTTTGCAGCTTTATCAATTTCTTTGTAAGCTTTTGGTATTAGAGTCTCTGCTGACTTTTTATCTTTATTTGAAACAGCATCTAAGACAGCTTTTCTAGCAGCCTTGTAAGCTCTTCTAATTTTTAGATTAATTAGTGTCTTTCTTGCTGAAGACCTAATTGCTTTTTGTGCAGACTTTGTATTTGCCATGTGTATTCAATGTTATTTTAAGATCACAGAGATTTTAGCAGAAAGAAGTAAACGAAGCAATAGAGAATTATTAACAATAGTGACAGGGTAGGTATTATACTCTTCATAATGTTAAAATTTATTTGAATTTTAAATCTTTAATCATTAATGAAATCATTATTCGAACTTTTTGGTAAACCTGAATATCTTTTTGACTCTCATGCACATATAAATGACGAGTCCTATGACGAAGACCTTAAAAAAATAATTCAAAATGCACAAGATAATAATGTTAAGGAGATTTTTGATGTTTCTGTAAATAAAATATCTTGCGAAAAATCTATTCTAATTTCCAAAGAAAATGAATTTGTAAAATCTTTCATTGGTATTGATCCTGATGTCTTAATTCCTACTTCTGAATTATTTGAAGGACTTCATTTCAAAATTGACTGGTTTAACATTACAAGATTTAAACTTTCTAAATTAATTGAGAATAATATAGAGAATGTAATAGGTGTTGGTGAAACCGGTATTGATCTTTACTGGATAGAAAAAGCTTTGGCGGACGGTCAAATAAATGAATTCGAATACAATGAATCTATTCGTTTACAAAGAGAATTATTTGAATTACATTTAGATATAGCTAAGGAGTTTGTATTACCTTTAACTATTCATTCTAGAAATGCTGAGGATTTATGTCTAGAAATTGTAAAAAGTAAAGATGCTGTCGGTATTTTTCATTCGTATGGAGGGGATTATGAAATTGCTAAAAGAATTTTGGATAACGGATGGGGGCTAGGAGTAAATGGCATAGTAACCTTCAAAAATGCTGAGGATGTTAGAAAAATGTATAGAAAAATATTAGGTAAGATTAGCTATGATGTATCACCTTCTGATTTTTATGAGAAAGGAATATTTTTTGAAACAGATAGTCCATTTTTAACTCCACACCCAAAAAGAGGAACAAGAAATGAACCAGCAAATGTAAGTAGCATCTTTGAACAATTTATAGCTTCATTAATTAATGACTAACAAGTAAATCTTAGGTAGAAATAAATATAACTGTACTATGTAGATCAGTTTTATATTAAGCTATAATTAGATAATGGATAATTCAAATGAAAACGCAAAAATTAAAATCACATATATAGTTCCAAAGTTTTATCCATTTAAAGCAGGAGCAGAGATGAATATAGAGACTATGGCCGAGCGGATGGTGCTTGCTGGGAATGATGTGACTGTACTAACTAGTGATTTTAAGTTTAGAGATACTGACCTTTCAAAATATGAAGAATACAAAGGTATAAAAATTCATAGACATAAATCATTTATTCAGAATCCTTCATACTTATTCTTTTCTCCTTCGATTTTCTGGCGCATTTTAAAAAATGATGCAGATGTAATTCATGTTTCTGGTTTTGGATTTATATTGTTTGAATTTGCTCTTACAATTAAAAAAATAAATAATAAATTTCGAAGATGGTTTTTTAAGAAAATTAAAAAACAAGAAAATTTTAAAGGTTATAAAACGAAATTTGTTAATACTCCACACGGTCCGTTCATGGCATTTTCTGCTAGTAAAAAAGAAGGTCGAATCAGAAGAATTTCCAGAAGTATTTATACAAAATACCTATCTATTCTCATTCCAAGATTGTATGAAAAAGTAATAGCGGTAGTACCAAGGCAAAAGGAGTGGATGACATCTCTGTATAAAATAAGGGAGGAAAGTATCGCTGTTATACCAAATGGAATTGATGCTGAATATGTTGAGGAGGTTGTACCTAAATATAAAAAAGGAGATAAAGTTGTCATTACATATCTAAATAGAATGAATTGGTATAAAGGTATTCAGACTGTACTCGAAGCAATAAATAAACTAAATAGGGAAGAAAGATATAGAGAAAGCAGAAAAGATTTAAAACATAAGCCACTGCCTAAATTCGAGTTCTTAATAATGGGTAAAGCAAGTGAATATACTAAAACTCTTAAGAGAATGATTGATGAGTTTGAGATAAATGATCAAGTTGAATTTATATATACACCTACTGATCAAGAAAGAGATGAAAAGTATCTGGCATCTCAGATTAATATTTTACCAAGTAAATGGGAAGCTACCGGTATAGTATTAATAGAGGCTATGGCTAAGGGAAATGTTATTATTACAACATATCAAAATGAAGCGCATGATATTTTAATTAAGGAGGGGGAAAGTGGGTATGTTTTTGAATTTGCCGATTATGAAAAACTTGCAAGGATACTAAGAAAGCTTTTAGAAGACTTTAATCTTAGACAAAAGATCATTAAACACAACATTGATTTTGCAAAAGAATTTAGCTGGGATAGTACTTTTCCAGACTATGAAGAAATGATTTTAAAATTAGTTGAATAAAAAATATGTATACAGAAACTACAACTGACCAATGGAAAGAAGCATTGAATTTAGCCCCAGATTATACTGTTGATGGTATTTTGATTACTGGTAGCGGTAATAGAAAAAACAAGAGGAAGCTTTAGAGCTAGCTTTAAAAGAAATGAAAATAGACTTTTCTTTTGAATCAATCGGAAATGATTTCTTCGAAAGAGTTAAGGTTTTAAATATTGAAGATAAGAAGATATGGTTTGACGTGGTTTATGGGGGAGCTCATATGTCTGAACTTATGCATATAGGTTCTATGCTTGGATCTAAGGTTAATATGTTTCTTGGTAGTGTTGGAGAACTTCAGAAAGGCTCTAGTTCAGGAGACATTATTGTACCAACTTACAGTTATGGAGAGGAGAGTTCAACAAAGCTATACAATAGGGGAGCAATTGATGATTGTCATTATCCAGATGAGGAGCTTTCTGAAGAGGTATATAAAAATATAAGCAAAGAATTCAATAAGAAAAGAGGATCGTTAATTACTTGTCAGGCAACGTTAGGAGAGAGTTGGGAGGATATAATGAGCTGGTCTAAGCATGGATATGTTGGAGTTGAAATGGAAACAGCTACTTTCTTTGCAGTTTCTAGATATTTTGATATTCCTTCAACTGCATTGCTTTATATAAGCGATAATCTGATAGAAAAAGAGACAGTAAATTCTACGTCACATCAAAATATGAGCGAACTTAGGAATCAGGTTAGATTACATAATTATAAATTAGGTTTAAGCACAATTTTAAGTAAATTCTAGTTTATATCTCAATTCTTTCAAGATGCTTTCAAACTTTACAAAATCAAACTCTAGATCCCAATTTAAGATTTATAATTGAGTAATTATTTAATTATTACTTGAATTATGAAATTACAATATAAATTGTCCATTATAGGTGCGCTGATTATTTTCTCTATGAGCATGATTACTCAGCTTGCTAGTGCTTACGTAGGCTATTATGAGCAACCTGTAGAAGAAAGTATTGTCAATATTCCTTCAACTGTTTATAGGTATAGAAATAATACATTAGATTCTGCACATTTTTACGTTTTAGGAGAGAGTAGTGTAGTAAGGATGAGCTTGATTTAAAAATAGCTAGAGGAGGTGTATGGGATGGAGCCTATGTATATGAGGGTGAAGCTTTTAAAGCGTATGAGTTTAAGGACGGGGAGTGTAACCCTGGTACAGTGCCAGTTTATAGATTCTTGAATAATAAGTACGGAACAATTCACTTTTATGTCACAGGTGAAGAAAATATGATGAGTGTAATTATGAATTCTAGAGAAGGTGGGATTTGGGATAATGCTTTTACATATGAGACAGTAGCATTTTGTGTTTACGAAAGCACCAATGAAGACTCAACTGCAGTTTACAGATTTAGACATAATGCTTTAGGCGGTTCAGTTCATTTTTATGTAGTAGGAGATACTAATAAGCAGAGAGTTATTACTAATTCTCAGGAAGGAGGGAAGTGGGAAGGGGTTTTTACATATGAAACAGTTGCATTCTATACACCAGACGCAGACTTAAAAAGTAAACTAGATTTTAAAAATTTAGGTACTAGCTTTGAGACTAGCTTAGGTATAAAAAACTCATCTGATAATTCATTTTTATGTAAAAATAAAATCAAGTCAGGTCTTTCTTATCAAGAGATTTTCTTTCTAGAGAAAGGTGTAGTAGTAGCTGAAGTAAATTGTGTCTCAAAAAAAGATATGCTTACGCTTTTATCAACTATAAATTCAGATATTAAAGAGAACTACGATACTTTCTCTAATAGTGGTGATAAATTTAGCTCATTAGTTGCCTCATCTGATACATTTTTTGAAGGAAGGACAGGGGTTTTAAGTTATTACTATACTAGCAGTGTTGATACTACTTCAAATGAAACTTATTATGACTTTGTACTTGTATCTTGGTCTGGTATAGATATGAGTCTAGAAGAGGGTGAAGTTGCAGTGAAAAACATTGTAGAATCAATGACAGTAGATTTTTCGCAAAGACCTCCTATAGTTCAGTAGATTTTTTAAAGTAATACGATAGCTTCTAAAAATTTATTAGCTACCGTATTACTTTTGCTTTTCCAAGGGTACACTTACCTATCAGCGATTTTTCTGTTTGCTCGACCAATATCTTTGTTATATAATCAAATCATCATGAATAATACACATACAGACAAAAAGAAATTTTCTAAGCTAATGTCACAAGCAATTGTGGGGTTCAACTAGGACTGTCTGTAGGTATTTATTTTCAAAATTCTCCATTTATAAACATTTATACAGATAAGTCCACTTTGTGGGTTCTTTTCTGTATTTTCTAATCAAAAACTTCCCCAAAGCGGATTTTACTGTGCTAATGCTTATCTTAAGGATAGAAAGGAAGGTGTATATGGCCAAAACATCCTTACCCGCAAAGGTACACTGTGTTAGTAAATTCTTTAACAATTCAATCACTAATTCAAAAGTAAAAAGGAAAAAGTCAAAATGCAGACGAAAACATATCAACTCACTAATGAAGCAGGTTTAGAAGTAACTTTTCGTGATATCCGAATTGAGGAAGCTCCAATTTTAGCTAGTTGGATGCGTAGTACAGAAGGAACCCAGTTCTTAGGACAGGGTGCATTCTGTCAAAGCCAAGAATCTGAAGTTGAATGGATTCAAAAAAAATATAAATCAACAGATAGTATTATGATCGGAGTAGAATCCGAAGGAAATCTAGTTGGTACCTGGGGTGCACACGAAGAGCACTATGCCCGTTGGGGAACAGGCTCTATGCTTGGAAACAAAGAAGTTCGCGGTAAAGGTATCGGCTCTTTAGCCCATATGTTTAGAACATGGTATTTGTTTACGCAAGTTCCCATGCCAATTTTTTGTCTCGAGTCGACAGTGCTCTGGGATAATAATTTGAAAATTCAGAATTGGGGATCTTACAAAGCTCTCTATAAATCTAGATATCGGAATGTAGGTTATTCTCAACAAAAGTATCACTTTGATGGTAAATGGATTGATTGTATGCACTTAGAGTGTCATAATCCCAAGTTTGTAGATGTAAATCGCTTGCCTGAAGAGCTAAAAGAAGGAGTTGAAATAACAATACAAATTTTAAATTGGGTTAGTGAGAGAATTGAACGAGTCTAGCTAACACACAGCGTCCAGGTGCTTTAATGGATAAAACCTTAAGGCACCTGGATGTTACACTTTGAATTCTTTAACAGTTTCTGAAAGATGGTATCATATGTAACGTTTTTAGATAAATACATCATAGAAAAGTAAATTATATAGAATGAGCGGAGTATTATTATCAGCTGACACTAGCCTAAATTATGCTAGAGAAGATAACTCAGAACAAGAAGAATTGCTAAAAGTTGGGACTGCTACTGCATTTTTACAAGAAGACCCCAGTATTTCGTTCAGGTTTGTAGATGATGAAGGTAAATCTATACACTCAATAGATTTAGCTGAAAATCCGGAGTTAGTAGTTTCGATCGATAAGAGATCTCATTTTGGTCAATTTCACAGAGACGGAATACATCAAAAACTAACTGAAGCTTTAAGATGCAAAGATAAGCAGCAAATAGAAAGTATAGTATTAGAAAGAGTTGATCGAGTTATAAGGAGACTTCCAGAGGGTCACAAACTAGGTGTTGAGGGAGTCCAACTTGAAACCTCATGGCTTACAATTCCAGATGGTTTAGAAAAGGATGTTTCAGTAAATATTCCAATAGACTTTACAATTTTAGAGTTAGACGACGAGTGCATGGAACTTTTTATTCCTGTAGTAAGACAAGCATTGGAAAAATGTAGGATGAATAATGTTAAGCTCAATCTTCATTTAAACCCATTTGATAGTGAAAATATAAGAAATAAGTATACTATAAGCAGAGTACGACATTGTGCAAACCAATTAGAAAATCTAATAGTAACTGAGTTAACTGAGGAGGAGAAACAAGGTTTTAAGGTGATCCCAATAGAGCCTAAAGGTAGAGCATATTATGAAAATTATATCTATCAAGCTGCAGAATTAGGCGCTAATAGCGTACGCTTTAGCATCGATATGGCCCAAGTATTAATAAATGAAGAAAGCGAGATTGATACACGAATATTAGATTGGATATTAGACCTGACAAAAGAGGCTCAACTGTATGGAATAAATGTAGATTTATGCTTAGGCCATATGAACTTTCCTGAATGGATTCCTAAAGGATGGGCTGAAGAAAGGATGAGTGATGAATTCTTGAGATACATTGATATTGTTCTAGATTACATTATAGATAAGAAAACTGAGTATGGTCTTGATTTATCTAAAATAGATTTATTACTCTTAAATGAAACAATTACCTATGTATCTGCTGCACACTTTTTATTAGCTGGAGATGACTCATGGGCTCCAAATACTAAACATCAATTTGGGTTTCCTAAGATTGTAAAAGAATGCTAGAAGCAAATGTAGAAGGTTATATACGGTTAAAGGATCGAGCGCATCTAAATGGTATAGGTATAGGTTCACCATCGATTATGTCGGGAGGTAAGAGAGTGAGAGACTTTGGCGGTTTAGGAATATTCAATCGTATTGGGGATGAATTTTCACGAATATATGACTGGTTTGTCTATACACCAATAAGGTATATGCTAAAAAGAGCCACAGAACTGGGCTATTTTCCAGAAGACTTTGTAGCTATACAACGTTATTGTTCTCATGAGATAGGTATTGATCGATCAGGCTTTTTATTTCCAACAGTTATTAATAGGCGAGCTGAAATCGAGCAAGAATCAGAAACATTTATTAATGGTTGGTTTAAGGATAATGAGGGACTAGTAGAGACTGTATTGAGAATCAATCATATGTATATAAATGCTGCAGTAACAGGAGGTATAGATCTTGCCCAACTACCAAACATTCGATTTACCGAAATAGGACTACCGACAGGCTCTAACTCGCCGATACAAGAACTAAATATCCAATTGAATATACTAGAATTTCTTAATGGTGGATATTTGATAATGACGGTAGAAGAGGCAAATACTTGGACTCAATCACCAAACTCAGAATGGAGAGGATCAGTATCTGATGACTCTCAGTTTGGTATTCTGGGCTGGGAAGGCGGAAGAAAAGCTGAGTATGATGAAATCCTAGAAGTTACTGTAAATCTAGATAATAGCGGGATAAAAGCCGCTATTGAAAAACAAATAAATCAACTTGAGCAACTAGAACTACAAGGTATCAATGAAATAACTTTTAAAGGTAGAACTGTTTATATTCAAGATGCAATTTCTAATTTAAAACAAATAAGGGGAAAGGTTTTGAGAGTTCGTGGAGAAAAGGGAAGTTATACTTTAGAGGATCAAATTAAAGAATCTTAAAGAAAAAGAGATATTAACTACCTCTTTTTCTTTAATTTGTAGTTCGAGTTTAAGCTTTCTGTATTGGTGACCTGCCCTTAGTACTTGAAACTAAATCTGAGATTGAGCTAGCATCTTTTTTAAACGCCACTATTGTCAAAGCAATTGTTGCTAATGCTATAAATGCAGTAACTCCTGTTCCCATTATTACATTAGAAAACTTACCTTGAGTTACGTTTCCATCAATTAGATATTTAGGGCTATTAAATTCATAACCGTCTTCATTATATAAATCTATAGATTCATTGAAGTAATCCATGAATTGAAAACTTCCATCTAAATCTTCAATTTCACTTAGCTTTTTTATCTCTCCTTCAACGCCTTCTATTTCATATTCTTCTGCTGTTGTTCCTAAAATACTAAAGTTTATATTGAACTTATCTGCCATTTTACTTTGAGGATTAAATCTATAAATGAAAGTATCATTTGATTCTCCAGTTAAAAATGTTCCTAAAACATAGGTGTTTCCTTCTTTTGTATTACTACTAGTTTCAACACCATATGTTTCATTAGTTTCAGTAATCTCTACATAATTAGCATCCATCATAAACATATCTACTGCTATAAAATCACCTTCACTTCCATCAGTGATGTCTTCTAATGTTACTATTTCATCATTAAAGTTTTTATCTGTAGTCATCATTACATAAACTACTCCAACCATTACAACCATGATTAGAGCAACTACAGCAACTATCTTTTTCAAAATGTTCCATTGACTTTCTAAACTTATTTTTATTTTACCTCTATGCTCTTTTACAGCATTTTCAAAAACCTCTTCTGCAGTTACTTTATTTTTAACAAAAGCTTTCATTATTTTCTCTCCAAAAGAAACAGTTTTATCTTCTCCTTTTATTTGAAACTTAAAATTTCTTTCTTTTGTTTCTTTACCAAAAGTTTTTGTATATTGTCCAATTCTAATCACTTCGTATTTTGTATTCGAATCTTTTCCTTCTTCGAATTTACCAAAGTTATTATTTAACTTTGTTTGTCTAAATAGTGCTTTTGCCATCTGTCTTGTGAATTATAAAATGATATATATAAATATTTTAACATTTATTCTACCAATGACCATACCCATAGACTTAATGTTTGTAATATATAATAATGATTTTAATGGAAATAATAAAAGTAAACGCATTAAATAAAAGCTATAAACAAAATCTAGCAGTTAAAAATGCAAGTTTCTCTGTAATAAAGGGTGAGATATTTGGAATTCTTGGTCCAAATGGTGCAGGTAAAACTACTATGCTAGAAATGATTGAAGGACTTAGATCTATAGATTCTGGGGGAATAATTGTAAATAATGTAGATGTAAATGATAAAGATAATAGAGCTTCGTTACAAGAAATAATTGGTGTACAACTTCAGTCAAGCGCATATTTCGACAAACTAAAGCTAGTTGAAATCCTAGACTTATTTGGATCTATGTATAAAAAGAAAAAAGATCCAATAGAATTACTTAAAATGGTTGGGTTATACGAAAAAAGAAATGAACTAGTAAAGAATCTCTCAGGTGGACAAGCACAAAGGTTTTCTATAATCGCAGCACTAATAAATGATCCAGATATTGTATTTCTTGATGAACCAACTACAGGTCTCGATCCAAATATTAGGAGAGAACTATGGGAACTTATTAAACAGATAAATAAAGAGGGGAAGACTATAATTTTGACTACGCATTATATGGAAGAGGCTGAAGAATTATGTGATCGAATTGCAATAATGTATGAAGGTAGTCTTATTGATTTGGATACGCCTCAAAATCTAATTATTAAGCAGAATCTTAAATTTACAATAAAATTTATTCCTGAGGAGGCTTTTAATGATGCAATATTAAAAAAAGTATCAGATATGACTGAAATTGTTGAGTTGTGGAATGAGAAAGAGAAGATAGTGTTGAGAATTGAAGATTCAAAGCTTATTAATGACATCTTGAAAGACATTGAAGATATCGGAATAGAATTTAAGAATCTAGAAATAATACCTCCTAATCTTGAAGATGTATTTATAACTTTAACAGGGAATTCTTTAAGAAAAGGAGTCAATCACGGTAATTCAGAATCATTAATAAAATAAAATGTATAAATTACTTATTGCATCATTAAAACAATATTTCAGAGATAAAGAAGCAGTCTTTTGGACAATTCTATTTCCTGTGATTTTTTTACTATTATTTAGACTTTTCAATTTTGGAGGAAGCATCAATGCAAATATTATAGTAATTAATGAATCTAATAGCTTCGAATCAAGTGTGGTTATAAAGGCACTTTCAGATATTGATGGAATAGGAATTAATACTGAATATACTGATTTGGAGCAGGCTAAAAAATATTTAGAAGAATCAGAAGAGGTTCAGTTTGAAATTGCAAAGCTGGAAAGTGACGAAATTACTTATTTTAATGATAAGAGGTCAGCAACTATAGTACTTTACTTTCCAAAGGATTACTCGGGTGCCGATAAAAAAGCCGATATCTATTATGACCAAGCGAGCGAGAGCCAGCTATCACCTAGCTTCATAATTTCTGGAATCATTGATGATGTAACTGCCTCTATATCGGGAGTGGAAAACCCATTTGAAGTAGAAAGGAAAGGTGTTTCAGCAAATCAAATTGAATATTTTTACCTGGTATTTTAGGAATGAGTATCATGCAATCAGGAATGATAGGCATAGCAGCAACAATATCTACTTTAAAAGAAAAGAGGATTCTTAAGAGATTATCTGCAACGCCATTACCAATATGGAAATTTTTACTGGCAGAAGTATTAGCCCATCTAGTATCTACAATTATACAGATACTACTAGTTTTATTCATTGGATTAGTCATGTTTGGCGGTAATGTATATGGGAGTCTACCTTTTTTAATACTAGTTGGTTTTATAGGGAATTTTGTATTTTTAAATATTGGATTCATTATTGCTGCTATTTCTAAAACTTCTCAATCAGCACAAAGCCTTGCTAGTGGAATGACAACACCTATGATGTTTCTTTCTGGCGTATTTTTTTCTAGGGAAGACTTACCAGATGGCGTAAGAAAATTTGCTGAGATTCTTCCACTTTCTCCATTGATTGATTCGTTAAGAGCAATATCACTTAAAGGTGCAGGAATTACTGATTTGAAGAGTGAGTTATTTTTAATAATGATTTGGACTCTTCTTACGTTTGCTATTGCTTCAAAAGTATTTAAATTCAGAGAAGAGTAAATGCTTTTAAATAGATAGTATATCTGCTAATATTCTCCTACCTAACGAGCGATTATTACAGACTATTTTGTCAATCAAAATATATTAATAAAAAAGCTTTCAGTCAAAAGAAATGAGCTTCGATCGATTCTGGAAAAGAATAATGTTCCCTATACTAAAAAGATAAGACAGGCAAGTAAGCTTGCAATGCTTAATCATCTTTCCCAACCTAGAAAGCATCAAGGGAATCATTATGAGGATCATATACTACCCATTTTAAGTGAATTTATAAATACCTATTCTTCTCAATTACATAATATAGAAGACACCATAATAGTAATATTACTTCATGACATTTTAGAAGACATTGATAGGAGTTTATCTAAAATTATAAGCAAAATTTTTGGTAGAAGAATTTTAGAGATTATTCAAGATTTAACAAAAGAGGATTATGAAGACTTTTCTGGCGAAACAACTGCGGTTAAGAAAAAACAAAGAGATGAGAAATATTTAACTCAGTTATTAAATAGTAAGTATTTTGAAGTAAGAGTGGTTAAGTCTATTGATATGATTCAGAATTTGAGTTGTAGTTTTAGGTATTCAAATGATGATCCATTTACTTTAGTATATATAAAGAAGATAATAATGTTTAAAGAAGTTTTAAATTCATCATTATATCTTCAGAAGAAAGCGAATAAGCAAAAATTAAATAAATTAATATATATAGAAAATGAGAAATAAAGCATTGGTTGTAGGTTCTGTAGCATATGACGTAGTATTTTCAGTACATAATAATTTTAAAGAAGAAGTAATAGTTGAAGAAGGTAAGGTTAAAGATTTATCTATGATGCTTACAGCTGAAAATAAACAAGTCTTTTTTGGCGGTACGGCTGGTAATATTGCATACGGACTTGGTATACAAGGAACATCGCCTTTGATGTTTTCTGTAGTTGGTGATGATTTAAATAATGACTATAGAGCACATTTGGAAAGTAATGGAGTAAATATAAAGGCAAAAGTTTTTCAAGGTGAACATACTGCAAGTTTCTATGCAATTTCAGATGTTGAAAAAGATCAAATAGGTATTTTCCAACCAAATACTCATGGAGATTATATGGGGTCTACTAATTTATCAGAAATGCTTATTAATGAAGATTTTGAAAAAATAAAAATTGCAATTTTTTCACCAGGTACAGGCGAGAGTATTAGAAATCATATGGAAGAGCTTAGAGAAAAATCAGGTGTGGAGTCATTAGTCATATTCGACCCAAGCCAGGTATTATCAATTTTCTTTGATGAAAAACTTACAATGGAATGCATTGAACTTTCAGATATATTTATAGGTAATGAAACTGAAATTGATCAGCTAAAGAAATTACTAAATACTGATTTAAAGAATATTTTAAATTTTGGTTTAAAATATATAATTGAAACAAAGGGAAAAGACGGTGCTATTACCCATACTCATGATGGCGAAAAATTTATTCCATCTACCAGTCCTAAAACTTTTGCAGAGCAAACAGGCGCAGGAGACGCCTTTAGAGCTGGATTAATAAAAGGTCTATTGTCTGATATGAAAATTGAAGATGCTTGTAAGGTTGGTAGTCTTATGGGTGCGAAAAATGTAGAGGCTCTTGGAGGACAGAATTATAAGCTTTAATCATTTGATTCATTATCTTAATAAAAGGTATTCTTTAAATTATGAAGACAGTACTAATAACAGGGGCATTTTCTGGAATAGGGGCAGAAGTTGCAAATCTATTTTCTAAGAAAGGATATGAAGTAATTTATCACGATAGAATAAATCTTTTGGCAGGATCTAATCAGATTAGTTTTGATTTGATGAGTACTGAGGAAATTAAGATAGCAATAAACAAAAACGAGATAATTAAAAACAAGGGAGTTGACATCTTGATAAATAATGCTGGAGGTAGTTTAGCAAAAAAGGATTTGGTTGAATTGGAAGATAAAGATATTATAGAGGACTATAAATTAAATGTTCTAGGTCATGTAAATATTGTTAAAGAAATCTTACCGTATATGAATAAACCAGGATGTATTATAAATACAACTTCTATAAGAGGAGATTTCAGAGATGCTTCTTCAGGCAGTATGGTATATTCAATGCATAAAGCGGCTATGAATTCATTTACAGTTTCTTTAGCAAAGAGACTAGCACCCGATATTAGAGTAAACGCAGTAGCACCAGGACATACATTGACTGAATTTTCTAAGAAACATTGGAGTAAAGGAACTGAAGAGAAATCAATTTCAAAATCATTATCTGATAGAATTGCAAATCCTTACGATATAGCAAAAGCATTTTTATTCATTACAGAATCTGATCATATTAATGGGCAAATCATAAGAATAGATGGAGGTTATGGACTAGCATAGAAGCCAAGATTAAAAAGTAAAATTAATGAGTGTTTTTTTTACTTTTTACTTTTGATTGTTTAATTTTAATCTAGATTTATGGACTACGTAATAAAAGATATTAACTTAGCAGAGTTCGGTAGAAAGGATATAACTCTTTCAGAAAAGGAAATGCCAGGGCTAATGTCGCTTCGAAAAAAAATACGGTATGTATAAGCCTCTTAAAGGAGCAAGAATTACAGGCTCTTTACACATGACTATAGAGACTGCTGTACTTATTGATCTGGGTGCTGAAGTTAGGTGGCAACTTGTAATATTTACTCAACACAGGATCATGCTGCAGCTGCGATTGCTAAAACTGGAGTTCCAGTGTTTGCTATTAAGGGTGAATCTCTTGAAGAGTATTGGTCATATATTGAAAGAACTTTAGATTGGGGAACTGATATTGGTCCAAATTTAATTCTAGATGATGGAGGTGATCCAACACTATTTCTACACTTAGGTCTAAAAGCAGAAAATGATAGAAACTTTTTAAATAAGTCTGAATTCGAATCAGAAGAAGAGAAAATATTATTTGCCCAAATAGCAAAAACTCTAGATAAAAATCCAAGTTTCTTTTCAGATAGAATGGGACTAGTTATGGGAGTTAGTGAAGAAACAACATCTGGAGTACATAGGCTTTACAATATGTTTAAAAAGGGTGAATTAAAATTCCCAGCTATAAATGTTAATGATTCTGTTACAAAATCAAAAATCGATAATCTATATGGATGCAGACATTCTGCTGTTGATGGAGTTATGAGGGCAACTGATGTAATGATTGCAGGTAAGGTTGTTGTTGCGGGTTATGGAGATGTAGGTAAGGGAACTGTTCAGGCATTTAAAGGTCAGGGAGCGAGAATTATAGTTACAGAGATAGATCCGATATGTGCTCTTCAGGCTGCAATGGAAGGATATCAAGTTATGCAGATGGATGATGCTTGTAAAATTGGTGATATATTTATTACAACAACTGGTTGTGTTGATGTAATAACAGAGAAACATATGCTTCAGATGAAGGATACTGCAATAGTTGGAAACATTGGTCATTTTGATTCTGAAATTGAAATAGCAGCAATGAGAAAATATATATGGGAGAATCTGAAACCACAGGTTGATATTGTTCATATGCCAAATGGAAATAGGATAATTGTTCTTTCTGAAGGAAGATTATTTAATCTAGGAAATGCTATGGGGCATCCTAGTTTTGTAATGTCTAACAGCTTCTCTAATCAAGTTTTGGCTCAAATTGAGCTTTTTACTAAAAAAGACGAATACAAAGTAGGAGTTTATAGACTTCCTAAGCATCTTGATGAAGAAGTAGCTAGATTACATTTAGATCATGTAGGAGCAAAGCTTGAAACTTTAAACCAAAAACAAGCTGATTATCTTGGAGTACCTACGAGTGGACCGTATAAAGAGGATCATTATAGATACTAGGGAGATATAGATTGGGCAGCGTAGGAAATAAGAAGATTTGAATTATAGATTCAGTTATCTAGTTAATAGTAACTAGGTAACTAAGTGATTCTTGAATGATATCTAGATAATAATGAACGAAAAATTGAATAAAAACAAAAAGGCTTGGGATCAAGCCGCTGAGAAATTTGCTGGTGGTACTTGCCTTCCGGCATGGGGTCCATTTGGGGAGTTAGAAAATGAAAATATATTTGGCGATATTAAAGGGGAAGCTTTTTTGGAAATTGGCTATGGGAGTGGGCACTCAATTAAATACTTAGTAGAAAGAGGTGCTAAGAAAGTTTATGGAATAGATATTTCTGACGAACAGAAAAAAACTAGCTGAGAGTTTAAATGCGGAAGCTTTAGAAGATAGAAGGATTGAATTGAGCGTTCTTTCGATGGAAGAAAGGCTGAGCATTTATGAAAAGGTAGATATAGTTTTCTCGATATACGCATTAGGATGGAGCTTTGATTTGGAAAAAACTCTTAAAAACATTAAATCGTATTTGAAGCCAAACGGTAAATTTATATTTAGTTGGGAGCACCCAATGTATTCCAGATTTGAATACCAGAATAATGTAATGGCTATAACTAAATCATACAATTATGATGGAGAGAGGTTTGAATCAAGTTGGGTAGGTACTGATGGAGTTTATATTCAACATAGAAAAATATCTACATGGGTTAACGCTCTAACAAATGCAGGTTTTACTGTTAGGAGATTTAAAGAATTAGAAGCTGAAAAGTTTAGCTATCAGCCTAAATCTAATGATCCAAATAAATATTATTCAAAGGTGAGGGCTAAACTTATTACTCCAACTATGTTTTTTGAATGTGTTTTGAAATAAATAAAAAATAGCTTGCAATTTTAACAAAAGTGGTTTACATGATGTTGGAGTTATGCTAAAATTCTCCCTACGTTAATGCGCGTAAAATTTTTTCTCGAAAAAAAACAACACAATTTAAATATTTAAGTATAACAGGCGTTTTCAAAATAGAAGTATATGAAAATGCCAGTTTCTGTTGTAAATAAGATATATTATTAAATACTAGCTTATGACCCCACAAGAAAGACTAATTCTAACAAAGAACCCAGTGAAATTGCCAGATTTCGACTTGCTCGAATCTCAAAAACAATTTTTTACTTATTTCATGGAAACAGGTTTCGAAGACTTGTTTGACGAAATAAATCCAATCGAAGACTATACAGGGTCAAGCTGGGAATTATCGTTTGAAGATGTAGAGTGGGGATCTCCGAAATTAGGATTTAGAGAAGCACAAAGATTAGGTCAATCTCATGATGCTCCAGTATATGTAACAGTAAAGCTAGTAAATAAAAGAACTTCAGAACTAAAAAAACAGAAAATTTTCTTGTGCGATATGCCAATAATGAGTGAAAGAGCTTCATTTATGGTAAATGGAAACGAAAGAGTAGTTGTATTTCAAATACTTAGATCAGAGGGAGTTTTATTCTCTGAATCAAAAGCCTCAAAAACTTCATCAAAACCTTTGTATTCGGTAAAATTAATGCCACACAGAGGAAAATGGTATGAATTTGAAGTAAATAAATATGGAGTAATGAGTGTGAAATTACTTGAAAAAAAGCCAAGGATTTTATTAACAACATTATTAAGAGCTCTTGGATACAGTAGTAATGAAGAAATTAAAAAAGTATTAGATCCAGTAGACACAGGAGAATTTAAATTTGTTGAGGCAACTTTGAAAAAGGATGTTACAAAAAATACAGAAGAAGCATTAATTGATATCTATAGGAAACTAAGACCTGAAGATTCAATGACAATTGATAATGCTAGAAACTTTTTAGAAAATATATTCTTCAATAAGAGAAGATTCTACCTTGGAAGAGTTGGTAGATATAAATTAAATCAAAAATTAGGTATTGATGAGGATATAACTATTCAAGATCACTTACTAAAGAAAAGAGATGTAGTAGAAGTTATTAAATCTGTAATTCAACTTAATAACGGGACAAAGGCTCCAGATGATGTAGACAGTTTAAGTAATAGAAGAATTAGAGGTATTAATGAAATTGTAGCTGAAAAAATTAGGGTGGGAATGTTGATCATGGAGAAGAATGTTAGAGATAGAATGAGTACTTATGCTACTGATGAGAAAGTAACACCAGCAATGTTGGTTAACACAAGACCTGTAATCGCTGCAATTAACCAATTCTTTGGAAGCAGTGCGTTACTTAGATACATGGATCAGGAAAATATTCTTTCAGAATTAGAAGCTAAAAGAAAAGTAACTGCGGGAGGACCTAGAGGTTTGACTAAAGAAAGGGCTACATTCTCAGTTAGAGATGTACATAATTCTCATTACTCTAGACTTTGTCCTGTAACAACTCCAGAAGGGCCATCTGTCGGTATGGTAAATCAGTTAGCTGTTTTCTCAAAAATAAATAGGTTTGGTTTCTTAGAGGCTCCTTACTATAAAGTTGTTAATAAGTTTGTAGTAAAGGAAAGCAAAATTACAGATTTTAAAGGGAGATTAGTTTCAGCAGATGTAACTTCAGGAAAAACAAAAATAGCGAAAGCAGGTGATGAAATTACATCAAAAATAGTTGATGCTGCTAATAAAGCTGGTATTGAATCTATAAGAATCAAACCATTTGTTGTAACAGATGAAATTGAATATATAAATTTTGATGAAGAGCAAAAGCATAAAATTGCTTCTGCAGCTGTGAATTTTGATGATAAAGGAAATATCCTAGATAGAAAGACATACGTAAGATATGGAAAAGACTATATTAGTGTAAGTATGGGAGATGTTGATTTTATTGATATTGCTCCATCACAAATCGCAGGATTAGGACTATCTATGATTCCTTTCTCTGGAAATGATGATCCAGCAAGAACTTTCTATGGAGCTAAAACAGTAAATCAAGCAATTCCGCTTATCTTACCTGAGTCACCAAATCTTGGTACAGGTTTTGAAAAATTAGCAGCAAAAGCTAGTGGAAGAACAGTTTATGCTGAGGAAGATGGAGAAGTAATTTCTTCTGACTCTAATAAAGTTATAGTTAAATATAAAGAATATAAAAATAATACAGAATACGAAGTAGAAAAATTCATAAGAACAAATCAAAATACTGCATTTACTCAAAATACTGTAGTAGCAGCAGGAGAGAAAGTTAAAAAGGGAGACATTCTTATTGACGGTCCTTGTACTGTTAATGGAGAATTAGCTCTTGGGGTTAACCTAAGAACTGCTTATATGGTATGGGATGGATTTAATTATGAAGATGGTCTTATTGTTTCAGAAAAATTGATTAGAGATGACAGATTATCATCAGTGCACATTCAAGAATATACACAAGAAATTAGAGAAACAAAATTAGGTAACGAACTGATTACAAGAGACATACCTGGGGTTGGAGAAAGAGCTCTTAGAAACTTAGATGAAGACGGAGTTATTAGAGTTGGTGCTAACGTAGATGCAAATGATATTTTAGTAGGAATCATTGCTCCAAAGGGAGAAAGTGAACTTACAGCTGAAGAAAAACTATTGAGAGCAATCTTTGGTGAATACGCTAGAGATGTAAGAGATAACTCTTTAAGACTGCCATACGGAGAAAAAGGTGTAATTATAGACGTACAAGTACTTGAGAAGGCAAAGGGGGCGAAATTAAACCCTGGAGTACTAAAACAAGTTAAAGTTTGGGTTGCAAAGACACATAAAATTGGAATCGGAGATAAGTTAACTGGATACCACGGAGAAAAGGGAGTTATTGCAAAGGTTCTACCTGAAGAAGATATGCCTTATACAGCAGATGGAAAACCAGTTGAGTTAATCTTAGGACCTGCATCTATGATTCGTAGAATGAATGTAGGACAGTTAATAGAAACTCACCTTGGTGAATTAGCACAAAAACTAGGAGTTAAAGCTGAAGTTCAACCATTCTCTGCATATTCAGCAGATCCACTGATTGAATTAGCAGCAAAGAATGGAATTAAATATGAAGAGAAAGTTGACTTATATGACGGTAGAACAGGTAGAAGATATGATCAAAAGGTAACTGTTGGTACTAAATATGTATTGAAATTAGACCACTTGGCAGATAAGAAAGTACATGCAAGATCAACAGGACCATACACTCTTGTAACTCAACAACCATTAAGAGGTAAGGCTCAAATGGGAGGACAGAGATTAGGAGAAATGGAAGTTTGGGCATTACAAGCACATGCAGTGCCTCATTTACTACACGAAATGTTGACTATTAAGTCAGATGACGTAGTTGGTAGAGCTGCAGCGTATAAAGCTATAATTTCTAATCAAAAGATTAGTAAACCAAATGTACCTGAATCATTTAATGTATTAGATAAAGAGTTGGCAGGTCTTGCTATTAAATTGGATAAGATTGAAGCTACATATGATTATGAGAGAGATGAAATGGCGCTTGAAGAAATTGTTGATTCTGTAGGTAATACTGAGCAAGAAAGAGAAGCAGCAGCAACGGAAGTCGACGAGGCTGCAGAATAAAGGGAATTAAACCAACTTGTTATCTTGAATTCAAGATGGCAAGTTGGCAAATATAAATAAAGGTGGGTTAGTTTGCACCGATAAATAGTAAAAACAAACTAATAATTAAAAATAATTTGTCTGTTAATTTTCTAAAATGCTAAAAGACTTTAATGCAGTAAAAATTACAGTAGCATCTCCTCAAGACATTATGAACTGGTCTCATGGAGAAGTTACCAAAGCAGAAACAATCAACTATAGAACATTTAAGTCAGAGCCAGGTGGTTTAATGGCTGAAGAGATTTTTGGACCAACTAAAGATTTTGAGTGTTACTGTGGTAAATATAAGAAAATTAGATATAAAGGGATTATTTGTGATAGATGTGGAGTAGAGGTTACTCATAAAAGAGTAAGAAGAGAGAGAATGGGTCATATAAAATTGGCTTCTCCAGTAACACACGTTTGGTTTTCTAATGGAATTCCAAATAAGATGGCGTCTATTTTAGATATTCCACAAAAAAAACTTGAAACAGTAATATATTATGCAAGATATGTTGTAACAGGTATTAATGAGGAAGAACAAAAAGCTGCAATAGAAAGTCTAAAAGAGTTTAAAACAGAAGAATTAGAAGAGTTAGGTGAAGAATTAAAAGAAAAGCTTGAAGAGTTAGCTGCAGAGTTTGACGAAAAAAGAGAAGATACAAAAAAAGAAATTAAAGACAAAAGTAAATTAGCACTTCAGATAGATAGGTTACATAACAACGAAAAAGTTGAAGTTGCTAGAATTAAATCTGCATTTAAGCAAAAAGAAGACGCATTAGATGATAAATTCAAAAGTCTTAAGTCATTAGTAAATGAAGTAAAACAAGGATTTACAATGTCAGAGGATGATTATCAGCTTTTAGAAGAATATGATCTATATTTCTTTGATGCTGGAATGGGAGCAGAGGCTATTAAAGAACTTCTAGAAAAGCTAGATATTGATGAGGAAATCGTTAAGATTGAGAAAATTATTAAAACTTCAAAGTCAGCACTAAAAGTATCTAAAGTTATTCAAAGACTTAGAGTTCTAAAAGGAATTAAGAAGTCTGGAATGAGTCCAGCGTGGCTAGTACTAGACTTACTACCAGTAATTCCACCAGATCTTAGACCAATCATTATGATCGCAGGAGGTAGATTTGCTACTTACGATCTAAATGATTTATATAGAAGAGTAATAAATAGAAATAATAGACTAAAAAGATTAATCGCCCTAGGAGCACCTGAAATCATTTTAAGAAATGAGAAAAGAATGCTTCAAGAAGCTGTTGATTCATTAATCGATAATAATCATAAGCCGGGAGCACCTGCTTTAAATGGTAGACAAATGCCATTTAAATCCCTTTCAGATATGTTAAGAGGAAAGCAAGGTAGATTTAGGCAGAACTTACTTGGTAAGCGAGTTGATTATTCAGGAAGAGCAGTAATTGTAGCTGGTCCAAATCTTAGATTTGATCAGTGTGGTTTACCAAAAAATATAGCATTAGAGCTATTCAAACCATTTATTATTAGAGAACTAATCTCTAGAGGATATGCTGCAAACCCAAACAGAGCAAAGATAATGTTTGAAAGCAAGGAATCTATCGTATGGGACTTATTAGAAGAAGTGATTCAAGATAGACCAGTTCTATTAAATAGAGCACCTTCGTTACATAAGTATTCAATGTTAGCATTCTTCCCACAACTTATTGAGGGTAACGCAATTAGATTACACCCAATGGTTTGTAAAGGATACAATGCCGACTTTGACGGAGACCAAATGGCAGTTCA
This sequence comes from Candidatus Dojkabacteria bacterium, assembly GCA_030950485.1. Taxonomy (GTDB): domain Bacteria; phylum Patescibacteriota; class Dojkabacteria; order J137; family J137; genus JAUZRK01. The sequence goes on along the minus strand of JAUZRK010000001.1, from coordinate 16,473 downwards.
TTTACCACTTTCAGAAGAAGCGGTAATTGAAGCTAAAGAAAGGATGTTTGCAAAAGATAACATGCTTCATATGAGAGATGGTTCACCAATTCTAAATGTAGCAAAAGATATGGCTATGGGAGTTTTCTTTGCAACAATGATGAAAGGAGATCCTAAAAAACCAAAGCATTTCTTTGCAAATGATAGAGAAATGCTAAGCGCATTTGAATTAGCAAATATTACTTTCTTTGAACCTATAGGATTGTTATATAAAGGAGATTATCTTGTAACGACAGCCGGTAGATATATATTTAATAGTATATTACCTGAGGATACTTTTGATTTCTTTAATCAAGAACTATCAACAAAAGATGTTTCTAAGATCACAACTAAGATCTTTAGAAAGTTCGGAAATGTAATAGCTGTAGATGTTCTTGATAAAATTAAAGACATTGGATTTAGATTTTCTACTCAATTAGGATTCTCAGTTTCAATGGGAGAATTCAGATTTGGTGCAGAAGATCTTCTAGAAAAGAAATTAGAAGAGTACTCTCAAAAAGAGGATGAATTAGTAGCAGATTATGAAGATGGATTATTAACTGATAATGAACTTGTAAGATTACAGAAAGAAGAATGGGTTGATCAATCTGAAGAAATTCAGAACGCAGTATGGGAACTTGCTAAGACAAGACCAGAGACAGAGAACCTTTTAGACTTAGATGCTTCTGGAGCAACTCCAGTAAGTGCTTGGTTAAAACAGATTTCTGGTGTAAGAGGATTCATTACAGATATGAGTGGTGAAATTGTTAACTTACCTATCTCTGGAAACTTTGAAAAGGGTCTAAGTAACTTTGAATATTTTGTAGCTAGTAAGGCTGTAAGAAAATCATTTACTGACTCTGGTTTGAAGACATCAGAATCAGGATATTTAACAAGAAGATTAGTAGATGTAAGTCAAGATTTAATTACTAAAATTGATGATTGTGAAACTGAAGAAGGACTAATTGTAGATAGGTTAGATAAAAGACAACTAGAGTTTGTAGATAGAATTAAAGGTAGATACCCAACTCATGATATTAAAGATCCTAAATCAGGAAAAGTTATAGTTAAGATGGGAGATCCAATAGGCTATGATGATGCTACTGAAATAGATGAAAATAAAGCAATTGAGTCAGTAGAATTAAGAAGTCCGTTAACATGTAATGTATCACACGGAGTTTGTAAGAAATGTTATGGATTTGACAATGGTACAGGTGTACTAGTTGAGATAGGTCAAGCAGTAGGAATTATTGCAGCGCAAGCACTTGGAGAACCAACAACTCAGTTAACACTAAAGAGCAAATCAGACGCGAGAGCTAGTAAGTCAGACGTAACTCAAGGTTTACCTAGAGTTGAAGAATTATTAGAAGCTAGGACTCCTAAGGCACTTTCTAAGTTATCTGAAATTGCTGGTGAGGTTAAAATTATTGAAGATAAAAAGGGATACATAGTGAGAGTAACAGCTGAAGAATTAGCAATAGAGACTTTTGATATAGAAGAAGGAGATGAAGTTATTGTTAAAAAAGGAGGTAACGTAAAAGCAAAAGATACTCTAATTGTTAGAAAAGATAAAACTGAAGCTAGATCTCCATTTAGTGGAAAAGTAAAAATCAGCGAGAAACAAGGAACACTAACTGTTGAAGCTGGAACTGCTAAGGAGGACGAAACAACAGTAGCATCATTAGCTGATATTTTAGTTGAAGATGGAGCAATAGTAGAAAGAGGAGATCAAATAACTCACGGTTCTATTGATCCTAAAGAATTAGCTAGATTAAAAGGAATTAGAGCAGCACAAATGTATATAGTTAAGGGAGTTCAAGATGTATACGGAATTCAAGGATTAGAGGTTGATGATAGACATTTAGAAATAATTTCAAGACAGATGGGTAGATACGGACTGGTAAGTGATAGTGGTGAAAGCGAAGAAGTTCTTCCAGGAGATTATGTTGATGTTTTAGATATTAAAGAAGAAAACATTCAATTGGAAAAAGCTGGTAAAAAGACTATTAAGTATGATAGTATCTTGCTTGGCATTACTAATTCTTCAATTAGAACTGAGAGTTTCTTATCTGCAGCTTCATTCGAGCAACAGGTAAGAGTATTAACTGATGCAGCTTTAATTGGAAAAGTGGATAACTTGAGAGGATTGAAAGAGAATGTTATAATCGGAAGGCCAGTACCATTAGGTAAGGTTTTAATTGAACAAAATAGAGAAGAGGTAGAGGAAGCAGAGGCAAGAGTAGAGATTTTAACAGAGGATGCAGAAAATAAATAGCAACTTATAGTTTAAGTTTGTTATGTATTTAATTTATATGTTTAATGTTTTTCTAAAAATAGAAAATAAAAACTAATTTAATATGGCAAGAATATCACAAATCATAAGAAAACCAAGAAAGGCCAAGAACAAGGTTGTAAGGTTTAAAGGATTACTTATTCCTCAAAAAACTAAGTATAAGGCACTAAGGTTCAATTACAATGGAGTAACAGATAATTACTTTCAGAAATCTAATCCTTTTAAAAGAGGAGTTTGTATTTCTGTTAGAACTATGACACCTAGGAAGCCAAACTCAGCTCTTCGAAAAATTGCAAGAGTAAGACTTTCTAATAAACAAGTTATTACAGCTTATATTCCTGGTGAAGGTCATAACCTTCAAGAGCACTCTGTTGTTCTTGTAAGAGCAGGTAAGAAACCCGATCTACCAGGTGTTAGATATACTGTAGTAAGAGGTGTATTTGATACAGCTCCAGTTGAAGGAAGAAAACAAGCTAGAAGTAAGTACGGAGCAAAAAGAGAAAAGAAATAGAATTTTAAAGTTTTAAAATATCATAGTTCATTACTGGAGAACAAAAGTATTCAGTAAGGTTAGAAATAAAAACTCTCCCTTACGGGAGAGTTTTATTATATTTATTAATTAAAAAAAATGAGAGGTAAGCAAATTCCAAGAAGAAAAGTAGCTCCAGATCAAAAGTACAATAGTGAGTTAGTGGCTAAACTAATAAACTACATAATGATGGATGGTAAGAAAGTTACAGCAAGAAAAATAGTTTATAAAGCTATCGAAGAAATTGCTAAACAGACTAAAACTAAAGGTATTGAAGGTTTAGAGCAAGCAATTGAAAATGTAAAACCAAGAATTGAAGTTCGATCAAGAAGAGTAGGAGGTTCAAACTATCAAGTTCCAACTCCTGTTAGTGAACATAGACAATTAACACTAGCTCTTAGATGGATTATTGATTCAGCTAGAAATAGTAGAGGAAGTAAAGAATTCTATGAGGTATTAGCAAGAGAAATTGTAGCTGCTTTCAATAAAGAAGGTAATGCTATGAAGAAGAAAGAAGATGTTAAGAAAATGGCTGATGCTAATAAAGCATTTGCTCAATTTGCTTAATATTCAAGGTGAAAGATAGAAATAGAGAGACTTGGTTCTCTCTATTTTTTTTATGTATTTAATATGTCATCATGATATAATGACAATGGAACATATTTATTTGTTATTTAATTATTATGTTAAACAAATTTACCTTATCATTAGTAGCAATATTGCTAGTAGGTATATCATTAAGCTTCATAGGAGCTAATAAAAGTACTGTAGAAGCAGCTACTTGCGATATATTTTCTGATAATTTTAACGGAGCCAGCTTAGATTTGAACAATTGGGAATCATTATGGCCAGATTTTAACTTCACTCAGTCTAATGGTAAGTTAGAAACTAATTTAACCAACAATGGTTATGAAGGAGATTTTATTTTTAGTAATACTCCTGTCTCTGGTGATTTTAAAGCAGAGGTTACAGTAGAGACACTAGAATTTTCTAATACTGATTTATCAAACGAAGGTTTTACGTACCTGACTTTAGAGGAAGATACAAATCCTAATGGAACAACAGCTAATTCTATGTTTGATATTGCAGTTGGCGAAGATAAGGATGGAAATTATATAATTGGATATATTTGGGAAAATAATATTCCTAGTCCAACACCTAAATTTAGACTAGGTGCAACACCATTTCCAGTAGATTTAAAAATTCAAAGAACAGGAAATATTGTCGAGATGTCATTTAAAGATGCTTCTAGATCTGAATATTTAGTGTTTTCAGAGATTACGTCAACAGGTTCTTATGATTCAGTTCTAGGAATTGGTTCAACAATTATGGACTCAAATACTTCTGTGTCAACGACAATGACTACAAGCTTTGATAATTACTCTCAATCTTGTATTGGTTTAAATGAATTGGTTGCAGAATTTATTGCTAGTAGCCCATTTATAAGAGTTGGCGAGCAGTTAACTTTTACTGATAAATCAATTGGTGATGTTTCAACTTGGAGTTGGGACTTTGATGAGGATGGTATTGAAGATAGTGATGTTCAAAACCCATCTTTTAACTTTGTTCAAGCTGGTTCATATGATGTAATACTTACTGTTTCAGACGGTCTAAACACATCTGATTTTGCGGTAACTATAAATGTAATTGAGCCAAATACAACACCACAGAATGTATATAGATTTTTAAATAACGCTTTAGGATCAGCACATTTCTATGTAATGGGAGATAGTAATAAAACAACAGTTGAGAATAATTCAAAGGCCGGAGGAGCATGGGCAGGAGCATTTAAGTATGAAACTGTAGCATTTAAAGCCTATGAATTTAATGGGGTTTGTCCAGAAGGAACAGTACCTGTATATAGATTCTTAAATAACCAGTTTGGCTCTATTCACTTTTATGTACTAGGAGCAGCAAATAAGGATATAGTGGTAAATAATTCAAAAGCAGGAGGAAAATGGGCTGGAGCATTTAGTTACGAGACAGAAGCATTCTGTGTATATGAGAACTCAACAAGTGAGATAGTACCAGTATATAGATTTAGAAATGATGCATTAGGAGGATCAGTACACTTTTACGTAGTAGGAACTGATAATAAAAATATCGTGGTTAGTAAATCAGCACCAGGAGGAGTATGGGACGGAGTTTTCGTATATGAGACAATAGCATTTAATGCATTACCTGCAGATGTACAACCAGCCTCTGATACATTAAACACATATAATAGTGCAGTCTTTAATCTTGGTTTTGATTACGCTAAAGATATGTCTATCGAGTATGTAGAGAATATGCCAGTAACATGTGAGAATTTTGATAATGGTGACACTTTTGATACTTTCTACGAGGAAGTTCAGCTAAAAACTAGTAATACTAGTACTATGGCTCTTACTATCTTTGATTGTATTTTTGGATTCGGTTCAGGAGGAGGAGGTGAAGTTCCTGTTATAGAAGAAAGTTTTCAACTTACAACTAAAAATGGAAAACTTCTAGATTTCCAAGTTATGTATTTTGAATCAAACCCAGATACAAAGATAATTTCATCAACTCCTTTTTTAGAAGAAAAGTTATTTGATAATAGTACTTATTCTTATTACACAACTTTTAACATTCATTGGAGTACAATTAATGCTTTTGAACTAGCAGATGGAAAAGCTATGATAAAAGACATAGTTGAATCAATGAATTTAGATTTAGTGTAATTAATATCTTGAATTTTAAAAAGGCGACCGTAAGGTCGCCTTTTCTTATATTTTGAAAAAAGAAGCAGAGAAAAAATCACCGTTTTTATGCTTATTTTAAGCATCCCTTTATTTGTTACAAGTAATGTTAGTGCATACAACTTAGCTCCATTACTTTCTGAAAATGTATATCGTTATAGAAATGTAGATCTAGAGTCTGCGCACTTCTATGTAATGGGTTATGAGGAAAGAAAACAAATGGATGAATTTATTTCTGTAGGTGGAAAATGGGAAGGTAAATTTGTAAATGAAGGCGTTGCATTTAAAGCTTATAGAAGTGAAGAAGGTATTTGTCCGGGAGAAACAATATCTGTATATCGATTTCTTAATAATATTTATGGATCAGCTCATTTCTACGTAGTAGGAGATGATAATAAAAATATTGTTATAAATAACTCAGCTCCTGGAGGAGCATGGGATGGCACATTTACTTTTGAAGGTGTATCATTTTGCGCTTATACTGAAGGAGACAACGTAATGAGGACATCAGTTCATAGATTTAGAAATGAGTCTTTAGGAGGAACAGTACACTTTTTTTTATGTAACTGGAGATAATAACAAAGATATAGTAGTAGAAAGATCAGCACCAGGGGGAGTATGGGATGGAGTATTTGTATACGAGGGAATAGGTTTTTATGCAATTTATTCAAATAGACCTTATTCATTTGTAAGGCATAATGTTAACTTTACCTTTGATTACGATCATGTAGTGACAGCTATGTCTAATGAAATAGCTGCTTCTGAAGATTGTAGTAATGGTGCTTATACTATTATTGTTGGAGGTTGGAATGAATATGTAAAATTAAGGGATATAACAATTTCTGTTGAAGATTGTATAAAACAGCTTGAATCAGAAAATTTAAATAAAAATATAATAAATACTACAGATATCCAGAGTAAAAATGGAGTAGACCTTACAATCGAAGTATATCAACTTGAAAATCCTGACTTTTATTATATAGGCGTAGATTATAACCAATTGATAAATATTGACGAGTCTTTTCATGGAAGCGACTCTAGTTATAATTTTGATTACTATAAAGTATTCAAAATAAGATGGAATACTACTCAAGAGGCTGTTGATGGTGTTTTTGATCCATACGAAGAGATGCTGGAGAATGAAGAGCTAATTCTAAATTTAGTTCAATCACTAGAAATTGATTTGAACTAATTCAAAATTTAACAGTAAATATAAAAGAGAGTAGATTTTCTACTCTCTTTTGATTTTTATCTTTTATCGAAATACCGTATTATAACTATATAAAATAATACTCTGTTTAAATGAAAAAAATCACATCAATTTTATTAACACTACCAATAATTGCTTTATTACTTACTATAGGTATGAAAGAGCAAGTCTCTGCAGTTACTGATCCAACAACAGCAGAAAATGTCTATAGATTCCTAAATAAGCAATTAGGATCTGCGCATTTCTATGTAATTGGGGATAATAATAAAGCTAAAGTTGAAAAGAAATCTCAACCCGGAGGAGCTTGGGATGGAGCATTTGAGTATGAAACTGTAGCATTTAAAGCATATGAATTTAATGGATCTTGCCCATCAGGTACAGTTCCAGTCTATAGATTTCTAAATAATCAATTTGGCTCAATCCATTTTTATGTAGTAGGTACTACTAATAAACAAGTAGTAATTGATAAGTCAGCTCCCGGTGGATCATGGGAAGGAGCATTTACTTACGAGACGGAAGCTTTTTGTGTTTATGAAGCTCCAAACGCATTTACGGTAGAAGTTGCAAGGTTTAGAAATGAGTTGCTAGGAGGATCAGTGCACTTTTACGTTGTAGGTGAGAATAATAAACAAAACGTAATAAATAAATCTAAGCCAGGAGCAGTTTGGGATGGAGTATTTGTTTATGAAACAACCACTTTTTACGCAATTGATCCAGAAGCAACTTTCGAAGAACCAGTTAATGAGTTTGGTTGTTTACTAAACTATCCATCAAAAATGCTACAGGAGGTAAATCAATACCGAGCTCAAAACGGTAAAACTCAAGTAATTTTAAATGAATCATTAAACACAGCCTCTTGTAAACACTCAGTTTGGATGTCAAATAATAATACTTTAAATCACATTGGCGAAGGAGGAAGCTATCCATCAGATAGATGTATTGCTGAGGGAGATGTTTGTAGTGCTGAAAATATTGCAAATTTCCCAAATCCAGATGCGGCAAGTATAGTTACTGCTTGGTCTCAAAGTCCAGCACATAACGAAAATTTACTTGGTGATTATTCTGAAATAGGAGTTGGAGTAAAGGGAGGATATGTAACTTTAGTTTTAAAATTCTAAAACTAAATAATCTAGTATCATGAATAAAAGATTAGAAAATTACACTATTATTTTTATTTTAAGTCTTATATTATCAGTTCTACTGATAATATTTGATCTTGAAATATTAAAAGGAATAATTACTGCTTTGTTTATACTAAGCTCACTTATGCTCGTTTTTACAAGAGAAGAGGTTGCAAAGAAAAATTTAGATATCCCAGAAATTCATTATTATCAATCGCAACGAACTAATATCTATGGGAGTGGACTGGCAATGCTTTTAGCTTTATGCAGTTTTGTCTTTTATATTATGTTCTTTATATTAGATATAGAAATTTGGCTTGCTTCAATGATTATATGGGTTGGAATGATAATTGGAGGTAGAATAATTAGTGGGCTGAGTTCGAAATATCAACTTGAATTTATAATTACAGACTATTTAAATAGATCACTTGATCTAAAGGGTTTAAAAGTTAGAGAGATAGTTAGAAAATTAATAAATAGTGATATAGAAGCGTTAGATGCAAGTATAAGCAAAGAGGTTGAAGATAGAGACTTAAGGCAGAAAATAGTTAATAAATATACTGAATATGTTGAAGGGATGAAGAATGAGTTAGTTAGTGATGAGATAAGGGCTATACAGAAATAACTTCATAATATTCTAAAGTTAGGGTAATATTATCTACTTAGAAAACCAAATGAAAAAACTTACAATAATTGGATCATTTATCTCGAACTATAGTCTTGCAAGAGTCAATAGAGGGCTAGCTTTAGCCTTATCTGATTTACTAAAAGGAGAATACGAGGTTAAACTCTATAGAGAAAAGGATAAAATAGATCGGTGGCCTTCAGATAATGATTTAAAAGAACATCCTGAAATTAATGAGCTTTGGGCAAGAGAATTTAATGAAATAGAAAACTCTAATATTATTATTTATAACGACTTTCCAAAGGCTGGTTATACAAAGCATGGACTGAAAGATTTACCAGGTGAGATTAAACTGATGTATTTAGCCTGGGAAGAGAGTGTTTATCCTGAAATGTGGGTTGATGAAATAAACGAAAATCTTCATGGAATGTTAGTAGCTTCTAGTTTTGTAAGAAATGTTCTACGAGATGCTGGAGTAAAAGTTCCAATCGCAGTTGCTTTAAATGGTATAGATAAAAATGTTTTAGTAGAAGCAACTGGTAAGTATCCTTTAAAAACTAAGAAATCCTTCAAATTTTTAAATGTAAGTTCTGCTAGAAAAAGAAAAGGGATAGATATTTTAATAAAAGCTTATTTCAAAGAATTTAATAAAGAAGATGATGTTTGCTTAGTAATTAAAAGCTTCCCTGGTCCTGATAATCTTGTAAATGAACTGTTAAATGAACTACAAACTGAAAATTCTCCAGAAGTAGAGCATATATTTAATTCTGAACTAACTGATCAGGAACTTGCTAATCTAACTGCTAGCTGTGATTGCGCAGTATATCCAACTAGGGCAGAAGGCTTTGGAATTCCAATAGCAGAGGCTATGTTTCATAGAACTCCAGTAATAGCTACAAGGTATAGTGCTTATCTAGATTTTATAGACGATAATTCTGGTTTCCTTATAGATTATAAACTTACTGATGCGCTAGATTCTGAACTAGTAAATGTCGGGGCTAAATGGGCGGAAGCTGATTCGGAGGAGCTAAGAGAGGTTATGAGAAAATTATATACAATAGTCAACAGTCAATCGTCAATTGGTGAATTATTAGATAAGGCTTATAATCGTGCTACTCAACTGACCTGGAAAAATAGTGCTATTAGTGTAGCTGGGCTTATAAATGAAGTTGAAAATGTTGCACACTTGAAGACGGAAAATATAGGGGTAGTTGGGAGAATAAATAGCGAGGATGGCTTATCAGAATACACAAGTTACTTATATAACAATATTGAAAATAGTTTTAAGAATTTCTATTATATTGCTAATAAAGATATTGATGATAGAGTAAGAGATGATGCTAATAACGTAATAAGAAATTGGAATACTGGAGAGAAAAATTTTACAGAAACTCTGAAGTTCGTTAAAGAAAAATCACTAGATATTGTTCATATTCAATATCATTCAGGCTTCAACTTTTCAATCCAAGCTCTAGATGAGTTTATAACAAATCTTAAAGCTCTAAATATAGAAGTAGTGGTAACGCTACACGCAGTTAAGTCTGATAGTTTTGATTTTATAAAAGAGTCAAAAGCTCTAAATCTAGCAGATAAAGTCATTATACATAACGAGGCAGACTTTAATCATGCAGCTAAAACTCTAGATAATGTAGTTTTATTTACTATACCTATATTGAATTTTAAAAATAGAGATAGAAATAAGTTAAAAGATGAGCTTAATCTAGAAGATAAATTTCCAATAATAATATCCCATGGATTAATGAACCATAATAAAAATATTCCAACACTTGTTGAGATTTTTTCTGAGATTAAAAAAGAGTATCCTAAAGCTTATCTTATTCTAGCTAATGCTGTTAGTACAAATAATTTAGCATCAAGCTCAGAAAATAAGAAAACGGTTGAAAATATGAAGAGGCTTAGATTAGAAAAGAGTGTTTCTGTGGTCCCAGATTTTTTAAGTGTAGCTCAAATCGAGATTTTAATGCAGGTTAGTGATCTTGTTATGCTTATATATATAGAGGTTGGGGAGACTTCGAGCGATGCTGTTAGAAAGGCTATTTGTTCAATTACGCCTACTATAGTTACAGATATAAAGCAGTTTAGTGAATTTAAAGATCAGGTAATTAAATTGAAAAAATTAGAACCAGTATTGGTTTCGAATGAAATAAAAGCTATACTTAGTGACGCTAAAAAGCTTGAAGAATTAAAGACTGAGATGAAAAAATTCATAGACATAAATAGCTATGAAAAAGGTTCTGTAAAAATGATGAATTTTTATAGAAAAAAATGAAAAAAAGTGTAATATTTGTCTAGTTTTTTCGTTTTAACTAGTGAAGGGTAATTTAGTAATATTGTTTACTGTATTTTAAATTAAACTTAAAAAGTGTTAAAATAATTCGAGATTAAAAAGCTCATATAGTAATGATTATGGAAAAAAAACAACTTCTGTTATTAATTTTAGGTCTTGTACTTGTTGGAATAATCACATTTATAGTTTTAGAAGTAACAAGCTCTGACGAAGAGTCTAGTAAGAACGATTCAGATATAACATCTGAAGAAAACTTACAGGATTCAACTGACGATGAACCATTACCTTACTTAGGAGATCCTGAAGAGGTTGATGATTTTGTTAAACAACTAAATGCAGCAAATTCTGCAAAAGAAAATAACAAAGCTGAATAGTAGAGTTATTAGTTGTTTTAATGTTCTTTAATGTTTTTTTTATTTTGCCGTAAGGGCAGGTTATTTAATTCATATTTTTGAATTAATAATCTGTAATTGCATGTAAGTGTATCTTTCTAATTTAGATCTAGGATTTAAATTGGTATTTATACTTCCAACATGCCTTTTATTTTTTTTATTTTATATATTATTTAATATGCATATGAGAAAGATTTTTTCTTTCGTTGCAGCATTCGCATTGTTAGTAACACCAATGATGGTACTAACAACTGTTAATGCAGCTGCACCTCTAATCTCTGAGGTTACAACTGTTGGAGAATCTAACGGTAACGTAACTAAAGATAGTACTCCTGAATTCACATTCAGTAGTAATAAAGCAGGATTAGTTGTATTTCACGGTCCATGTCTAGATTCAGATTTAGACTATGCAGTGGCTGGTTCTAATGTAGTAACATTTGATGCTTTAGCTGATGATGAGTACGAAACTGGAACAATGACTGCTTGTAGTATCGCTGTTGTTGACTCTGAGGGTCTTTTTAGTTCTTTATTGGACTTAACTGACTTCGAAGTTGATACAACTGCACCTATTGTTACAGAAGTAAATCCTATCGATTCTATTACTGATAACAATTCACCAATAGTTGGTCTTAAAATTGTTGAAGAAGGTTCTTTACTAGGATCTTTCAATGCTGGCTTAACAGCTACATTCGGAGGAGCTTGTGATATGAATACACCTTCTACTTCAAGTTTAGCTGCTCCTGGTGGAACTACAATCTTAGATGTTGATGTAGCATTCGATACATTAACACCTGGTATTTATTCAGATTGTACAGTAACATTCAAGGATCAAGCTGAGAACGAAACAACAGTTGAGATTTCTGAATTCACTGTTGCTGATACATCACCAGTACTTTCTGTTACAAGTTTATCAAACCCATCTCCTGCAGTAGGTGATGTTGATCTTACAGCTACAGTTTCTTCTACTTCAATGGGAGAACTAACAGTTGCAGGATTAGGTACAGGAACTTGTGCAATTAGAGATACTTACTTTACAGCTGCTGACTATAACTCAGGAACAATGACTTATGTTAGAACTGTTGAAGTTGAGAATCTAATTACAGGTACTTATGATGCAGTTAACTCTTGTACATTAACAGTAACAGATAAATTCGGTTATACAGGATCTGTAGATCTTACAGCTTCTGCTACTAGAATTATTGATGGTAACGGAAATATTCCACATGTAAATGGAGGTGATTTCTCTTCTTTTAAAAATGATACAAACCCAGCATTCTCATTCACAGCGAATGAATCTGGATTAATCAACTTCGAGTGTACTGGAGGAACTGGAGCAGGTGTGTTAACTACATACCCAACTCAAGCTTTCAATGGACAAAATGAAGTTACTCTAAGAAACTTAGTTGATGGAGCTACTTTCAAAAATTGTTCATTAGAGATCACAGATGCTGATGGACAGGTAAGTAACTCAATTCTATTCTCTGATTTCTCAGTAAAAGACACAGTAGGACCAATGCTAACAATGGTTGAGGCTCCTGAACAAGATGACGTTACTGATGAAACTATTGTTGTAGTAATTGATTCAAACGATGATGTAGGTTCAGTAGTATTCCCAACAACATTAAAACTAGCTGGTTCTTGTAACGTAGCTGGAGTTACTGCAACCGTTGGAGGATCATCACTAACTGCATTTGATCCAACTCAAATATTAACTATTGATTTCAGTGCTGCTGATACAGGAAAAGGAGCTGGAAATGTTGATGACATTTTCTCTAATTGTTCTGTAGCTGCTGTTGATAATCAAGGTAATACTGGAGCATTCTTATCATTACCAACAATGGAAGTAGACAACTACGGTCCAGAAGTTGACTTTAACTTTACTTCAGGAACAGTTACAAACCCAATTAAGGTTACAGTAACTGCTAACGAAGCTGGTTATTTCAATGTTAGTGTAGGTTCTTGTGAGGTTGGAGGAGCTCAGACATTTGATTTCCCTTCAGGAACATCAATGTTCTACATTGATCCTTTAACTGCAGGAACATACGATTGTACATTTGAAGCATATGATTACTTCAGCAATGATGATAACGCAACTAGCAACGGAATCGCTGTAGCTAACTTTACAATTAAGGATGATTTTGATCCTAGTGTAACTGGTGCTTCAGTTGATCCATTCTCTCTAGAATTAAGATTTACTTCTACTGAGGCTGGTGTTATTTCTTTTGAAGCTGATTCATATTGTTCTGCTACATCTTACATGGCTGTAGAGGGAGCAAATATTGTACAACTTAATCCTTTACCATCTGGATTAAATGTAACTGATTGTAAATTCACAGTTACTGAATATGACGGATCAGGATCTGATTTAGCTGTTACTCCAGAATTTGTAGTACAAGGAACTGATTACCCAGCAGGAGCTGTTTTCAGATACTTAGAAACAAACCAAGGAGACGTACACTTCTACGTACAAGGAGAAGCTGGTAAAGACGCACTAGACGCTAAAATCGCTAGTGATAACTGGCCATTCAAGTACGAAACAGTTGCATTTGTAGCTGGTGTTTATGAAAATAACACTTGTCCTACAGATACAGAGCAAGTTTACAGATACCTAAATACAACTTATGGTTCTATTCACTTCTACGTTAAGGGAGCTACAGAAAAAGCTGCTTTAGATACTAAGATTGCTGACGCAGGTTGGCCATTCAAGTACGAAACAGTTGCATTCTGTGCTTACAATGACGCTGTAAATGGAGCTGATCCTGTATACAGATTCTTAAATCTAAGAACTGGTCAAACACACTTCTATATATTAGGAGATGCTGACGCAACAATTCTAAGAGATAGAATCAAATCAGGAGGAATTTGGGAAGGAGCATTCAAAGAAGAAACAACTGCATTCTACGCAATGCCAGCTGTGTAATTCTTTTGAGTTAACTAACTCGAATTACTAAGTTCGATTCAAACTCCCCCGCGAAAGCGGGGGAGTTCACTTTCTTATATAAGTAAGCGAAGTGATTGCCTCCCGATCTCTCCATCTCTCGATACAATTTACTCCCTTCGGTCGTAAACCACTCGAGACTGCACTGGGAGTGGGTTAATCTTCCTTTTGGGAAGGTGGCTTAGCGAAGCTAAGCCGTAATGGGTAACAGACTGGGGGCACTCCCTAAACGGTAATAGCTTTTCTTGGAATGTTTCGCAGCAAGGTACAACCTTGCACCAGCTGAAGAGAGTGGAGTGTATTAAATTACAAACAAAGTGGAGTGTCGAGTGTTCTACGAAGCGGAGCGAAGTAGAATGTATCGAGACATGGGCATGTGTCTCGCAAGATTCAGTCAAAATCATTTCTTAAATTTCTTTCTACTAGAGCTCTCTAATGTATCCCAATCTCTCATTACTAAAGCTAGTTTTTTATTTCTAGACCACTTCTTAATCTGACTCTCATAACTCTTTGCATCATGAACATAACTAAACTGAGACGAGTAAATAAGTTTTACTGGCCTTCGAGAATATGTATATGAGTTTTCATAGTAACCATTATTATGTTCTGAGAACCTTCGATCTAAATCATTAGTCATTCCTACGTATAGACTGTTATCAGAGCATAATAAGATGTAGACATAGTAGTTATGTTGCTTCATAAGGAATTATAATCTTTGTTTTAGTGAGTCTAGTTAATGAAAAATCTTGATAGTAAGAATTATGAAAGAGTTTTTAAGGGGCCGCCTCTCCATCTCTCGATACAATTTACTCCCTTCGGTCGTAAATCACTCGAGACTGCACTGGGTGGCAATCTTCCTTTTGGGAAGGTGGCTTAGCGAAGCTAAGCCGGAAGGGGTAACAAACTGAGGGTACTCCCTAAACGGTAATAGCTTTTCTTGGAATGTTTCGCAGCAAGGTACAACCTTGCACCAGCTGAAGAGAGTGGAGTGTATTAAATTACAAACAAAGTGGAGTGCCGAGTGTTCTACGAAGCGGAGCGAAGTAGAATGTATCGAGACATGGAACGAGCCGAGGAAGGTGAACGCGCCTCCATCTCTCGATACAATTTACTCCCTATCGGCCGTAAATCACTCGAGACTGCACTGAGACTTGTACGCCAAGTTATGAAGTAAGATGCTAAACAAACCCGACAAATTTAGATAAAAGTAGTATAATAATTCCGTATGTTTAAATTAAATAATAAAAACCAGAATAGAATAGATCTTTTATTAGAGCTTGTAAAAACTAGCTTTAGAATGAGATATCAAAACTCAGTATTAGGATTCCTATGGGTATTGATAAAACCGTACGCAATGTTTGCGGTTATGTATGTAGTGATTTCTAACTTTAAAACAGCAAGTGTTGACTATTTCGGTATTTACTTACTATCGGGGCTAATATTTTATTCATACGTTCAAGAATTAATAATAGTAGGTCAAATGTCCCTTTTAGAAAGGGCAAATATAATCTTAAAAGTAAACTTCTCAAGACAAATAGCAGTTCTGTCAGCCTCAATAGGAGCTCTTATCAACCTATTTATAAACTTAGTACTGATTTTTATAATAATTTTTATCTATAATCCAGGAAGAGAAGCAGGAGAGGCAAGTATAAGTCTTGAGCCGTTAGGCATAGTCTACATGTTCGCAGTTATATTTCTAACTTTTTTCCTTTCTTTAGGAATATCTCTATTTACTTCAATATTAACAATAAAATATAGAGATCTTAAAAATATAAGTGAACTTGGTTTTGCAATATTCTACTGGGCTACACCTATATTTTATTCTGTAGATGAAGGTATAGGAGGTGACAAGATCTCTAAAATGATAAAGCTAAACCCACTAGGAATAATGATAAATCAATTTAGAGCATCAATGAATGTATATGGTGAGATTGATATATGGATTTTCTTAGGATTTACATTGCTAACAATCATCCTATTAATTACAGGATGGAAATACTTTAATATAAAGGTAAAGAAAATAGCTGAATATTTCTAATGAATAAAGATAAAGTAATTACAATTAAAAATTTAAATAAGACATTTAAGATTCATTCTGACCAGAAAGAATCTTTTAGACAACTGTTTACAAGTCTTTTTAATCAAGGAAAGGTAGAAGAATTTAAAGCTTTAACAAATGTTGAAGCAGAAATTAAACAAGGAGACTTTTTAGGAGTAATTGGACGTAATGGTAGTGGTAAAAGTACATTGTTAAAACTTATAGCAGGTATCTATGATCCGGATAAAGGAAGTACGCTAGAAGTACAGGGGAGGGTTATTCCT